>NZ_JBHXVP010000001.1:596438-635105 GCF_042672245.1 Rhodococcus sp. NPDC127527
GCCGTCCTTGAACTGGACCGTGCCGGTGGCGCCCGCGGGGGCGACGGTGGCGGTGAGGTCGACGGCGGTGCCGGTCTTGGCGGTGGCCGGGACGTTCAGGGTGGTGGTGGTGTCGGCGAGTGCGGGCGCGTTGACGGTGATGGTGGCCAGCGGGCCGGCACCGGCGTTCAGCGCACTACCCTGCGCGTCGCGTGGGGTGCATCGGGTCGGCGCCCACTGCTTGCCGAGGAAGCTGGCCAGCGGCAGGAAGGTGTAGTAGTTCATGTCGTTGTTGTAATTGGCGGCATTGCCTGCGGTACGGACCGACGGGGTGATCACGCCGGATGCCCCTGCAACTACCGTGACGTCGACCGCGGGCAACCGGAACCAGCTGTCGCCGCTGGTGGCGTTGCCGTTGAGGTCCTTCTTCAGCTTGGGTGCACGGATGCCGCCCTCGCTGTTGGTACTCGAAGACGGGCCGTTCGCGATGGTCTGGTTGTTGCCGGACAGTCGGATGATGTTGCCGGAAGCGCTGGCGTTGCCCGAATCGTCCACCCGGAGCACGCTCGGCGCGACGTTGTCCAGGTTGATTCCGGTGCCCGGCACGACCGCAGCGTTGACGAACGTGGCGTTGTCGGGAATCGCGTAGTCGACCTTCAGGCGTGAGACGTTGGTGGTGGTGGCACCGGACTCGCTGTCGGGGAAGGACGCCCCACCCGGCTGGATGCGGTAGGTGAAGGTCTCGCCGGGTGCCACCGATACGGGTGCGTCGACCGTCATCGAGGTGTCGGCCACCTTGTGGACGGTGAGCAGCGCCGAGGCCTGGCACGAGTTCTTGTAGGAGGTTGTGGTGGGCGCGGCGCCGGCCGGGCTGCCGATCAGCATCATGCCGGCGACCACCGCCACGCTGGTTACGGGTACGGCGACTTGCCGTACTGAGGGCTTCGACATCGAGTCTCCTTGCGCCCCGCCGGGTGTTGCCGAGGGGCATCGGCTGGATGAAATTCCTCACACCATGCCACTGCCTTTGGGAACCCGTTGCAGTTTCGTGATTATTGGTTCAACACTGGACCGGATTGCCGAAGTGTTAAACAAAAGTGGTATCTACCTGGGAAAAGTCCCTACTCGTCGGTAGCTACGGGATTGCGAACGACTGCGTGCGGGCACGAATTGGCCGGTCGGGACAACAATTTCGTAACGTGTTCATGGCCGTGCTGGGGCAGGAGGGCGGGTCGCGTCGTCGGGCGCGGGGCCCGGGTCGCCAGTCGCTGACCGGGTCGACCGTCGGCGTCGGCCGATAGCCTCGGCTACATGCGAATCAAGATGTGCGGAATCCACGTCGTCGACCCCGCCGCGGCGTTCGAGTTCTATCGCGACACCCTGGGATTCGAGGAGCTGCTGGCAATGCCGGAGCACCACCTGTTCATCGTCAAGTCCCCGCAGGATCCGGACGGGGTAGGGCTGCTGCTGGAACCGAGCGACAACCCGGTCGCCGAGGCGTATCGCGCAGGCGTCTACGCGCAGGGCCTCCCGGCGATCGTGTTCGGCACCGCGGACGTGCGGGCGGAATACGAGCGTCTGAGCGCGCTCGGAGTCCGGTTCACCGGCGAGCCGACCACCGGCCCGTCCGGCATCTCGGCCGTGTTCGACGACACCTGCGGGAACCTGGTGCAGCTCCATCAGGACTGAAACCCTCCGGCATCGCCCGCCGCGGGCCGCCGGTGGTCGCGGCGGGCGCACTGTTCAGGGAGATCGCACACCGGTTGGCGAAATCGCACAGGATGTGGACGCTCATCGCGTGTGTGGTCCCGGCAAGGCCCGTGCGGAGCCGATGTGGCCCGGACCCAAACGCAACGAAGGCGTCACCCGCCTGAGCGGATGACGCCTTCGAAAGCACTGTCGGGGTGGCGGGATTTGAACCCACGACCTCTTCGTCCCGAACGAAGCGCGCTACCAAGCTGCGCCACACCCCGTGCCTTGCTCGCTGCCCGTTTTCGGCAGCCAGCGAAGTCTAGCGTACGACTGCCGAAGAACGCGAAACGCCTGGTCGAACGCCCTCTTTGGGGCCTCGATCGGGTGCCGCGACCAATGTCAGGAGCGTCGCTTCGGGTCGGCAGCAGAACCGCGCCGGCGCGTACGGCGACGTGCCGATCCCGGCCGAGACGTGCAGCCGGGTGTGTGCACCCCACCGGGACGGCCCCTTCACCCGAGAGCGGTCCAGCTGGCAGTTCGTCACCAGGGCGCCGTAGAACGGCAGGCACAGCTGGCCGCCGTGGGTGTGGCCGGCGAGCACCAGGTCGTACCCGTCCTCGGCGAAGCGGTCGAGCACCCGCGGCTCGGGGGAGTGGGTGATACCCAGCTTGAGGTGGGCCATCGGGTTCGGCGCACCCGCGATGGTGTCGTAGCGGTCCCGCTTCAGGTGCGGATCGTCCACGCCCGCCGTCGCGATCCGGATCCCGGCGACCTCGAGCTCGCGCCGAGTGTGCGTGACGTCCAGCCAGCCGCGCTCGCTGAACGCCGCGCGCAGGTCCTGCCACGGCAGCGGCTCGCCGTGGGTGCGCTTGTGTTCCTTCTTGAAGTACTTGAGCGGGTTCTTCGCCTTCGGTGCGAAGTAGTCGTTGCTACCGAAGACGAACAGGCCGGGCCGGGCCAGGAGGCCGCCGAGGGACTGCACGACCGCGGGCACGGCGCGCTGATGGGACAGGTTGTCGCCGGTGTTGACCACGAGGTCGGGGTCGAGGCGGTCGAGTTCACGCAACCAGTTCTGCTTGAGCTTCTGCCCGGGCATCATGTGCAGGTCGCTGATGTGCAGCACGCGCAGAGACGAGGACCCCGGTTCGAGCACGGGCATGGTGGCTTCCCGCAGGGTGAAGGCGTTGCGCTCGATCAGCGAGGCATAGCCGACGCCGAGCGCCGCGGCACCGGCCAGTCCGGCCGCGGTACCGCGGAGGGCATTGCGTGGGTTGTCAAACACCATTTCAGGATACGCAGCGCCCGCAAACGACATGCGCGTCGGCGGGGCGGGCGCGTAGCGTTCGGCACCATGTCCGACTCCACGCCCACCCTGAAGTCCACCCTCCGCGCCGACATGACGGCGGCGATGAAGGCGAAGGATCCGCTCCGCTTGAAGACGCTGCGGATGATCCTGGCCGCCGTGCAAACCGAGGAGGTCTCCGGCAAGGAGGCCCGCGAGCTCACCGACGACGAGGTCCTCAAGGTGCTGGCCAAGGAGTCGAAGAAGCGTGGCGAGTCCGCCGAGATCTACACCGAGGCGGGCCGTGGCGAACTCGCGGCCACCGAGCGCGCGGAGGCGCAGATCATCGACGAGTACCTGCCGACCCCGCTGACCGACGCCGAACTCGCCGACGTCGTGGACACCGCGATCGCGCAGGTCGCGGAGGAACTCGGTGAGCGACCCGGTATGCGGCAGATGGGTCAGGTCATGAAGGTTGCCACCGCCCTCGCCGGGGGCAAGGCCGACGGATCCCGGATCTCGAAGGCCGTCAAGGACCGCCTGTAGCTACGCCGCCTGTGAGCGAATGTGTATCCCGGTCGGGGTACACATTCGCTCACAGACGCGAAGCGCGTTACCTGGGCAGCGGGGGGAGCGGGGGCAGCCCGGGGATCGGTTGCGGCCCGGGGGCCGGGGCTGCCGGGGCGGGCGCGGGTGCCGCCCGGACGGAACCGTCACTGACGTAGAGCGTGATCGACGAACCCGGTACCGCCGAGCCTGCCGGCGAGGTGCTCAGCACCGTGCCCTTGGCGCCGTCGCCCGCAGCCGTCACCGCGTTGACGCCGAAGCCCGCCGCCTTGAGCGCGCTGGTCGCCTGGGACTGGTCCATTCCAGCGACGTTGGGAAGCTGGGCGTTCTGCGACCCGCGCTGGTACTTGGGGTCGATCGGCGGCAGTGCCGTCGGCCCGAAGTTGTTCACGATGGGGTTGATCGCGGTGAACCAGGTCTTGGCGGGTTCGTTACCGCCGTACACGTTGCCGTCGGCGCACTGCCGCAGGGGCGAGGTGCAGATTTCCTTCGGGTTCGGCGAGTCGGCGTAGACGTACACCGAACCCGCGAGGTTGTTGGTGAAGCCGAGGAACGCCGAGGACATGTGCGACTCGGTGGTACCCGTCTTGCCCGACATCGGAAGGCGCCACCCCGCGGCGCCCGCGGCGGCCGCGGAGGTACCGCCGGCCTGGTCGTCCTTGCTCATGGCGTTCGCGAGGGTGTCGGCCAGGCCCGGGTCGACCACCTGCTCACAGGCCTGCTGCGTGATGGACACCGGTTTCCCGTTGCGGTCGACGATCGAGTCGATCGGCGTCGGCGGGCACCACTTGCCGTGCGAGGCCAGCGTGGCCGCGACGTTCGACAGTTCCAGCGGGTTGATCCAGGTCGGCCCGAGCGTGAACGAACCGAGGTTCTGCTGCTTCTGCATGTCCGCCATCGACTGGCCGTCGCCCTGTCCGGACGACCCGGGCTGCGCGTACGACCGCATGCCGAGCCGCACCGCCATGTCGACGGTCGGGGTGACGCCCACCTGCTCGATCAGCTTGACGAACGCGGTGTTCGGCGACTGCGCCAACGCGTCGGTCACCGACAGCGACGCCGGGTACTTGCCGGCGTTCTCGACGCAGTACATGGTCGCCGGGCAGCCCTTCGCGCCGCCGTAACCCATGCCCTTGACCTCGACCCGGCCGGGAACCTGCAGGACCGCGCTGGTGCCGAGGCCCTTCTCCATCGCCGCGGCGGTGGTGAAGACCTTGAAGATGGATCCGGCGCCGGTGCCGACCAGCGAGTACGGCTGCGGCTGCACGGTCTCGTTGATCGCGCCGTTGAGGCCGTAGTTGCGGCTGCTGCTCATCGCGAGGATGCGGTGCTGGTCCTGGCCCGGCTGCACCACGTTCATGACCTCGGCGACGCCCTCGGTGGTGGGGCTGGCGGTACCGGTCAGCGCCTTGTGCGCGGAGTTCTGGACCGCGGGGTCGAGGGTGGTCTTGATCAGCAGACCGCCCTTCTCGACCTGCTCGCGGCTGATGCCCGCGTTGGCGAGGTACTGCAGCGCGTAGTCGCAGAAGAAGCCGCGGTCGCCCGCCGCGATGCAGCCGCGGGGCAGGCTCTTCGGCTCGGGCAGCACGCCGAGCGGTTCGGACTTGGCGGCGCGGATCTCGGCGGCCCGGTCCGGGATGTTCGCGATCATGGTGTCGAGCACGGTGTTCCGCCGCTCGAGCACGCCCGACGGGTTGGTGTACGGGTTCAGCGCCGAGCTGGACTGCACCATGCCCGCGAGCATCGCGGCCTGGGTGAGATTCAGGTCCTTCGCGTCGACCCCGAAGTAGGTCTGGGCGGCGTCCTGGATGCCGAAGGATGCGTTGCCGAACGGGACCAGATTCAGGTACCGGGTGAGGATCTCGTCCTTGGTCAGCTTCTTGTCCAGCGTCAGCGCCATCCGGATCTCGCGGATCTTGCGGGCCGGGGTGGTCTCGATCGCCGCCCGGCGTTCGGCGTCGGTCTTCGCGACCACCAGCAGCTGGTAGTTCTTCACGTACTGCTGGTCGATCGTCGACGCGCCCTGCTGGACCTGGCCGCTGGTGGTGTTGGTCAGGAACGCCCGTACCGTGCCCTGCCAGTCGACGCCCTTGTGGTCGGCGAAGCGGCGGTCCTCGACGGAGACGATGGCCAGCTTCATGTCGTTGGAGATCTTGTCGCTCGGTACTTCGAATCGCCGCTGCTCGTATAGCCAGGCGATGGGGTTACCGGCGGAGTCGACCATCGTCGACACGGCGGGCACGTCACCCTCGACGAGTTCGGCTGAAACGTTGTCGACGGTGTCGGCGGCCCGGTTCGACGCGATCCCGAACCCGCCGGCCAACGGGAACATCACACCCGCCAGGAGTGCCCCGGCCAAGGCCGTGCATCCGGCGAGCTTCGCGACTGTCTTTGCGATCGGCACTCAGACAGCGTACGTGGCCCCGTAGTCGACTCACGCGCGCGTGACCAGCCTGTCTGTCCTGGATGCACGTCCGTACCAAAAAAGTCGCCCAGGCACTTGCGCAAGCCGTTATACATTGCCTAAATTGTGACCCAGTGTGATAGAGATAACACTGGTTCAGGAATGTGGTGTAACTCGCTCGTGGTAGCGAGAACGCGCACTTTCCGCAGCGTCAGCGAGGGCGACGCTTGTACTGCAGGAGGGGCAGAAGATGACCGTGACAACCCCGGGCCACCGGTTGGATGTTGAAGAGGCCGAGGCTCGAATCGCATGGGTTACGCAGGCGCGATGCCGAGCGGTTGATCCCGACCAGTTGTTCGTGCGTGGCGCGGCGCAGCGCAAGGCTGCCACCATCTGCCGGCACTGCCCCGTGCTGATGCAGTGCGGCGCGGACGCTCTCGACAACCGGGTCGAGTTCGGCGTGTGGGGCGGAATGACGGAGCGTCAGCGCCGGGCGCTGCTCAAGCAGCACCCCGAGGTCGAGTCCTGGGCGGACTTCTTCGAGGCTCAGCGGCACCAGGCCTCTGTCGTCTGAACGAATGAACTTTGAACGCTGGCCGGGATCCCAGGATCCCGGCCAGCGCGCTGTCCGGGACGAGTCGAGTTCACGCGGGTTTCGCGCTCGAGACGGCGTCACTGCTCGAGTCGGAAGTCGGCGAAGTCGAATCCCGGCACCACCACGCAGCTGACCAGCGCGGGTTCGTTCCCGATCGGTCGTGCCCGCTGCCAGTGCCACGCCGGGACCACCAGTTGAGGTGTCTGGCCGGCGAGCAGGTCCGCGCCGAGTAGCAGCTCGCTCTCTGTGGTCGGTTTGTCGTCGTCGCCGCCAAGGTCCAGCTGGAGTGCGCCGCCGCGATGCCAGAGCCAGAGCTCGTCACTGCGCACGGTGTGCCACGCGGACTGCTCGCCCGGCATCAGCAGGAACAGGATCGCGGTTCCCGCGGACCGGTTGTCCGGGTGGCCGGGTAGGGCGCTCGCGGGGATGGTGACGTCGCTGCGCCACGTCTCGCGATACCAGCCACCCTCCGGGTGCGGGGTCAGATCGAGCGTGCGCGCCCAGTCGGGCAGTTCGGCCATGCCGCCGATCATCGCAGCGTTGTCCGGTGCCGGCAGGGTGGCCGCGTTCTCCCTGGAGTTATATGCTTGCCGATAGGCAATCAATTCGAGGGAGTGCGGATGACGAACGTTCCGTCCGAGGACGAGGTCACCAGGCTGAAGATCGCGTTGGCCCGGATCTCCCGACTGGTCGACCGGCAGGTGTCCGGCGGCGGGCTCACCCGCACCCAACTCTCGGTCCTCGGCACGGTCGCCCGGCTCGGACCGCTCGGCGCCGGCGCCGTCGCGGAGGTCGAGGGCCTCAACCCGACAATGCTCTCTCGCGTCATCGGCAAGCTCGAGGCCGACGGACTGCTCTCTCGCTCCGCCGATCCCGGCGACCGTCGGGCGGTGCTGGTCCAGGTCACCGCCGCTGGTGAGGAGCTGCACCAGCGGCTACGCCGAGAGCGGACCTCGTTGTTCACCGACGCGCTGGCCCGACTGCCGCACGGCCAGGCCGAGTCGTTGCTGGCGGCGCTGCCCGGGGTCGAAGCCCTCGCCGAGCAGATGTCCGCGCCCCGCCAGGCGGCCTCGCCCACCCCGGCCGTCGCGGACGCCCGGCCGGTGCGGGCATGAGCACCCTGGCCGGCGCCCGGCGTGCGACCTTCTCTGCCCTGACCGTTCCGAACTACCGGCTCTACTTCTCCGGCCAGGCCGTGTCGATGATCGGCACCTGGATGCAGACCGTCGCGCAGTCCTGGCTGGTGCTCCAGCTGACCGGCTCCGGCACCGCGCTCGGCTTGGTCGTCGCGCTGCAGACGCTGCCGGTGCTGCTGCTGGGCCCGTACGGCGGCGTGGTCGCGGACCGGGTGGACAAGCGTCGGCTGATGATCGGGCTGCAGTCCATGATGGGCGTGCTCGCGCTGACGCTGGGTGTGCTGACCGTGACGCACACGGTGACGTTGTGGCAGGTCTACGTGCTCGCATTCCTGCTCGGCCTCAACAACTGCTTCGAGAATCCCGCCCGCCAGGCCTTCGTGCTGGAGATGGTCGGGCCCGAGCACCTGCACAATGCGGTGAGTCTCAACTCGGTGCTGGTCAACGCGGCGCGTGCGATCGGTCCCGCTGTCGCGGGCATCGTCATCGCCACCGGCGGGCTAGGGATCTGCTTCCTGATCAACGCGGTCAGCTTCGTGGCCGTGGTCGCATCGTTGATCAGGTTGGACGGCGCCGCATTGCAGCCCTCCCCGCCCGCGGTCCGAAGTCCCGGCCAGCTGCGTGAGGGCCTGCGCTACGTCCGGCGGACCCCCACGCTGCTCGTTCCGCTGCTGATGATGGCGCTGGTCGGTTGCCTGGCCTACGAGTTCCAGGTGGTCCTGCCGGTCGTCGCGCGCACCACCTTCGACGCGGACGCCCAGGTGTACGGCTTCATGACCGCGGC
Source organism: Rhodococcus sp. NPDC127527 (assembly GCF_042672245.1). Classification (NCBI taxonomy): domain Bacteria; kingdom Bacillati; phylum Actinomycetota; class Actinomycetes; order Mycobacteriales; family Nocardiaceae; genus Rhodococcus; species Rhodococcus sp. NPDC127527. The sequence continues at coordinate 604,878 of NZ_JBHXVP010000001.1, forward strand.
GATGGGGGCCGGCGCCGTGGTGGGCGGACTGTATGTCGCGGCACGCGGGCGTACCGGCGTCGCGGCGCTGATCGCCTCGTCGGCGATCTTCGGCGTGGTCATCGCCGCGGCCGCACTGGCGCCGACGTTGTGGCTCGAACTCGTCGCGTTGGTACTGGTCGGCGCCGCCAGCGTCAGCTTCCTGTCCACCGGAAACAGCACGCTGCAGCTCGAGGCCGAACCCAGCATGCGCGGCCGGGTGATGGCGCTGTGGTCGGTTGCGTTCCTCGGGTCCACACCGATCGGCGGACCGATCGCCGGTGCGGTGTCGCAGCAGTTCGGCGGTCGCGTCGGCCTGATGATGGGCGCGGTCGCGTGCTTGATCGCGGCCGGGTTGGGAGCGATGGTCCTGCGCCAGGCCCGACGTCCGGAGTCCGTCGACGAGTCCCTGCCCGGGAGCGCCGCGCAGCAGCCGGTTACGCCCGACCGGTGAGCTGATCGGCGACCGCACGCAGGGCGTCGAGGTCGGAGACCTCGAACGGCAGCGACGGCACCCCGACGATCGGGACCCGCGGGTGGGCACCGGTGAACCGACCGAGTAGTCGCAGCTCCCGTTGTGCGGTCCGGGCCCGCTCCGCGTGAATCCTCAGCACCGCCACGGCCAGCGGGTGCTCGCCGCGCTCCTTGAGCAGGTCGGCGGCGGCCACCGCGTGGTCGGCGGGCAGTGCGCTCAGCGTCGGGTGGGTGCGGTTGAGCACGAGGCCCGCCAGCGGCATCCCCTCGGTGGAGAGCCGGTCGACGAAGAACGAGGCCTCCCGTAGCGCGTCCGGCTCGGCCGCGGCGATCACCAGGAAGTGCGTCCCATCGGCACGCAGCAGCTCGTAGGTGCGGGCGGCCCGCTCACGGAATCCGCCGAACATGGACTCGAAGGACTGGACGAACGCCGACGCGTCCGAGAGCATCTTGCTGCCCACGATGGTGTTGACGGCCTTGAGTGCCAGCCCCATCGCACCGGTGACCAGACGTCCGATCCCGCGGCCGGGGGCCGACAGCATCCGGATCATCCGGCCGTCGAGGAACGCGCCGAGCCGCTGCGGGGCGTCGAGGAAGTCCAGCGCGTTTCGCGACGGCGGCGTGTCGACGACCACCAGGTCCCACTCGTCGCTGGCGGCGAGCTGGCCCAGCTTCTCCATCGCCATGTACTCCTGCGTGCCGGAGAACGACGTCGCGACTGTTTGGTAGAAGGGGTTCGCGAGGATCTGCTGGGCCTTCTCCGGCGTCGAGTGCTCGAGCACCATGTCGTCGAAGGTGCGGCGCATGTTCAGCATCATCGCGTGCAGCTCGCCGGTCGCGCCGGGGCCCAGCGGCACCGGCTGCGGGGTGTTGTCGAGCTCGCGGACCCCCAGCGCCTGCGCCAGCCTGCGGGCCGGGTCGATGGTGAGCACCACGACGCGCCGGCCCTCCTCCGCTGCCCGCAGCGCCATCGACGCGGCGGTCGTGGTCTTGCCGACGCCACCGGCCCCGCAGCACACCACGATCCGCGACTTCGGGTCGGTGAGGATCGCGTCGACGTCGAGCGCGGCCGTCACCGGACACCCTGCTCGGCGAGCTGCTCGGCCAGCTCGTACAGCCCGCCGAGGTCGACGCCGTCGGTCAGCGCGGACAGGTGCAGCCGCGCGACGTCGAGCTTGTCCAGCTCGATCGCGCTGTCGTCCTGGGCCGCGAGGGTCGCGGCGTTCTCGATGCTCTCGGTGAGCAGTCCGGCGAAGTCCTCGTCGGAGAGCGCGATGCCCGCGGCGTCCAGGCCCGCCTTCACAGCGGCGGCGTCGATGCGTCCGGCCGCGGCCTCGGCCATCGTCTCCGGTGGCAGGTACGCGGTGCCGCTGCGGTTGACGATCACCGTGCCCAGCCGCAGGTCCGCCGCCTCGAGCTCCTGCACGGCGTCCGAGGTCTCCTGGACCGGCAGCGCCTCGAGCAGCGTCACCAGGTGCACCATCGTCTCGTCGGAGTGCAGCAGTCGCACCACGCCCTCCGACTGCGAGTGCACCGGACCCCCCTTGGCCAGGTCGGCCATCGCCTTCGTCACGTCGAGGAAGCTACCGATCCGACCGGTCGGCGGCGAATCGACCACCACCTCGTCGTAGACCGGGACCCCCGACTTGTCGGTGCGCACCACGCACTCCTTGATCTTGCCGGTGACCAGCACGTCGCGCAGGCCCGGAGCCAGGGTGGTCGCGAACTCGATCGCCCCGATGCGGCGCATCGCGCGGCCCGCGAACCCGAGGTTGTAGAACATGTCGAGGTACTCGAGAAACGCCGTCTCGATGTCCAGTGCCAGGGCGAACACCTCGCCGCCGCCGTCGGCGGTCGCGATCTTGGTCTCGACGTGCGGCAGCGGCGGCACGTCGAACAGCTGGGCAATGCCCTGCCGTCCCTCCACCTCGACGAGCAGGACACGTCGGCCGCCCGCTGCCAGTGCCAGCGCCAAAGCCGCTGCGACCGTGGACTTCCCGGTTCCTCCCTTGCCGGAGACGAAGTGCAACCGGGCCTTGTCCGCCTTGGCGGGCCACTCGTATACGGGTGCGTTCGCAGGTGCTGCCACCCCCCGAGCCTATAAGTCGCGGTGCCCGACAGTGATCCGACTAGGCTCACCGCCATGAGCGAATTGACTACCTGGGAATACGCCACCGTGCCGCTGCTGACCCACGCCACCAAGCAAATCCTCGACCAGTGGGGCGCGGACGGCTGGGAGCTGGTGTCGGTGCTGCCCGGCCCGACCGGCGAGCAGCACGTGGCCTACCTCAAGCGGCCGAAGGCATGACCGACTGGTCGGCGCGCCTCGCCGAACTGCGCATCGAGCTGCCGCCGGTGGCCGCCCCGGTGGCCGCGTACGTGCCCGCCGTGCAGAGCGGGAACCTCGTCTACACCTCCGGCCAGCTGCCCTTCGTCGACGGCGAGTTGACGCTGACGGGCAAGGTCGGCGGTGCGGTCGACGCGGACGCCGCCAAGAGTGCGGCTCGCACGTGCGCTCTCAACGCCCTCGCCGCGATCGACGCGTTGGTCGGACTGGACTCGGTGGTCCGGATCGTCAAGGTCGTCGGCTTCGTCGCGTCGGCGGACGGCTTCACCGGCCAGCCGGGCGTGATCAACGGCGCGTCCGAACTGATCGGCGAGGTCTTCGGCGACGCCGGGGTGCACGCCCGGTCCGCGGTCGGGGTCGCCGAACTGCCGCTCGGTGCGCCCGTCGAGGTGGAAGTCATCGCGGAGGTGCGCTGAGCCCATGACCACCGCACACCCGGCGTACGCGCAGCTGCGACAGGTCACCCCGATCGCGGCGGTGATGCTCGAGAACAACCCCGGCATGATGACCCTCGACGGCACCAACACCTGGATCCTGCGCGCCCCGGGCCGGGAGGAGATCGTCGTGGTCGACCCCGGCGAGGCCGACGAGGAACACCTGCTGCGGATCGCCGAGGTCGGCCCGGTGGCGTTGACGCTGATCACGCACCGGCATCGGGACCACACCGAGGGTATCGACCGGTTCGTCGGGCTGACCGGGTCGCCGGTGCGCGCGGTGGATCCGCAGTTCCGCCGGCACACCGATGCCGGCCTGCCCGACGGCGAGCTGATCGAGGAGGTCGGACTCGCGATCCGCGTGCTGCGGACCCCTGGGCACACGAAGGACTCGACGTCGTTCGTGATCGAGGGGGAGGGGTCGGTGCTCACCGGCGACACCATCCTCGGCAGGGGGACCACGGTCCTGGACTCGACCGACGGCGACCTGGGGGACTACCTGTCCTCGCTGCGGGCGCTGATCGACCTCGGCGCCGGACGGACGGTGCTGCCCGGCCACGGCCCGGACCTGCCCGACCTGCAGTCGGTCGCGCGGGCGTACCTCGCGCACCGGGAGGAGCGGCTCGATCAGGTGCGGGCGGCGCTCGAGACGCTCGGTCACGACGCCTCGGTGCGGCAGGTGGTCGAGCACGTGTACTCGGACGTCGACCAGAAGTTGTGGCCGGTCGCCGAGCAGTCGGTGCGGGTGCAGTTGGACTACCTGAGGCGCTGACCCGAGTCGCTGCGGCGGGCGTACCGTGACTGTGGGGCCGCGTGATGAGAGTGACGGGTCTATGGCAGTCGCCGTGCGGGGCAAGGTCGGGAACCTTCCCCTGGAACTGACCAGCTTCGTCGGCCGCCGCCGCGAGTTGGCCGAGGCGCGCCGCCTGCTGTCGGAGTCTCGGGTCGTCACGCTGACGGGGATGGGTGGGGTCGGCAAGACCCGGCTCGCGCTGCGGTTGGCCGCGGACTCACGTCGGGTGTTCACCGACGGGGTGTGGCTGGTGGAACTGGCCGAGTTGCACGATCCCGCGCTGCTGACCGACACCGTCGCCGTCGCGCTCGGACTGCGGGAGCACTCGGCGCAGCCGCCACTCGAGTTGCTGGCCGACCACCTGGCTGCGCTGCACGTGCTGCTGTTGCTCGACAACTGCGAGCACCAGGTGGAACCCGTCGCCGGACTGGCGGCGTTCCTGCTGCGCACCTGCCCCGAGCTCCGGATCCTGGCGACCAGCAGGGAGCCGCTGAGCATCGGCGGAGAGTCGGTCCTGCGGGTGCCCCCGCTCACCGTCCCGGATCCGCACAGGCCCGCGTCGCTGCAGGGTTTGCCCAGTTACGAGGCGGTGACGCTGTTCACCGAGCGGGCCTGCTCGGCTGTGCCGGGGTTCGGGATCACCGAGGACAATCAGGACGCGGTCACCAGGATCTGCCAGCAGCTCGACGGTCTGCCGCTGCCGATCGAATTGGCGGTCGCGCGGTTGCGATCGATGTCGCCAGAGCAGATCCTGCAGCGGCTCACGGATCGGTACCAGCTGCTGACCCGGGGGAGTCGGAGCGCGCCGACGCGGCAGCAGACGCTGCGGATGTGCATCGACTGGAGCTACGAGCTGTGCACCGAGAGCGAGCGGGTGCTGTGGGCCCGGCTGTCGGTGTTCGCGGGCGGCTTCGAGTTGGACGCGGCGGAGGACGTCTGCGGCGGAGACCCTACGGCGCAGGGGGTGCTCGACGGGGTGTCCTCGCTGGTCGACAAGTCGATCCTGATCCGGGAGGAACCGGGCAACGCGGTGCGGTACCGGCTCCTGGAGACACTGTCCGACTACGGCCGGGAGAGACTGCAGGGGGCGGGGGAGTACGCGCGCCTGCGGCGGCGGCACCGAGACTGGTGTGAGCGGCTCGTCCACCAGGCGGGGGTGGAATGGATCGGACCCCGCCAGGCGGAGTGGATCGCCCGCCTGGGTCGCGAGCAGCCGAACCTGCGCGATGCGATGGAGTTCTCGCTGGTGGAGCCGGCCGAGGCGGATGCCGGGTTGCGCATCGCGAACGCCCTGGTCCCGTTCTGGATGTGCTTCGGCTTGCTCAGCGAGGGCCGGCACTGGTTCGCCCGGCTGTTGGCCGCCGAGGGGGCGCCGCCCGACGACCGCGTCATGGCGTTGTGCAGTGCGAGCCAACTGGCCTCGATGCAGCTCGACCTGGCCGCCGCCACGGCGTGCTGGGAGGAGGCGCGGTGCCTGGAGAAGCGCGTGACCGATCGGTCGCTGCACCCATTGCTGCACCTGACGGCCGGACGAATCGCGTTGTACAGCGGCGACTTCCCACGCGCGGCCGAGCGCTTCGAGGATGCGCTGGCGGGGTTCCGCGACGAGGGCGACCTGCACCGGGAGATCTGGTCGTTGCAGGGGCTCGGCATCGCCTCCGGCGCACGCGGGGACTACACGCAGGCGGTCTCGTGGCACGAGCAGGTGGTCGCGATCACCGAACCCCGCGGGGAGTACGAGTACCGGGCACGCGCGAACTGGTTGCTCGCGCTCGTGTTGTGGCGGCAGGGCGATCGGCAGCGCGCGAGCGGGCTGATGGAGCGGGCATTGCGTCTCGCGCGTGTGGTCGACGACCGCATCGCGGCTGCCGGGTGCCTGGAGGCGCTCGCCTGGAGTGCGGCCGCCGAGCGTCAGGAGCGCCGCGCCGCCGTCCTGCTGGGGGCGGCCCAGGCCCAGCACCAGGTCATGGAGATCCCCGCGGTCATGGTTGCGAAACTGCGTGTGTCCCAAGACGAGTGCCGACGGCAGTGCCGACGTGCCCTCGGTGACCGTGCGTTCGACGCGGCTGTCCGGGAGGGCCGGGGTCTCGGTCTGGCGGACGCAATCGCGTATGCGCTAGGTGAGCGCCCCGACGAGAGGTCGGGGGGCCCGGCGACCGCGAAGACGGCCGACCTGCTGACCCGTCGAGAACGTCAGGTCGCTGATCTGGTCGCGCAGGGCCTGACCAACCGGGCGATCGCCGAGAAACTCGTGATCTCGCAGCGCACCGCGCAGGGGCACGTCGAGCACGTCCTGGCCAAGCTCGGCTTCAACTCGCGGACGCAGATCGCCGCCTGGGTCGTCGAGCAGGGGCGGGGGTGACGGCCGCCGACCGAAGCAGGCATGTCATTTCGGCATAGCTTGCGATGGAATTCGCATTTGTTCGGTATGGATTGTGGGCCAATCATGGATCCATGACCACACCCCGCGAAGGCTGGATTCGCAATTACGTGGACGGCGAATTCGTCGACCCGGATCCGGACCGCAGCTTCGAGAACCTCGACCCCGCCACCGGGCGGCTGATCGCCCGGGTTCACGAGGCCGACCACGCGCTGGTCGACCGCGCCGTCCACGCGGCCCGGCGAGCGCTCGACAACGGCTGGTCGGACACGCCGGTGCTAGAGCGAGCGGCATTGTTGCGGCGGGCGGCCGACCGGATCGAGGAGCGGTTCGAGGAGTTCGTCGCCGCCGAGATCGCCGATACCGGCAAGCCGATCACGCAGGCGCGCGAGCTCGATGTGGCCCGGGCGCCGGCCAATTTCCGCGCGTTCGCCGACATCGCGGCCGCGGCCGGGCAGGAATCGTTCGTCACCGATCTCGCGGGCGGCCGGCAGGCCCTGAACTACGCGGTGCGCAAGCCGCTGGGCGTGGTGGCGGTGATCGTGCCGTGGAACCTGCCGCTGCTGCTCTTGACCTGGAAGGTGGCGCCGGCGTTGGCGTGCGGAAATGCCGTCGTGGTCAAGCCGAGCGAGGAAACACCCTCCACCGCAACGCTGCTCGCCGAGGTGCTGGAGGAGGTCGGACTGCCGCGCGGCGTCTACAACGTCGTGCACGGGTTCGGCAGGAGTTCGGCGGGGGAGTTCCTCACCGCGCATCCGGACATCGACGGCGTCACCTTCACCGGATCGACGGCCACCGGCGCACATGTGATGAAGACCGTCGCCCCGCGGGTCCGGCCGGTGTCCTTCGAACTCGGCGGCAAGAACGCCGCGGTCGTGTTCGACGACGTGGACATCGACGAGGCGCTCACCGGGCTGTCCCGGTCGGTCTTCACGAACACCGGACAGGTGTGCCTGTGCACCGAGCGGGTGTACGTGCAGCGCAGCATCTTCGACGACGTCGCTGCCGGGCTGGTCCAGCGGGCCGAAGCGCTCCGTCTCGGCGCGCCGGCCGACCCGTCGACCACTACAGGTCCACTCATCTCCCAGGCGCACCGAGAGAAGGTCCGCGGCTACTTCGAGATCGCCGAGCAGGCCGGGGCCGAGGTGCTCACCGGCGGCGGTGTCCCGGACCTGGGCGCGGATTTCACGGGCGGATCGTGGATCCAGCCGACGCTCTGGACCGGGCTGACGAACACCGATCGCGCGGCGCGGGAGGAGATCTTCGGACCGGTGGCGGCCTTGATTCCCTTCGACACCGAGCAGGAGGCCATCGCGCTGGCCAACGACAGCGAATACGGCCTGGCGGCGGCGGTCTGGACGAACGACCTCCGGCGCGGGCACCGGGTCGCACAGCGGATGCAGGTCGGTATCTCCTGGGTCAACACCTGGTTCACGCGTGAGCTGCGTTCCCCCTTCGGCGGCGTGGGCCTGTCCGGGATCGGCCGCGAGGGCGGAGAGTCCTCACTCCACTTCTACACCGAGCCGACGAATGTGTGTGTGCAGCTGTGACTTCCGAGGAACGAGGACCGATGACAGTGAAAACACTGGACAGCATCGAAATCGACAGCCTGGCACGGCGGCTGGACGCCGCTCAGTGCACCGTGACCGACACCGTGAGCCTCGCGGACGAGCTGGACCTCGACATCGCGGACGCCTATCGCGTCCAGGAGGCCCTGGTCGGTCTGCGTCTTGGTCGTGGAGAGTCGCTCGTGGGTGTGAAACTCGGCTTCACCAGCAAGGCGAAGATGGCGCAGATGGGGGTGTCCGACGTCATCGTCGGCCGGCTCACCGATGCGATGGTCGTCGACGACGGTGGCGACGTCGACCTGCACCGGTTCATCCATCCCAAGATCGAACCCGAGATCGCGTACCGGCTCTCGCGCGACGTGGACCTCGACGATCCGGCGGTCGACATCGAATCCTGTGTCGACGCCGTCGCTCCCGCGATGGAGATCATCGATTCGCGCTACCGGGACTTCCGGTTCACGTACACCGACGTCGTCGCCGACAACACCTCCGCGGCTGCGTTCGTGATCGGTCCGTGGCACGCGATGCAGTCCGTGGGCGATCTCGCGGTGCGCCTGGTGGCCGGTGGACAGTCGATCACGGGGTCGACCGCGGCGATCCTGGACGACCCCGTCCAGGCGTTGCACGCGATGCTCGGCATGTGCCGTCGTCGCCGGATCCCGTTGCGCGCCGGGGACGTCGTGCTCGCCGGTGCCGCGACGGCGGCTTTGCCACTGACCCCGGGTGTCGCGGACTGCGACATCGCCGGCCTCGGTCGCGTCACCGTGAAGGGAATCGCATGAGCGACAACGGAAGCGGTGCCAAGGTCATCGAACGACTCGCCACCCCGCGTGGCCGATTCCCGCACGTGAAGGTCGTCGGGGACTTCGTCTACGTCTCGGGTACCAGCTCGCGTCGGACAGACAACACGCTCGTCGGCGTCGAGGTCGACGAGATGGGCACCACGAAGCTCGACATCCGGGCCCAGACCCGCGCGGTGATCGAGAACATCGCGGCGATCCTCGCCGAGGTCGGTGCCGAGTTGAGCGACCTCGTGCAGGTCACGTCGTACCTGGTCTCGATGAACGACTTCGGTGGCTACAACGAGGTCTACGCGGAGCTGTTCGACGAGTCCGGGCCCACCCGCACCACGGTTGCGGTGCACCAGCTTCCGCACCCACACCTGCTGATCGAGATCCAGGGCGTGGCGTACCTGCCCGCCGACCGCCACAAGAACCTCACCGTCATCGCAGACCCGGAGGACCACTCATGACCCGTATCCCGCCAGTCGTCGACTTCCAGAAGTGGATCGCCGAGAACCGCCACCTCCTGGCGCCGCCCGTGAACAACCAGACGATGGCGCTGGGTGACGATTTCATCGTCCAGGTGGTCGGCGGACCCAATCAGCGCACCGACTACCACCTCGATCCGTACGAGGAGTGGTTCTATCAGCTCGAGGGCGACATCCACGTCAACGTCATGACCGAGAACGGCCCCGAGACGGTCCATATTCGTGAGGGCGAGACCTGGCTGCTGCCCGGCAATCTGCCGCACTCCCCGCAGCGACCCACCGCCGGTTCCATCGGCCTGGTCATCGAGCGGGTCCGCCGCGAGGGCACCCTCGAGAAGTTCCAGTGGTACTGCCTCGAGTGCAACAACCTCATCCACGAGATCGAGCTGCAGGTGCGCGACATCGTGGCAGACCTGCCGCCGGTCTTCACCCGGTTCTACGAGAACGTCGACGCGCGCACCTGTGCGAACTGCGGAACCCTGCATCCAGGCAAGGGGTGAGACGTGAGCGGAATCATCGACGTCCACACACACTACGTGCCGCGGGGGTGGCCCGACCTGACGGCCGAGGCGGGTCCGGACGCTCCGTGGCTGCGGGTCGAATCCGAGTCCGAGGCGATGATCATGATGGGCACCAAGGAGTTCCGCCGAATCCAGGCGGACTGCTGGGACGCCGAGACACGGCTGCGCGACATGGACGCGGACGGGGTTGACCGGCAGGTCGTCTCGCCGACGCCGGCGTTCTTCAACTACGGCCGACCGGGTGTGCAGGCCGAGCGAATCGCGCGGATCTTCAACGACCTGGCCCTCGAGATCGTCGAGCCGGCCGCCGACCGGTTGATTCCGTTCTGTCAGGTTCCACTGCAGGATGCGGACGCGGCCTGCCGAGAGCTGGAACGGTGCATAGCCAACGGGCACCGCGGAGTCGAGATCGGTAACCACGTCGGGGACCGTGACCTCGACAGCGAGGGGGTCGTCACTTTCCTCCAGCACTGCGCGGCGCTCGACGTCCCGGTCTTCGTGCATCCCTGGGACATGGCGAGCTCGCCGCGGCTCGACCGGTGGATGGCGCAGTGGCTGACCGCGATGCCGGCGGAGACGCACCTGTCCATCCTCGCCTTGGTCCTCGGCGGGGTGTTCGACCGGATTCACAAGCGACTGAGGATCGGATTCGCCCACGGCGGAGGATCGTTCGCGTTCTGGCTCGGCAGGATGGAGAACGCCTGGCACCGTCGCAACGACGTGATCGGCACGTCCGCGTACCCGCCGTCGCACTACCTCGGTCGCTTCTACGTGGACTCGGTGGTTTTCGACGAGCGTGCGCTGAGGCTCCTCGTCGACACGGTGGGTGCCGAACGGGTCATGGTCGGCAGTGACTACCCGTACCCGCTCGGCGAGCGACCCGTCGGCGAGGTAGTGCGCAAGAGCGAGTTCCTCGACGAGCAGGCCCGGCAACTCATCGGCCGCGGAAACGCCGAACGGTTCCTCGGCCTGTAGATCGACTGCCGAATCAGCAACGCCCCGACCGGGAGTACGGTCGGGGCGTTGCTTGCGTCAGGGCCTGGGCGTTCCGACACGCGCACGTGATCGTCCTCGTAGAACGGCACCGGGCTCATCCCGGGCTGTGGGTTTCCGTTCGGATCCGCAAGGTACTGCGTCGGGATCGGCACGTCGTGCGCGGTGAACGTCGCGGCCGCGGCGGCTTGCGGTTGTCGAAGGCTCGGTCGTCGTAGTCGGTTGCGAACGCGCGGGTCAGCAGGTCGACCATCTCGTCCACCAGGCGGCCCGCCGGCGGTCCCGAGCAGGACGACCCGGGTGCGGAACCGGTCCGCGGTGCCGGATGCCATTGCGGGAGAGACCGGTCGGGGTGACGCGCAGGCCGCGGTTCCGGCCGCGACAAGGGCGGCTCCGCCGCCGAGAGCCGCGAGCGGTGGTGCTGGTACGAGTGCGGCCGAGCGGCGGGACGTCGAGGGATTGCTCGACGTCCGCGCCGGCTCGGCCGTGCGGAAACGGTGTGAGAGTTGGTGGTCAGAACCAGTCGTAACGCCTGTCGACGAGACTCCTGACCGCCGGATCGAGGTGGTTCGTTCCGGCGGGGTCGACGGTGGCGTAGGTGCCGCGATAGAAGAGGAGGGGACTGTCGGGGCCGGTTGTGGCGAGACCGGTGACCCGGCCGGTCACGATGTGGTGGTCGCCGCCATCGAGGACATCCGCCACCTCGCAGTCGATCCATGCGAGTACGCCGTCGAGGACTGGGGCTCCGCCGGGTGACCGGGTCCATCGGGTGCCGGCGAACTTGTCCTGCCCGCGGCGCCCGAAGGTCGAGCTCACCTCGAGCTGGTCCTCGGCGAGCACGTTGACGGTGAATCGCCCGACCCGTTCGATCGCATGCCAGGCTCGCGAGTTCCTGCTGGGGCAGAACAGGATCAGCGGCGGGTCAAGGGACAGCGCCGAGAACGACTGGCAGGCGAATCCGACGGGCTCCCCGTCCTCGACAGTGGCAATGACGGCGACTCCGGTGCAGAAGCTTCCGAGTACGGTGCGAAACAACGTTGGGTTCGCTCCGCTGTCGGTGGACCCGGGGGTCGCGTCGACGGTGGTCGCGGCGGACATGACGCTCAGAGCATCCCGCCGTCGATCGTGGCGCCGAATTCCTGGTCGCCGAACATCTTCAGCGCGGCCTCGGGGTCGTTGACGACGTGCACTCGCGCGGAATGTGCGTCCCGCCAGAACCTTTGGATCGGGGTGCCCGTCGAGATCGCCGACGCGCCGGAGTTCTCGAACAGCCGGTCGATCGCATAGATGGCGCGCTCGGAGGCCCGAACCTGGTCGCGGCGGACCTTGGTGCGCAGTGCCATCGGCACCGCCCCGGTGCGCGCCGCGGCGGCGATGTCGGAGATGTTGGTCGTCAGTTGGAGCCAGGCGGCGTCGATCTCGCTGGCCGCCTGTGCGACCCGCACCTTGGCGAACGGATCGTCCTTGGACTTCTCGCCGCCGTACGCGCGGACTCGGCCCTTCTGGTGCTCGACATGGGCCTCGTAGGCACCGGAAGCCATGCCCACCAGCGGGGTGGCGATGGTCGTGCTCATCAGCGAGAACAAGGGCACGCGGTAGAGCGGGTCGGTGTTGACCGATTGCCCGGGGCACTCGCAACGAAAGGAGTCGGCGAAGCTCAGCACTCGGTGCTCCGGGACGAAGACGTCTTCGACGACGATGTTGTTGCTGCCCGTGCCCCGTAGGCCCACGGTGTGCCAGACGTCCTCGATGATGTAGTCCTCGGCAGGGACGAGCATCGCGACGTTGTCGACCGCCTTGCCGTCCGCCCCGAGGATCAGGGTGCCGAGGATGGCGCCGCCTGCGTAGGCGGAACCGGAGGAGAAGCTCCACGTGCCGCTGAGCCGGTAGCCGCCCTCGGTGGCGGTCGCCCGGCCCATCGGCGCGTACGCGGAGGATATCAGGGTGTCGGGGTTCTCGGCCCACATGTCGTCCTGTGCCTGCTCGGGGAACGTGGCGAGATGCCAGTTGTGTGCGCCGAGCACGGAACTGACCCACCCGGTCGAGCCGCAGGCGCCGGCGATGAGCTTGACCGCCGAGTAGAAGGGGGCCAGGTCGGATTCCATTCCGCCGTACCGCGCCGGCTGGAGCAGCCGGAAGAACCCGGTCTCGCGGATCTCCTTGATGGATTCGTCGGGGACACGGCGGTTGTCCTCGGCCTCCTGGGCGCGTTCGCGGAGGGCGGGCAGTACGTCGCGGATGCCGTCGAGAACCTGCTCGGTCATGGTGTGCTCCTGTCGATGGGCGTGCAGTGTGTCGAAGATCTCGCTTCGAGTGACACTCAGCATCCCGCTCGGGAGCAATGCTGTGCCAATGCCTTTCGTGCCATGATCGATGCTCGTACGGACATACGGGGGCTGCTCGGATCAGATCGGCGGCGCTGCGTCGCCGGTCGCGGGAATCATCTCGACGGAACTCTGACGCAGGTGCCGGACCAGTGCCTCGGCGGACGGGCTGAGGGTGCGGCCGGCGGACGTGGTGATCCCCACGCTGTGGCCGATCGGGTCGAGCGTTACCGGCAGCGTCGTGAGTCGGGTGTCGTCGCGCGCGATCAGGCTCGGCAGCACCGCGATCATGTCGGTCTCGAGGAGTAGTCGCCGCACGGTGAGGAAGGACGTTGCCTCCACCCGGTTCTGCGGTAGCCGCATTCCGTTGCGCGCGAAGAACTCCTCGAGTTCGCGCCGCAACGCGGTTTCGGTGCCGGGCAGGATCCACGGGTACTCCCGTAGGTCGTCGAGCGTCAGTGTGGCCCGGTCGGAGAGCGAATGGTCGGAACGGGTCACGAGTTCGACCGACTCCGCGTAGAGGGTGCTGCGCACCGCGGACTCGTCGGTGGGTGCGGTGAGCCGGCCGACGACGAGGTCGATGCGCCCGGCCTCGAGCTCCACCAGGAGGACCTCGGGTGTGCCCTCTCGAACGACCACCGTCAGCAGGGGGCGTTCGGCCTTCAGGCGCGCGATCGCCACCGGCAGAAGGACGTTGGAGCCCGCGAGATGGGTGCCCACCACCACCGTGCCGCGGTCGGCGTCGGCGAGTTCGACGACGTGCCGGCCCGCCTGGTTGAGCTGCGCGAGCACCGCCCTCGCGTGTGTGGTGAAGGCCTCGCCGAAGATGGTCGGGGTGATTCCGCGCGGCCCCCGCTCGTACAGGGACACTCCGAGGATCGACTCGAGATCGTGCAGGCTGCGAGTCGCGACGGGCTGGGTCACGTGCAGGGCCGCAGCAGCGCCCACGACGCTGCCCTGACGGGTCAGGGCGTCGACGAGCACGAGGTGCCGAAGCTTCAGCCGTCCGTCCAGCAGTTTGGGCATGTCCACGCGCCGAGGGTATCGGCTGCTGCCGCTCCCTCGATAGACGAAACCGGCGATAGCGCGGAGGTGCCATGCCCGAACGGGCATGGGTGGGGGGCGAAGAGGCATTGGCGTGACCGCGGCCACCTGGCGACGATGATCGCATGAGCATGAGACGAACCGTCGTCACGGGCGGTCCCATCATCAGCATGGACGACGAATACGGCGACCTCCCGCACGGTGCCGTCCTCGTCGAGGGGGACCGGATCGCGGCCGTCTCGCGCACCGCCGACGGGTTCTCGGGCGTCGACGCGGACGTCATCGATACCGCGGGCGGCTACATCCTGCCCGGCATGGTCGACAGTCATCGCCACACGTGGATGTCGTTGATGCGCGGAATCTCGGCTGACCAGTCGCTGATGGAATTCCTCGCCACGACGTTCTCCGGCGTCGGTTCGATCATGACTGCCGAGGACCTGGGCACGGCCGCGACGGTCGGTGCGCTCGAGGCACTCGACGCGGGCGTGACGACCATCCTCGACTGCTGCGACTGCGTCAACACGCCCGACCATGCCCGTGCCGCGGTGGAGGCGCTGCGCACCACCGGGATCCGCTCGGTGTACGCGTACGGCATGCAGGAGTACGACGTCCATCCCCCCGCGTTCACCTCGCACGCGCAGCGGGTCGCAGATGCCGCGGCACTGCGCGCAGAGTACTTCTCCAGCGAGCACCCGCTCTCGCGAATGGGCATGCTGTACAGCGACTTCGGTACGGTTCCGTTCGACGCGACCGCGACCGAGATCCGCGCCGCGCGGGAACTCGGGATCCTCGGGGCCTCGCACACCGGTGCGGCCACCGGGTCGATCCTGCTGCGTGGCCTACGCGAGTTGCACGACCGTGACCTCCTGGATGCAGGGCACCTGCACATTCACTGCCCGGCACTCAACAGTCACGAGTGGCGGCTGCTCGCCGACACCGGAGCGGCGGTGACCATCGCCCCGGAAACCGAGATGCAGATGGGGATGGGCATGCCCCCGTTCCGGGCTGCGATCGACCATGGCCTCGCGCCGGCCGTGAGCACCGACATCGTCTGCGTCGGGTCCGGCGACCTGTTCTCGCAGATGCGCCTGGGGCTCCAGTTCCAGCGCTGCCTCGACCACCAGCGGGTGCACGCCACCGGTGCGATGCCGGCCAGCGTCGACCTCGGCGTGCGCGACGCACTGACCTGGGCGACGCGCAACGGCGCCGACGCGATCGGGATGGGCTCGGCGATCGGATCGATCACCCCAGGCAAGAAGGCCGATGTCATCGTCGTCGCACCGCGGATGGACCTGGTGCGATCGAGCTATCCGTTGGGGTCTGTCGTGCTCCAGTCCACCGCGGCGGACGTGCGCACGGTGCTGGTGAACGGCGAGATCCGAAAGCGCGACGGCCTCCTGGTTGGGCCGGACCTCGCGGCGGTGCGTGGCAGGGCCAATGCCGCCCTCGACCGGATCGAGAAGGCGGCGGCGGGCCTGCCGCGGCACAGTTCCGCGGAGATCTTCGGCTGGTTCTCCCAGGCCGAGCGCGACGCCTCGGTGCACTTCGCCGGGGCGTACGCGCGGCGGTAGATCCCCGGCAGCCTTCGCCCCGTTTCGCTGCCCAGATGCGCGGTAGGCTCGGCAAACCGGCATCGAAACGGGGTGTTTCGCAATGGCGTCGATCGAAGTGAAGGTGCGGGGCGTGTCCCAGAGGTCGCCCGTCGACGCCGAGCAGTTGGGAGCGCGCGATGCCTGACTACCGGCGTACCGTCCAATTCGGGATGTTCCCCACCCCGGAGGCGGCGCGGGTCGCGGGGGTGCTCGATCTCGTCCGGATGGCGGACGCGGAGGGTCTGGACCTCGTTGGAATCCAGGACCACCCGTACCAGCGACAGTTTCTCGACACCTGGTCGCTGATGGGCTTCGCGCTGGCGCAGACCACCCGGATCACGGTGTTCCCCGACGTGGCCAGCCTGCCACTGCGACCGCCCGCGGTGCTGGCCAAGGCAGCGGCCAGCCTGGACGTGCTCTCTGGCGGTCGCTTCGAACTGGCGCTCGGCGCGGGCGCATTCTGGCCGGCGATCGAGGCGATGGGTGGGCCGACGCGAACGCCGGGTCAGGCCGCGGGCGCGCTGTCCGAGGCGGTCGACGTCATCAGGCTCATGTGGTCGGACGCAAGGTCGGTGCGGTACGAGGGCGCGCACTACCGGCTCTCCGGGGTGCATCCGGGACCCAGGCCGGCGCACGACGTCGGGCTATGGCTCGGGGTGGGCGGCCCGCGAATGCTGGGTGTCCTCGGGGCCAAGGCGGATGGCTGGGTGCCGTCGAACAGCTACTTCCCGCCGTCGACGCTCCCCGACATGCAGGCGCGGATCGACGAGGCCGCGACCGAGGCGGGCCGCGACCCGGCCACCATCCGGCGGATCTACAACGTCTTCGGCTCCATCACGGATGGGCGCAGCGAGGGATTCCTCAACGGCCCGGTCTCGCAGTGGGTCGACGAGCTGACGGCGCTCGTGCTCGAAACCGGGATGGACACCTTCGTTTTCGGAGCGGAGGGCGACGATCCCCACCAGCATCGCAGGTGGGCGATCGAGGTCGCGCCCGCGGTTCGGGACGCCGTCGCCGCCCACCGCGACTGAGGTCAGTGCTGCGCGCGGTCGGCGCCGCCGAGGGCGCGGACGAGGCGCACCAGGGCTCGGGTCAGGGTCGATTCGGGATCTGCCAGGTCGAGGAAGACGTCGTAGTGGTTGCGGTTCGGGACGACCAGCAGTTCGCTCGGCGAACTCCGGGACCATGCGGCGTGGAACTGTCGGCTCTGCGCGAGGAATCCGATGCCGTCGCGTTCGGCCACGGCGACGACCGCGGCGGGGCCGGGGCCGTGGCCCCGAGCGCGGAGCATCGGGCTCAGGGCCGCCGCGCGGGCGATGTCGAGACCGAGCCATTCGTTGGCGAACGAGTCGACGAGGGGCCGGATGTCGAACAGTCCGCTGATCGGCAGCGCGGCCCGCACGACGTTGTCGGGCAGGTCGAGCGCGCGTTGCCACCCGGAGACCATCACGGCCCCGGTGAGGTGACCGCCCGCTGAACTGCCGCCGACGACGATCCGATCACGGTCCAACCCGTGCTCCGCGCCCCGGTGATAGACCCACGCCACCGCGGCACGGACCTGCCGGACGATCTCCTCGAGGGTGGTCTCGGGGGCGAGTCCGTAGTCGACGGTGACCGTGGCGATGCCCTCGAGGTCGAGAGTGCGTGCCATGAAGGCGGTGTGGTGCCGGGACAGGGCCCGCCAGTAACCGCCGTGGATGGCGACGAACACCGGCCGCAACTCGGGTCCGACGCCCCAGACGTCGAGCTTCTCCTGGCTCTGCGGGTCGTAGTAGATGTCCGTGAAGCCGGTCAGGCCGCCCACCGCCGCCTGCGATTCCGTCAGATACTGCGCGATGGTCTCGTCGAAAAGCTCTGCGGTGACCGTGTTTCGGACGTTGTACTCACGGTCGGTCTGGGGATCGGACATCGAGTGCTCAGGCCAGGCGGGTGACGGCGCGGATCTCATCGGCGACGAGTGCGGGGGAGTCCAGCGTCGGGAAGTGCGTTTCGCCACCGAGCATTCGGAAGCTGAACCAGTCGTGTGCCTCCTGGAAGTCCTGCTGCGCCTGAAGGTATTCCGGCGCGGTCGGCTGCGAGAACAGATGCTTGACCGGCCGAGGCTCCGCGAGCTTGTCCATCCGGGCGAGCGGGCTGCCCCAGCGGCCGTAGGCTTGCGCGATGACATCGCACGAGCGGGCCCACATCTCGTAGTCGAATGCGGCCATCTCGTTGTCGAGGTGGTTGCGGACGGCGGCGTTCTCGCTGCCGTTGAGCCAGAGATCGAACAGGTCCTGACGGGCCTGGCGCCACCGGTCGGCGTCCCTGCTCGAGGCCAGGTTCTCGATGAACTCGGGTGAGGCGGGCGTCATGATCCAGTCGACGACGATCGAGGCCGGCACCCTGGTGCTGCCGAGCCGATCGGAGAGTTCCATGTTCGCCCATCCACCGTGCGAGGTGGACAACGGCACGAAGGTCTCGATGTCGAGGGCGTCGAGCACGGCGATCGTGTCGATGGCCTGCTCCTCGGGGCCGAAATCCGGCACCGGACGCCGATCGGTGCCGTGCCCCCGCCAGTCGATCCGGACCACATGATGGTCGTCGGCGAGGTGCGGGACGAGCGGATCGAAGAGCCGGTGGTCCTGGCACCATCCGCTGAGCAGGACGACGGCCGGATTCGCCGGGTCGCCGTGCCTGTCGTAGCTGATCGCGTGACCGTCGACATCGATGCTCTGCAGGTCGGAGGAGGTCATCGGCCTTCCTTTCGGGTGTGGCGAGCGGCGGGCGGCAGATCGCCGCCTCGCATCGGTTCGCAGGTCAATTGTGTGGGTGCACTCACATGCCTGTCGAATGCCAAACCGGATGGCTGCCATGCCCTGAGGGCATGGCTCAGTCCTGCCGAAACGACGATCGGCCACCCCCGCAAGCGGGGTGGCCGATCGACTGTCGTACGGGGTGTTACTACCGCGCGCGGCGGGCCAGACGCTCGGAGTCCGAGATCAGCACGCTCTTGCCCTCGAGCCGCAGCCATCCGCGGTGCGCGAAGTCGGCGAGGGCCTTGTTCACGGTCTCGCGGGAGGCGCCGACGAGCTGGGCGATCTCCTCCTGGGTGAGGTCGTGGGTGACCCGGAGCGCGCCGCCCTCCTGGGTGCCGAAGCGCTGTGCGAGCTGCAGCAGCGCCTTCGCCACGCGACCGGGAACGTCGGTGAAGATGAGGTCGGCGAGGTTGTTGTTGGTGCGCCGCAGGCGACGGGCCAGCACGCGCAGCAGCTGCTCGGCGATCTCGGGTCGCTGGTCGATCCACGACTTGAGAGCATCGCGGTCCATCTGCACCGCGCGGACCTCGGTGACCGTGGTCGCGGTGGAGGTACGCGGACCCGGGTCGAAGATGGACAGCTCACCGAACATGTCGGACGGACCCATGATGGTCAGCAGGTTCTCGCGCCCGTCCGGGGAGCGGCGGCCGAGCTTCACCTTGCCGGACACGATGATGTAGAGACGGTCGCCCGGTTCACCTTCGTTGAAGATGACGTGCCCGCGCGGGAAATCGACCGGCTGCAGCTGCTTGACCAGCGCGGCGACCGCTGACGGCTCGACCCCCTGGAAGATTCCGGCTCTGGCCAGGATCTCGTCCACGTGCGCTCCTTCTCAGAAAAACATTCGTCGGCCGGACCCATCGTGTGGTGTTCGACCGCTCCGTCGACGCAGGCTGCGCGTCGACTGTTCGGTAACTTTCGCTTGGGAGTCTATCGCTCCGCTGCGTAAGAGTAGTGATCGACGCCACGTCGTGCGCGGCGAACCGTCAGCTCGCCTGGCGTTCGGTCAGCGCGTCGTCCTCTGCGCCGCCCCGCTTGCGCCGCAGATGGAAGCGGGCGAGCGCCCGCGGCAGGCCTTCTTGCGCGAGGGTCGCGACCTCGGCGTGGCTGGCCTGGTCCAGGAACTCCTGGACCTCCTGCTCACGCACCGTCAGCCGGCGTAGCCGGAATTCCACCCGCTCCATAGCCAGCGCAAACAGCATCAGCAGCACTGGGAAGAGCACCACGGCGAGACCTTGCATACTGGGCAGTAAACACGGCGAATGTCTCAGAAGCGAAACGATGTGCGAGCCGTTCCCGGGGCCGTCCGTAGAGTCGACGAGGTGTCCACCACTGTCTCGAAGACCCCGGCGCAGCCCCGAGCGGCGTCTACGACGAAGGGCCGTGCGGCGCCTGCCGGGAGCCCGAAACAGGGCGAGACCCGGCTTGGGCTGGTGCGCCGGGCACGTCGGATGAACCGCACCCTCGGGGTGGCGTTCCCGCACGTGTACTGCGAGCTCGACTTCAGCACCCCGCTGGAGCTGTCGGTGGCGACAATTCTGTCCGCACAGTGCACTGACGTGCGGGTCAACCAGGTGACGCCGGCGCTGTTCGCGCGCTATCGGACGGCGGCCGAGTACGCGGGCGCCGAGCGAGCCGAGCTGGAGGAGTACATCCGGACCA
Source organism: Rhodococcus sp. NPDC127527 (assembly GCF_042672245.1). Lineage (NCBI taxonomy): Bacteria > Bacillati > Actinomycetota > Actinomycetes > Mycobacteriales > Nocardiaceae > Rhodococcus > Rhodococcus sp. NPDC127527. The sequence continues at coordinate 625,093 of NZ_JBHXVP010000001.1, forward strand.
CCGGCTTCTACCGGAACAAGGCCAACTCGATCATCGGCCTCGGGCAGGCGCTGGTCGAGCGCTTCGACGGGGAGGTGCCCGGCAACATCAAGGACCTGGTGAGCCTGCCGGGGTTCGGCCGCAAGACCGCGAACGTCGTTCTCGGGAACGCGTTCGATGTGCCCGGAATCACCGTCGACACGCACTTCGGGCGGCTCGTCCGCCGCTGGAACTGGACGCAGGAGGAGGACCCGGTCAAGGTCGAGCACGCCGTCGGCGAGCTCATCCCGCGCAAGGAGTGGACCCTGCTCTCGCACCGGGTGATCTTCCACGGGCGCCGGGTGTGTCACGCGAAGAAGCCGGCCTGCGGGGTGTGCCTGCTGGCCAAGGACTGCCCGTCGTTCGGCGCGGGCCCGACCGATCCTGCGGTTGCCGCGGCCCTGGTGAAGGGCCCGGAGACCGAACACCTGCTCGACCTGGCGGGGCGGTGACCTGAGCGTGCGCTTCTCCAATGCAGGCCGGTGGAGTCTGGCCGCCCTCGTCGTGGTGATCGCCCTGGTGGTGGCCATCTGGCCGCGTGGCGGGTCGGACGAGACCGCCCCCCGCACCTACGCCGACTACGTCAGCCAGGGCACCACCCCGGCGCCCGAACGCGCGCCCGGCGACAGCGACCAGTCCCTGGCCACCGCCCGTGCCGCGGCCGCACTCGCGGCGTGCCCGGCCCCCGCCACGGGCGCGACGCCCGCGGGACCGCTCGCGGGCCTCACCCTCGAGTGCCTGGCCGACGGTCGCCGCATCGACCTGGGGGCCGCCCTCGCGGGCAAACCGGCGCTGGTCAACCTGTGGGCCTACTGGTGCGGTCCGTGCGCGCGGGAACTGCCCGCCCTCGACGAGTACACGCGCCGAGCCGGTGACACCGTCACCGTGCTCACCGTGCACCAGGACCCCAAGGAGGGGAATGCGTTGTCCGCGCTGACCGACTACGGGGTGCACCTGCCCGGTGTCCAGGACGGATCCGGTCGGGTCGCCGCGGCCGTGGGGGCGCCGAACGTGCTGCCGGTGACCGCGCTGATCCGCGCCGACGGGACCGTGGCCGCCGTGTTGCCGCAGCCCTTCGACAGCGCGGACCAGATCGCCGCCGCCGTCCACGACAAGCTGGGCGTGGCGTCGTGACGCGGACCGACCACGTGCCGCCGGAGTGGCTGCGCCGCGTGGTGACCCTGCCCCCGACGGACGGCAGCTCGGTGAACCCGGTGCTGCGCCGACGCACGCCGGCGGGGACGGACGCCCGCGACGCCGCCGTGCTGGTCCTGTTCGGGGGGTCGGAGCACGCCGACCCGATGTGCGTGGGCGGGCTGCCCGAGGATGCCGATCTGCTGCTCACCCAGCGTGCGTCCACCCTGCGCCAGCACAGCGGACAGATCGCGTTTCCCGGCGGCGCCGCCGACCCCGAGGACGACGGTCCGATCGCGACCGCGCTGCGTGAGGCAGAGGAGGAGACCGGGCTCGACCCGGCCGGGGTGCGCGCCCTCGCGGTGCTGCCCGGGATCTTCGTGCCGCCGTCCGGGTTCGACGTCACGCCGGTGATCGGCTACTGGGACCGGCCGTCGCCGGTGCGCCCGGTGGACGCAGGCGAGACCGCGAAGGTCGCGCGGGTGCCGATGCGATCGCTGCTCGACCCCGACAACCGGTTCATCGTCAAGCACCGGCTCGGCTACCAGGGCCCCGCGTTCCTGGTCGACGGGATGCTGGTGTGGGGCTTCACTGCGGGGGTGCTGGCCGGGCTGATCGCCGTGTCCGGCTGGGAGATCGACTGGGATCGTCGCGACGTGCGCGATCTCGAGGTGGCGCTCGCGGAGGTCGAGGCAGGGGTGGTCGAGGTGCACGAGCGGTGACCGGATCGACCTGGATCGACATCGCGATCCTCGCGATCGCCGTGCTGGCGGCCTCCTCGGGCTGGCGTCAGGGTGCAGTCGCGTCCGCGCTCGCGTTCTTCGGGGTGATCCTCGGCGCGGTCGCGGGCATCCTGATCGCGCCGCACGTGCTGGTGCACGTGGACGGCGGCCGGGTTCGGGTGCTCGCCGGCGTGCTGCTGATCGTCGGGTTGGTGATCATCGGCGAGGTCGCGGGCATGGTGCTGGGCCGGGCCGCCCGCGGTGGCATGCACAGCCCCGTCGCGCGATCGGTCGACAGCGTCGTCGGGGCCGGGCTGCAGGCCGCGGCGGTGCTGGTGGCGGCCTGGCTGCTGGCCATCCCGTTGACCGCGTCCTCGCAGCCCGCGGTCGCGACCGCGGTCCGGGGTTCGAAGGTGCTGACCCAGGTCGACGAGGTGGCGCCGAACTGGATGCGGCGGTTGCCGAGCGACTTCTCCGCGCTGCTCGACACCTCCGGACTCCCGGACGTGATCGGCCCGTTCGGACGGACCCCCATCGCGGTCGTGGACCCGCCGGACCCGGCGATCGCGCAGGGGCCGTTGGCGGCGCGACTGCAGCCGAGCGTGCTGCGGGTGCGTGGGGTGGCGCCGAGCTGCCAGCGGGCACTCGAGGGCTCGGGTTTCGTGGTCGCTCCCGAGCGGGTGATGACCAACGCGCACGTCGTGGCCGGCACCGACAAGGTCGTCGTGGACACCGCGAGCGGCGCGCTCGACGCGAAGGTCGTGCTGTTCGATCCCGAGGTGGACGTCGCGGTCCTCGCGGTGCCCGGGCTCGATGCGGACGTGCTGCCGTTCGCGCCCACGCCCGCGAGCTCCGGGGACACCGCGCTGGTGCTGGGGTACCCCGGTGGCGGTCCGTACACCGCGAGCGCGGCTCGGGTTCGCGAGACGCTCGATCTGAACGGACCGGACATCTACCGGGCCCGCGACGTCACTCGCGAGGTGTACACCGTGCGCGGGTCGATCCGTCAGGGCAACTCCGGTGGACCGCTGGTCGACGAGCAGGGCCGCGTCCTCGGCGTGGTGTTCGGTGCCGCGGTCGACAACAGCGACACCGGGTTCGTGCTCACCGCCGCGGAGGTGTCGCGGCAGCTCGCTCAGGCCACGTCCGCGAACGGCGCGGTCGCCACCGGCGACTGCATAGGCGCATAGCGCAGTGGTGCGCTTCCGGAGCGTCTGGACTCCGTAAGCGCACCACTGCGCGTCAGCGCGACGCGAGGAAGTCCGTCAGGGCTGCGGTGACCTCGTCGGGGCGTTCCCGGTGCACGTAGTGCCCGGCGCCGGGCACGGCGTGCAGGCGTCGGGACGGTGCCCACCGGGTGTCGTGACGCAGTGTCGAGCGCAGCACGAACGGGTCGGCGTCGCCGTGGATCTGCAGCACCGGCAGCGTCAGGACCCGGTCCATCGCGGTCATGAACCGCTTCCCGTCCGGGCGCCACTGGCTGCGGAAGGCCCAGCGCTGGTACTCCAGGCCGCTGTGTGCCGCGCCGGGGATCTGGATCGCGGACCGCGCGCGGGTGGCTGCCTCCGCGAAATCCTCGGACTGCTGCCACTGCGAGCCCGAACGCGTTCGCAGCAACTGCTCGGCGGCGGCGCCGTCGTCGCGGGTCAGAGCCCGCTCCGGCCGCCACGGTGGCTGATAGCTCAGGAACGACGGCAGCAGGGCGGAGCGCTGCGCGCGATCCCGCAGCACCGACCGCCGCAGGGCGATCGGGTGCGGGGAGGCGACCAGCGCGATCGATCGGACCAGTTGCGGGTGCAGCGTCGCGGTGGCCCAGCAGACGAGTCCGCCGTCCGCGTGCCCGACCAGGGTTGCCTCGGTGTGCCCGAGTGCGCGGATCAGCCCGGCCACGTCGTCGGCGGAGGTCCAGCCGTCGTAGCCGCGCGGGGGCTTGTCGGTGTCGCCGTAGCCGCGCAGGTCCATCGCGACCGTCCGGTACCCCGCCTCCGCGAGCGCGGTGAGCTGGTGCCGCCAGGACCACCAGAAGTCGGCGAACCCGTGCAGCAGCACGACCAGCGGTGCGCCGGGATCGGACGGTCCGGCCTCGACGGCGTGGAACCGGATGCCGTTGGCGTGCACGTCGCGGTGCCGCCACGGCCCGTCGATGCGAACGGTGGAGGGGTCGGGGAAGGTCACCTTGGACCGGCCGCCGGCGGTCAGGGCGCGGTCCGGCGGGCGTACTCGCCGGGGGTGTAGTCGCCGTGCTTGTAGCTCGACTCGGCGGCGTTCGGCAGCACGGTCGCGGCCTGCCGCAGCGAGTCGATGGTCTTCTCGGGGGCCCGGAGTTTGCGCACCCGCAGGTAACCGAGCAGTGCCAGTACGGCGGTGACCACCACCATCAGCAGGAACACGATGAGGAAGGCGAGCCAGCGGTACACCCAGGTGTCGAGGAGTTCCGCGAGGAAGAAGAAGAAGAAGAAGGAGCTGAACAGCAGGACCGTGAGCGCGAGGATGAAGAACAGCGAGCCCTGCAGGCCCTTCTTGACCTCGCCGGTCACCTCGGCCTTGGCGAGTTCGACCTCGGCGCGGACGAGCGTGGACACCTGCGCGGTGGCGTCCTTGACCAGGTTGCCGATACTGGCGGTCCCCGGCGCGTGCGCGTCGACGTCCGTCAGCGGGATGGAGGAGATGGTGTTCGGAACACCGCTCTCGGTCAGCCGCTCGGTCCTGCCGTTGCGGTCGCTGCTGCTCACGTCGTGGCCCCTCCGTTGTCGTCGTTCGCGGCCGATCTGGCTCGGTCGCCGCCGGTCTCGCGGTCGCGTGCCCGGTGGGCGCGCCCTCGGCGCAACAGTAGCGCCGAGCCGATGAGCGACGCAGTCAAGGAGGTGAGCAGGACGGCAGCCTTGGCCTTGTCCTGCGCGTCGCCCTCGAGTGCGAGTTCGGCCACCAGAAGGCTAACGGTGAAGCCGATCGCGCCGAGCACCGACAGGGCGAACATGTCGCGGAATCCCAGATTGCGCGGTTTGGTGGCGATGCCGAGGCGGATGGCGACCCAGGAGACGCCGAAGATGCCGACGATCTTGCCGACCAGAAGTCCGAGCATGATCGCGAGCGTCAGACGATCGGTGAACAGCGAGCCGAGCACGTCTCCGCCCAGGGGCACGCCCGAGGCGAAGAGCGCGAAGATCGGCACGCACAGGCCCGCCGACCACGGCTGGATGCGGTGTTCGAGCCTGGTCGCGGGCGCCTCGTCCTCGCCGGGGTCCGGTCGAACGCGGGTGAGCAGGCCGAGCGTGACGCCGGCGAGGGTGGCGTGGATGCCCGCCGTGTGCACGGCGTACCAGGTCAGCAGCGCCAGCGGGACGTACAGCCATGCCGTCGTGATCCGGCGGTGCTGCGCGTACGCATAGGCCGCCGCGCAGGCGATCGCCGCGAGCAGCCACCCGAACGCGATGGAGGCGGTGAACACGGTCGCGATGATGAGGATGGCGAGCAGATCGTCGACGACGGCGAGGCTGAGCAGGAACACCCGCGCGCTGGCCGGGATGCGGGAGCCGGTCAGCGCGAGAACACCGAGCGCGAAGGCGATGTCGGTGGCCACCGGGATGGCCCAGGCCGTGTCGATGCCCGGGGTGCCCCAACCGACGGCGAGCGCGATCAGTGCCGGGGTGATGACGCCCGCGACCGCCGCGATGATCGGGAGCAGAGCCTTCTTGCGGTCGGCGAGTTCGCCGACGACCAGTTCGCGCTTGAGTTCGAGGCCCGCGACGAAGAAGAACACCGCGAGCAGGCCGTCCTGTGCCCAGGAACCGAGGCTCAGGTGCAGGTGCAGCGCACTGGGCCCGATCTGGAAGTCACGCAGGTCGACGTAGGCGTCGGACCAGGCGGAGTTCGCCCAGACGAGGGCGATCGCCGCGGAGGCGAGGAGGAGGGAACCGCCGACCGTCTCGGTGCGGAGGTAGCGGGACAGTTCGGAGCGCTTCGATCGGATCACTCGGTTTCTCCTGGTCGCGGGCATGCGGTGGCCATGTGCCGACCAGACTTCCCGGCGCTCCGAACGAAATCTTAACGCGGCGGCCCCGGAGTTCCTGCGCCGAGAGATGGTTTGCATTGTTAAGCACCTTGGTGATCTCATCCTAAGGCGTGGACGCCCCCCGCCCACGTGTTGGAACAGCGTGCGCAGGAGACTTCGGATGAGCCAGGCCCGGGACGTGTTGATCGAGACGCCTGACGGCGTCGATGCCGCGAAAGGCGAGGTGCCGCGCAGCCGGATCGTGGTGGCCAGCATGGTCGGGACCTCGATCGAGTTCTACGACTTCTACATCTATGCGACCGCCGCGGTCTCGGTGTTCCCCCACCTGTTCTTCCCCAAGGGCAACGGCACCACCGCGCTGCTCGCCTCGCTCGCGACGTTCGGCCTCGCCTTCGTGGCGAGGCCGCTCGGCTCGATCCTGTTCGGCCACTTCGGCGATCGCATCGGCCGCAAGGCCACGCTCGTCGGCTCCCTGCTCACCATGGGCATCGCGACCTTCGTCATCGGTCTGCTCCCGACCTACCATTCGATCGGTCTGTTGGCCCCGGCGCTGCTGGCGCTGATGCGGTTCTGCCAGGGCCTCGGCCTGGGCGGCGAGTGGTCCGGCGCGGCGCTGCTGGCCACCGAGACCGCCAAGCCAGGCAAACGGGCGTGGGCGGCGATGTGGCCGCAGCTCGGCGCGCCGATCGGGTTCTTCCTGGCCAACGGCCTGTTCCTGATCATCACGCTGTTCATGGGGCACGACAACGCGCACCCCGATCTGGACGGTGCGTTCCTCACCTGGGGTTGGCGGATCCCGTTCCTGCTCAGCGCGATCATCGTGATCATCGGCCTCTACGTGCGCCTCAAGCTCGAGGAGACCCCGGTGTTCGCGCGGGCGGTCGAACGCGGCGAGAAGGTCAAGACCCCGCTCGCGACCGTCTTCAAGACCAGCTGGCGTCAGCTGATCGTCGGCACGTTCGTGATGCTCGCGACCTACACGCTCTTCTACATCATGACCACCTGGGTGCTCAGTTTCGGAACCGGCAAGACGGCCGCCGAGGGCGGTACCGGTCTCGGCTTCAAGTACTCGGACTTCCTGGTGCTGCAGCTGATCGCGGTGCTCTTCTTCGCCGTCGGCGTGCCGATCACCGGCCAGCTCGCGGACCGCTACGGCAGGCGCGTGACGCTGCTCGTGGTGACCGCCGCGATCATGGTCTTCGGACTGTCCTTCTCGGTCGTGCTCAGCTCCGAGCACATGAGCGACGCCCGCATGCTGGGGTTCCTGATCGTGGGAATGTTGTTGATGGGCTTGACCTTCGGGCCGATGAGCGCGGTCCTGCCGGAGCTGTTCCCGACGAACGTCCGGTACACCGGCTCGGGCATCGCCTACAACACCGCCAGCATCCTCGGCGCGGCGGTGGCGCCGTTCATCGCGACCTGGTTGGCCACCAGTTACGGGGTCGGCTGGGTCGGCATCTACCTGCTGATCGCCGCGGCACTGACCTTCGTCGCACTGTTGGTCATGCGCGAGACCAAGGACACCTCGCTCGACGACGTGTGAGCACGCCCCCGTCGGCCGTCGAACGGGTCAGTCCGGCGGGTCCGGGTTCTGTGCCGCCCGTTCGGTCACCCAGGCGGCGATCTGGGTGCGTGAGGTGAACCCGAGCTTCGTCAGCACGTGCTCGACGTGTCCCTGCGCGGTGCGCTGCGAGATCACCAGCTGCTCGGCGATCGCCCGGTTCGTCAGTCCCTGCGCCACCAGGGCCGCCACCTCCTGCTCGCGCGGCGTCAGGTCGGTGGCGGCCCGGCCGGTCGTAGCCTCGGCGCGGGGTGCCTGCTCTTCCAGCGCGAACGCCACGATCTCCTCGAGGGTGAGCCGGGAACCCCGTGCGAACGCGGAGTCGAACGATCGCGCGCCGAGCGACCGGCGGGTGTGTCGTTCGCTGGTGTCGTGGTGGGTGCGCAGGCCGGGGATGACGACGCCCTGAGTGCCCGCGGCCATCCAGAGGGACCGGGAGCCGCCGAGCAGCGTGGCGGCCCGCTGCGGCTGGTGCGCGTCGACCGCGATCCACGCGAGGACTTCGACGCAGATCGCCGAGCACAGCAGGTCGTCGATGACGCCGGTCAGGCGTAGGCCCCGCTCGAGCTCGGTGCGGGCACGCTCCGGATCCTGTTGCCACAGGGCGATTCCGATCGAGCTGAGGGCGTACGCGCGGTACACCGTCTCCTCGCGCGTCTCCGTGATCGCGACGACCTCTTCCGCGTACTCGACGGCCTGCGCGGTGTGGCCGAGGAGGGCATGGGCCATGGCGAGCCCGAGCAGGGTCGACAGGTGGCGGAGCCGGTTCGCTCCGGCCCGCACGGCGTCGAGAATGTCGGTGAGGTACTCGATGGTGGTCTGCGGGTCCCCGTTGTAGATCGCCAGGTGCCCGGCGGTGTGCGTGACCAGGGTGTCCGCGTCGTGGTCGCCCAGTTCCGCCGCCGCCAGCTGTGCCTCCTCGACGAGGGCGAGCCCCGTCACCGGGTCACCGTGATTGCAGGCCAGCACCGAGTTCGAGCAGAGCGCCTCCACGCGGGCTCTGGTGGGCTCGCCGCCCTGGGCCGCGAGGGTGCGGTCGAACCAGCGCCTGCCCTCGAAGAGCGCACCGCGGGTGAGCCAGAAGACGTACAGGGCATTCGCCAGCCGCAACCCGTGCTCGCCGGCGCCCGGCTCCGTGACGCAGTACTCGAGCACGTTCCGGACGTTGGTCCGTTCCCGCCAGACCCGCAGCAGCCACGCCTGCTGGTTGGGGCCGAGCCAATCCGCCACGGCCCGTGCGATCAGCTGCTCGTACCAGTCGCGGTGCCGCTGGCGCAGTTCCGCGCCCTCGCCGGTGTCGTCGAGTCGCTCGAGCCCGTAGTCGCGCAGCGTCTCGAGTAGTCGATAGCGCACCACGCCGTCCGGTTCCTCGCGGATGAGGATCGACTTGTCGACGAGGGACGCGATGACGTCGAGCAGGTCGTCCGGGGTCAGGTCCCCGGCCGCGACACCCTCCGCGCCGTCGAGCTCGAATCCGCCGGCGAACACGGACAGTCGTCGCCACAGGCCGCGCTCGGTCTCGGTGCACAGATCGTGGCTCCAGTCGATGCACATCCGGAGCGTCTGTTGACGGGTCGGGGCGCCGCGGGTCCCGGCGACGAGCAGGCGGTACCGGTCGGTGAGTCGCTCGAGAATCTGATCCGGTGACATCGCTCGCAGCCGGGCTGCCGCGAGCTCGATGGGCAGGGGCAGCCCGTCGAGCTGGTGGCAGATCTGGGCGACCGTCTCCCGGTTGTCGTCGGTGAGTGCGAATCCGGGCACCGCCGCGGTCGCCCGCTCCACGAACAGGGTCACCGATTCGTACTGCGCGACCCCCCGACCGGCGGCGGGCAGGTCGGCTTCGGGGGCGGACATCGGCGGGACGCGGAAGGTGCTCTCGCCCCCGATCGCGAGGGATTCGCGGCTGGTGGCCAGGATCCGAAGCTGGGGGCAGGCCCGCAGGAGGGATTCCGCGAGTTTCGCCACGGCGTCGACGAGGTGTTCGCAGTTGTCGAGGACCAGCAGGAGCTGACGATCGTCGACGAAGTCGAGGAGGGTCTGCATGGGCGAGTGCGCGACCTGGTCGCGCAGGCCGAGCGCGGCGGCGACGATGTCGGGCACCAGCTGTGGGTCGAGTTGCTCCCCGAGTTCCACGAGCCAGACTCCGTCGTCGAACGCGCGCCGGGATTCGGCCGCGACCTTCAGCGCGAGCCGGGTCTTGCCGACGCCACCGATTCCGGTCAGCGTCACCAGACGCGACCCCGCGAGCAGTCGCCTGGCCTCGCTCACCTCGTGGCGGCGGCCGACGAAGCTCGTCAGGTCCAGGGGGAGGTTGCCGACCTTGCTTCGCATCGAGGGAGTCATCGAACCGTCACTCTCGTCACTCTCGTCACGGGCGTATCAGCGGCGGCGACGACTCCCCGAGTGCCGCGGTGGAACCTTGGAACCACGCAGTTAGCCCGCACTGAAATGCCTCTGCTTCCATTCTGCCGGATGGAAGCGGCGAAGGTGCCCCTCACCGCGCTGGGGTTTGGGGGACGCGACCGCGGGGGGGGTTGGGGGGGGTTTTTTTGACACCCGACACTGC
>NZ_JBHXVP010000002.1:0-43916 GCF_042672245.1 Rhodococcus sp. NPDC127527
GGCCCCATTCCGAACCCGGAAGCTAAGCCCTCCAGCGCCGATGGTACTGCACTCGACAGGGTGTGGGAGAGTAGGACACCGCCGAACATACGTTGACGAAGACCCCCAGCATTGCGCTGGGGGTCTTCGTGCATTCCGGGGATGTTTTCCCGAGTTGCATTGCCGTGCCCACTCGCACCGCGGATACTGTCTGCACCGGCGAGGAGGGGAGCGCACATGACGGTGATGTCGCGATCCGGCCCGAGCGACGGGCCACCGCCGGCCCGAACGGCGACTGCCCGGACCTATCTCATGTGTCCGCCGACCTATTTCGACGTGCGCTACAGCATCAACGAGTGGATGGACCCTGCCGAACCGGTCGATAACGCGCTCGCGCAGAACCAATGGCAGTCACTGGTGGACACGTACCGCCGGCTCGGGCACCGGGTGCACCTCGTCGACGCGGTCCCGGGTCTGCCCGACATGGTCTTCGTGACAGACAGCGGCCTGGTGGTGGACGGCGTCGCCCTCGGAGCGAGGTACCGGAGCGAGCACCGCGCGCCGGAGGCAGAGCACGTACTGCGCTGGTTCGTCGAGCACGGACTGCTGCGTCCGACCCGGCCGGAGTTCGTCAACGAAGGCGAGGGCGATCTGCTGGTCGTCGGTGACATCATCTGTGCGGGAACGGGTTTCAGGACCGACGAACGGGCACACGTCGAGGTCGAACGGCACCTCGGGCGTCGGGTGGTGACGCTGCGTCTGGTCGATCCGCGGTACTACCACCTCAACACCGCACTCGGCGTCATCGACGACCACACCATCGCCTACCTGCCGGCGGCCTTCGACGCGCGGAGCCGCGAGACCTTGCGGTCGCTCTTCCCGGACGCGATCCTCGCGGACGAGTCGGACACGGCGTGGTTGGGACTGAACCTGGTCAGCGACGGGCTGAACGTCGTCATGGCCGCGCAGGTGTCCTCCCTGGCGGCGCAGCTGCGCGAGCGGGGGTACCGCCCGGTGCCGGTGAACCTGTCGGAGTTCCTCAAGTCGGGTGGCGGAATCAAATGCTGCACAATGGAATTGCGCGGCTGGGTCGAACCGGGCGAGCGACCGTGAACGGCCGGGCCAGGGTGCCGGTCACCGAGGTGACGCGGTCGGCGCTCGCGCGAGCCGACGCCCACAGTGCCCACAACTACGCCCCGCTGCCGGTGGTCCTCGAGTCCGCGCGCGGAGTGTGGGCGCGCGGCATCGACGGGGTGGACTACCTGGACCTGCTCGCCGGCTACTCGGCCCTGAACTTCGGTCACGCACATCCGCGGTTGGTCGCCGTCGCCACTGCGCAGATGGCGCGGCTGTCGCTCACCAGCCGTGCGTTCCAGCACTCGCTGTTCGGCGAGTTCTGCGAAGCGGTGGCCGGGTTGTGCGGCAAGGATGCCGTGCTCCCGATGAACACCGGCGCGGAGGCGGTGGAGACGGCGTTGAAGCTCGCCCGCCGGTGGGGCTACGACGTCAAGGGAGTGCCCGTCGACCGCGCCGAGATCGTCACCTTCACCGGCAACTTCCACGGCCGGACCATCGCCATCGTCGGATTCTCGACGGATCCCGACGCACACGACGGATTCGGACCGTACCCGCCGGGATTCCGGACGGTCGCCTACGGCGACGCCGACGCGCTGGCCGATGCCATCACCCAGAACACCGTCGCCGTCCTGGTCGAGCCCGTCCAGGGGGAGGCGGGCGTGCTGGTGCCGCCCGACGGGTACCTCGGCGCGGTGCGTCGCCTCTGCGACGACAACGGTGTGCTGATGATGGCCGACGAGATCCAGAGTGGTCTCGGTCGCACCGGCGAGACGTTCGCCTGCGACCACGAGGACGTGGTCCCCGACGTCTACATACTCGGCAAGGCACTGGGCGGTGGTCTCGTCCCGGTGTCGGCCGTGGTCGCGGACTGGCCCGTGATGGGAGTGATCGGGCCCGGCCAGCACGGCAGTACGTTCGGTGGGAATCCGCTGGCCTGCGCGGTCGCGACCGAGGTGGTCCGGATGCTCGAGACCGGCGAGTACCAGCAGCGCAGCCGCGAACTCGGCGGCTACCTGCACGAAATGCTCGCCCAGTTGCCGGCCGGCACGGTCGCGCAGGTACGCGGACGCGGGCTGTGGGCGGGGGTCGAGTTGGCACCCGGACAGCCACCCGCCCGGGTCGTCTGCGAACGGTTGCTGGCCCGGCGAGTCCTCGCGAAGGACGCGCACGAGGGCACGATCCGGCTCGCCCCGCCGCTCGTCGTCGAGCGGGACGAGCTCACCTGGGCGGTCGAACAGTTGGCCGATTCGCTGCTGGACTCGCCAGACCCGCTTTGACCTGGTTCTGACCTGCACGGTAAGGTTCTACGTCGGCGTGCGTTACGGCATGGCACTGCGGTGTCGGTCGTAGAGCGGGTTCCCGGGTCTCCACTGGCCGCCGGGAACTTCGATCACACCCCACTGGCCAGCAGCTACACGATATGACGAGGAAGTTCTGTGTCTACGTACACCCCGAAGGCCGGAGATGTGACCCGCACGTGGCACGTCATCGACGCCACTGACGTGGTGCTCGGCCGCCTTGCCGTCCAGGCAGCGAACCTGCTGCGCGGCAAGCACAAGCCCACCTTTGCCCCGCACGTTGACGGCGGCGACTTCGTCGTCATCATCAACGCCGAGAAGGTTGCCATCAGCGGCAACAAGCGCGACGGCAAGCTCCTGTACAACCACTCCGGTTACCCGGGTGGCCTCAAGTCCCGCACCGTCGGCGAGGTCCTCGATCGGACCCCCGACCGTCTGGTCGAGAAGGCCGTCACCGGCATGCTCCCCAAGAACAAGCTCGGCCGCGCCATCGCAGGCAAGCTGAAGGTCTACGCAGGCCCGAATCATCCCCACGCCGCGCAGCAGCCGGTTCCGTTCGAGATCAAGCAGGTGGCCCAGTGACCGAGCAGAACGAGATCGTCGAGGAGACCGTCGTGGAGGAGTTCGCTTCGGCGGACCAGCCCGAGATCGTCGAGGAGACCGTGGTGGAGGAGTTCGCCGCTCCCGCCCCGATCTACATCGACCGTCCGATCCAGACCGTCGGTCGCCGCAAGGAGGCCGTCGTCCGCGTCCGGCTGACCCCCGGCACCGGTGAGTTCAAGCTCAACGGTCGCACCATGGAGGACTACTTCCCCAACAAGGTGCACCAGCAGCTCATCAAGGCCCCGCTGGTCACCGTGGAGCGCACCGAGTCCTTCGACATCGTCGCCCTCCTGCACGGTGGCGGACCGTCCGGTCAGGCCGGCGCGCTGCGTCTCGCCATCGCCCGTGCGCTGATCGAGGTCACCCCCGAGGATCGCCCCGCACTCAAGAGCGCCGGCTTCCTCACCCGTGACGCCCGCGCCGTCGAGCGCAAGAAGTACGGCCTGAAGAAGGCCCGCAAGGCTTCGCAGTACTCGAAGCGCTGATGCAAGGCCGATGCCGACCCGGCGGGTCGACATCGGCACCTGTTCACCACCAAGAGCAGGCGTCCAGCAGAATCGGACGCCTGCTCTTGGCGTAGGACAAGCGGAACCCGCGGGAATCGTCGGAACGGCAAGGGGTCGGAATTCATGGGTCGAATGTTCGGAACTGATGGCGTGCGTGGCCTCGCCAACGCGGAGCTCACCGCCGAAGTGGCGTTGCGGATCGCGGGCGCGGCGGCCTCGGTGCTCGCCCTGTCCGAACGAGGAAACCCCAGGCCCACCGCGGTGGTCGGTCGGGACCCGCGCGCGAGCGGCGAGATGCTCGAGGCGGCGGTTACCGCCGGACTCTGCGCCGCGGGCGTCGACGTGATCAGTGTCGGCGTGTTGCCGACTCCCGCAGTGGCCTTCCTCACCGGCGCCTACGACGCCGCGCTGGGCGTGATGATCTCCGCCTCGCACAATCCCATGCCGGACAACGGCATCAAGATCTTCGCCGCGGGCGGGCACAAACTCGACGACGAGTCCGAGGACCGCATCGAGGCCGCGATCGCCGACCACGACCTGATCCCGCGGCCCACCGGCGCCGCGATCGGCCGGGTCACCGTCGCCACCGATGCGGCCGAGCGCTATCTCGCGCAACTGGCCCACGCCACCACCCACCGCATCGACGGTCTGACCGTCGTCGTGGACTGCGCCAACGGTGCCGCCTCCGGCATCGGTCCCGCGGCCTACCGCGCGGCGGGCGCGACGGTCGTCGAGATCCACTCCGACCCCGACGGCTGCAACATCAACGACGGCTGCGGCTCCACCCACCTCGAGGACCTGCAGGCGGCGGTGCTCGAGCACGGCGCCGACCTCGGCATCGCGCACGACGGCGACGCCGACCGCTGCCTCGCCGTCGACGCGACCGGCGCGGTGGTGGACGGCGACGCCATCATGTCGATCCTCGCGGTGGCGATGAACGAGGCCGGCGAGCTCGCAGGGAACACCCTGGTCGCGACCGTGATGAGCAACCTCGGACTGCACATCGCGATGCGCGGGGCGGGTATCGAAGTGCGGACCACGGCGGTCGGCGACCGCTACGTCCTGGAGGAACTGCGCAACGGATCGTTCAGCCTCGGCGGCGAACAGTCCGGGCATGTGGTGCTGCCTAGGTTCGGGACGACCGGTGACGGCATCCTGACCGCGCTGCGGCTGATGGGCCGGATGGCGCAGACCTCACGGTCGCTCGCCGTCCTGGCGGGTGTCATGCAGACGCTGCCCCAGGTGCTGGTCAACGTCCGGGTCTCCGACAAGGCCGCGGTCGCGGCAGCGCCCGAGGTGCTCGCGGCGGTGGCCGAGGCCGAGCAGATGCTGGGGGAGGCGGGTCGGGTACTGCTGCGGCCGTCGGGCACCGAACAACTGGTCCGGGTGATGGTCGAGGCCACCGAGATCGACATCGCCCGCAAGCTCGCCGACGACCTCGCGGACTGCGTCGCGTCGGTCTAGCGCCGTTGTGGACGGGGCGGCCGTCGGGCCACCCCGCGAGGCGGTATTGTGTGCCCGCCGCGTCCCGTCGGGGACGCGATCATCAACGGAATCACCGTTCGATCCGGTGCGTCTGACACCGAGACGGGCATCTTCGAAGACAGGAGCCACGATGGGCGAGCAGTTCTGGCTGGACCTGGCGGCGTTGCAGGTCATTGCCGGCAGGCTCGTCGCGTCGGGGGGCGTACTCGAGGCGGAGGCGGACCGATTCACGGACCGGGGCCTGGACCGCCTCGCGCTCAGTGTCCGCGCCTGGTCGGAGGCGACTGCGGGCAGTTCTCGACGGCTGGTCGCCACGATGCACGACCTGGCGTCGCAGGACGTGGCGATCGGGACGCCTGCTCGACGGTGACGGGCGGGTGGGGCCTCGGCCGGAAGCCGTGGCTGGTGCGGGCTCTGTGCGTCGCCTCCTGCCTGCTGCCAGGGCCTCAGTTCCTCGTCTACCTGGCGATGTGGATCCTCCTTCCCAAGGACGAGCTCTGAACGCCCGGCCCGTGGTGGACGGTCCGCACCCGGACTTGTGACCCATTGCATACCCGCTCCCCGATATGACACACTTCCGATTAGAAATAGCCATGTCACGCGGGTGGGGGTAGGGAGAGGAGTCCGGATGGCTCAGCAAGCCCCGGCGGAATCGGTCACCAGCACGTTGCAGCGCGCCTCGCTGGTCCTGGACGCCTTCGAAGGCGGACGGCGCCTGAACCTGTCGCAGGTCGTACTGAGGACGGGGCTGCCCCGTTCGTCGGTGCACAGGATGCTCGAGCGGCTCGTGTCGCTGAGGTGGTTGATCCGGCAGGGAAACGAGTACGGACTCGGCCTGCGGATGATGGAGCTCGGTTCGACCGCAGTGCACCAGGACCCGTTGCGACAGGCCGCACTGCCCAGTCTGCAGTGGCTGCACCGGACCACCGGGTGCATCGTGCACCTGGGCGTGCTCGACGGCACCGACGTGATCTATCTCGAGAAGATCGGCGGCGAACTCGCCACGGCGGTCACCTCCCGCGTGGGCGGCCGGTTGCCGGCCTACCCGTCGGCAGTGGGCAAGGCGCTGTTGGCTTCCTACGATTGCGCGATTCTCAAGTCGCCGGAACTCGTCACGGTCCGGCAGACGGGCTTCGCGTACGAACGCGAGGAGTCGCTGCGCGGATTCGGGTGCATCGCCGCACCGATCGGTCCGCCCGGGGGCCGTGAGGTCGTGGCCGCCGTCTCCATCTGCGCGCCGATCACCCGCGTGGTGTCGGAGGACCGGCTCCGCTTCCCGGTGCGGGCGGCCGCCGCCCAGATCTGGCGCGCGATCGAGGGCTCCCGCGGCGGGGCCTCCCGACCGCCGCTGCTGCGCGGCAACACGATTTCGACATCTGTGTAAGCCTGTTCGTGCCGCGGTGGACGTCAGTCCGCCGCGGCCGGATCGGTGCCGGCGCCGTCGTGCGTGCGCCAACCGCCGGGCATGATCGGCTTCGGCATGCCCCACTCGTCGAACTCCTCGACCTTGCCGAACTCCAGTGCGGCGGAGTCGATGTCCTCGAGCAGGCCGCGGGCCAGATCGATCTCGGCCTGGAAGTAGCGCTGCGACCAGCGCAGGCTCAGCGCTGTGAACGCCCACGCCGGGTCGCGGTCGGACCTGAGCGCCTGCGCGCCGGCCCGGTCCCGGATCTCACCGAGATTCCTGATGTGCTCGGTGAGCAGGGACTTCAGATGCTCCGGATCGTTCAGGTGTCCCATCCAGAGCCGGAGCACGACACCGTGCTTGAGCACCGGCAGTTCCACTGGCGCGCTGTGCGACCACGCACGGATCGCATCGACGCCTGCCCCGGTGATCTCGTAGACGCGACGGGCCCGGACGCCCGGCTCGCTGACTATCGTCGAGGCGACCAGGTCTTGTTCCTCGAGCTTCTTGAGCTCCGCGTATACCTGGCTCAGTGACGGGCCCCAGTAGAAGTACTTGACGCTCAGGTCGGCCCAGCGCTTGAGATCGTTGCCGGTGAGCTTCTCCCCGAACGTGAACATCCCCAGGACCGCCCAGGCGGTCGCTGGAAGTTCGGGGTACGACGCGCGATCCGGCGTGGGTTCGACCACGGCTGGAGAATAGCAGTCGGCGGCTGGGAGTCAGCCGCGCCGACCGTTCGGTACCTGGCCGGCGAGCAGCGCCTCGACAGTGGCCTCACCGAGCTCGTCTCGCAGCCGGCCGGTGATGTCGGGGGCCCGGCGCATGTGGGCGCCGCCGTCGACCGTGATCGCCGTGCCCGTGACCCAGGACGATTCCGGGCCCGCGAGGAACCGGATGGCGCCCACGATGTCGGCCGGCACCCCGAGCCGCCCGAGCGGTGTCTGCTCGAGGAACGCCGTCGGTCGGGAGCCCGTGAAGCTGGCCGCGACCTTGGGGTTGTCCGGCGAGTTCACCAGGCCCGGGCGGATGCAGTTGATCCGGACGCCGAGGTGGCCGAATTCGTCTGCGGCCGTGCGGACCAGCGCCTCGAGTCCGGCCTTGCCCGCGCAGTAGCCGCTCATGTACGGGAAGGTCTGGGCCGCGATGACCGACGAGGTGAACACCATCGAGCCGCCGCCCGCCTTCGCCATGGCCGGCACGCACGCCTTGATGGCGACGAATGCGCTGGTGATGTTGACCTCCAGCTCGGCGGTGAAGTCGTGCGCGTTGTTCATCAGCAGCGGCGTGGTGCTGCCCCGGCCGACAGTGCTGACGCAGATGTCCAGCCCGGCGTCCCCGCCTGCCCTCGCGACGGCGGAGGCGACGTCCTCCTCGACGAGCGAGTCGCCGGCGATGTGGTCGACCCGCACGCCGTCGGGGGCCTGCGACGCCAGCTCCGCCGCGAACGCGGCGATCCTCGACTCGTCGCGGCTCATGATCGTCACGGACGCGCCCGCCGACAGCAGTGCGCGGGCCCCCACTCCGCCGATGCCTCCGGCGCCGCCGATGACCAGCGCCGTCTTTCCGATCAGGTCGAGTGTCATACGGGTGTGCCTCTCCAGTGGTCGATCCTTGCCGAGAGCGCCGACGCTAATGCTGCCGCAAGGGCGTGTGGCCACCGATGTCCGCTCGGCGGGAACATCCGTCGGCGGATCGCTGCGGTGAGAGTGGGCTTGCGGCAACAGATTTGGGAGTCCTCGACCGGTTGCCGACGGGAATGACGGGTTTGTCCGCTCCGCGGGAAGACCCCGCTCGGCGGCGTCGCACTCCGGCCTACCGTCCCCGGCGACAGTGTTCGCTCATTCGACAGAGGTAGGTCTTCATGTCTCGATGTGGTTTCAGGATCGCGGCGCTCCTGGTCACGGGTTCCGTCCTGCTCACGGGTTCGGCGGGCCTCGCCGCGGCCGAGCCCGTTCTTCCCCCGGCACTGGCCGGGCTGCTCGAGTCCGGCTCGGCAGGGCTCGGCAGCTCCGCTCCGGTCGCCGACGCCCCGCGGCTGGCGAGTATCGACAACTTCCGCGACGTCGCAGGCACCGGCGCCGGATACGCCGCGGCGCGCGGTCGGCACGTCACCAAGGGAGTGTTCTATCGTTCCAACGCGATCGCGCCGAACGACGCGGACCTCGCGACCCTCGCCGGCCTCGGGCTGACCGTGGCGTACGACCTGCGCAGCCCGGGGGAGATCGCCAAGAAGCAGGACCGGCTACCCGACGGGGTGGCGTACCTGAACATCCCAGTCCTGTCCGGCAACGTCAACGAGGCCGCGATCGTCGCGAGCATCCACACGCCCGAGGACGCGCGCGAGCGGATGCGGGAAGCGAACCGCTCGTTCGTCACCGGCGAGGTGGAGCGGGCCGGATTCGGGAAACTGCTCACCGAGTTGGCGAACACCGATGGGCCGCAGGTGTTCCACTGCACCGCAGGCAAGGACCGCACCGGCTGGGCGTCCTATCTGCTGCTGAGCCTCGCCGGGGTGGCGCCGGCGGCGATCATGGACGACTACCTGCTCACCAACGAGTACGCCAAGGACTCGATCGCGGCCACGATCGCGCACATCGAGCAGGCCCAGGGGGCGGAGACGGCCGCGAAGATCGCCCCGCTGCTCGGGGTCGAGTCGAGCTACCTGCAGGCGGGCATCGACCAGCTGGCCACGTCCTACGGCACGGTCGAGAACTACCTGACGACCGGGCTCGGGCTGAGCGGACGAACGATCGCCGCGCTCCGAGACAAGCTGGTCGCCTGACGTCCGGGCCGATCGACGGTTCCTACCCGATGCCGGAATCGTTTGCGCCCCACAACGTTCGGCGTACACGAAACGGCCCCGCCACCGGTCTCCGGTGGCGGGGCGCCGTCAGTGGCCGAGCACGCCGCGAACCATCTCCCAGATCTCCCGGCGCGCGGGCGCGGTCATCGACAGGCTGGGGATCGTCAGAAATCCGTGGAACAAGCCGTCGTAGCGGTGGTGCCGCACCGTGACACCGTCGGCCGCCAAACGCTCCGCGTACGCGTCGCCCGCCGAGCACGGCGGATCCAGCTCGGCCGTGATCACCACTGCCGGTGGCAGACCGGCAAGTGTTCGGGCCCGCGTCGGTACCAGCCGCGCGTCGTCCGTTCCGTCCGGCGCGTACTGCTGCCAGTACCACTTCATCGCCTTGGTCGTGTTGTAGTACCCGCTGCCGTAGCGGCGGTACGACTCGGTATCGAAGTCGTCGTCGATCACCGGATAGAGCAGAACCTGAGCCACGATCGGGGGGCCGCCGAGGTCACGGGCCGAGACGGCCACGGTCGCGGCGAGATTGCCGCCCGCGCTGTCACCGGCGACGACGATCCTCGCGGGGTCGCCGCCATAGGCGGCCGCGTTCTTCGATGCCCATTCCAGGCCGCAGTACACGTCCTCGTGGGCAGCGGGTCCGGGATGCTCGGGTGCCAGACGGTAGTCGACCGCGACAACGACAGCGCCGATGCCGTCGGCCATCGAGCGACAGAATTCGTCGTGGCTGTCGAGGTCGCAGAACACGAATCCGCCGCCGTGAGCGAAGACGACGACGGGCAGCGCGGGCTCGTCGTGGTGCGGCCGGAAGATCCGCAGGGCCAGGTCGCCGCCCGGCCCGTCGACGGTGAGGTCGTGCACCTCCCGCATGTCCGGCAGGCGTTGCAGCGGACCGCGCCGGCCGCGTATCGCATCGCGCACCTCGGTGGGCGGCATCGTCGTGACATCGGGAAAGCCGGATTCGAGCGCACCGATGAGGGCTGCCACCTCGGGGTGCAGGGTCGGTCGAGTTTCGTCGTTCGGGACAGAGCTGACAGTCACCGTCGAGGCCTTTCTGGAGTTCGGATACGTGTGCGCGGTGCGGGGATGTCGTGTGTATGTGGGAAGGCCCCGCCGCCGGATTCCGGCGGCGGGGCCTTCGCGGCCGAGCCTCGCCGAATCTCAGCCGGCGGCGCGCACGACGTCGACGAGATCCTGGATCGCACGAGCGCAGTCGTCGCGCGTGTAGTCCAGCACCCGCATGTCGTCCGAACTCGGTTCGTATGCCAGCACGTTGCCGCGGCCCTGGATGATGTATCCGTCCGGCAGCAGCGGGTGCTCCTCGTCGCGCTCCTCGATCACCCGGGAACCGCCCGCAGCGTCGACGATCAACTGGAAGAACTCCCGGTAGCGGAGGTTCTGGTCACCGACCAGGTACGCCGTGCCCGTCTCGGCACCGCGCAGCGCACCCCAGATCGCCTCGGCCAGTGATCGAGCGGACATGTAGTTGGTGCCGCCGGCGGGGGCGAAGTCGGGGATGCCCGGCTCGTTGCCCGCGGCCCACGAGATCATCCGGCGGTAGCGATTCGCCGACGCGCCGGGCACGGCCCCGATGATCGACGGCGGGTTGAGGGTGGAGACGGTGAACGAGTCGTCCGCAAGGGCGCGCGCACCCTCGTCGGCTGCCTGACGGGCCGTGATGTACGGGTTGCCGGCCGCGAGATCCGGGCGGAGATGGTGGTAGTAGCTACCCACCTGCACGAACCTCGGCACCCCGGCCTGCTTCGCCAGCGCCGCGAAACGGGGGACACCGCCGCTCTGCGTCTGCTCCCAGAACTCCGCCTCGTCGGCGTCGCTGCTCTTGTGCCGCACGTCCTGGCCGGCGGCGAAGACGATGCCGTCGAACCCGGACAGCTCGTCGGGGGTGAACGACGGAATCGTGTAGTCGCCGAACAGGACCGGGAAGTCGGCGACCGGCGAGCCGTCCGCGATCGGGCTGCGCGCCGCCAGGGTGACGTCGTTGCCCTCCTCGCGCAGGTGGAGGGCGGCGTGCGCGCCGATCATGCCGGTGCCGCCGATGACGAGAATCTTCACGGGATTGCCTTTCAGGGGTTGCGGGGGCGGTTGGTCCAGCCGCCGGAGGAGCGGGGCACCCAGCCGCCGGAGCAGTGGGTGCCGCCGTCGACGTGGATGGTGCCGCCGGTGACGAAGCGGGACAGGTCGGAGGCCAGGAACAGGGCGGCGCCCGCGACGTCCTCGGGCCTGCCGGGTCCGCCGAGGGGCGACCAGGTCGGCCACAGCGGCAGGTCCTGCTCGGGCACGATGTCGGCGTACGGGACCTGGGGCGTCTCGATGAGGTCCGGGGCGATGGCGTTGACCCGGATCCCCGAGGGGCCCACTTCCGCGGCGAGCGAGCGGGTGAACTGCATCAGCGCGGCCTTGTAGGCCGAGTAGGCGGTGTGGCCGGGGATGGCTCGGTGCGCCTCGACGGTAGTGAGGTTGATGATCGAGCCGCCCCGGCCGCGTTCGGTGAGGCCGGGCAGCACCGCGTGGGTCAGCCGCAGCGCGTGGCCGAGATTGACCTCGTGCAACTCGCCCCACAGCGCGGGCTCGTTCTCGGCGAAGGCGCGCGGCGGGCGCAGGTAGTGGCCGACGTTGTTGACCAGGATGTCGGGCCGGTGCTCGAGCAGAGATGCGGGGACCGGGTCGACGCGCACGTCGCACTCGACGGACCGGATGGTGCCGCCTGCGGCCGCGTCGAAGTCGAGCGTGGCGGCCGGGTCGACGTCCGCGACCAGCACGTCGGCGCCGTGGGCGGCGAACGCGCTCGCGATGGCGGCCCCGATTCCGGCGCCGCCGCCGGTGACGAGGGCTCGCCGGCCGGCGAGCAGGGCACCGGGAGACAGGGCTGAAGTGTGGAGCATGACACCGATTCCACCGGGTCGGGACACGGCTCGGGTCCCGCAATCCCGACGAGTGGGAAAAGTCCCGGCCCCGCGATGGGAACCGGGGCCGGGTCCGGTGCGTCTGAATCCGTGAACTGGGAGGAGCGGCATGAGCGGACAGTTCGGGCTGGACGGGTCTGCGGTGCAGGCGGTTGCCGAGGGGCTGGCCGAATCCGCGTACGCGCTGGAGTCGGCCGCGGAGGCGTTGCGCGGTCGGGGGCTCGATCGGCTCGCGGACAGCGTCTGCGCGTGGTCGCGGGCGACATTCGCGGACGCGGAGCGTCTGCGGGCCGCGGTGGCGGCGTACCGCGGCCGAGACGGCGAGTTCGCGGGGACGCTGGACGGGACGAACAGGTGACCGGCATGCCCGAGCTTCGGCACCTCCCGGAGTTCACGGTGCGTGCGGCCGCCGTCGCGCCGATCGGCGCGAACGCCGCCTGGCGCGAGGGCGACGGATGGCGGGTGGCGGCCGCGCTCGAGGTCGACGCGGACGTCGTGGCGGCGTCGTCGGCCACCATGCATGCGCAGGTCCGGGTGCAGGAGCGGCTGGCCGCGGAGCTCGCCGCGGCCTGGGACGGGGAGGCCGCCGACCGGGCGGCCGCAGCGCTGCGCGGCCGACTGGAGCGGGCAGCGGCGGACAGTGCGGCGATGGACGAGGTGCACGCCGCGATGGCCGAGGCGGCCGGGGTGATCCGCACGGCGGTCGCCGACCGTGACGACGCCGCCGACGCGATCGACGCCGAGCACGTCGGCGGGTGCACTCCGGCCGACGTGGACTCGATGCTGTCCCTGACGCGTGGCGCCGGGGCCGCGGCACCGGACCCGATGCAGGCATTCGCCCCCCTCGTCGGCATCGACACCGACGCGTGTGCGCGGTGGCTCCGGGAGGTGCTCGTCCCGTACGTGCGGACACAGACCCAGAACCTGCTGGACCTGATCGAGGCGACCGCGCACACCGTGGAGGCGGCGCGCGTGGCGGTCGACGACGCGATCGGGCGCGTCGATCCCGAGCCGCACTCGCAGTCGCCGGATCCGACTCAGTCGCAATCTCGAGCCGAATGTTCATGTGTTACAGGCGATTCTGGAGGTGGCGCGGGCGTGGTGGCGCCGGCGCCCGAGCCCGCGGAACCGCCGCAATCCCCACCCCACGACCCGTCCGAGGACCCGGCCGAGGACTTGGCGGAGGAGTGGGCCCCGGTGCCCGCACCGCCCCAGCCCGACGCCGATCATGCCCAGCCCGTGCCGGGGACGTTGGCCTTCGCCGGGGAATTCGCGACGGCCGGGCGTCCGCCGGACTCGGGCGCGGAACTGGCCGAGGCGGGTCCGTTGTGAGCGCGCTCTTCGACGAGCTGCGCGCTGCGCACGCCGTCGCGCTCGCCGGCGTCCGGGACCGGATCGAGAGCGCCCACCGGGAGGCGGACTCCCGCTCGCGCGAGTTGCGCTCGGCGGCACCATCGGCCGCGGGTGGCCCGCGAGCAGCCCGCCCCGATCGGGAACCGACGGGGCGCGGCGACCTCGCGGACTATCCGGTGGCGAGCTGGTTGGAGTGAGCGTCCGGGTCGATCACGTGCGTACCGGGAAGCTCGGCGCCGGGCAGCGCGAACTGTTCGTACTTCGTCTCGCCCGACAGGTGATAGAGCAGGTAGCCGGTGAGCAGGGCGCGAGTGGTGCGCTGGGTCTTCCGCTCGGACCCGCCGAGGCCCAGGGCGCCGAACAGTCGCCGTCCCTCCGCGAGACCACCGCCGGACGCGCCGTCCACACTGCGCAGGATCGCCTGGCCGCCCCAGGCCTTCGCCAGTGACCGCGCGTTGCAGTTCATCGAGTCGATGTCGTCCGCGCCGGCGACGATCAGGCCCGGGCCCGACACCTTCGACGCGAACTTCTCGGCGGGCGGCGACGTCGGGGCCGGAAAAAGGGCCGCGACCGCGGCCGGGGAGCCGTGCTCGGCCGCGGCGATGACGGCGGCGCCCGCGCCCATCGCGTGGCCGGCGAAGGCGATCCGTTCGCCGTCGACGCTGATCTTGCCGGGGCCGAGGCGCACACCGGTGCAGATCTCGACCGCGCTGCGCAGGTCGGCCGCGAGACCGAGATGCGATGCGACCGGCGAGCGCTGGGTGTCCGGCGCCGCGACGACCAGACCCCACGACGCGAGGTGGACGAGGGTTTCCCGGTACCGGTCCACGCCGGTCAGCCAGCCGTGGCCGAACACGACGGCGGGCAACGCGACGCCCTCGGCAGGGGTGTACACAACACCGGGCAGGCCCGCCAACGCGAGGTCGCCGCGCAGCACCTGGTGGGGGCCGCGCTTAGATAGTTGGGAGGCCAGGGTCTTCGAAGTCGGCGCCACGGAGATGACCGTAGCCGATGGGCGGGATCGGGCAGGGCAGCGAGCTAGGAGATCTCACGCAGTGTTTGGCATTCCGGTACCCGTTCCGCGCGACCTTCCCCGAGCAGTGGCGAACGTGCGGGCGCGCATCGAGTCGAACGGGTTGGCCGACCTCCGCCCGACCGAGTCCGAGATCGTCGACACCAACGCCGACCGCACCGTCCGCAGGTTCCGCTCCACCCACCGCGAGGCCACCGGCGCACCGGTGTTGCTGGTCACCCCACTGGCCGCGACCTCGGTCGCCTTCGACCTGCGGCGCGGGTGCAGCGTCGTCGAATACCTGAAGGAGACGGGCCGCGACGTGTACGTCGTCGACTACGGCCCGGTGAACTTCGCGGACCGTGCGCGCGGGTTCGAGCACTGGGTCGACGACGTCGTCCCCGATGCCGTCCGGGTCGTCAGCGAGGATGCGAACGGACAGCAGGTGCACCTGGCCGGGTGGTCGCTCGGCGGGATCTTCGCCGTCTACGCGGCAGCCGCGCACCCCGAGCTGCCGCTGCGCTCGGTCACACCGATCGCGAGCCCGTTCGATCTGCGCCAGGTGCCGTTGTTCGCCACCCTCCGGCCGCTGGACCGCCTGTTCGGCCCGTACACCGTCGCCCCGTTCTACAAGTTGTTCGGCACCGTTCCGGCACCGCTGACCAGCCTCGGATTCAAGGCCGCCAGCGTCGACAAGTACCTGACCCGGCCGTGGACGGTGCTGGCGAACCTCGACGATCGCGACCACCTCGAGCAGATCGAGGCAGTCGACCGGTTCATGAGCAGCATGTACGCCTACCCTGGCCGGACCTTCGGGCAGCTCTACCACGTGATCATGCGCTCCAACGAGTTCGCGACCGGGCACATGCAGATCGGCGGCCGGAGGGTGGACCTGCATGCCATCGACGTGCCGGTCCTGGTCGTCGCAGGCAGCGGCGACGGACTCGCCCCGAAACGTGCTGTGCTCCATCTCACAGAGCTGCTGACCGGGTCGCCGGACGTTCGCTACGGGGTGTTTCCCGGCGGCCATCTCGGCGTGCTCACCGGTCGCGCCGCCCGCGACACCCTGTGGCCCGCATTTGCCGAATTCCTGGCCGAGTTCGATCCGGACCAGCACGCATCGACCTGAGCCCCTCGTGGTCGGCAGGCGGCCACGTTCCCAGTACCCTTTCTAACCATGTGCGGAATCGTGGGATACGTCGGCCACCGGGGGGCGTTGGACGTCGGCGTCGAGGCTCTGCGCCGGATGGAGTATCGCGGCTACGACTCCGCCGGCATCGCGGTCCTCGACGGCAACGGCGGGCTCGCCGTGGAGCGCAAGGCGGGCAAGCTGGCCAATCTCGAGGCCGAACTCGCCGAGGTCGGTGCCGACCGATTCGTGGGCAGCACCGGGATCGGACACACCCGCTGGGCGACTCACGGTCGTCCCACCGACCGCAACGCGCACCCGCACGTCGACGCGACCGGCAAGGTCGCGGTGGTGCACAACGGCATCATCGAGAACTTCGCCCCGCTGCGCGCCGAACTCGAGGCCGCCGGCGTGGAACTGCTCAGCGACACCGACTCCGAGGTAGCCGTCCACCTCGTCTCCCGCGCATACGCGGCAGGGGAGACCGCCGGCGACTTCGTCGCCAGCGCGCAGGCCGTGGTGCGCAGGCTCGAGGGCGCGTTCACCCTCGTGTTCGCGCACGCCGACCACCCCGACACGCTCGTCGCCGCGCGCCGCTCCACCCCGCTGGTCGTCGGAGTCGGCGAAGGCGAGATGTTCCTCGGATCGGACGTCGCGGCGTTCATCGAGCACACCCGCGACGCCATCGAGCTGGGGCAGGACCAGGTCGTGGTCATCACCGCCGGCGGCTACTCGATCGTGGACTTCGCGGGCAACGAGGCGCAGGGCCGTCCGTTCCGCATCGACTGGGACCTCAAGGCCGCCGAGAAGGGCGGTCACGACTACTTCATGCTCAAGGAGATCGAGGAGCAGCCCGCGGCCGTCGCGGACACGCTGCTCGGTCACTTCGCGGACGGCAGGATCGTCCTCGACGAGCAGCGCCTGTCCGACCAGGAGCTTCGCGACGTCGACAAGGTGTTCGTCGTCGCCTGCGGCAGCGCCTACCACTCCGGTCTGCTCGCCAAGTACGCGATCGAGCACTGGACCCGGCTGCCCGTCGAGGTGGAACTGGCGAGCGAGTTCCGCTACCGCGACCCGGTGCTGGACCGTTCCACGCTGGTGGTGGCGATCTCGCAGTCCGGTGAGACGGCGGACACGCTCGAGGCGGTGAAGCACGCCAAGGACCAGAAGGCCAGGGTGCTGGCCATCTGCAACACCAACGGTGCGCAGATCCCGCGTGAGGCGGACGCCGTCCTCTACACCCGGGCGGGGCCGGAGATCGCGGTGGCCTCGACCAAGGCGTTCCTGGCCCAGGTGACCGCGAACTACCTGGTGGGTCTCGCACTGGCACAGGCCCGCGGTACCAAGTACCCCGACGAGGTCGGTCGTGAGTACGCGGACCTCGAGGCGATGCCGGCGCTGGTGGCGAGGGTGCTCGAGAACGTCGAGCCGGTGCGCGCGTTGGCGCGCGAGTTCGCGAACTCGTCGACGGTGCTGTTCCTCGGCAGGCACGTCGGGTACCCGGTGGCACTCGAGGGCGCGCTCAAGCTCAAGGAACTCGCGTACATGCACGCCGAGGGCTTCGCCGCGGGCGAGCTCAAGCACGGTCCGATCGCGCTGATCGAGGAGGGCCTGCCGGTCATCGTGGTGATGCCGTCGCCGAAGGGGCGGGCGGTGCTGCACTCGAAGCTGGTCTCGAACATCCAGGAGATCAAGGCCCGCGGCGCCCGGACCATCGTGATCGCCGAGGAGGGCGACGAGACGGTGCGACCGCACGCCGATCACCTGATCGAGATCCCCGCGGCCCCGACTCTGCTGCAGCCGTTGCTGTCCACGGTGCCGCTGCAGGTGTTCGCGGCCGAGGTGGCGAAGGCTCGCGGCTACGACGTCGACAAGCCGCGCAACCTGGCGAAGTCCGTCACGGTCGAGTAGCACGTCAAGCAGTCGGCGCGAGGTGTTCACCCGGAACGGGGTGGCCGCCTCGCGCCGCCGCCATCACTGGACGATGACGGTGCCGGCCATGTTCGAGTGGATCGTGCAGTAGTACGGGTTGGTGCCCCGCTCCTTGAAGGTGTAGCTCCAGCTGCCGTCGCTCATGGTCGGGCTGCTGAAGGTCTCCTGTGCGTTCGGATCGGAGGTGACGTTGTGGTCGGTGTTTCCGACGAAATTCCACGTCACCGTTTGACCGAGCTGGATCCGGAGGGTGGCCGGCTGGAACTGCATGCTCGTCACCCGCACGAACTGCGTGGTGGTTATGGCATTGGCCGACTCGTTGGTCACGGCACATCCCGCGATCGCCGACGTCAGGAGAAGCCCCGACGCCACCATGACTCCGAATGCCCGCATCGATAATGCCTGCATGAGCTACACGCTATCCCCGTCGCGGCGCCGACGGAACCCCTCCGCGGACCGCGCGGTCGTACTCGGCGGGTTACGGTCGATCGATGCGTGACTACTTCACCGCGGACCGGGTGCGCGGGTACGAGGCACCCTTGCTCGCCGCGCTGCCCGACGGCGCGCTGATGCGCCGGGCCGCGTACGGACTGGCCAGGGTCGCGGCCGACGAGTTACGTTCGCGCACAGGAGGTGTGGCGGGCCGCAGGGTTGCGCTCCTCGTCGGATCCGGGGACAACGGGGGGGACGCGCTGTGGGCCGGAGCGATGCTGCGCGCGCGCGGCGTCGCGGTCCGCGCGGTGCTGCTCGCGCCGGACCGAGCGCACCCGGCCGGGCTGGCGGCGTTCCGCGCCGCGGGCGGACGGGTCGACACCGGTCTCGGAGAGCCCGACCTCGTGCTCGACGGCATCGTCGGGATCTCGGGCCGGGGACCGCTGCGCCCGGCCGCCGCGGCGCTGGTCGAGTCGATCAGCGCGCCGATCGTGGCCGTCGACCTGCCGAGCGGGGTGGACCCCGACACCGGCGCCGTCTCCGGTCCGGCGGTGACCGCGCAGGTCACCGTCGCCTTCGGTGCGCTCAAGCCGGTGCACGTGCTCGCCGCGCCGCACTGCGGACGCGTCGAACTCGTCGACATCGGTCTCGGGGTGGGTGCGGCCGAGATTCGGGCGCTCACCGCGCCGGAGGTCGGTGCCCTCTGGCCGGTCCCGGCGGCGACCGACGACAAGTACACCCAGGGCGTGGTCGGGGTGGTCGCGGGCAGTGCGCACTATCCCGGCGCGGGCGTGTTGTGCGCGGGCGGCGCGGTGGCCGCCACGTCGGGGATGGTTCGATACGCGGGAACCGCTGCGCCACAAGTTATTTCGTGGTGGCCCGAGGTGGTGGCGGTCGACGGGTTCGCGGCCGCCGGCAGGGTGCAGGCCTGGGTGGTGGGGCCGGGTGTCGGCACCGACGCGGCCGCCCGGTCGGTGCTGCGGTCCGCGCTCGAGACCGACCTGCCGGTGCTCGTCGACGCGGACGGGCTGACGCTGCTCGCGGCGGACCCGGCACTGGTGTCCGGCAGGCGGGCTCCGACCCTGCTGACCCCGCACGCGGGCGAATTCGAACGACTGACCGGTCGCGATCCCGCCGAGGACAGGATCGGCCATACCCGCCGCCTCGCCGCCGAGTGGGGCGTGAGCGTCCTGCTCAAGGGCAGGTGCACGGTCGTCGCCGACCCGGACGGTCAGGTGCTGGTCAACGAGGCAGGCGGCTCCGCGGCGGCCACCGCGGGCGCGGGCGACGTGCTGGCGGGAATGATCGGCGCGTTGACGGCGACCGGGCTGACACAGTCGACGGCGGCGGCGATGGGGGCCCGCGCCCACGCGCTGGCCGCCGCGCTCGCGGCGGGCGGTGGTTCCGACACGGCCGCCCCGATTTCTGCCGGAACCCTGTTGTCCCAGGTCAGGGATGCCGTTCGGGTCCTGCGGGCGCAGCGGGTTCTCAAACCGTGACCCGCGGAGTGACGGATGTCATTTGGCTAGGCAACTGAAAATGGCAGGATCTACGACACCATGACTACCGCTCCGCAGCTCGACCATGCGGCATTCGCTCTTCGGGCGGGTGTCGACTTGTCCGTATTGTCAGGGTCGGGTGGAAACCCGCGCCCGGCCGGCGACCCGTCGCACCGGAACGCACCGCAGGCAGAGGCACTCGTCGATCTCGACGCCGTCGCGCACAACGTGCGACTGCTGCGCGAGCACGCGGGTGGTGCCGCGGTGATGGCCGTGGTCAAGGCCGACGCCTACAACCACGGGGCCGTCGAGGTGGCCCGCACCGCGTTGGCCGCCGGCGCAACCGAACTCGGCGTCACCACCATCGACGAGGCGCTCGACCTGCGCGCCGCGGGCATCGAGGCGCCCGTGCTGTCCTGGCTGCACACCCCGGACGCCGACTTCGCCGCGGCGATCGCGGCCGGCGTGGAACTCGCCGTCTCCTCGCCGCGCCACCTGAGTGCGGTGGTTTCCGCGGCCCGCGAGCTCGGCACCACCGCACAGGTCACCATGAAGGTGGACACCGGACTGAACCGCAACGGCGTCTCGCCGACCGAGCTGGCCGCACTGCTCGACGGGCTCGCCCGAGCCGAGGCGGAGGGCGCGATCCGGTTCCGGGGCGTCTTCTCCCACCTCGCGCACGCGGACCAGCCGCACCATCCCGTCATCGACCTCCAGGTCGAGGCGCTGCGGCACGCCGTGGCCGAGGCCGCGCGCCGGGGCCTGAAGGCCGATCGGGTGCACCTGTCGAACTCGGCCGCCACGCTGACACGGCCCGACCTGCGCTTCGACATGGTGCGTCCCGGCATCGCGCTGTACGGGCTGTCCCCGGTGCCCGAGCTCGGCCAGTTCGGCCTGCGGCCCGCGATGGTGCTCCGCGCGCGCGTGGCACTGGTCAAGAAGGTCGCCGCGGGCGGCGGAGTGTCGTACGGCCACACCTGGATCGCGCCGCGCGACACCACCGTCGCGTTGCTGCCCGTCGGCTACGCCGACGGCATCCCGCGCGCCATCGGCGGCCGGTTCGAGGTGCAGATCGGATCCCGGCGGTACCCGCAGATCGGTCGGGTGTGCATGGATCAGGTGGTCGTCGATCTCGGTGCCGATCCGGGCCCGGTCGCCGAGGGCGACGTTGCGATCCTCTTCGGCCCCGGTGACTCCGGCGAACCCGTCGCGCAGGACTGGGCCGACGCGCTCGACACCATCCACTACGAGGTGGTGACCGGTGTGCGCGGACGCGTCGTGCGCACGTACACCGGCGGCGGGCGGGTCGCGCGGTGAAGCCGTTCGGAAAGGCCGGGCTCATCGGTGGCGCCGGCGTCGCCACCGTGCTCGGGGCGTTTGCAGGCGTCAGCGTCGCCCATCGTCCCGCGCAGCCGCGGCGCGGCAGGCGGGACCGGCACGCCCGCGAGGACTTCGGGTTGATGGACGCGGACCGGGGCAGCCTGGTCACCGCCGACGATGGCATCCCGCTGGCGGTGCGGGAGGTGGGACCCGCCGACGCGCCGCTGACGGTCGTGTTCGTGCACGGCTACTGCCTGCGGATGGACTCCTGGCACTTCCAGCGCCGCCAGCTCGAGCGGCGCTGGGGCAGTGCGGTGCGAATGGTCTTCTACGATCAGCGCGGCCACGGCCGTTCCGGCACCCCGAGCCCCGAGAGCTGCACCATCGGCCAGCTCGGACGGGACCTCGACGCGGTGGTGCGAGCGGTCGCACCGACCGGACCGGTGGTGCTGGTCGGACACTCGATGGGCGGCATGAGCATCCTGGCGATGGCCCGGCAGATGCCGGAGCAGTTCGGCACGCGGGTGGTCGGGGTCGGCCTGGTCGCCACCGCGGCCGAGGGCCTGAACAAAGCAGGACTGAGCCGTAACCTGCGGAACCCGGTGATCGACGCGTTCCGTCTCGCGGTCCGCACCGCGCCCGGGGTCGTCCAGTTCGGCCGCGGCGCCGCCCGGGCGATCATCTCGCCGATCCTGCGTGCCGCGTCGTACGGCACCGACGTGAGCCCCTCGCTGATGAGGTTCTCGGAGAGCATGCTCAACGAGACGTCGGTCACGACCATCGTGAACTTCCTCAAGTCGCTCGAGCTGCACGACGAGTCGGAGGCGCTGCCGGTGATCGCCGACCTGCCGGCACTGGTGCTGTGCGGCGACGCGGACATGGTGATTCCGTTCGCGCAGTCGGAGGCGATGGCGGCGGTCCTGCCCCGCTCGGAACTGGTTCGGGTGGTCTCCGCGGGCCATCTGGTCCAGCTCGAGTTCCCGATTCGGGTCACGGACGCGATCGACCGGCTCGTCAATCGGGCCGCTGCGCACGGCGAGTACGCGGATCGGGTGGGTTTCGGTGGCTGAGTCGATGCACGCGACGATCGAGCTGCCGGCCACCGAGGACACCGAGGCGTTCGGTAGGCGCCTCGCCCGCGAGCTGGACGCAGGCGACCTGGTGGTCCTCGACGGTCCGCTCGGCGCCGGGAAGACCGCGCTGGCGCGCGGCATCGCGGCCGGCCTCGGCGTACAGGGCCGGGTCAGCTCGCCGACCTTCATCATCGCCCGCGAACACCGGGCGGGGGAGCGTCCCGGTGGCGGGCCGCCGGTGGCCATGGTGCACGTGGACGCGTATCGGCTCGGTCTCGGGGCGGGCGACCGCGCCGGCAGCGCGCAGACCTTCGACGAGCTCGACGCCCTCGACCTGGACACCGACCTGGCCGGAGCCGTCGTGGTGGTCGAATGGGGTGAGGGCGTGGTCGAGCACCTGACCGACCGGCACCTGCTGGTGCGGCTGCGCCGCGAACCCGAGTCCGACGTCCGCACCGCGCAGTGGGGTTGGGTCTCCTAGTCGCGGACGCGCTCCACCTTGCCGACCAGGAGGACGTAGGCGGCAATGCCGATCGCCGTCACCACGGTCATGTAGACGAATCCCGGGGCGAAGCTCTGGTCGGTGACGAGCAGGCCGATGACGATCGGCGTGGCGATCGAGGAGAGATTGCCGATGAAGTTGAACGTCCCGCCGGTCAGCCCGAGCAGCCGCTCCGGGGCCAGGGCGGACACCAGCGACCAGGTGATCGAGGCCAGCCCGTTGCCGAAGAACGCGACCGACAGGAACGCGATGACCAGCACCGTCGAGTCGGTGAAGTTCGCACCGATCATCGCGGTGGTCAGCAGCAGGCCGACGATGATCGGACCCTTGCGGGCCGCGCCGAGCGAGACCCCGCGCCGCAGCAGGAAGTCCGAGAACACGCCCGAGAACAGCACGCCGATGAGCGCCGCGACGAACGGCAGCGAGGCCAGGAAGCCGGACTTGATGTAGTCCATGTGGCGGTACTCGACCAGATAGGTGGGGAACCAGGTCAGGAAGAACCACAGGGTCGAGGTCAGGCAGAACTGTCCGAGGTAGATGCCCCACAGCTTGCGGCGGCCCAGGACGGTCGCCACGTCCTCGCGGGTGATCGCGGCGCGCGGGCGCAGCGTCTGCGCCAGGTCGACCAGCCCGCCGCCGTCCCGGATCAGCTCGATCTCCGCGTCGTTGGCGCGCGAGTCCCGTGGCTCCCGGTAACGCAGGTACCAGATGCCGCCCCAGACCAGGCCGATCACGCCGGTCACGACGAACACCCAGTGCCAGGACATCTCCGACTGCAGCCATGACAGGAACGGGGTGAGCAGGGCGAGGCCGATGAACTGGCCGGAGGTGTAGAAACCGATCACCGACGCCCGTTCGCGTTCGGGGAACCACGCCGTGGCGATGCGGTTGTTGATCGGGTACGCGGGCGCCTCGAACGCGCCGACGAACAGCCGCAGGGCGATGAGCGCGACGAAGCCGCCGATGACTCCCATGAACACGGTGGCCAGCGACCACAGCGCGAGGCACGCCGGGTACAGCACCCTCGGCGGGATCCGGTCGACGAGCCAGCCGCCGGGGATCTGCATTGCCGCGTACGTCCATCCGAACGCCGAGAGCAGCAGTCCCTGTTGCGCTTTGGACAGGTCCATCTCGTGCGCGATCGCCGGCATGGCGATCGACAGGTTCGCGCGGTCCATGTAGTTGATCACCACGGTCGCGAACAGCATGACCGCGATGAGCAGCCGCGCCCGTGACGCTTGCGTCGCGAGCGCCGGCCTGTGTTCGACTCGCTCGTTCACCGTCATCGTCCTCACCACTCCGCAATCGATCCGTCGCCGTGGCGCCAGACCGGGTTGCGCCATCGATGTCCCTCAGCCGCCCGTTCGGCCAGATAGTCCTCGTTGATCTCGATACCGAGGCCGGGTCCGGTGGGGATCGCGACCTGGCCGTCGGAGTAGGCGAACACGGACGGGTCGACGAGGTAGTCGAGCAGGTCGTTCGCGGTGTTGTAGTGGATGCCCAGGCTCTGCTCCTGGATGGTGGCGTTGTAGCAGCCCGCGTCGATCTGCAGGCAGGACGCCAGTGCGATCGGCCCGAGGGGGCAGTGCAGCGCGAGTGCGATGTCGTACGCCTCCGCCATGTGGGCGATCTTGCGCGCCTCGGTGATACCGCCGCAGTGCGACGGGTCGGGCTGGATCACATCCACGGCGCCCGAGGTGATCACCGATTTGAAGTCCCAGCGCGAGTACAGGCGCTCGCCGAGCGCGATCGGGATCGGCGACTGCCGGAGCACGTCGACGAAGCCGTCGACGTGCTCGGAGAGCACCGGCTCCTCGACGAACATCAGTCGGTACGGTTCGAGTTCCCGGAGCAGCACCTTCGCCATCGGCTTGTGGACACGGCCGTGGAAGTCGACGCCGATGCCGACGTCGGGTCCCACCGCGTCGCGCACGGCCGCGACGTTGGCGACGCAGCGGTCGACCTTGTCCCACGTGTCGAGGTACTGGAGTTCCTCGGTGCCGTTCATCTTGACCGCGGTGAAGCCGCGGTCGACGACCTCCCGCGCGGCGGCGGCCGTGTCGGCCGGCCGGTCCCCGCCGATCCAGGAGTAGACCTTGATCGAGTCGCGGACGCGGCCGCCGAGCAGTTCGTACGCGGGGACCCCGAGTGCCTTGCCCTTGATGTCCCACAGCGCCTGGTCGATGCCGGCGAGCGCGCTCATGTGGATGCCGCCGCCGCGGTAGAAGCCGCTGCGGTACAGCATGGTCCACAGGTCCTCGATGTTGCGCGGATCCCGGCCGATCAGATAGTCGGACAGCTCGTCCACCGCCGCGGCGACCGTGGCGGCGCGGCCCTCGAGCACCGGTTCGCCCCAGCCGACCAGACCGTCGTCGGTCTCGATCCGCAGGAACAGCCACCTCGGCGGGACGAGGTGGGTGGTCAACGATCTGATCTTCATGGGGTTCCTCCTGCGCGGCGTGGGCCCGGGGCGATGTGTTCTCGGTCAGGCCAGTGCTTCGGACCAGATGTCCAGCAGCATGCGGGCGCGGACTCGGACGTCCGCGGCGGCGTCCCCCGGGCGGTACAGGCACGAGCCGAGCCCGGCGCCGCCCGCGCCCGCGCTGGCCCAGGCGGCGAGGTTGCGCGCGTCGACTCCGCCGACCGGAAGCAGTTCGACCTCGGGCGGAAGCACGGCCTGCCAGGCGTGCATGCCGCTGATCCGAACGGCGTCGGAGGGAAACAGCTTGAGGCTGCGGGCGCCCGCGCGGATCGCCCGGAACGCGTCGGTCGGCGTGGTCACACCGGGGTAGGGGTGCAGCTCGCGCTGCACGGCCGCGGCGACGACCTCGGTGTTGGCGTCGGGCGAGACGATGATCCGAGAGCCGGCGGACTGGGCTCGGATCACGTCGTCGACGGTGAGCACGGTGCCGGCCCCGACCAGGCAGTCGGTGCCGACGGCTGCTGCCAGCCGCTCGATCGACTCGAACGGGTCCGGCGAGTTGAGGGGTACCTCGATCGCGGGGAAACCCTCCTCGACAAGGGCTTCCCCGACCGCGACGACCTCGTCCGGGGTGATGCCTCGGAGGATCGCCACCAAACCGGTCCGGGTGGTGGTTGCTGACATGGTCATGGCTGCTCCTTCTGGGTGCGCGCGCCGCGCTCGGTCGGTTCGACGAGCCCGGCGGACAGGGCGATCGACCACAGTCCGTGGGCCGAGGCCTCTTCGGTGACGATGTCGACGGTCACCTCGCGCGCGGCGAGCGCGGTGGCATAGCGTCGGCACAGGTCGGCGGTGCCGCACAACAGGATCCGCTCGTGTTCGCCGCGGTGCGGCAGCAGGTGCGCCACCTCGTCGGCGATGATCACGCCGGACACGTAGTCCGGCAGTGCGGACGGTGCGAGCAGCCCGTCGAGCACGAGCGCCCGTGCGCCGAACAGTTCCGCGGTCAGGCCGCGCGAGGGAACGGACGCACCCGTGGCGAGCCCCCGGGCGAACGCCGCGTCGTCGCGGACGGCAGGGGCGGCGGTGCGGCCGAGGATGCCGTGCTCGAGGACCAGTCCGTACAGCTCGCCGGACATCGCGGTGGCGAACGACGTGACCTTGCGATCCTCGACCTGGACCCACTTGGTGTGCGTACCCGGCAGCACGACCGTGTGGTGGGCGTCGCCGTCGGGCAGCACGCCGAGCAGTTGCGTCTCCTCGCCGCGCAGCACGTCGCCGGGCACCCGACCGCCGGGTTCGCTCGGCATCCGCAGCCCGGGAACCAGGTGCAGCACGCCGCGGTCGTGCCGCACCGTGGACAGCGCGTCGGCGATCGCGCGCAGATCGGTCGGCACGGTCAGGTATCCGGCCTCGTGCCAGCCCTGCGCGCTGCCGACCATGCCGCAGGCGATTGCCGGCAGACCGGGGTGCGCGCGCAGCCAGTCGCCGCACACCCGGTCGAAGGTCGCGGCGAAGTGGGCGGTGCGCGAGGCCTCGTCGCGGGCGGTCGTGCTGAGCAGCCCGTCGTCGTGGCGGCGGGAGTCGAGAATGCGTCCGTCGTCGCCGAGCAGCCAGGCGCGCAGCGACGTCGTGCCCCAGTCGAGGGCGACGAGGCGCGGTGTCGGGTGTGCCGTGGTGCTGTCGATCACGGCCACCACTATGTGCCCCAGTTCCCATTATGACGAACAGTATCCCTATATATGGGATACTGGGGCAGTGGACACCGCGACCGACGACATCCCGCCCGGCACCCAGACCCTCGCCCGTGGACTGGCGGTGATCCGCGCAGTGTCCGAGGGGGCCCACGACCTGCGCGGCGTCGTCGAGGCCACCGGGCTGGGCCGCAGCAGTGCGCACCGGTTCGTGCAGCTGCTGGTGCGCGAGGGCTACCTGCGGACCGGGGTGGGCGGCTACGCGCTCGGCCCCGCGCTCATCGAACTCGGCTTCAAGGCGCTGCACGGCAATCCGCTGCCGATGGTCGCGCGCCCGATCCTCGAGGACCTGTCGGCGCACGTGCACGACACCGTGCACCTGGCGGTGGAGGACGGGGGATCGGTGCTCTACCTGGACAAGTTGTCCGGCTCTCGGGGTGCGGAAATGCGCTCGCGGGTCGGCTACCGAATGCCGTTGACCAGGGCCGGCGTCGGCAAGGCGCTGCTGCTGGACTCGTCGGAGCGGTGGGAGTCGCTGTACCGCGCGGACGCGGCCCAGGCGCAGGCGTCGCCGGTGGACGCCGTCGGTCTCGAGGAGTTCTGTACGCGGATGCGCAGCTACGCCCGGACCGGGGTCGCGCTGGACCTCGAGGACAACGAGCCCGGGATCCGCTGCGTCGCGGCGCCGGTGCGCGACGTGTCCCGCCGGATCGTCGGTGCCATCAGCGTGTCGGCGACGACGCCCTACATGCCGGACGAGCGGATGCAGGGCCTGGTGCCGGTCGTGCGTCGTGCCGCCGGACGGATCTCGGCAGCCCTCGGCTATCGCGAGGAGTGAGAGCCGCGGGGCCGGGTATGCCGTCGTCGTGTCGAGATGCGTGCTGACGTGCGGGTATCCTCGGTAGCCGTGCTCGTACTCGCCGTCGATACCGCCACCCCGGCCGTCACCGCGGGGGTCGTCCGCCTCGTGGGCGACGAACCCACGACGTTGTCCACCAGGGTCACCGTCAATGCCCGTGCGCACGCGGAGGTGCTGACGCCGCACATCCTCGAATGCCTCGCGGAGGCGGGGCACACGCCGCGCGACCTGGACGCGGTCGTGGTCGGCTGCGGCCCGGGACCCTTCACGGGACTGCGGGTCGGGATGGCCACCGCGGCGGCGTTCGGCGACGCGCTCGGCATTCCCGTGTACGGCGTGTGCAGTCTCGACGCGATCGCCGTCGAGGCCGCGCTCGGGCGAGACCTGTTGGTGGTCACCGACGCCCGGCGACGAGAGGTGTACTGGGCGCGGTACTCCGGTGGTGCCCGGGTGTCCGGACCCGCGGTGGACAAACCGGCCGATGTGAACCCGCTGCCGTCGAACGTGGTTGCCGGCTCCGCCGCGCACGTGGACCTGTTCGACCTGCCGGTGGAGCCGGTCGAGACGCCCTCGCCCGCCGGGCTCGTCCGGGTCGCCCGACAAGCGCTGATCGACGGGGCGGAACCGGAACCGCTTGTCCCGCTGTATCTTCGACGCCCCGACGCGGTCGAGATCGCGAACCGCACCCGATGAGTGTCGCCATCGTCGCGATGACGGCGGCCGACGCGACTCGCTGTGCGGAGCTGGAGGAGATCCTGTTCCCCGGGGACGGGCCGTGGAGTGCGGAGGCCTTCCGCTCGGAACTCGCCCATGCGCACAATCACTACTTCGTGGCCCGAGACGAGTCCGGAACGACCGTCGGCTACGCGGGAATTGCGTTGCTGGGCGGCGGATCCGACCCCGAATCCGAGGTGCACACGATCGGCGTCGATCCGGCGCACCAGCGGCGCGGGCTCGGATCGAGGCTGCTCGACGAGTTGCTGCGGGTCGCCGGAGCTCACGGCGGTCCGGTGTTCCTCGAGGTGCGCACCGACAACGAGTCGGCCATCGCGCTCTACCGGCGTGAGGGCTTCGAGATCCTCGGCACCCGGCGGAACTACTACCAGCCCAGCGGCGCCGACGCGTACACCATGCGTCGGGAGCGCCGGGCGAGCGAAGCGACGGAGAACGTGACGAAGGAGCAGCCGGCATGATCGTGATGGGCATCGAGAGCTCCTGCGACGAAACGGGAGTCGGCATCGTCCGGTGGCGCGCCGACGGGACGTGTGAACTGCTCGCCGACGAGGTGGCCTCGAGCGTCGACCAGCACGCGCGCTACGGCGGCGTGGTGCCGGAGGTCGCCTCGCGCGCACACCTCGAGGCGATCGTCCCGACCATGCGCCGGGCGCTGGCGCAGGCGGGCATCGCCAAGCCGGACGCGCTGGCCGTGACCATCGGCCCGGGCCTCGCCGGTGCGCTGCTCGTCGGTGCCGCCGCGGCCAAGGCCTACGCGGCCGCCTGGGACGTGCCCTTCTACGCCCTCAACCATCTCGGCGGACACGTCGCGGTGGACACCCTCGAGCACGGTCCCATGCCGCCCTGCGTGGCGCTGCTGGTCTCC
Source organism: Rhodococcus sp. NPDC127527 (assembly GCF_042672245.1). Classification (NCBI taxonomy): domain Bacteria; kingdom Bacillati; phylum Actinomycetota; class Actinomycetes; order Mycobacteriales; family Nocardiaceae; genus Rhodococcus; species Rhodococcus sp. NPDC127527. Next base: position 28,914 of record NZ_JBHXVP010000002.1, read on the forward strand.
GGCGGGCACACGCACCTGCTGCACGTGCAGGATCTCGCGCAGCCGATCGTCGAGCTCGGAACCACCGTGGACGACGCGGCGGGCGAGGCCTTCGACAAGGTGGCCCGGCTGCTCGGCCTCGGCTTCCCGGGTGGTCCGGCGCTCGATCGGGCCGCCCAGGACGGCGACCGCACCGCGATCGCCTTCCCGCGCGGCATGACCGGCCCGCGAGACGCGCGCAACGACTTCTCGTTCTCCGGACTGAAGACCGCCGTCGCACGGTATGTGGAGTCGAAGGAGCGGGCGGGCGAACCGGTCTCGATCCCGGACGTCGCGGCCAGCTTCCAGGAGGCGGTGGCCGACGTGCTCACCATGAAGGCCGTCCGGGCGGCCACCGACGTGGGCGTGGACACCCTCGTCCTCGGCGGCGGTGCGACCGCGAACTCGCGCATCCGAGAGCTCGCCGAGGAGCGCTGTGCCGCCGCAGGTTTGACGCTTCGCATCCCGAAGCCGCGACTGTGCACCGACAATGGCGTGATGATCGCGGCACTGGGTGCACACGTCATCGCGGGGGGCGCGCTGCCGTCGCCGCTGACCGTCGCCACCGATCCGGGCCTGTCCGTGACGGTCAGCCAGTCGCGGGACCTCGGCGATGCCCGCTGACGGTTTCGCCGCCCTGCCGAAGGCGGACCGGAACCGGCTGCTCCGTCGGGCGGTGGTGCGCCCCGTCTGTTCGGCGTCGCTACTGGTGATCGCGTATTTCCTGCTGCCGATGTGGAACCTGCAGTCGGCCTCCGCGCTGGGCGGGCTGCTGCTGGGACTCGCGCTGGTGGGGGCCCTGTGCGCGTGGCAGATCTGGAAGATCGTGCACGCGCAGTATCCGGGGCTGCAGGCAGTCGAGGCGCTGGCGCTGGCCCTGCCCGCGTACCTGCTCGCGTTCGCGACGATCTACGTGGTGACCTCGACGGTGACGCCATCCAGCTTCACCGAACCGCTCACGAAGCTGGACTCGCTGTACTTCACGCTGGTCTGCTTCTCCACCGTGGGTTTCGGCGACATCACCGCGGTCAGCGAGACCGCGCGCGCGATCGTGTCGGTGCAGATCGTCGGGAACCTGGTGCTGCTCGCGGTCGGCGTGAAGATCATCACCGCCGCGGTCAAGGCGGGCCAGCGGCGCCGCCAATCCGAGGACTAGTCAGTCCGCCGGCCTGGCGGTGAGCGAGAGAATCGAGACGGTGTCGGGGGCCGAGACCAGGTCGTCGACGGTGACGCCGTCGAGGGACTCGTAGAAGGCGTTCTGTGCCCGGCGCAGCGCTCCACGCAGCCGACACGCGCTGCGGAGCGGGCACGGGGTCGCGCCCTCGCAGGTCACGACCTCGCCTTCGCCCTCGAGTTCACGCGCGAGCCATCCGATCGAGGTGGCGCGCGCGCGGTCGGTGATCGTGAGCCCGCCGCCCCGACCGCGGCGGGCTTCGACCATGCCGAGTTCGCGTAGCCGCAGCACGACCTTGGTCGTGTGCGTGTACGGAATCGCCATCTCATCCGCCACTTGACTCGTCGTCAAGCCGCCGCCTCCTGGGGAGACGGCTAGGCGCATCATCACGCGCAGCCCCAGGTCAGTGAATCGCGTCAGCTGCACGATGACGACCGTATATTACTTGCATTTCGTATGCAATAAATCGAAATCGGGATCGGCACTGGTCAGGCGCGCGGCGAGGGCAGCAGGAGCTCCGTGTTGTGGTCGCTCGACGCGCCCATGAGTTTCGGGTCGGCGTGAATGTCGTTGAAGGACAGTTCCCGGTACAGCGACGCCAGTCCGGACTGCGAGAAGTCGCCGTGACCGACCTGGTACGGGCTGTCCGACTCGATCAGCGTGGTGAGCACCGAGACCGTGCCGTCGCGGTTGTCGGCGACCTCGATGATGCGCGCGTGCTGCGGGAAGTCGATGTGCGACGCGGTGTTGATCTCCCAGAAGCCCTGCACCGGGGTGGGCCCGGAACGCGCGGAGATCTTGTTCTCGTGCGTGTGGCCGTTGACCCAGGCCAGCACGTTGGGGAAGCGGTGCAGCAGCGCGACCAGCTCGGCGCCGGAGTGGCGGCGCTCGGCCGGGTTCTCCGGGTCCGGCACGAGGTTGTCCATGGTGTCGCTGGTGTGGTGGCTGAACAGCAGGAAGTAGGTGTCCTCACGCGACTGCGTCACCGGCCGGCCGTCCACGCCGTAGTAGCGGCTGCTGCCCGACTGCAGGGTGTGCTCGATCCACCGGAACTGGGCCTCGCCCAGCGACCCGTCGACGAAGCCGGCGCGGTTGGTGGAGTCCATGCTGATTCCGACCACACCGGGCGCGATCTCGAACGAGTAGTAGCCGACCCCGGTCTCGCCGGCGTCCGGGGCGAAGCCGTGCCCGACCGGGCCCGGTCCGGTGTTTCTCGGATCGAGGTGCGCGGCGATGAACTGCCGCGGAGTGAAGGGCGCCCGGTTGCCGTCCGGTGTGACGATGCGCGGCGGGGTGGTGACGGCGGCGAGCAGGGCGGGCAACGCGGACGGGTCCGAACTCGCGGCACTGCCGATCGCGCGGGCCTGCTCGGAGTCCGGTCCCTCGATCTTGATCGACCCGGTGTACATCGCCTCGAGGGGCGGGATGCCGCTCGGGACGGTGCCCTCGACGGAGTCGTCGTGGTTGCCGAAGACGCAGTACCAGGGGGTGCGAAGGCCCGGGCTGGTGACGGGGGCGAGGGCGGCGCCGAGCAGCCCGGGGATCTCGGGGAAGCCGGCCTTCTTGTACATGTCGTGGATCGGTGACTCGGGATTCCAGTACAGGTCCGAGCCGGAGTTCTGGACACCCTCGTAACGGTCCAGGGCGCCGGTGTTCGGCCGGAAGGTGCCGCCGTTGAGGGTGGCCAGCAGCCAGCCGAGCTCGGCGTGCTCCTTGTTGTCGGTGTTGTCGCCGGTGGTGACGACGGCGTCGAAGCGGCGCCGAGTGTGCGGCCCGCCGGAGAGCGAGTTGATGCGGGACACCAGCGACGCCAGGCCGTGAGTGGTCAGCGTCTCGTGCGGCCGGAACGCCGACCCCGTGAACGGATGCAGGTACTCGAACCGCATCGGCGACTGGGCGTCGAGCACGTGCATGTCGGTCATCTGGACGAACGATGCCAACGCCGCGCGGCGCGCCTCGCGGCCCGACTTGGCCTCGGCCAGCTCGCCGCGCACGATCACCGGCCAGCCGGGCCCGGCGGTCAGGGTGCGGTAGCCGGAGCTCCCGATCGGCGTCGCGACGGCCTCGAGGGTCGTCCCGGCCAGGGCCTCCGGCAGCACGTCGGCGGCGGCGTACCAGGTGCCCCACGGGGCGCGCCCGAAGGCGCCGACTCCCATCGCGCCCGCAGCGCCCAGGCCTGCCAGTCCGAGGAACGATCGTCGGTTCATGTTCGCCACGGCGACGACTGTAGGTCATCGCCCTGTCACCGGGCGTTCAAAGGGGGTTCATGTCGGAGGTCGTTCCGTCGACGGTCCCGGCACCCGCCGCTCTTGAGCGCTGGCACTCGCATGTATAGAGTGCTAGTTGGCGCTGACCCAGCTCCGGCACCCGCGACGACGGGGCTTGGCGAGGGGCCGCAAGCGTACGGAACCGAAAAGAACCGCCCAGGGAACAGCCCCGGGCGGAACAACCCCTGAAAGTGGAGGGCTCATCGTGGCGAGCGTGAACATCAAGCCGCTCGAGGACAAGATCCTCGTCCAGGCCAACGAGGCCGAGACGACGACTGCCTCTGGCCTGGTCATCCCCGACACGGCCAAGGAGAAGCCCCAGGAGGGCACCGTCGTCGCCGTTGGCGAAGGCCGCGTGACCGACAAGGGCAACCGCATCCCGGTCGACGTCAAGGAAGGCGACACCGTCATCTACAGCAAGTACGGCGGAACCGAGATCAAGTACGCCGGCCAGGAGTACCTGATCCTGTCGGCGCGTGACGTGCTGGCTGTCATCTCCAAGTAAGCCACTTGCGATCCGCCCCGGCGTCCCACCACTGGTGACCCGGGGCGGATCGCGTTTGACGACCCTCCACACCCAGGAGCAGCAAAGCGACATGTCCAAGCAAATCGAATTCAACGAGACCGCCCGCCGGGCCCTCGAGCGTGGCGTCGACCAGCTCGCGGACGCCGTCAAGGTCACCCTCGGCCCGCGCGGCAGGCACGTCGTGCTCGCCAAGGCGTTCGGCGGCCCGACCGTCACCAACGACGGCGTGAGCATCGCCCGCGAGATCGAGCTCGAGGATCCCTTCGAGAACCTCGGCGCCCAGCTCGTCAAGAGCGTCGCCACCAAGACCAACGACGTCGCGGGCGACGGCACCACCACGGCCACCGTGCTCGCGCAGGCGCTGGTCCGCGGCGGACTGAAGAACGTCGCCGCCGGCGCCAACCCGATCGGGCTCGGCGTGGGCATCGGCAAGGCCGCCGACGCCGTGTCGGAGGCGCTGATCGCCGCCGCCACCCCCGTCCAGGGCCAGGAAGCGATCGCGCAGGTCGCAACCGTTTCCTCGCGCGACGAGGAGATCGGTGCGCTCGTCGGCGAGGCGATGACCAAGGTCGGCGTCGACGGCGTCGTCACCGTCGAGGAGTCCTCGACGCTGGCGACCGAGCTCGTCGTCACCGAGGGCGTGCAGTTCGACAAGGGCTACCTCTCGCCCTACTTCGTCACCGACATCGACGCACAACAGGCGGTGCTCGAGGACGCGCAGATCCTGCTCTACCGCGACAAGATCGGCTCGCTGCCGGACTTCCTGCCGCTGCTCGAGAAGATCGCCGAGTCCGGCAAGCCGGTGCTCATCATCGCCGAAGACGTCGAGGGCGAGGTCCTCTCCACGCTGGTGGTCAACTCCATCCGCAAGACGATCAAGGCCGTCGCGGTCAAGGCGCCGTTCTTCGGTGACCGCCGCAAGGCGTTCCTCGACGACCTGGCGGTCGTGACCGCGGGCACCGTCATCAACACCGACGTGGGCCTCTCGCTCAAGGAGGCCGGGCTGGAACTGCTCGGCAGCGCTCGCCGCGTCGTCGTCACCAAGGACGAGACCACCATCGTCGACGGTGCCGGCACCGAGGCCGACATCGCCACCCGCGTCGCGCAGCTGCGCCGCGAGATCGAGAACACCGACTCCGACTGGGACCGCGAGAAGCTCGAGGAGCGGCTCGCGAAGCTCTCCGGCGGCGTCGCGGTCATCAAGGTCGGCGCCGCCACCGAGACCGACCTCAAGGAGCGCAAGTTCCGCGTCGAGGACGCCGTCAACGCGGCCAAGGCCGCGGTCGAGGAGGGCATCGTGCCCGGCGGCGGTTCCGCGCTGGTCCAGGCCGGTCAGGTCCTCACCGGGCTCGCAGCGTCGCTGTCCGGCGACGAGGCCACCGGCGTCGAGGTCGTGCGCGCCGCGCTGAACGCGCCGCTGTTCTGGATCGCCAGCAACGCCGGCCTCGACGGGGCCGTCGTGGTCGCGAAGGTCGCGGACGCACCCAAGGGCCACGGCTTCAACGCCGCGACCCTCACCTTCGGCGACCTGCTCGCCGACGGCGTGGTGGACCCGGTCAAGGTGACCCGCTCGGCGGTCGTCAACGCCGCCTCCGTCGCGCGCATGGTGCTCACCACCGAGAGCGCCGTGGTCGAGAAGCCGGTTCAGGCCGTCGACGAGGGCCACGGACACGGCCACAGCCACTAGGCACACCGCCGCAGAACACACGCAGGGCCCCGGACGAATCCCGTCCGGGGCCCTGCGTGTTCAGGTGGTGGGCGCGACCGCGCGGTCGACGAGCGACGGTGGGGCCACCCCTGACAGGTGTGGGTGTCGCGAACCGACTACGAGGCGATGCGCTGGCGTCCTCGGCGGGCAAGGGACTCACGCTCGGACTCGGACAGTCCGCCCCAGATTCCGTACGGTTCGGAGACGCTCAGCGCGTGGGTGCGGCACTGCGCGAGCACCGGGCAGCGATGGCACATCTCCTTGGCGCGCATCTCCCGCTGCGTGCGGGCGCGTCCGCGCTCCCCGTCGGGGTGGAAGAACATGGAGGAGTCGACTCCGCGGCAGAGCCCGTGCATTTGCCAATCCCAGATGTCGGCGTTCGGTCCGGGGAGGTGATTCGGCTGCGGCATGTCATCTCCTGACGTATGCGGGGCTCGGGGCCCCGACCTGATGGTCGTTCAGGCGCGTTCTCAATTTCCGTTAGCCACGTTAGAGGTGTCCGGGAAATCGAGTCAATAGTTGTTCAAGTGGTGATTTACATACCCCGCGAACGGTGAATTAACGCCACGTTCATCGACATAGATACGTAATCGACACGCATTCGTGATTCTTTCCCCGTGTTGAAAACCTGGACCCGCGGGGTGACGATGGGCCGATGCCCCAGGTCGACGATTCGCCGGCGGAGTCCGGAGAGCGGCGCGCAGCTTCGGTCCCCGCCGCCGGTTCGGAGCCGGCAATCTCGGTATCTGCGCTGGCAGCGAGGCTGGGGGTGGCGCCGTCCACGCTGCGGACCTGGGACCGCCGGTACGGAATCGGGCCGACGAGCCACGTCAGCGGGAGCCACCGGAGGTACACCGCTCGCGACGTCGCCCGCCTCGAATGCATGTGTCGGGCGGTCGCGGACGGCATCGGTGCGGCCGAGGCCGCACGATATGCGATTAACGCAATGGGGGAGACCGAGACGTCGGTCACCACTAATGGGTTGAACGATTCCGCGGTGGCGAATGTTAATGCGAGGAAAACTCTCGACAAATCCGAACTGAACGACTATCGGGGCGCCGTGCCGTCGGAACCCGACCGCGCCGCCGCGGCGCACGTCCGGGGACCTACCCTTACGCCGTGCAGCACCGAAATGCCCGCGGGCGCGTATCCGATCGAGTTCGACCCGCACAGTGGCGGTCGTGAGATGACCGACTCCGTGCTCGAGCGCGCCGCGTTCGGTGACACCCCCGGCGCCCCCGACCTGCCCGCGGCCACCGACGCGCGCGGGCACTGGCTCCGTGCGGTCGCCCTCGGCGGGCAGGGGCGCTACGCGGCAGCGCGCGCCGAACTCGCAGAGCTGCGCCGGTGCAGTCCCGGACCGGTGCTCGCCTCCCTCGCGGCCAGCACCGAGGCCTCGCTGCTGCGTCAACTCGGCTGGCACGCGCTCGCCGCGGGTCACGACGGGCGCGCGCTGGCCCTGATCGGTGACCCCGGTGTCGGCCCCGCAGGCGAGAGTGCGGCGGCGCGCTGCGATGCACTCACCGGGCTGGCCGCGGACGCGCTCGGATGCGGACGGTTCCCGCTCGGCTTCCGGCTGCTCGAGCGCTGCGGCGCGGTGGCGGACCGCCCCGACCCGGCGTTGTGGCGACAGCGGATCCGGTGGCACTGGGTCAACGCGGAGATGTCGCTTGCGACGGGGGATGCGGAGGCCGGGCGCAGGCACGCCGCCGCCGCACTCGAGCTCGCCGGTGCCGGGGAATCGGTCCGGCATCAGGTCAAGTCCGCACTCCTGCTGGCCGCCGCCCAGAGCGCCGGCCCGGACCCGGCCGCCGCGGCGGGGCCGGCCGCGCGGGTGCTCGACAGCTGTGCGGAACACGGTCTCGTGCCACTGCAGTGGGCGGCGTCGATGCTGCTCGGCGGTGTGCAGCCGAGCGACGAGGCGACCGCGGTCCGGGCGCTGTGCGAACGGCGGATCGCCGGGTGGGGCGGGCGATTCAGGGAACTGTGAGTCCCTGTCGCTATCCTTCAATCGTTCCACCGCCGGGGTGGAAGCGCCGCGTTCTAGCGCCCCTGTAACGCCGGGACATTCTCTGACGATGACTAGTACGAGCGAGGAGTTGGACTCAGCCGTCGCTGCGGCAGCGCAGGGCGATCGAGTTGCCTTGGCTCGGGTTCTCGAGAGTGTCCGACCCATGGTCGTGCGTTACTGCCGATCACGGGTCGGAGCCGCGGAGAGAGGACAGCTCTCCGCGGACGACGTGGCGCAGGAGGTGTGCCTGGCTGTGATGACCGCTCTGCCGCGGTATCGGGATCAGGGTCGGCCCTTCATGGCATTCGTGTACGGCATCGCCGCGCACAAGGTCGCCGACGCGCATCGCAATGCCGGCCGAAACAAGGCCGAGTCGATGGCCGAGGTTCCGGATGTCGTATCGACCGACGAGGGACCGGAGAAACTCGCGCTCGACTCGGAGACGAGCAGGCAGATGAACGCCCTGCTCTCGACGCTCTCCGAGAAGCATCGAGAGATTGTCATCCTGCGGCTGGTGGTGGGTCTGTCCGCGGAGGAAACGGCGGTGGCTGTGGGGAGCACTGCCGGAGCAGTACGAGTGGCCCAACACCGGGCACTCGCGAAGTTGAAGAACGAAGTAGCGAAAGCGGGTGAGATGTATGGCTAGGGGGAGCAAACGCAGCGGAAACGACAAGTGGACGCGGCGCACAACGTCCGACGCCGATCTCGCCCCGGCACCGCTGGAGCTGGACGAGGAGACGGACTCGACGCCCTTCGACCTTGCGGCGGTCCAGCGCGACGACGCGCTGATCGACGCGATCTCCGGCGAGGGTCAGGTCGTGACGGAGACTCCGGAGGAGTACCGCCTCGCGATGCTGCTGGCAGGTTGGCGGGCCGAGATCGTCACGCCCGCACTGCCCGACGAACCCAGCCTCGACGAGGTCGTGGCGGCGGTGAACGAGGAACTCGCGCCCGGTTCCGGGGGGACCGGCCGGTTGCGCCTGTTGCGACCGATCGCAGGCGCGGCCGCCGCGATCGCCGTCGTGATGGCGGGAGTGACCGTGTTCTCCTACAACGCCCAGCCCGGCGACCCGCTGTGGAAGGTCAAGGAGGTCGTGTTCACCGAGCGAGCGAACTCCACCGTGGCCGGCATCGACACCACGTCGAACCTGCAGGAGGCCGAGCGGCTGATCAAGGCCGGCGACACCCAGGCCGCCATGACGGTCCTGCAGTCCGCGAGCAAGCGGGCCGGCGACGTCAACGACTCGGACAAGCGTGACGAGCTCAACGCCTGGCACGACCGGCTGATGGCGGACGTCGCGAAGACCACGACGCCCACGACCACGACGACGACCACCCCTCCCGGCGAGTCCACGTCGGTGTCCGCCGTGCCCGTCGTGCCCGGGGTGACGGTCCCCGGACTGCCCTCGACGACCGTGCCGAGCGTCCCGTCGAGCGAGTCGCCCGGAACCCCGCCGGTCACGCCGTCGGTCCCGTCGGTCACGCCGACGTTGCCCGCGACACCGAGCGAGGTCCCGCCGACCACGGAACCGTCCAAGCCGCAGTCACCGGCGCCGACCACGACCAGCGCACCCGCCGCGTCGACGACCGTTCGGACCGTGCCGTCGGTCGACACTCGGCCGTTGGTGCCCGCGACACCGTCCTAGGCGGTCCAGCACGAAGAGAACGGCCCGGCAAGGGATCCTTGCCGGGCCGTTCTCTTCGTTCGCTGTCGGGCCGTCAGGCGTCGAAGCCGTCGCCGTGCAGCGCCTCGTTCATCGACGCGTCCGCGTAGCCGCGGCAGTAGTCCCACGTCACGTAGGCCTCGGGGATCGGGTCGTAGGCCGGCTCGTGCGGTCGCACGGTGCCGTCCACGAGCAGCTGCAGCAGGTTCGCCCGCAGCATGTCCCAGTCGTGGTAGTGGTCCTGCTGGCAGTCGTCGCAGCAGACCACGAGGCCGCGGATACCGCGGTGGCCCAGCAGCGCCTCGTAGACGGCGAGGTCCGCGAGGTCCTCTTCGACGGCAAGGCGCTCGTGTGGGTCCAGCGGCTGACCGGGCTCGATCGCGTCGAGCGCGGCGGAGGGGTCGGCGGGGTCACCGGCGAACGGGTCCGGCGGCAGACCGGGGGGCAGTTGATCTCGCACAGGTCCCACGGTACGCAGCGCAGGCGGGTCTGCGCCAGCGGATCGGTCACCGCGTTCGCTCGCATGGTCGTACAGCCGATACCATTGTGGGCGGGCTGAGGGAATAGTTCGCCCTCGATCGAGCATTCTTCCCAGACCCGAAGCAATCACGACTTGACCGCGCCGCGGGTTACGACACCCTGCACGGCGGGGCACCACAGTTTCAGGAAAGGGTCCCGAGCCGCATGAGTATTTCCGGAGGACACGTGCGTACCGGAGGGGACCGCCCCGACAAGGTTGCCATGCTCGGACTCACCTTCGACGACGTGCTGCTGCTGCCCGCCGCGTCGGACGTCATCCCGAGCCAGGTCGACACGTCCAGTCAGTTGACCCGCGACATCCGTCTGCGGGTGCCGCTGGTGAGCTCCGCGATGGACACCGTCACCGAGTCGCGGATGGCGATCGCGATGGCGCGTGCCGGCGGCATGGGCGTGCTGCACCGGAACCTGTCCACCGAGGCGCAGGCCGGGCAGGTCGAGACCGTCAAGCGGTCCGAGGCGGGCATGGTCACCGACCCGGTCACCTGCAAGCCGAGCGACACCCTCGCCGAGGTGGACGCCATGTGTGCCCGCTTCCGCATCTCGGGTCTGCCGGTGACCGACGAGCATGGCCAACTGGTCGGCATCATCACCAACCGCGACATGCGCTTCGAGGTCGACCAGAACCGCCCGGTCTCCGAGGTGATGACCCCGGCGCCGCTGATCACCGCGCGCGAGGGCGTCACGGCCGAGGCCGCGCTCGGTCTGCTGCGCCGCCACAAGATCGAGAAGCTGCCGATCGTGGACGGTCAGGGCAAGCTCACCGGACTGATCACGGTCAAGGACTTCGTCAAGACCGAGCAGCACCCGGACGCCACCAAGGACCGCGACGGCCGCCTGCTGGTCGGCGCCGCGGTCGGTGTCGGCGACGACGCGTGGGCCCGGGCGATGACGCTCACCGATGCCGGCGTCGACGTGCTCGTCGTCGACAGCGCGCACGGCCACTCCCGGAACGTGCTCGAGATGATCACCAAGATCAAGGCCGAGGTCGGCGACCGGGTGCAGATCATCGGCGGCAACGTCGCCACCCGCGGCGGCGCCCAGGCGCTGGTCGATGCCGGCGTGGACGCGGTCAAGGTCGGCGTCGGACCGGGCTCGATCTGCACCACCCGCGTCATCGCCGGCGTCGGTGCCCCGCAGATCACCGCGATCCTCGAGGCCGTCGCAGCCTGCAAGCCGCTCGGTGTGCCGGTGATCGCCGACGGTGGCCTGCAGTTCTCCGGCGACATCGCCAAGGCGCTCGCTGCAGGCGCGTCGACCGCGATGCTCGGTTCGCTGCTCGCCGGCACCGCCGAGTCGCCCGGCGAGATGGTCCTGGTCGGCGGCAAGCAGTTCAAGAGCTACCGCGGCATGGGTTCGCTGGGCGCGATGCAGAGTCGCGGGCAGGGCAAGTCCTACTCCAAGGACCGCTACTTCCAGGACGACGTGCTCTCCGAGGACAAGCTCGTGCCCGAGGGCATCGAGGGCCGGGTCCCGTTCCGTGGTCCGCTCTCGCAGGTCATCCACCAGCTCACCGGTGGACTGCGTGCGGCGATGGGCTACGCGGGTTCCGAGACCATCGAGGACCTGCAGGAGGCGCAGTTCGTGCAGATCACCGCGGCGGGCCTCAAGGAGAGCCACCCGCACGACATCACCATGACGGTGGAAGCGCCGAACTACGCCGCGCGCTGACGCCGCGGGATAGTTTCCAGCGAAGATCCAAGGCAAGCATCAGCCACCACGAAGAAAGGGGCGCGCGTGCGCGACCTCGTTGAAATCGGCATGGGCCGGACCGCCCGCCGCACCTACGAGCTGGACGACATCGACATCGTCCCCTCGCGCCGGACTCGATCCTCCAAGGAGGTGTCGACCGCCTGGCAGCTGGATGCGTACCGCTTCGAGATCCCGGTGCTCGCCCACCCGACCGACGCGCTCGTCTCGCCGTCGTTCGCGATCGAACTCGGCAAGCGCGGCGGCCTCGGCGTCATCAACGGCGAGGGGCTGTGGGGTCGGCACGCCGACGTCGACGCCGCGATCGCCGGGCTGATCCAGGTCGCCGAGTCGGACACCGACGCGGACGCGCCGATCGCGAAGCTGCAGGAGCTGCATGCCGCGCCGATCCAGCCGGAACTGCTCGCGGCCGCGGTCGCGCAGGTGCGCGAGGCCGGCGTGACGACCGCCGTCCGGGTCAGCCCGCAGAATGCGCGGGCGCTGACGCCCGCGCTCGTCAAGGCGGGCATCGACCTGCTGGTCATCCACGGCACCATCATCTCCGCCGAGCACGTCGCGCACGGTGACAGCGAGCCGCTGAACCTCAAGACGTTCATCTCGGAGCTGGACGTTCCGGTGGTCGCGGGCGGCGTGAGCGACCACCGCACGGCGCTGCACCTGATGCGCACCGGCGCGGCGGGCGTCATCGTCGGCTACGGGTCCACCGAGGGTGCCACCACCACCGGTGAGGTCCTCGGCATCGGCGTGCACATGGCGACGGCGATCGCGGACGCCGCGGCCGCGCGCCGCGACTATCTGGACGAGACGGGCGGCCGGTACGTGCACGTCATCGCGGACGGGGACATCCGGACCTCCGGCGATCTCGCCAAGGCCATCGCGTGCGGCGCCGACGCCGCCGTCCTCGGCGCCCCGCTGGCGGTCGCCGCGGAGGCGCCCGGGCACGGCTGGTACTGGCCGTCCGCCGCCGCGCACCCGTCGATGCCTCGTGGTGCGCTGCTGCCGGTCTCCTTCGGCGAGGAGCGGCCGTCCCTCGACCGCGTGCTCACCGGTCCGTCGGACGACCCGTACGGCTCGCTCAACCTGGTCGGCGGCCTGCGTCGCTCGATGGCCAAGTCGGGCTACTCCGACCTCAAGGAGTTCCAGAAGGTCGGACTCACGGTCCGCGCCTGACCTCCTCCGCACGCGGGAACGGACCGTGTGGCGCCCACTTTGCGGCGCTGCACGGTCCGTTCGCATTCTCGGATGAACCTTCCGGGCCTTCGTCTACTGTTTCTGCTACCTGTCGTGACAGTTAGGTAACCCTTGTGGCATCGGTCACAGTCGCAGGGTGCATACTGGCGGGTAACTAACGAGTTCTTGGTGGAGGTGTCCTGATGGGCAAGCGTGCAACGGATTTCGACGTCCTGATCATCGGCTCGGGTTTCGGCGGCAGCGTGACCGCGCTGCGACTGGTCGAGAAGGGCTACAAGGTGGGCGTGCTCGAGGCCGGCCGGCGGTACGCCGACGCGGACTTCGCGAAGACGAGCTGGGACCTCAAGCGGTTCCTCTGGGCCCCCGCCTTCGGCTGCTACGGCATCCAGCGCGTGCACATGCTGCGTGACGTCCTGATCCTCGCGGGTGCCGGAGTCGGTGGCGGTTCGCTCAACTACGCGAACACGCTCTACAAGCCGCCGACGTCGTTCTTCCAGGACCCGCAGTGGCGCGAGATCACCGACTGGGACGCCGAGCTGACGCCGCACTACGAGCAGGCCCGCAAGATGCTCGGCGTCGTGCAGAACCCGCACATGACCCCCGCCGACGAGATCATCAAGTCGGTCGCCGACGACATGGGGGTCGGCGACACCTTCATCCAGACCCCGGTCGGCGTCTTCTTCGGGGAGCCGGGCGAGACCGTGAAGGATCCGTTCTTCGGCGGCGCCGGCCCGGACCGCACCGGCTGCATCGAATGCGGCGAGTGCATGACCGGCTGCCGGCACGGCGCGAAGAACACCCTGGTCAAGAACTACCTCGGACTGGCCGAGAAGGCCGGCGCGCGAGTGGTCCCGATGACCACGGTCACCGGACTGCACGAGGCCTCGGACGGGACCTGGGACGTGGTGACCCGCCGCACCGGCGCCAAGGTCCGGAAGAACCACAAGACCTACACCGCACAGCACGTCGTCGTCGCGGCCGGGACGTGGGGCACCCAGCAGTTGCTGCACACGATGAAGGACACCGGCGCGCTGCCGAAGCTCTCGTCGACGCTCGGTGAGCTGACCCGGACGAACTCCGAGGCGATCCTCGGGGCGGCGAAGCTGGAGGTCGACCCGAAGCTCGACCTGACCAGGGGCGTCGCGATCACCTCCTCGTTCCACCCCGCCGCCGACACCCACATCGAGCCGGTCCGCTACGGCAAGGGCTCGAACGCGATGGGCCTGCTGCAGACCCTGCTGACCGACGGCGGCGGCACCACGCCACGCTGGGTGAAGCTGCTCAAGGTGATTGCCGCGAACCCCAAGCAGATGGCCCGGATGCTGTCGGTCAGGAACTGGAGCGAGCGGACGATCATCGCCCTGGTCATGCAGAACCTCGACAACTCGATCACCACCTACACCAAGCGCGGAATCCTCGGCCGCCGCAAGGTCACCAGCAGGCAGGGCCACGGCGAGCCGAACCCGACGTGGATTCCCGCGGGCAACGACGCCACCCGCCGGATCGCCGAGAAGATCGACGGCGTCGCGGGCGGCACCTGGGGCGAGGTCTTCAACGTCCCGCTGACGGCGCACTTCCTCGGCGGCTGCGCGATCGCGGCGGACCGCGAGCACGGTGTCATCGACCCGTACCACCGCGTGTACGGGTACCCGACGCTCAGCGTGGTCGACGGCGCCGCGGTGTCGGCCAACCTCGGCGTCAACCCGTCGCTGACCATCAGCGCGCAGGCCGAGCGCGCCGCGTCGCTGTGGCCGAACAAGGGCGAGCAGGACACCCGGCCCGCGCAGGGCGAGGGCTATCAGCGACTGGACCCGGTCGCCCCGAACAGCCCGGTGGTGCCCGCCGGCGCGCCGGCCGCGCTGGTGCTGCCCATCGTCGAGATTCGCGGCGGCACCCCTGCCGCGAAGAAGCCCGCCGCGCGGAAGCCCGCCGCGAAGAAGGCAGAGAAGTCCGAGTCCGGTACCGGCGCGGCCTGACACGGCCGGCCCGGGGGAGCATGATCGACCCGTGGATCGTCGGGTGGCCGGGCGCGTGACGGGGACGGTCGCCGCGATTCTGCTCGCCGCGACCGTCGCGTCCGCCGGATCGCCGGTGGCCTCGGCGGGGTCGGGAGCCCCGGGGGCACACCCCCCCACCCCGTAAGTGACGCTGTTGGAAGCGGGCTCCCCCGTGGCCAACATAGAAGGGGGGGGCAGGA
>NZ_JBHXVP010000002.1:43926-124279 GCF_042672245.1 Rhodococcus sp. NPDC127527
CGGCGGCCCCGCGCTGCTGCGCCCCCGCCCCCGCCCCGCCCCTCCCCCCCGCCCCCGCCCGCCGCGGGCCGCCGCGGGGGGCGCGCCACCCCCCCCCCCCCCCCCCCGACTCGCGGATCGGTCCGTTGTTCGTCGCGGGCACCCCGGTGCACTTCTGCAGCGGGGCGGTCCTCGACAGCGCGGGCGGCGACCTCGTGCTGACCGCCGCGCACTGCCTGGCGGGCACCGGCGTCGGGGTCAGTTTCGTGCCGGGGTTCGACCGCGGCGCGGCGCCGTTCGGCGAGTGGGCGGTGACGCAGGTGTACCTCGACCCGCGGTGGGTCGCGACGCAGGATCCCCGCAGCGACTACGCGGTGGTACGCGTGCGGCGTGCCGACGCAGGCGCCGTGGAGGCGGCGGTCGGGGGAGGGCTGCCGATGACGGTCGCGCCGGCCGCGGGGGCGGGAGTCACGGTGACCGGGTACCCCGCGGGCGACGACCGTCCGGTCACGTGCAGCGGCGGGGTCACCTCGACCACCGGCTTCCCGACCCTGGCGTGCGACGGTCTCAGCGGCGGCACCAGCGGGGCGCCCTGGGTGGACGCGTCGGGGGTCGGCGCGGTGATCGGCGGGCTCGAACAGGGCGGCTGCACGGACTCGGTCTCCTACTCGTCCGCGTTCGGGCCCGACGCGCTGACGCTGGTTCGCCGGGCGGACGGCGGTGAGCCCGGTGACGTCGCACCGCTGGCGCCGATGGGCCCGTGCGCCGGGTCGTGACCGTGGCCCACGGGCTGTGCGAGGTGCCGGAGCTGGGCAGATTAGACTGAGCTGGTGGCAGACACCCAGCATTCCGGCCCCTCACAGCAGAATCCCGTCCTCGTCGTCGATTTCGGGGCGCAGTACGCGCAGCTGATCGCTCGACGGGTGCGCGAGGCCAGCGTCTACTCGGAGGTCGTGCCGCACACCGCGACCGTCGAGGAGATCGTGGCCCGCAAGCCCGCGGCGGTGATCCTGTCCGGCGGACCGTCCAGCGTCTACGCCGACGGCGCCCCGCAGCTCGACGCCCGGCTGTTCGATCACGACATCCCGGTGTTCGGCATCTGCTACGGATTCCAGGCGATGGCCGGGGCGCTCGGCGGCACCGTCACGCACACCGGCACCCGCGAGTACGGCCGCACCCAGCTCAGCGTGGACGGCGGCGTCCTGCACGAGGGTCTGCCGGCGACGCAGCCGGTGTGGATGAGCCACGGCGACGCCGTCACCGACGCCCCGCACGGTTTCGAGGTCACCGCGACCAGCGCCGGTGCACCCGTCGCCGCGTTCGAGGACCGGGCGCGCCGGCTCGCGGGCGTCCAGTACCACCCGGAGGTGCTGCACTCGCCGCACGGCCAGCAGGTGCTCACTCGCTTCCTGCGGGAGATCGCCGGGATCGCCCCCACCTGGACCGCCGCCAACATCGCCGACGCGCTGATCGAGCAGGTCCGCGAGCAGGTCGGCGACGGCAAGGCGATCTGCGGCCTGTCCGGCGGCGTGGACTCCGCGGTCGCGGCCGCACTGGTGCAGCGCGCCATCGGCGACCGCCTCACCTGTGTGTTCGTCGACCACGGCCTGCTGAGGGCGGGGGAGCGCGAGCAGGTCCAGCAGGACTTCGTCGCGTCGACCGGCGCGAAGCTGATCACCGTCGACGCGGTCGACACCTTCCTCGGCGAACTGGACGGCGTCTCCGACCCGGAGAGCAAGCGCAAGATCATCGGCCGCGAGTTCATCCGCAGCTTCGAGGGCGCGGTGAGCGAGGTGCTCGGCGAGTCCACGGCGCACGGCGAGGCGGTCGAGTTCCTCGTCCAGGGCACCCTGTACCCGGACGTGGTCGAGTCCGGCGGCGGCACCGGCACCGCGAACATCAAGAGCCACCACAACGTCGGCGGCCTGCCCGAGGACCTGCAGTTCGCCCTCGTCGAGCCGCTGCGGCTGCTGTTCAAGGACGAGGTCCGCGCGGTCGGGCGGGCGCTGGGTCTGCCCGAGGAAATCGTTGCGCGCCAGCCGTTCCCGGGTCCGGGTCTGGCGATCCGCATCGTCGGTGAGGTGACGCGCGACCGGCTGGAGCTGCTGCGGCAGGCGGACGCGATCGCCCGCGAGGAGCTCACCGCAGCCGGTCTCGACGGCCAGATCTGGCAGTGCCCGGTGGTGCTGCTCGCGGACGTGCGCAGCGTCGGCGTGCAGGGCGACGGCCGCACCTACGGCCACCCGATCGTGCTGCGGCCGGTCTCCAGCGAGGACGCGATGACCGCGGACTGGACCCGGCTGCCGTACGACGTGCTCGAGCGGATCTCCACCCGCATCACCAACGAGGTGCCCGACGTCAACCGCGTCGTCCTCGACGTCACGAGCAAGCCGCCGGGAACCATCGAGTGGGAGTGACTTCCTGAATGGCCCATTCATTCGGTCAGATCGAATGAATGGGCCATTCAGGAACGGGCGGTGCCCCGGATTCCCAGCAGATTCGCAGGAACACCCCAGGGACATCGCCGGGGAGCGTGACTCAATGGCGGGGTGACCCAGACCCGCACAGAGTTGACCGACCCGACGACCGTCCCGCGGGCGCAGCCGTCAGGCCCGACCGCCGCGCCGGGCACGAGGCTCCCGGCCACCCGGTGGGAGCGGATCGGGCTCGCGGTCCTGCTGGCCGGCACCGCGGTGGCGTACCTGTGGAACATCACCGTCAACGGCATGGGCAACCAGTTCTACGCCGCCGCGGCGCAGGCCGGTTCGCGCAGTTGGAAGGCGCTGCTGTTCGGTTCGCTCGACAGCGCCAACTTCATCACCGTCGACAAGCCACCGGTCTCCCAGTGGGTGATGGGCCTGTCCGGGCAGATCTTCGGCTTCGGCAGTGCCAGCATGCTGATCCCGCAGGCGCTGATGGCGGTCGCGTCCGTCGCGCTGCTCTACGGCGCGGTGGGCAGGATCAGCGGCCGCGGCGCGGGCCTGCTGGCCGGTGCGGCGCTTGCGCTGACACCGGTTGCGGCGCTGATGTTCCGGTTCAACAACCCGGACGCGGTGATGGTCCTGCTGATGACGGCCGGGGCCTACGCGACCGTGCGCTCGCTCGAACGGGCGAGTGCACGGTGGATCGCACTCGCGGGGGCCGCGCTCGGTTTCGCCTTCCTGGCGAAGATGCTCGAGGGCCTGATGGTGATGCCCGCACTGGTGATCGCGTTCGCGGTCGCCGCGCCGACGCCGGTGCGTGCCCGGCTGGTGCGACTGCTCGGCGCACTGGCGGCCTTCCTGCTCTCGTCCGGATGGTTCGTCCTGTTGACCTTGGTCTGGCCGGCGAGTTCCCGGCCGTACCTGGCCGGGTCCACCGACGACAACTTCATGAATCTGGTGCTGGGCTACAACGGTTTTGCGCGGGTGCTCGGGCGCAACCATCCCGGCGGTGCCGGCGGTCCGGGCCCCGGCCAGGGCGCCGCGATGCCGCCGAACGGCCAGGCTGCCCACGCCGCCGCGGCCGGATCCGCCGCACACGGTGGCGGTTTCGGCGGATTCGGCGGCCAGAGCCAGGGACTCGGCCGGCTGTTCACCGGCGAGTTCGGGTTCGAGATCGGGTGGCTCGTCCCGGCCGCCCTGCTGGCCATGGTGCTGGTGGTCGTGTCGCGGTGGCGGGCGCCGCGCACCGACCTGGTGCGGGCCGGCGCGATCGTGTTCGGCGGCTGGCTGGTGGTGGACGGGCTGGTCCTGAGCTACATGAGCGGCACCATTCACCCCTACTACTGCCTCTCGCTCGCACCCGCGGTGGCGGGCATGTTCGCCCTCGGCGTGCACGAGATGTGGACAAGGCGGACAACGTGGTTCGGCCGGTCGGGGCTGGCCGGAATCGTGCTCGCGGCAGGAGCGTGGAGCTTCTGGATCCTGGGCCGCAACGCGGACTGGATGCCCGCGCTGCGATGGGTCGTTCTCGCGGTGTCGGTGGTGTCCGCGGCGACGGTACTGACGCCAAGGGCCGGCCGGGACGGTCGTCTCGGAACGGTCGCCGTCGCGGTGGGAATTGTTGCGGCACTGTTCGGTTCGGGCGCCTACACGATCGCGACCCTCGGGCAGCCGCACGCCGGTGGGGGTCCGACGGTGGGGCCCGCGGCCGCGCACCGGTCGGGCGGGCCCGGCGGGATGTTCGGGGCGAGCGAGCCCAATCCGCAGCTGGACTCGATGCTCGCGACCACCGACACGACCTGGTCCGCCGCCGTCGACCGGTCCTCGACTGCGGCGGGCCTCGAACTGTCGAGCGACACCGCGGTGATGGCGATCGGCGGGTTCACCGGTTCGGACCCGACGCCGACACTGGCCGAGTTCGTCGACTACGTCAGGAACGGCCAGGTGACGTACTACCTGGTGCAGAACCGTACGGAGGACGGTGGTCGTGGCGCCGGCGGTCAGAGCCAGTCCGGTCGCGGCGGTGCCCCGGGCGGGCGGGAGAGCGCGCACAAGGACATCGCGGACTGGGTGACGGCGCATTTCACGCCGACCACCGTGGGGTCGACCACCGTGTACGACCTCTCCGGGTATCAGGGTTGAGCGGTCAGGCGGCGATTCACAGCGAACTGTCAGCTCGCCGCGCTCGGATCAGGAGTTGACTGGAGTCGACGGCACGCGACGCGCGACGTCGACAACCGCAGAAGAGCCGTCGGAGTACGGAACTGGGCTCGGAGCGAACTGACCGCACCTGCGACAAGATGTAGTTGACGACACTCCTCACCGCAGCCGCTCCGCGGTACGAGGAAGGTGTGACGATGAACGAGAAATCCGGAGTGCGCGGTTCGGGCCGGGTGCTGATCAGGTTGGCTGTCGCAGGTGCGATCGTTGCGATCCCGATGGCGGCGGCTGCGGGTCCGGCGTTGGCTTCGACGGTGACGCCGTCGCCGCTGCCAGTGGTGCAGGCCGATGGTCACGGCGGGAACTGGAACAACAACTGGGGCCACGATCGCGACGGGAACCGCGACGGGAACCGCAACTGGAACAACAACTGGAACAACAACTGGAACCGGAACTGGAACCGGAACTGGAACCGGAACTGGAACAACAACCAGAACAACAACCAGAACAACAACTACAACTACAACTACAACCAGAATCAGAACCCATTCGGAGGGCTGTTCAGCTTGTTCGGCAGCTCGTGATCGCGCGGATCCGGGTCCGCCCCGACACCGACGTCCCGCGCTAGGACGTCGGTGGCGGGGCGGTCGTGGCATGCGGTATCCCGATCCGGGCGGCCAGCCAGGGCAGGCCGTCGGTGAGCGCGGCGGTGGCGAACTGCCAGGTGTGCCCGCCAGGGCTGGTATGCACCTCGCAGCTCACCTGCTGGGCGGCGGCGGACTTGCAGAGCGCGTCGGCAGCACCCGCCTCGTCGGTGTCGGGGGTGCCGTCCTGCCCGCCGTACCCACTGCCCGCGGAGTTGGTTTGTGACTGCGGATGAGGGTGCCAGTTTCCGGGGTTGCCGCGTCGGGGCGGCGCCGCGTTGTCCTCGAACAGACCGGACACCCCGGTGTA
Source organism: Rhodococcus sp. NPDC127527 (assembly GCF_042672245.1). Taxonomy (NCBI): domain Bacteria; kingdom Bacillati; phylum Actinomycetota; class Actinomycetes; order Mycobacteriales; family Nocardiaceae; genus Rhodococcus; species Rhodococcus sp. NPDC127527. The sequence continues at coordinate 49,443 of NZ_JBHXVP010000002.1, forward strand.
GGGGCCGTGCGCGGCCATGACGGTGGTCGGGTCGAATTTGGCCCAGGCCGAGGCATTTCCGCCGTACAGACGGTCGACGGTCTGCTCCTTGGTCCCGGATGTGGGTCCGAGGTCGCCGGCGATGTCGACGAAGCTGCTGAACAGTTCGGGGTGCATGACCGTGAGGTCGACGGCGCAGGTTCCGCCCATCGACCAGCCGATGACCCCCCAGTTCGCCGGGCTCGCCGAGGCGCCGAAGGTGGACACCACGTACGGCCGGACGTCCGCGGTGAGGTGGTCGGCGGCGTCTCCGCGTGGACCGTCGACGCATTCGGTGTCGTTGTTGAAGCTGCCGCCAGCGTCGACGAACACCAGGATCGGGGCCTGGCCACCGTGACTGTTCGCATACGCGTCCACCGTCGAGGTGATGTTGCCGCTGCGCATCCAGTCAGCCGGGGTGTTGAACTCGCCCGCGATCATCATGACGGCGGGCAGCGTGGGCGGGGCGGCGCCGGCGAACCACGCGGGGGGCAGGTAGACGTATTCGGTTCGGTGCGTGAACCCGCTCGCGGTGTCGGGAATGTCCACGGGCACGACCTTTCCCGTGGACGGGGTCGTGTCGCGCAGGCCCGGCAGCTCGTCGGCGGACACCTGGTCCGGCAGCGGTCCCGCGGTAGCCGCGCCCCATGCGGCCGCCACGGTCGGGTAATAGCCGACCCACTGGTTCAGGACCAGGCCGACGCACAGCAGGCTCAGCGGTATCGCGAGCAGCGACAGGCCGCGGCGCCACCACCGACTGCCCCGCCAACCGAACACCGCCACGGCAACCGAGCCCACACCCACGGCCACCCAGATCCACAGCGGCGTGGGGGCGGGATCGGAGGACAATCCTTGGGAATCCATGTACCAGTGCGCGATCAGCGCACCCGCCGCCCCGATCGCCACGCAGAGCGGCAGCCAGAGCAGTCGCCAACGGGCGCTGCGCCACCCGACGACCGCGAGTACGGCCGCGACCGTGACGATCTCGACGGTGAGCGGCAGCCATCCACCGAGCAGTGACACACCCTGGTGATAGCTTCCGGTGGCATTGAAATTCACGCGGCCAGTGTGCGGGCGTTCCCTGTGAGATCGCTGTGTGGTTCGACGTCTTTCTGCCAGCCGACACCCAGGTTGGGGGAGTTCACTGAGTTCGACGTTCCGATTCGGCGGGATCGTGTGGCGAGAGGAGATCGACGATGAGTCATGCGGTGCACACGACCAGCACGACCGCCTCGGTCGACGGACTCCCCGGCATCGACGAACTGGACGATGCCGCCATCGCGTCGGCTGCCGGCGACCGGCACGCGACGGCGCGGGTGATCACGATCCTCCGGCCGCTGGTGACCCGACTGTGCCGTGCAAACCTGGGCTCGGGCGGAGCGGCGGACGAACGCGCAGCCGGGATCTGTTCCGCGGTGGCAGTCGCCGTCGTGACCGCCCGCCGCGGGCCGCGGCTGCGCATCGTCTACGAGGCGACGCTCCGGGCCCTCGACGACGCGAGCCGGGATCGCCCGGCGGTGCTGGACGGTGTCTCGCGACGCGGACGTGAGGTGCTGACGTTGCGGCTCGCGGTCGGGCTGAGCGTGGAGCAGACCGCGGTGGCTCTCGGGATCGCTCCCGGCCGAGTGCGCGTCGAGCAGCATCGAGCGCTGACCGCGCTGCGCACCCCTCCGGATCTGGGTGCGGGCCACTCGCCAGGGTGCGGTCCGTAGGACCGCACCCTGGCGAGTTGCGACGGGTATCCGCGGTGGCGGCACTACTTTCGGCGCCCGGGCGCGAACACCAGGATCACCCCGACCGCCACCGCCACGATCACGAAGATCCACCGGAACTGGGCGCCGCCCAGCGCGGTGAACCGGTCGGGTCCGATGATCGCCCATGCGCTGACGACGAGCGCGGTCAGTCCGCTCAGCAGCAGCAGCGCGGACGGTCGTCGGCTCGGCTTGCTGTCGATGTCGTTGTTGTCAGCCACGGCGCACCTCCATGTCTCCGACCTTGCCGGTCATGTTGAGGGTCAGTTTCGGTTTGTCGGCGCCTTCCGTGCCGACGCTGAGCCCGTCGGCCAGGCACGCCAGGTCGCCGACGGTGATCGAGCAGTGGTTCACGACGTTCATGGTCGGCGGGACCAGGACCGTGAAACTGCCCACCCCGGAGGTGATGTCGACGGTCTTGTCCTCGGTCAGCTGAACCGAGCGCAGGTCGAGGGTGAAGTCGCCGAGCTGTCCGGAGTACGAGGACTGCAGCTCGGATGCATTGGCCGGTCGCCACTCCCGGGTGCCGACGTTCTGGCTGTTCCAGTCCACGGGCCCGACCAGGGAAGCCAGCATGACGAAGCCGATCAGCGGTCCCGTGACGACGAGGAGTCCGTAGCCGCGGCGCAGGAACGCCCCGACGACCAGTCCGATGCCGATCACGGCGAGCCCGACGGCACCGATTCGACCGGGGGACAACCACTCCGCCCCGCTGGCCGCGCTGACGCCCCAGGTGGCGGCGGAGGCGATGATGGCGATCCCGAGCACCGTGGAGGTGAGCCGGGACTTCGGTCGCGCCGGGAGCGCGGGCACGGTGGGCTGCGCGGGTTCGGGCAGGTCCCAGGCGAACGGCGCGACACCCAGCGGATCCCAGGACGGGGGCTGCGGGCCGGGCGGCGGCTCGGCCGGTGCGGCGTCCGTGGTCGCGCCGGCCTCGGGTGCCGCGGTGGAGGTGGACGGCGGCGTCGCGGCCGGCTCGGCCACCGTCGGCGTCGTCGCGGTCGTCGGTTCGTAGGTCTTCGGCAGCGTCGCGTAGACGCCGGGCGCGGTGAACCCGCCGTACTCGGTGGCCGGGGTCACGGTGCCCGGGTACCCGGTCGGTTGGGTCGGGTACGTGAAGCCCACGTCCGTGCCTGCGGGCAGCGGGGGCGGTACCGGCCTCCGCTCGTGCAGCAGCCACAGTCCGCCGAGCATGAGCGCGAGGCTGATCAGGCCCGAGCCGCCGAGCCCGACGCCGACCGGGCCGAGGGTGCTCACCGCGATGACCAGGGCCACCGCCAACACCACCTTCTTCGTGCCGGACTCGGAGCTCTGTCCCCGCCCGATCATCGACTCGGCGGCCGAGACCTGGTCGCCCGCCTGTGGCAGCAGCAGCCAGCACGCGAGGTAGAGGACGATGCCGACGCCGCCGAAGATCGTCGAGACGGCGAACGCGACCCGAACCAGGACCGGGTCGACGGAGTAGCGGTAGCCGATGCCCGCCGCGACGCCGGCCAGCGGCCCCCGGTGAGGCAGGCGGACCGGCCTGGTGCGCCACAGCTCGTGCAGCTGATCGGGGAAGCTCGGATTGCTCATGTCACCATCGTGGCGGCCACCGGCCCGCCGACACATCGGGACAAACCCTGATCTTTCCGACCGCCCGGTCGCCCGGGAGGATCAGGGTCTGCCCTGATGCGTGGCGGCGCGAGCTCGTGCCACCATCGTGGTGTGCAGCCACTCTCGCATGCCTTCGTCCCGGCGGAGGTGCCCCAGCCTCGTCTCGAACGCCGTGTCGGCGGTCGGGTGATCGGTGGTGTCGCGGGCGGCCTTGCCGATCACCTCGGCATCGACGTGACCAAGGTGCGGGTGGCGTTCGTGGTCCTGTCCGCACTCACCGGCATCGGCATCGTGGCGTACGGGTTGCTGTGGATCTTCACCCCGCCCGGCACCGACACCGAACGGCCGAGCCCCGCCGAACGCAGGCGAGCGCTCGGGTTGGCGGTGATCGGGCTCGCACTGTCGACCGGCCTGTCATGGCTGGTGAGTGGCACGGCCGCCTCGGTGATCGCGCCGGTGATCGTGGTCGCGGTCGGCGCGGCACTGGTGTGGCGGGAGTACGACGACGACGGCCCGCGCTCGGCGCTCGGGTTGCCGCAGCGGCCGACCGTGCTGACCTGGGCACGGGTACTGGGCGGCGCGACGCTGATCGTGTTCGGCCTCGGCGTGGTGGTGTTGGCGCGGGTGGACATCGACGCGCTGCGGTCCTCGCTGCTCGCGGTGATCGTGACGCTGATCGGCGCGGGCCTGCTGACAGTGCCGCTGTGGCTCCGCATGTGGCGGGCGCTGGGCGAGGAACGCGCGGCGCGCATCCGCAACGACGAGCGCGAGGAGATCGCCTCGCATCTGCACGATTCGGTGTTGCAGACGCTGGCGCTGATCCAGAAGCAGGCCGACCGTCCGCAGGAGGTCGTGCGGCTGGCGCGCAGCCAGGAACGTGAACTGCGCAAGTGGCTCTTCGGTGGCGGGGAGGCGGCGCACGCGAGCCTGGCGGAGGCGCTGCGCACCATCGCAGGCGAGGTCGAGGACCAGCACTGCGTCACGGTGCGGCCGGTGACCGTCGGCGACGTGCGACTGGACGAACCGGACTGCGGGCTGTCCAAGGAGGCCTTCACCGCGTTGCTGGGCGCGACCCGTGAGGCGCTCGTCAACGCCGCGAAGCACTCGGGGGAGACGAACGTGGACCTGTTCGCCGAGGCGGAGGCGCGGGAGGTGAACGTCTTCGTTCGGGACCGGGGCACGGGATTCGACCTGGACGCGGTGCCCGCGGACCGGCAGGGGCTGGCCAAGTCGATCCGGGCACGGGTGGAGCGCCGCGGCGGGCAGGTGGAGGTGCAGTCCGCGCCCGGGCGAGGGACCGAGGTGCGGATCCGGATACCGTTGGGCGGCAACGGGCACGGCTCGGACGAGGTCGCCGAGGCCGAGGGCGAGTCCGTACCGCCGTCCGCCGAGCACCCCGCCGCCGAACCGAAGGAGCAGCCCAGGTGACAACGCCCGGAACCGACACGACGAGCCGCACCGCGTTTCGCGTCTTTCTCGTCGACGACCATGCCGTGTTCCGGTCCGGGGTGCGCGCCGAACTCGGTTCCGAACCCGACATCGAGGTGGTCGGCGAGGCCGGAGGGGTCGCGGAGGCGGTCGCGGGGATCAACGCGTGCAAGCCCGACGTCGTGCTGCTGGACGTGCACATGCCGGACGGCGGCGGCGTCGCGGTGCTCGGGGGGATCGAGCCCGGCCCGGTCTGCCTGGCGCTGAGCGTGTCCGACGCCGCCGAGGACGTCATTGCCGTGATCAGGGCCGGCGCGCGAGGCTACGTCACCAAGACGATCTCGGGGTCCGAGCTGGCGGACGGGGTGCGCCGGGTCGCGGGCGGCGACGCGGTGTTCGGCCCGCGGCTGGCGGGCTTCGTGCTGGACTCGTTCACCGGACGGTCCGCGGCCCCGGAACCGCCGCTGGACCCGGAACTCGACTCGCTGACCCCGCGCGAACTCGAGGTGCTGCGACTGCTCGCACGCGGTTACACCTACCGGGAGATCGCCGAGAACCTGGTGATCTCGGTGAAGACCGTCGAGACGCACGCGTCGAACGTGTTGCGAAAGACCCAGCAGTCCAACCGGAATGCGTTGACCCGCTGGGCCCATCGACGTCAGATCGAGTGATCGTCGGCGTCACAACGCGATTACGAGCACCACGGCGACGACGACGGCGATCGCGACGAACAGCAGCACGATGGCGACGGCCAGCGGAACGGCCGAGTGCGCGGCGGGCGTTCGCTGCGGTTCGATCGCCGGAGCGGTCGGTACCCGCGGACCGGGCCGGGGCACGCTCTGCAGCGGGACGCTGTTCTGGGCGGCGGGCAGGCCGGTGATCGTGCTCGTGGGCAATCGGTTCGACGTCCGCGGCGGCCCGCTGGTCGCGGAGCGGCGGGCCCAGAACGGCACGGTGCCGTCGGCTCCGCGCAGGGGGGTGTCCAGGACGTAGCTGACGCTGCCCCCCGCCCCGGCGGCGACCTGTGCCAACAGGTCCCGGGCCTGCGCCATGGTCGGCCGCCGTGCCGGGTCCGGTTCGAGCAGGTGCAGCAGCACGTCGGTGAGGTCGCCGCTGTGCACCGGGCGCAAGATCTCCGCCTTGGCCACCTTGTGCAGCAGCGCGATGGTGTTGTCGTCGATGCCGAACGGCGGCTGGCCCTCGGTGGCGGTGTACAGCGTGGCGCCGAGGGAGAACACGTCCGAGGCCTCGGTGGGATCGTCGCCGCGCGCCACCTCCGGGGCGAAGTACGCGGGGGTGCCGGTGATCACGCCCGCCCGGGTGAGCTGCGCGTCGCCCTTGGCGCGGGAGATGCCGAAGTCGCTGATCTTGACGGTCCCGGCGGCCCGGCCGCGATCGGCGATCAGGATGTTGCCGGGCTTGATGTCGCGGTGCACGATGCCCGCGGCGTGTGCCTCGGCGAGCGCGTCGGCGACCTGCGCGCCGATCTGGGCGACCTGCAGTGGGGGCAGCGCCTCGGTGATGTTGAGGGCCTGGGCCAGGCTGCGTGAGGGCAGGTACTCCATCACCAGCCAGGGTTCGCCGCCCTCGAGGGCGACGTCGTACATGGCGATGGCGTGGTCGTGGGACAGGCGGGCCGCGATCCGGCCCTCGCGCATGGCCCGTGCCCGGATCTCCTGGGCGGCCACCTCGGTGAGGCCCGCGGTGGAGACCACCTGCTTGATGGCGACCTCGCGGTCGAGCAGGGTGTCGTGGGCGAGCCAGACCGATCCCATGCCGCCGCCGCCCAGTTTGGAGCGCAGCCGGTAGCGGCCCGCCACGAGGTAGTCCGGTCCGACGATTCGCTGCTCCTGCTCCGCCACACCGTGAGGGTAGTGGACATCCGTTCAGGCCCGCCGTGGGCTGCGGTACGGCGGCGCCTTGACGCGTGCCGCGGGAGCGGCTTTACTGGGACGAGTTCGAATATGTGTTCGAGTTTGTTTCAGTCGTGGCCGCGCCTTCCCCGCGGATGTCGACCGGCCGGGTGCCGGGCGGAGGGAGGCAGTGGTGACGAGTGTCGCCCCGGATGTTGTGGACGCGGAAGGCGTTGCCGCGGACAGCGCTGTCGCGCCGGAGTTCGGCCTGGTCGGGTTGTCCAGGCAGGAACGGCTCGACCAGCTCCGGCGCCGGATGGCGGCGGTGCCCGCGCGCGGCGAAGCGGTGGCGGCCCGACCCGTCCACGAGTCCGACGGCGGCAAGTCCGGAGACGGCAGGCAGGTGCTCCCGGTCCCGACCGCGCTGGCGGCGCTGCTGCCCCGCGGCGGACTCGTGCGGGGCACGGTGGTCTCGGTGTCCGGTGCCGGCTCGCTGCTGCTGGGCCTGCTCGCGTCGGTGACGGAGTCCGGCGGGCATGCGGCGGTGATCGGACTGCCTCGGCTGGGCCTGCTCTCGGCCGTGGAGATGGGGGCCGAACTCGGCCGGCTGGCGCTGATCCCGGATCCGGGGCCGGACCCGGTGGAGGTGGCGGCGGTGCTCCTCGACGGCATGGACATGGTGGTGCTGGGCCTCGGCGGACTCTCGGTACCGCCCTCGCGGGCGCGGGCCGTGGTGGCGCGGGCGCGCAGCAAGGGGGCGACGTTGGTCGTGACGGACGGCCGCTGGGGTGGTGCGGAGGTCCGGCTGGAGGCCGAGGTCCGGGACTACGACGGGCTGGGTCGCGGCCCGGAGTCGGGGCGCGGCCGGTTGCGCGGGCTGCGGCTGGCGGTCAGCGCCGAGGGCCGCGCGTTCCAGCGGCGGACCGCCCGGCTCGACGTGCGGCCGGTGGGCGGCCGGGTGGAATGGCTGCCGGACCCGCCCGCCCGGGAGCTGAGGTCGCCCGAGCGTGCGGGTGCGTTCGGCCGCGGCAGCGGTGTGGCATGACCGCCGGGTCCGCCTCGCGGGTGCTGGCGCTGTGGTGCCCCGACTGGCCCGCGATCGCGGCCGCGGCGGTCTCGGATCTGCCGCCGACCGAACCGGTGGCGGTGACGTCGGGAAATCGGGTCGTCGCGTGTTCGGCGACCGCCCGCGCCGACGGGGTGCGACGGGGGCTGCGCAGGCGGGAGGCGCAGGGCCGGTGCCCGCGACTGAGAGTGTTCACCGCGGACCCGGCGCGTGACGCCCGGGTGTTCGAGCCGGTCGCCGCGGCGATCGACGCGGTGGCTCCGGGGGTGGAGGTGCTGCGCCCCGGGCTGCTGGTGCTCGCAGCCGGGGGCGTCGGTCGCTACTTCGGCTCCGAGGAGGCCGCCGCGGAGCGCCTCGTCGACGAGGCCTCGGCGGCCGGGGTGGAATGCCAGGTCGGGGTGGCGGACGAGCTGTCCACCGCGGTCATCGCGGCCCGCCGGTCGGCGCTGGTCCCCCCCGGCGCCGGCGCTCGGTTCCTGGCGCCGCTGCCGGTGGCGGAGTTGGCCGCCGAGCCGAGTCTCGCGGCCGCCGAGCGTGCTGATCTGGTGGATCTGCTGCACCGGCTCGGCCTGCGTACCGTGGGCGACTTCGCGGCCCTGGCCCCGGTGGCGGTGGCGTCCCGGTTCGGGACCGACGCGGTGATGGCGCACCGCAGTGCGCGGGGCGAGCCGGAGCGACCACCGTCGGCCCGGCCGCTGCCGCCGGACCTCGAGGTCGAACAACGCTGCGACCCGCCGGTGGACCGGGTCGACGCGGCGGCCTTCGCAGGGCGGGCGCTGGCGGAGCGGCTGCACGTCAAGTTGTCCGCGGCGTCGGTGGCCTGCACCCGACTGCTGGTCCGCGCCAGTACCGGTAACGGAGAGCATCTTTCGCGTACCTGGCGGTGCGCGGAACCGCTCACCCCGGAGGGCACGGCAGACCGGGTGCGCTGGCAGCTGGACGGCTGGCTCACCGGTCGCAGCGAGGCCCGGCCGACGACGGGGATCGAGGTGTTGCGACTCGAGCCGGTCGAGGTGGTCGCGGCCGGGGCGCTGCAGTTGGGGTTGTGGGGCGGGGTCGGCGCCGAGGACGAGCGGGCCAGAAGGGCTCTGGTCCGGGTCCAGGGTCTGCTCGGTGGTGACGCGGTGCGGGTGGGGGTGCTCAGTGGTGGACGGGGCCCGGGGGAGCGGGTCACGCTGCTGCCGCTCGGTGACGAGCTGGTGCCGGAATCGGATCCGTCGGCGCCGTGGCCGGGCCGGCTGCCCGAGCCTGCGCCCTCGGCGGTGCTGCCGGGTCGGCCGGCGGTGGCGCTCGAGGATGTGGAGGGTGTGGCGGTCGCGGTCACCGCCCGCGGCGCCTTCACCGCTCCGCCGTCGCGGTTGCGGTGGGGGACGCGGAGTTGGGAGTTGTCCGGCTGGGCGGGGCCGTGGCTGGTGGACGAGCGGTGGTGGGATCCGGTGGAGGCGCGGCGGTCGGCCCGGGCGCAGGTACTGCTCGCCCAGGGACGCCACCGCGGTCCGGGCGAGCACGAGCCACGGGCATTGCTGCTGGTCTTCGGTGGGGCCGGGTGGAATGTGGAGGGGGTGTACGAGTGAGGTCGAGGGCCCGCCCAGCGGTTGCGCTATACCCAGTGGGGGTATAGCGTCGGCCCATGACCTCCGAGCGAGGAACTCATCCCGACCACGTCGACCATCGGCCCCGCGCGGACGGCTCGCACCTCGGGGCTCCACCAGCCGAGCACGCGGACCACCGTGAGATGAACCCAGCCGGGCACCAACAAGCCGGCCAGGGGCACCCGGACCACGCCGGCCACGCCGGTCACGGCGACCACGCCGGCCAGTTCCGGCGACTGTTCTGGATCATGCTCGCCGTCGCGGTGCCGGTCGTGCTCGCCAACGCGATGTTCGCCGACCTCATCGGGTACACGCTCCCGCACGACGGCTCGGTCACCTGGATCTCACCGCTGCTCGGCACCGTGATGTACGTCTGGGGCGGCAAGCCCTTCCTCGTCGGTGCGGTCTCGGAGATCCGGGCCCGGCAGCCCGGGATGATGCTGCTCATCGCGTTGGCCATCACGGTCGCCTTCGTCTCGTCCTGGGGTGCGAGCCTCGGCATCCTCAGCCACGAACTCGACTTCTGGTGGGAGCTGGCACTTCTCATCGTCATCATGCTGCTCGGGCACTGGATCGAGATGCGTTCGCTCGGCCAGGCGTCGAGCGCGCTGGAGTCGCTCGCCGCGCTGCTGCCCGACGAGGCGGAGCGCCTCGACGTCGCCGACGGCGCAGCGGAAGACGCGGTGACCGTACCGATCTCGGAGCTGGCGGCGGGCGACCTCGTCATCGTCCGGCCCGGTGGGCGAGTCCCCGCGGACGGCACCATCGCCCTGGGCACCGCCGACGTCGACGAGTCGATGATCACCGGCGAGTCGCTGGCGGTCCGCCGTGCGCCCGGCGACCGGGTGGTCGCGGGAACCGTCACGACGGACTCGGCGCTGCGGGTGCGGATCACCGCGGTCGGCGAGGACACCGCGCTCGCCGGTATCCGGCGACTGGTCGCCGAGGCCCAGAATTCGTCCTCGCGCGCACAGGTTCTCGCCGATCGGGCCGCGGGCTGGCTGTTCTGGTTCGCGCTCGGCGCCGCGGTACTGACGGCGCTCGCCTGGCTGCTCCTGGGCACCCCCGAGGACGCGGTCACCCGCACGATCACCGTGCTCGTCATCGCCTGCCCGCACGCGCTCGGCCTGGCGATTCCGTTGGTGGTGTCCATCGCCACCGAACGCGCGGCCCGCGCCGGCGTGCTCGTCACCGACCGCCGCTCGCTCGAGGCGATGCGCACCGTCGATGCCGTCCTGTTCGACAAGACGGGCACCCTCACCAAGGGCGAGCCCGGGGTGGTCGGGGTCGTGGCCGTCGCGGGGCACACCGAGGACGCGGTGGTCGCCCTCGCCGCTGCGGTGGAGGGCGACAGCGAGCATCCGCTCGGCCGGGCCATCGTCGATGCCGCCCGACTCCGCGGGTCGGCAGTGCCCGTGGCCACCGGCTTCCAGGCCCGCAACGGGGTCGGGGTCACCGCCGCCGTGGACGGGGTGCGGGTCAGTGTCGGCGGTCCCGGCATGCTTGCCGACCATCGGGTGACCGCGCTCGCGCAGACCGACGGCTGGGCCGGCGAGGGGTCGACGGTGCTGCACGTGATCCGCGACGGCCGGGTGATCGGGGCGCTCGCCCTCGCCGACGAGATCAGGCCCGAATCGAAGCAGGCGATCGACGCCCTGCACGAGCGTGGCGTGCACGTCGCCATGATCACCGGCGACGCCGAGGCGGTTGCCCAGTCCGTCGCCCGCAGCCTGGGAATCGACGAGGTCTTCGCGGGAGTGCTGCCGCAGGACAAGGGCGCCAAGGTCAAGGCCCTGCAGTCCGCGGGCCGGACGGTCGCGATGGTCGGCGACGGCGTCAACGACGCGCCCGCGTTGGCGCAGGCCGACGTCGGCATCGCGATCGGGGCGGGTACCGACGTCGCGATCGCGTCGGCGGGGGTGGTCCTCGCCAGCGACGACCCCCGTTCGGTGCTGTCGGTCATCGAGTTGTCCCGGGCCGCCTACCGGAAGATGGTGCAGAACCTGGCCTGGGCCGCCGGGTACAACGCCGTCGCGGTGCCGCTCGCGGCGGGCGTTCTCGCGCCGTGGGGATTCACTCTCCCGATGGAGGTCGGAGCCCTGCTGATGTCCGCGTCCACCGTGGTCGTGGCGGTCAACGCCCAGTTGCTGCGTCGGCTCGACCTGCGGCCCGATGCGATCCTCGGATCGACGGTGACCTCTCGGGCGAAGCCTCGGGCGCTGTTTGACTAGACCTCTCGGGCGAAGCCTCGGGCGCTGTTTGACTAGACCTCTCGGGCGAAGCCTCGGGCGCTGTTTACTAGCCTGGCCGACGGGAATGCGTAGGTCCCGAAGGGTGGCGTGAGGACGAATGACGACGACGACGGCCACCCTCGGCGGCATCGACATCGCCTATCGCGACTCGGGCGGACCCGGCCCGGTGCCGGTCGTGCTCGTGCACGGGATGGGCGGCGACAGTCACACCTGGGACCGATTCGCCCGGACCCTGATTCGCGCCGGACGGCGTGTGGTGTCAGTGGACCTGCGCGGCCACGGTCGCAGCGCGCACGCGCAGTCGTACCGGTTCGCCGACTTCGGCGACGACCTGGTCGCGCTGATCGACCACCTCGACCTAGGGCAGTCCGACCTGGTCGGGCACTCGCTCGGCGGGCACGCCGTCTCACTCGTCGCGCAGGCGCGCCCGGACCTGGTGCGCAGGCTGGTGCTCGAGGAGGCGCCGCTGCCACTGCGCCCCGACGAGGCGATGGGGTCGTTGACGCGACGGCTGCCGTCGCCGGTGGAGTTGTGGCACGCGGTGACCAGCATGGCCCGCAGTCCGCGGGCCGTGATCGCGTTCGACCGGTCGATGACCCGGTCCGCGCTCGCGCAGTTCCACGCCGCGCACCCGGACTGGTGGGCGGGCCTGCCGTCGATGACCGCGCCGACCCTGGTGATCTCGGGCGGGCCCCGCGGCATGGTCGACCCGGGTCGACTCGCGGCCGCGCTCGCCGCCATCCCCGACGCCCGCGCGGTGACAATCGAGGTCGGGCACAGCGTGCACCGCGACCGCCCGAACGAGTTCGAGGCCGAGGTAACGGCGTTCCTCACGGTCTCCTGACCGAGCGGCCGCTGTCGGTCACGACGAAATAGACGTTGTCGCCGTGACGCACACTCCGGACCCTATCCGCCTGTCGGGCGCCAGTTGCCGATCTGCCGGACGTAGGTGGCGGGTGGGGTCCCGACCGCCGCGGTGAAGTCTCGGATCAGGTGGGCCTGGTCGCTGAACCCCAGTTCCTCGGCCAGTTCCGCCCAGGCGATCGGGGTGCCGCTGTGCGCGCGCTCCGCGGCGTCGAGCAGGCGGTGCCGTCGGATCACCCACTTCGGGCCGATCCCGACGTACTCGGTGAACAGTCGCTGCAGGGTGCGCACGCTCATCCCGGCCAGTGCCGCGACCTCGTCCACCCGGTGGATCGACGTGTCCTGTTCGATCAGGTCGACGAGTTCGGAGACCCGGTCGACGGCCGGATCCGGTTGGGGTGACAGTGATTCCAGGTAATCCTCCACCGCGGCGGTCATCGCGTCGTCGTCGGTGGTGGCGAGGGCGGCCGTGGCCACCGGCGCGTCGTCCACGCCGAGCAACGGACCGGCGGGGAGGATCTGCCCGGCGAGGTCGCCGACGCTCGACCGCAGGAACGGGTGGAATCCGCCCGCCCGGAACGCGACCCCGATCACGTGCCCGGTGCCGGCCAGGTGCCGGTGGAACGGATCGCGGCTGACCCCGTGCACGAGCAGTCGGCCGTCCTCGGCGGCGAGGTGAATCTTGGGCTGCGGCAACACCTGCTGGTCGTGGGTGCCGTCCACACGCCAGTGCACGATCCAGAGGTACTCCACGAACGCCCGCAACGATTCCCGCGGCAGGCGACGGGAGACGTCGATCGACCGAGCCGCCTCGTCGGGACGCACGATCGCCTCCGGCAGGCCGCGGGGTTCGGTCATGTCCCAGATAGTAGGCCTAGGATCTCGGCATGGCACCGACAGCTCTCGACGGCAAGCTCCTCGGCTGGTCCGTCGCCTACGTGGTCTCCCAGGCGAACATCGCACGACTGCTCGGCCCCACCGGTCCGAAGCTCCTCGCGACCCAGACCGCGATGTCGGCGCGCTCCTACCGCGCCGTCCTCGACAGCATGGACGAGGCGGAAACCGCGCGGTTCCGTAGCCATTTCGGCCCGGACATGGTGCACCCGGTCATCTACGCGGTTGCCCTGTGCACCGGCGCGAAGCGGCTCGGGCAGCTAGCCGACCTGTCCCCGGCGACCAGGCGCGCGCTCTACGCGGCGCCCGTCGTCGCGGCGGCCGCCGACTACGTGGAGAACGTGGTGGACCTGCACCTGCTCGACCATCGCGAGGCGATCACCGACGCCCGGGTCAGGTCGATCTCCACGGTGAGCATCACGAAGTGGATCCTGAGCCTCGGCACCCTCGCCTATCTGACGCAGGGCTTCGTGCGGGTGTGGGCGCGGATGGCGAGCGGTCGCCGCGACCTCTCCGCCGAAGCCTCGGGCGGTATCTGACTTCTCGGGCGAAGCCTCGGGCGGTATCTGACTTCTCGGGCGAAGCCTCGGGCGGTATCTGAGTCGCGTTTGTTCAAGCGCCTGCCGTTCCCCCGTCATAGCGTGGAGGGATGGGAGCGGAACGGACCACCGAGCACTTCGTCGACGCGACGGACTTCCGGAACTGGCTTGCCGCGCATCACGACAGCTCACCCGGGATCTGGCTGAAGATCGCCAAGAAGGACCGCGCACAGTCGAGCGTCAGCTACGACGAGGCGGTGGACGCCGCGCTGTGCTTCGGGTGGATCGACGGGCAGAAGCGCAGCTTCGACGACGACTTCTGGTTGCAGGGTTTCACCGCCCGCAGAGCCCGCAGTCCCTGGTCCAAACGCAACCGGGAGAAGGCGGAGCGGTTGCTCGCGCAGCGGCTCGTGCTTGCGCCGGGACTGGCCGAGATCGAGGCGGCCAAGGCCGACGGGCGCTGGGACCGCGCCTACGACGGGCAGTCGACGGCGGCCGTGCCGCAGGACTTCCTCGACGCGTTGGCGCAGGTCCCCGCCGCGGAGCAGTTCTTCGCCACGCTGAACAAGGCCAACCGGTACGCGGTGGCCTACCGGCTGCAGGATGCCAAGAAGCCCGAGACCCGGGCCCGCCGTATCGAGACGTACGTGCAGATGTTCTCCGAGGGCAGGAAGATCCACGGGTGAGCTCGCGGGCAGAATGGGGCGCGTGACCGACCCGATCCGAACCGACGAACGCGACCGGACCGAGGAGCCACTCGGCCCGTGGACCTGTTCCGCCCGCTCGGCCGTCGACGAGCCGCTGCCCGGTACGGCCGCGCACGTCACCGGCTGGTTGTGCCTCGAGCACCCGGGCGGCTGGGGGCGCGACGTGTTCTCCGGGGAGGCGTTCGGCCCGGAACTCTCGGACGCCCTCGAACGACGCGTCGACGAGGCGGGGCTCCGGCTGCTGCTGATCCGCAGGCCCGGCCGGGTGGCCGCGGTGCCGCCGCGCCGCACCGTCCTGCTTGCCCGCTCCGACCCGAACGGGACGTGGTGCGAGCGGTTCGAGGTGTCGCGGCCGGCGGACCTGCTCGACCTGGACCTGGCCCTGCCCGCGGCGGCGCCGGGAATCGGGCGGCCGGTCACAGACCCGGTGACACTGGTCTGTGCGCACGGCAAACGCGACCAGTGCTGCGCGGTGCTGGGTCGCCCCGTCGCCGCCGAGCTGTCCGACCGGTTCGGGGACGCGGTGTGGGAGTGCTCGCACACCGGTGGCCACCGTTTCGCGCCGTCGGTGATCGTGCTGCCCACCGGCTACACCTACGGCCGGTTGACCGCCCCGCAGAGCGTCGAGGCGGTGCTGGCCGCCGGCCGCGGCGAGGTGTACCCGGCGGGCCTGCGCGGGCGCAGCTGCTGGACGCCGCCCGGTCAGGTCGCGGAAATCGCGGTGCGGCAGCGGGTTCCGGCGGCCGCCGACGACCTCGCGGTGGACGAGACCGGGGCCGCGCCGGTGGTCCGGCACCGCGACGGCCGGGCCTGGGCGGTCGAGGTGTCGAGGGTCGAGCTCGAGCCGAGGCCGGCGAGTTGCGGTGCGGTGCCCAAACCCGCCGTGGCCCTCGTCGCCGGGGCGGTCACCCCGCGGTAGCGCGCGGCCTCACCAGTGCGTGCCGGGGACCAGGCGGGCCAGCCGGCGACCGACCCGCCGTGCCCCCGATTGCCGGTGCGGGCGCCGAGCGGCCGGCGCGACCGCTCGCTCGAACGCGGTCGAATCGTCCTGCGTCGCAGGCGCGTGTCCCTTGGCGGCGGGCGAGTCGGGGAAGGCGCGGTACATCTGGTGCAGCACCCGGTCCTTGACGCCGGGCGCGAACACGTGCCCGTACTCGCCGAGGGTGCCCAGCGGGTCGTCGATCCGCTTCGGTCGCTCGACCAGGCCGCGGACCACCATCGCGGCCGCCTTCTCCGGGCTGATCACCCGGCCGATGTTGGCCTTACCCGAGGGCGTGATCATCGGCGTCTCGACGAGGGGCATGTGGATCGTGGTGAAGGTGATGCCGGTCGAGAGTGTCTCGGACGCAACGGTATCGGTGAATCCGTCGAGGGCGGCCTTGCTGGCAACGTAGGCGGAGAACCGCGGTGTGTGGCTCTGCACGGCCGCGCTGCTGATGTTGACCACGTGCCCGAACCGGCGCGCACGCATCTGGGGGAGCAGTCCGAGGATCAGCCGCACCGCCCCGAAGTAGTTGACCGCCATGGTGCGTTCGTAGTCGTGGATCCGGTCGGTGGAGGCGAACACCCCGCGGCGGATGGACCGGCCGGCATTGTTGACCAGCATGTCGACGTGGTCGTGCTCGTCGAGAATCGCCTCGACCGTCCGGTCCACCGCCTCGCCGTCGGTGACGTCGCAGGGGTAGCCGAACGCCCGTCCGCCCTCGGACCGGATCTCGGCGACCGTCGACGCGAGCTCCTCGGCGCCGCGGGCGATCAGCAGCACCGTCGCGCCCTTCGCGGCGACCGCCCGCGCGGAGGCGCGGCCGATCCCCGAGGAAGCGCCAGTGATCATCACGTGTCGTCCGACGAGCGGGCCGGACGGGTCGGCGCGGCGGTGCCGGTTGGGATCGAGGTCGGTGCGCCAGTACCGCCATAGGGTGTCCGCGTAGGAACCAAACGGCGGCACGGTGATTCCGCTCTCGTGAAGGGCCTGCCGGGTCCGGGTCGAGTCGAAGACGGTGGGCAGGGTGAGGTGGTCGACGACGACCGGTGGGATGCCGAGCCGGTCGAGCACCAGATCGCGGGCGGCGGTGGCCGCGCGGGTGGGCGGGCGGAGGACGGGTGCGGCGACGACGCCGGGCAGGTCCGCGACCGGACGCGGTGCACCCGCAGCGCGGGCCAGCGCCGCGTAGACCTCCCGCATCGGTTGCGGCTCGGGATTCACCAGGTGGAACACCTCGCCGTCGCGGTCGGGTGCCAGCATCAGCTCGACGATCGCCTGTGCGACGTAGTCGACCGGGACCAGGTTGGTCGCGCCCAGGCTCGGCACCCCGACCGGCAGTCGCGACGGCAGCTTCGCCAGCTCGGCGATGGCCGGGAACAGGTAGTACGGACCGTCGATCTTGTCCATCTCGCCGGTCGTCGAGTCGCCGACCACCGCGGCGGGGCGGTACACGCGCCAGTGCAGGCCGGGGGTCTCGCGGACCACCCGCTCGGCCTCGAACTTGGTCCGGTGGTACGCGGTGGGGAAGGACTGGCCTCGGTCGAAGTCCGACTCGGTGAACTCGCCCCGGTGGTCGCCGGCGACAGCGATCGAGGACACGTGGTGCATTGTGGCGCTGAGCCTTTCGGCCATCTCGACCACCGCGCGGGTGCCCTCGACGTTGGTGCTCGCCTGCTCGTCGCCCGCGGTCAGGTCGTAGACGGCGCCGAGGTGCAGGACGTGCTCGGCGGCGGGCGGTGGACCGGCGAGTCCCAGTCCGGGGGCGGTGAGGTCGCCGATCAGCGGGTGCACACGATCGCCGCCGTCCCAGCCGGCCGTGAGCCGTCCGAGCCGAGCGGCCGATGCCGGTCGGACCAGGACGTGGACCTGCGCGTCGGGCACCCGGGCGAGCAGCAGCGGGAGCACGTTGCGGCCGAGGAATCCGGTCCCGCCGGTCACGATGAAGGTCGACATCAGCTCTCCTCCTGAATGGGCTAGGGCTACATCACCCGAGGCTCCGCCCGAGAACGTCAGTCAACTTACTTCAAAGTAAGAAGTGTGGGAACCCGTAGCGGACGAGTGCCTCCGGTCAGCCGCGCCCGATCACCTGGATGCGTGCCCAGGAGTTGTTGACGTAGCCCTTGGGGTTCCACAGGTGCCGAGCGGATTCGGGCTGGCATGCGGCCGCCGTGTCCCAGGCCCTGGCGGTGATCACGGCCGGTCCGACGGGGAGGTCGAGCGTCGCCCGCCACACCCGCCACGCCCACGGATCGACGCGCTCGTCGAGGTCGGCCTGCACCCAGCTCTCGCCGAGGTCGAGGGAGACGTCGACGCGGGCGACGCCGCGTTCCCCGGCGAACGCGTAGCCGGTGATCTCGGTCGCGCCTGCCTCGAGCACCTGACCGTCACCTGGTCGCAGGATGTCGGCGTTGACCGCGACCGGCCCGAGCGACAGGCAGTCGCCGGGCTCCGCTGCCGACGGGTCGGCGTCTGCGGTCAGCAGGCGGTACACGGTGGCCTGGAAGTAGTTGTCCGACGGTCGCTGCTGCGCCGTCACGCGGTGCAGCCACTTGACGCTGCGCGCGCCGATGTAGCCGGGCACCACCACCCGGACCGGCCCACCGTGCAGTGCGGGCAGGGGCGCACCGTTCATGTCCCAGGCCAGCAGCACCTCGTCGGCGAGGGCCTTGGCGACCGGGATCGACCCGCCGAACGGTTGCGGCGGATCGGCCTCCACCGCAACGTCGGGGGCGCCGAACGCCACGTGCGCGGCGCGCGGCCCGAGTCCCGCGGCGCCGAGAACGTCGGCGAGCCGCACACCGGTCCATTCAGCGGTCGAGATCGCGCCCGAGCCCCACGGCGCCTCGCCGGGAATGTCGCGGACCTCGATCAGTCCCGCCCGCCGATTGCCGGCGCACAGCAGCGTCGCCGCCATCGTCCGGTGCTCGAACCCCGACTGCAGGTCCGACAGGGACAGTGCGAGTTCGTGTTCGACCTCGCCGTCGACGGACAGTCGCCAGGTGCGTCGGTCGAGCCGGGGGATCGGTCCGTGGTTGCGGCTGTAGAAGGTGTCCACCGGGGTCAGCGCCCGACCGGCCAGCGCGTCCGGTGGCGGCTCGGCGTTGTACGGCTCCGCCTCGTGCACGACCATGTCCTCGCGCTTGCCCCACAGGCCCATCGCCCACACCTCCCGGCTCGCGCGCGGTCCCGCGGCCGTCGTCGGAGGGCAATGCGCGCCGAGTTCCACTCCACCACCAACCAGCCCTCGGTTCAATGGTCCGGCGTGGATCCGGCGCGGGCGTCAGTGTCCGATGCCGACCTTCTCGTACACCCGCCGCATCCATGCTGGCGCCCACCAGTTGGCCTCGCCCATCAGCTTGACCAGGGAGGGCACCAGCAGCATGCGGACCACGGTGGCGTCGATGATCAGTGCCAGGATCATCCCGACTCCCAGGAACCGCATGATCGAGAGGCCGGAGAGGGTGAAGGCGCCGGTCACGACGATCAGCAGGGCCGCGGCGGCCGTCACGATCCGGCCCGTCCGGGCGGTACCGATCCGCACGGCCTCCTCGGTGCTCGCACCGTTCTCCCGGGCCTCGACCATCCGGGACATCAGGAACACCTCGTAGTCGGTGGACAGCCCGAACACCACCGCCAGGATCAGCACCACGAACGTCGGCTCCAGTGGGTTGGGTGTCACACCGAGCATTGCCGCGCCGTGTCCCTGCTGGAAGATCCAGGTCAGCACGCCGAACGTGGCGGCCAGGCTCAGGCCGGCCATCGCGACGGCCTTGATCGGCAGCACCACCGATCCGAACGCGAGGAACAGCAGAACCAGGGTCGAGCCGACCATGATCGTGATCATCCACGGCAGGTGCGCGACGATCGAGGAGTTGGTGTCCTCGGTCAGGGCCACGCCGCCACCGACCCCCAGGGTGGTGCCCGCGGGCGGTTCGATCGCGCGCAGCGCGCGTACCGTGTCGGCGGGCGCGGTGCCCTCGGCGTAGACGGCCTGCAGGACGGCGAAGTCGTCGGTCGAGGCGACCAGCCGCACCTGCGCGACGCCGTCCACGGCCCGCGCCTCGGCGGTGAACTCGCCGAGCTGCGCGGTGGTGGGCCGCGCGCCGTTCTCGCCGCGCAGCATCAGGTTCGCGCCGTCGCCGGTGCTGGTGAAGTCCTCGGCGAGCGTCTGCGAGGCCGCCCGGGACGGATCGTTCGCGGGCAGTGCGGTGTAGGTGATCTCGCCGAGTGTCACGCTCAGCAGCGGCGACGCCAGCACGAGCAGTCCGGCGACGATGGTGACCGCGAAGGTGACCGGGCGCCGCATCACGCGGGTCACGACGCCACCCCAGAACCGGGCCGCCCGCTCCTCGCCGCGCTCGACCGCCCCGCGGCGCCAGGCCAGCGAGTTGATCCGGCGACCGAGGATCGCCAGCAAGGCGGGCACCGCGGTGAGCGAGAGCACGGCCGCGCTGATGACGGCGGCGATCGCGCCGTAGCCGAGCGAACGAATCACCGGCTGCGGGAAGATCAGCATGCCGCCGAACGCGCACACCAGCAGCAGCCCGGAGAACATCACCGTCCGGCCCGCGGTGCAGACGGTGCGACGCACCGCCTCGGCGGGCTCGCTGCCGCCGGCCAGTTCCTCGCGGTACCGGCTGACGATGAACAGTCCGTAGTCGATGGCGAGGCCGAGGCCCAGCAGTGAGGCGACGTTGAGGGCGAACGAGCTCACCTCGGTGAACATGGTCAGCAGGCGCAGGGTGGCGAAAGCACTGAAGACGGTGAGCATTCCGACGAAGACGGGGACCGCGGCGGCCACGACGGTGCCGAAGATCAGCACGAGCAGCACCAGGGTGATCGGCAGGGCGATCGCCTCGGCCTTGACCAGGTCCTGCTGCAGGTGCTGGTTGAACGAGTGCCCGACGACCGTGCCGCCGCCGAACTGAGTCTCGATGCCGGGCGGGCTGAGCGCCCGGGTCATCGAATCCAGGTCTGCGAGTGTGGGTCCGGCGTCCCAGTCGACGAAGACGGTCGCCAGTGCCTTGCGGCCGTCCTTGGACAGCATCAGCTTCGCCGACGACGGGTCCACCGACCAGTAGGAGGTGACCGACCGGGTGGGCCACTGCTCCCGGAACGCCGTGAGGGTCTGCTGGACCTGGGGGCCGATGTCGGCGACGGTCTTGCCCTCGGGCGCCGTGTAGATCGCGACGATGTCCGGCGACTGCTGTCCGAGCTTCTCGTCGATGAGCAGGCTCACCTTGGCGGACTCGCTGTTCGGGTCGAAGTAGCCGCCCTGGCTGAGCTTGCCGAAGACCCCGAGCCCCCACAGTCCGCTGACGAGGACGGCCAGTACTGCGAGGACCAGCACCCACCATTTCCGGGATGCGACGAACGAGGCCCAGCGCGACATGGAAGCTGCTCTCTTCAGGTGGGGTCGGGACGGCGCCACGACTCTACCGATGGCGGCCGGCGCCGTGACCGGCTTCCCGTGGATGAGGGTCGGGCCCGGACCTTGACGCCACGGGCTGGCCCACGTCACAATTACCTACCGAACGTACGGTAATAGATCTGAGGGGTTCGATGGACAAGCGAAAGTCACTGCTCGCGCTCGGTCTGGCCGCGGGTCTGCTCCTCGCCGGCTGCTCGAGCGCCTCGACCGGGCCGGCCGCGGCGACGGGTGTGACGGTCAAGCGCAACGGGTACGGCATCCCGAACGTGTACGCCGACAACGTCCGCGACCTGTACTACGGCTACGGCTACTCGGTCGCCGAGGACCGGCTCTTCCAGATGGAGATGGCCAAGCGGTCGTCGATCGGGACCGCGGCGGAGGTCCTGGGACCGGACTACCTGGAGACCGACAAGACAGCGCGCAACAGCATCGACCCGCAGTCGATTCGCGATCAGCTCGCGAAGCTGCCGCAGCAGGACCGCGACATCTTCGACGGGTACGCGGACGGGTGCAACCGGCGGATCGACGAGGTGCGGGCGAATCCGTCGGCGCTGATGCCGAAGCAGTTCCTGGACAACGGCTTCGAGCCAGAGCACTGGACCGGCTACGACGTCGCCATGGTCTGGGTGCAGACGATGGCGAACCGGTTCTCCCAGTCGAGCAGCGAACTGGCCAACCTGAAGGTGCTCAGGAGCCTGCAGGCCGCGAACGGTGACCGGAAGGGCCGCGAGCTGTTCGACCAGCTGGTGTGGCCGCAGGAGGACCCGACGGCCCCCACCACCGTGCCCCGCGCCGGCCACTCGGCAAGTGAGCTGCCGCAGGCCATGTCCCAGGAAGCCGGCCTCTCCGGCGTGACCCAGGCGCTGCCGGACGCGAACCTGACCCGGATGAAGCAAGCGGGCGGTGGCGACTGGCCGCACATGAAGCCCGAGGCCAGCAACCTCTGGATGGTCGGCGCGGACAGGACCACCAACGGAACCTCGATCCTGATGAACGGACCGCAGTTCGGTTGGTTCAACCCGTCCTACGTGTACGGCGTCGGCCTGCACGGCGCCGGGTTCGACGTCGCGGGCAACACGCCGTTCGCGGCTCCCACGGTGCTGTTCGGTACCAACAAGACGATCTCCTGGGGTGCAACCGCAGGCCCGCTCGACGTCAACGACGTCTACCAGGAGGTCCTCAACCCCGCGAACGAGCACGAGTACAAGTTCGACGGCACGTACAAGCCGATGGACGTTCGGCCCGAAACCATCAAGGTGCGAGGCGGTTCGGACGTCGACTACCCGATCTACTCGACCGTGCACGGGCGGGTCACCAGCTTCGACACCGCGAACGGCAGCGCCTACTCGCTGAAGGAGAGCTGGGCCGGGTACGAGATCCAGTCCCTGGTCGCGTGGATCGACATCATGAAGGCCACCAGTTGGGACGAGTTCCTCGCCCAGGCGCGGAAGGTCGCCATCACCATCAACTGGTACTACGCCGACGACAAGGGGAACATCGGCTACGTCTCGCCCGGCCGGCTGCCCGTCCGGCCCGCGGGTCAGGACCTGCGGCTGCCCGCGATCGGCGACGGCACCATGGAGTGGTCGGGCATCCGACCCTTCTCGGACAACCCGCAGGCGTACAACCCCGAGCAGGGATACCTCGCCAACTGGAACAACCAGTCCGCACCGGGCGCGCTCGCCGACGGCTACAACTGGTCGCCGGTCGACCGGGTGCGGGCGCTGACCAGTCG
Source organism: Rhodococcus sp. NPDC127527 (assembly GCF_042672245.1). Classification (NCBI taxonomy): domain Bacteria; kingdom Bacillati; phylum Actinomycetota; class Actinomycetes; order Mycobacteriales; family Nocardiaceae; genus Rhodococcus; species Rhodococcus sp. NPDC127527. The sequence continues at coordinate 72,154 of NZ_JBHXVP010000002.1, forward strand.
CCTCGAGGCGAAGGACAAGTTGACCCCGGGCGAGATCTGGGACATCAACAGGCAGGCGTCCTTCGCCGATCTGAACATCGACTACCTGCTGCCGTACCTGGAGAAGGCCACCGCGCAGCTCCCGGCCACCGATCCCGTCGCAGGCGGTGTCGCGTTGCTCCGCAACTGGAGCGGTCAGGCCACCGACAACGACTCGGACGGCAACTACGACGGGCCGCAGGCCGCGATCATGCGGACCTGGCTGCCGATCCTGTTCCAGACCGTGCTCGCGGACGATCTTCCGCCGGACGTGTACGCCGACTACGCCGCGAGGATCTACCCCGCGGCCGGAACCGCACGCCCCGCCGAGGCCACGAAGCTGATCTACAACGCCCTGCTCGGGGCGAAGGCCGGGGTGCCGCAGACCACCGACTTCTTCAACGGCGCCGACCCGATGACGGTGCTGCGCGACACGTTCGGACAGGCGCTGGCCAAGCTCGGAACCGAGCAGGGTCCCGACCCGGCGAACTGGAAGATGCCGGTGAGCGCCAACAAGTTCGACTACAAGAACTACCTGGGCGTTCCGCAGGCGGGCGCGGGGGAGGTGCTGAGCCTGTCCCCGTACATGAATCGGGGCACCCAGAACGACCGGATCGTCCTCGGTCCCGGCATCGCCGATCTGTGCACGGTGGCGCCGCCCGGGCAGAGCGGGTTCATCGCACCGGACGGCACCCGGTCACCGCACTACAGCGACCAGATGGACATGTACCGGAACTTCCAGTGCAAGTCCGATCCGCTGACGAGGGAGTCGGTGGACGCCACCGAGTCGGGTGAGGTCACCGTGAAGTAGCCCGATCCCTGGCGTGCGGCCGGCCGAGCGCGGACAGTTGACCCATGGGCATTCCGAGCGTGATGACGGGATGGCAGGTGAGTCAGCCCGGACCGATCCGCGGCCGGCCGCTCCGGTCGGTGTCGATGTCGGTTCCAGAGCCGGGTCCCGCCGAGCTTCTCGTCCGCGTCCTGGTGTGTGGTGTGTGCAGGACCGACCTGCACGTGGCCGAGGGGGACCTGCCCGTACACCGGCAGTTCGTGGTGCCCGGTCACGAGGTGGTCGGTGAGGTGGTCGGGTGGGGCGACGCGGTGGGAACCGGCTTCGGGCTCGGTGACCGGGTCGGCATCGGCTGGCTGCGCCAGACCTGCGGCGAGTGCCGCTACTGCCGACGCGGGCGGGAAAACCTCTGCCCCGGTTCGCGATACACCGGGTGGGACGAGGACGGCGGGTACGCCGAGTACGCCGTGGTGCCTGCGGCGTTCGCGCACCGGCTGCCCGACGGGTACCTCGACGAGGAACTGGCGCCGCTACTGTGCGCGGGCATCATCGGCTATCGGGCGCTCGCCTGCGCGGACGTGCCCGAGGGTGGGCGACTGGGGATCTACGGGTTCGGTGGCAGCGCCCATCTGGCCGCCCAGGTGGCGATCGCTCGCGGTGCGGAGGTGCATGTGATGACCCGCGGCGACCACGCTCGGGCGCTGGCGCTCGAACTCGGCGCCGCCTCGGTGCAGGGGCCGACGGATCCGCCCCCGGTGCCGTTGGATTCGGCGATTCTGTTCGCCCCGGTGGGCACGCTCGTCCCGCCCGCGCTCGAGGCGCTCGACCGCGGGGGGACGCTGGCGGTCGCGGGCATCCACCTGTCCGACATCCCACGGCTGAACTACCAGCGACACCTCTTCGAGGAGCGCCGGCTCCGCTCGGTCACCGCCAACACGCGCGCCGACGCCCGTGCGTTCCTGGACTTCGCGGGAACGCATCGCCTACTGGTGACCGCGAAGGGATACACGCTGGACGAGGCCGACCGCGCGCTCACCGACCTGAAGGAGGGCCGGGTGACCGGCGCCGCGGTGCTGATCCTCGGTTGACGTGGTTCCCGCGCGTGTCACCCGTGGCAGGTGATGCAGGGCTCGACCCGGGCGGGCACCATCGGGATGCGCGTCGTCCCCGCCGGTGACGGACGTCGCGGGCACACGGGATCCTCGCAGACTGGGAGCGCCGATGACGACGGTGATTGCGGTGGATCGGCTGACTCGCCGGTTCGGTCCTCGACGGGGCGTCGAGGACGTCTCGTTCGAGGTCGACGAGGGGGAGATCTTCGGATTCCTCGGCCCCAACGGTGCGGGCAAGTCGACCACCATCCGCATGCTGCTCGGGCTCTACCGGCGCACGTCGGGGACGGCGACCGTGTTCGGTCTGGACACGGCGACCCAGGCGGCGCGGATCCATCGCCGGACCGGGTACCTGCCCGGTGAACTCACCCTCTTCCCGAAACTCACCGGCCGCGAACACCTGGACCGGTTCGGCAAGCTCCAAGGGGCGCGGGACCGCCGTTACCGCGACGAGCTGGTCGAACGGTTCGGCGTCGAACTCGATCGGCCGGTCCACATGCTGTCCAAGGGCAATGCGCAGAAGATCGGTGTGGTGCTGGCGTTCGGTCACCGCCCCGATCTGCTCGTGTTGGACGAGCCGACGTCCGGGCTCGACCCGCTGCTGCAGGACGAGTTCGTCACGCTGGTCCGTGAGACGACGGCCGAGGGTCGGACGGTGTTCCTGTCCTCGCACGATCTGGACGAGGTCCAGCGGCTCGCCGACCGGGTGTCGATCATCAAGGAGGGCCGGCTGGTGGTCACCGACACCGTGGCCGACCTGCGGCGCAGCGCGCCGAGCACGGTCGAGTTCCGCTTCGATCGCGCGGTCGACGCGGGGAGCTTCGCGGACCTGGACGGGGTGCGCGTGGTGAGCTCCACCGCGGACGGCGTGGTGCTGTCCGTGGCGGGCTCGGTGGCGCCGCTGTTGCGGGTCGCCGCCGAGCTCGAACCCGTGGAGATGAGCGCGCGGGGCGCCGATCTCGACGAACTGTTCCTCGGGTACTACCGGGACGACTCGCCGCAGGAGGATGCGCATGTCGATTGACCTGGCCGGCCTCGATCTTCGGCTGCGCAGGCGGTCCATCTTCTTCTACGCGCTGGGCATGGCCCTCTACGCGCTGATCATCGTGGTCCTGTACCCGTCGTTCAAGAACGACACCGGCCTCGACGAATTGTTCTCGAGCAACTCGACCTTCGGCGCGCTGTTCGGCATCGCCGGTTCGTTGACCTCTCCCTCCGGGTGGTTGAACGCGAACCTGTACGCGAACTTCCTCCCGCTGATCGTGCTGATGGTGACCGTCGGTTACGGGGCGTCCTGCATCGCCGGGCAGGACGAGGACGGGACGCTGGCGCTGATTGCGACACTGCCGGTCGAGCGCCGGTGGATCGCACTGCAGAAGGCCGCCGCCATGGTCGCGCTGAGTCTGCCGGTGCCGATCGTCACGGGACTGTGTGTCCTGGTCGGGCGCGGCTTCAGCCTGGACGTCGACCTGTGGAACCTGGTGGGCACCACCCTCGGCGTGGTGCTGCTGGGCCTGGCCTTCGGCATGCTCGCGATGGTCGTCGCCGCGGCCGGGGCGAGCCGGGGAGCGGCGATCGGTGTTGCCAGCGCGGTCGCCGCCGCGTCCTATCTGGTCAGTTCCCTCGCGCCGGCGATCGCCTGGCTGCACTCGGCGAAGTACGCGTCGCTGTTCTACTACGCGGTCGGCGACAACCAGCTCGACGAGGGCTTGTCGTGGCTTTCCCTCACGGTGCTGCTCGCGACGACCGGGCTGCTCCTCGTCGCCACGTTGATCGCCTTCGACAGGCGCGACATTCGCTGACTCTCCCGGTTCCCCGCGCGCGGCGGGTGCTGCGCGGGACGGCCGGAGGCGCCCGGTTCAGTAGGCTTGCGAGCATGGTGGACGACGACGCCCGGCCCTCGACACTCGGCGAAATCATCCGGCAACAGCGCGAGCTGGCGGCGGTTCCGATGCGCAAGTTCGCCGAGCTGGTCGGGATCTCGAATCCCTATCTCTCGCAGATCGAGCGAAACCTGAGGGAACCGAGTGAGCAGGTGCTGGAGGCGATCGCCGAGCACCTGCACACCTCCGCCGACATACTCGCAGCCCAGGTGCAACGGGCCGATGCGCTGCAGCTGCCGGACGTGGTGGCCGCGATCCGCCGCGACTCGGATCTGACCAAGGCGCAGCGGGCGACGCTCGAGGAGATGTACGAGACGTTCCGCGAGGTGACTGTCGCGAAACGGCGACGCGGGGGAGTGTCGCCCCGCGACCGGTCCGCGTCCTCGGACCCGGACCAGCCCGGCGACGGTGCGTGAGTCACGTCCCGGACAGTTCCGCGACCTCGCGAAGGATCGGCAGCCAGTGCTCTCGGAGCACGCCCGGGTCCGTGATCATCTCGAGGTGGCCGGTGTCGATCGCCCGGCGGGTGATCCGGTTCCGCGAGGTCGAGACGTGGTCGGCCAGCACCCACAACTGCCGGGCGTGGACGATTCGATCGCGGGTTCCGGCGAGCAGGAACAGGGGACAGGCGATGGCACCGAGATCGACGACCCGGCCGCTCACCTCCAGCTCACCGCGCACCAGCTCGTTGCGCAGGAACAGGTGTAGCGCAGTCCACCGGTAGAAGTCCGGTGGGACCTTCTGCGGCGCATCGAGCCAGCTCTCGAACGCGACGTGCGCCGCTACTCGCGCCGGGTCGCCGATGTGTGCCCACAGGTCCATCAACCGGGCCCACTCCTCGGGCCATTCGGCCAGCCGGAGCGCGGTCGCAGCGGCGCTCGCGGGTGGGACGCCCGTCGCGCGGCACGCGGTCGCGAGGCCGGGCAGCTCGGTGTCGGGTCGGCCGCCGGGCATGTTGCGCGTCCCCGGAATGCCGAGTGCGAAGTCGATCGGTGCCGCAGCCACGGTGAGCGTGTGCACCTGTGCCGGGTGCAGCGCGGCGTACACAGTCGCGAGCCAACCGCCCTGCGAGTAGCCGACCAGGTTTACCGTGCCGCCGAGATCCTCGATCGCGGCGGAGATCACCGCAACGACGTCGTCGATGCCGGTGGGCGAGGATTGTGCTCCGGTCGACAGCCATTCCAGGCAGTGTGCTCCGGTCAGGCCCGCATCGCGGACGGTCGCGATCAGGCTGCGGTCGGCGGTCAGGTCGACGACGGTCGATGCGTGTCCCGACATCGGTGGCAGCACCAGGGTGGCGACAGAACCGTCCGCGATCGGCGAGAACTCTCGCAACCGGGCCAGTGGCCACACGCGCCTGACGGTGTTCGGATGCGCGAATCGGGTCGGCCGGCGTCGCGTCGCGGCCCGCCAGAACTCGACGCAGTCGAGCGCCATCCCGGCGGGGGTGGCGCCGCGCCGGGCGGCCGAGCGCAGGTATCCGTTCCAGCCGGCCGCCGTCGACGCCACCAACTTCCTCGGTATTTCTGTTGCGGCCCAGAATAATTCGTGAGTTCCGAACATCAACCCGTACCCCCCGGTTCTCGTGGTGACGACGATCGGCCCTCGGTCGGTTCGAGGAACCGTCCGAGGGCCGATCGGTGACGCGGTCGGGCTACTTGAGGATCTCGCGGGCGGCCGTGGTGGCGGCGGTGCTGACGCCCATGACCAGTGAGGTCTGCGCGTCCACGACGGCGGTCAGCCAGTCCAGCTTGGCGGCGCCGGCGATCGACTTCTGGAAGTCGAGGACGGAGGAGATCGCCTTCTCGTAGGTGTCGAGCGACAGGTTGCCGCTCAGCTTCGCGGCATCGACGAACTTCTCGTTGAGTCCCTGCACGCGCTCGAGGTTCTCGTCGAAGGACTTGGTGATGGACTCGACGCCCTCGGCGACGACGTTCTTGGTGCCGGCGGTGGCGCCGGTGGTGGACGTTGCCTGTGCGGCCATGTGGTGTCTCCTCGTGTGGTTCGGACTTCTGTTAGCAAGTTAGCACGATGACTGCTAACGGTCCAGTGTTTGCGGCTTGGTCAGCTGAAAACGTATGTGCCGGGCGCATTTCCGGCAGCCGGGTGCTCAACGCTTCCCATCGGCGGCGGCGCCTGCAGCTCGCCGGCCCGAGGCCCTGCCCATGCGGCCCAGTCGTCCCACCACGAGACGGTGCGGCGCTGCGCCGACGTCCGCCAGGTCGCCGAATCCGTCGGCAACGCGGGGGTGTCCGCGTCCTCGGGTGCGCCGAGCGTTTCGACCCAGCTCTTCTTCCCCGGCGGGTTGACGATGCCGGCGATGTGTCCGCCGTTCGAGAGGACGAAGCGCGCCTTGCCGCCGAACAGCAGGGCGCCGGCGTACGACGACTCCCAGGGCACGATGTGGTCGTCGATCGCGCCCACGATGTACACGTCACTGTCTACGTCGGCCAGCGAGATCGGTTGTCCGGCAATCGTGAACGCGCCCTGTGCCAACTGGTTCTCGCCGTAGAGCGTGCGCAGGTAGGTGCTGTGCATCGCGGCGGGCATCCGGGTCGAGTCCTCGTTCCACGCCAGCAGGTCGAACGCCTGCGGCTTGTCCCCGAGCATCCAGCGGCTGACCCAGTACCGGAAGATCAGATCGTTCGCCCGCAGCAGGTCGAAGGTCAGGGCCATGTCCTCGCCCGCCAGGTAACCCTCCCTGGCCATCAGGACGTCCAACTTGCCGAGGGTGTCGGAATCGGTCAGCAGGCCGAGGTCGCCGGGGTTGCTGTAGTCGAGCAGGGTGTTTGCCAACGTCAACGTGCCCAGTCGGGAATCGTTCGTGCCGGACAGGTAACCGGCCGCGATCGAGGCCATCGCCCCGCCCAGGCAGAGTCCCACGACGTCGATCTTCGGCGCCCCGGTGATCTCCTCGACGACGTCCATCGCCGCCTTCACGCCGTCGACGAGGTAGTCGTCGAACCCGACCTCGCGCATCGACTCGTCGGGATTGCGGTAGGAGATGAGGAAGACGGTCCGGCGGTGTGCGATCGCCCATTCGACGAAGCTGCGGCCCGGGGCGATGTCCATGATGTAGTACTTGTTGATCCACGGCGGGCAGGCCAGCAGCGGCGTCGCGTGCACCTGGTCGGTCTGTGGCGCGTACTGGATCACCTCGATCAGATCGTTCCGGAATACCACCTTGCCGGGGGTGGCGGCCATGTTCTCGCCGAGGGTGAAGGCGCTCTCGTCGATCCGCTGCGGTCGGCCGCCGCGCTTGACGATGTCCTCGACCAGGTACGAGGCGCCGCGGGCCAGGTTCTTGCCGCCCGTCGCGATCGCGCGGGTCAGCACCTCCGGGTTGGTGACGGGGTTGTTGGTCGGCGCGGCGGCGTCGAACAGCAGGTGGACGAACTGGCGGGCCTTGGCGGCCTTGAAGGCGTCGTCGGCACCCGCGTCGACCAGGCGATCGGCGTACGAGCGCGCGCACAGGTAGGCGCGGAGCACGGCGAAGTACGCCGGATTGTCCCGCCAGGCGGGGTCACGGAACCGGCAGTCGTCCGGGGCGGGCGGCTCGGTGTCCGCGCCGACGGCCACCCGCACCGTGTCGGGCGGGATCTGCGCCAACCCGATCGCGAGCTTGCCGGTGGCGGCGGCGACGGCCGCCGGATTGCGCGCCGCGCTCCTGGCGACGGATGCGCTCGCGGAGAACCAGCCGACCGGATCGACCTTGGCGGACAGTTGCTGCCTCAGCTGCTCAAGCACGGTCGCCTCCCGTTGCACCCGCGCCCGCGGCGTCACCGAGGTAGCGCACGATCATCTGCGCGACGCACACCGGACGGTCGACGCCCAGTGCGTCGAAGGTGAGGGTCACCGCGAGTTGGTAACCGCCGGCGCACGGCTCGACCGACGTCACGTCGGCGACCGCGCCCACTGACGAGCCGACCGGCACCGGGGCTGGGAAGCGGACCTTGTCCAGCCCGTAGTTGATCACCTGGGCGCAGTCGGTCACGTCGAGCAGGTGCGAGAAGAGGTCGACGGCGAGAGACAGGGTGAGGTAGCCGTGTGCGATCGGTGCGCCGAACGGGCCGCTGCGGGCGCGGTCCGGGTCGACGTGGATCCACTGGTGGTCGTTGGTCGCGTCGGCGAACAGGTTGATCTGTTCCTGCGTGATCAGAACTCGGGACGACGCGCCGAGGCTCTTGCCTGCGAGCCCGGGAAGTTCGGCCATGGTGACGCGGCGCGCGACCTGGCTGTCGGTGGTGTTGATGTTCGTGGACCCCCTGTGTGCGGATTCGAGTGCTCGTCGAATCTGTTTCGGCTGCTTGTGCGGCGATCCGGCCGCCGGGTTCGGGATTGCATACAAATGGCAGATTTCGGTTACCTGCATTCACGTGAATTTCCCGCCCGGGGGGCAGATCGGGCGCAGCATATACCGACAAAAGAAATTGTCGCCAACGCGCCAATGCTTGACATATGTCCAGGTCGCAGCTCTTTGGTTCCCGATTTGCCCCCTTCGGGCTCCGGTCGGTCGGCGCGTGCTGGGCATTTGCAATAATTGCGATAGGTTCACTATCGGAACCTATTCATTTTCTACTTCCCGGTAACAATTCCACTTACTTTCGAGTAGGGAAATTGTCTACCTGTCGGTAGGAATTCGAGTCACATTGATCGGGCCGGGGGATTCGGGCCGCGGGTCGCGAACTGGGGAACGAGGCGACGGCGGACGACGCTCGCTCCGGTTGACACGGCCGGCGCTGCGCGGCACTCTAGAACACACGTTCGATGCGACTTCCCCGCTCGGGCATCGCCGCCGGCTCACGGCGGCGGTCGCGACAGGGAAGGTGTGGGCAATGGGCTGGGGCAACGGGCCGCCGACGTGGTCGGAGATGGAGCGGGTGCTCTCGGGGCGTCCGGGGAGGAACCCGCCGGAGGCGATGTATCCCGGCGACGGGAGCGACAGTCCGGCCTGGTCTCGCAAGCGCGGCGAGTACCGTGCGGGACACGTGGGACCGGTCGAGGGCCCGGTCGTGCCCTACGCGGAACTGCACGCGCACTCGGCCTTCAGCTTCCTCGACGGCGCCTCCTCGCCCGAGGAACTGGTCGAGGAGGCCGTCCGGTTGGGGCTCGACGCGATCGCGCTGACCGATCACGACGGACTCTACGGGGTGGTCAGGTTCGCGGAGGCGGCCAAGGAGCTCAGCATGCGCACCGTGTTCGGTGCCGAGTTGTCGCTCGGTTCAACGAATTCGAGGGCGGGGGTGCCGGATCCGGACGGCACGCACCTGCTCGTTCTGGCGCGCGGGCACGAGGGCTACCGTCGACTGTCCCGGCAGATCGCGGCCGCGCACCTGGTCGGCGGCGAGAAGGGCAAACCGCGTTACGATCTCGATTCGCTGACCGACGCGGCCGGCGGGCACTGGCAGATCCTCACCGGCTGCCGCAAGGGGCATGTGCGCGGCGCGCTGGCGGACGGCGGCGTCGCGGCCGCGGAGGACGAGTTGCGCAGGCTCGTCGAACGATTCGGCGCCGATCGGGTCAGCGTCGAACTCACTCACCACGGGATCGCGGAGGACGACGAACGCAATACCGCGCTGGCCGACCTCGCGTTCCGATGCGGGCTACCGGTCGTCGCGACCACCGCCGCGCACTTCGCCGATCCACAGCGGCGGCGGCTGGCGATGGCGATGGCCGCGGTCCGGGCCAGGCGGAGTCTGGACGAGGCGGCGGGTTGGTTGGCGCCGACCGGGGGAGCGCATCTGCGCTCGGGGGCGGAGATGACGCGACTGTTCGCCGCGCATCCCACTGCGGTGCCGGGCGCGGCGGAACTCGGCCGTGAGTGCGCGTTCGACCTGCGGTTGATCGCGCCCAAGCTGCCGCCCTTCGACGTCCCGGACGGGCACACCGAGGACAGTTGGCTGCGCGAGCTGGCGATGGCAGGCGCACGCCGCCGTTACGGCACCCCCGAGCGCCGACCCGACGCCTACCGGCAGATCGAACACGAACTGGCCGTCGTTGCGCAGCTGAGCTTTCCGGGCTACTTCCTGGTGGTGCACGACATCGTGTCCTTCTGTCGCCGCAACGACATCCTCTGCCAGGGGCGTGGCTCGGCGGCCAACTCGGCGATCTGCTACGCCATCGGCATCACGAACGTGGACCCGGTCGGCAACAAGCTCCTCTTCGAGCGCTTCCTGTCCCCGGAGCGAGACGGGCCGCCGGACATCGACGTGGACATCGAGTCCGACCGACGTGAGGAGGCGATCCAGTACGTCTACAACCGATACGGCCGTGACTACGCCGCTCAGGTCGCCAACGTCGTCACCTACCGCGGCAAGATGGCGGTCCGGGACATGGCCCGCGCCCTGGGCTACTCGCAGGGCCAGCAGGACGCCTGGAGCAAGCAGGTCAGCCGGTGGACGGGCGTGAAGGGCGAGCAGGGAACGGATATTCCACCCGCGGTGCTCGATCTCGCCGGCGAGATCGAGGGTTTTCCACGACATCTCGGCATCCACTCCGGTGGCATGGTGATCTGCGACCGCCCGATCGCGGACGTGTGCCCGGTGGAGTGGGCGCGGATGGAGAACCGCAGCGTCCTGCAGTGGGACAAGGACGACTGCGCCGCGGTGGGCCTGGTCAAGTTCGACCTGCTCGGGCTCGGCATGCTCTCCGCGCTGCACTACATGATCGACCTGGTCGCCGAGCACAAGGCCGTCGAGGTGGACCTGGCGGCACTGGACCTGTCCGAGGCCGCGGTCTACGAGATGCTCTGCCGCGCAGACTCGGTCGGGGTGTTCCAGGTGGAGTCCCGGGCGCAGATGGCAACCCTGCCGAGGCTGAAGCCCCGCACCTTCTACGACCTGGTGGTGGAGGTTGCGTTGATCCGGCCCGGGCCCATCCAGGGCGGGTCGGTGCACCCGTACATTCGGCGCCGCAACGAGATCGAGCCCGTCACCTACGACCATCCCGCACTGGAGAACTCCCTCGAGCGCACCCTCGGGGTACCGCTTTTCCAGGAGCAGTTGATGCAGATGGCGGTGGACGTCGCCGGGTTCACCGCGGCGGAGGCCGACCAGTTGCGCCGCGCGATGGGCTCCAAGCGTTCCCCGGAGCGGATGGAGCGGCTGCGGGGCAGGCTCTACGACGGCATGCGGGAACTGCACGGCATCACCGGTGAGGTCGCGGACCGTATCTACGAGAAGCTGTACGCCTTCGCGAACTTCGGTTTCCCCGAGAGTCATTCGCAGTCCTTCGCCTCGCTGGTGTTCTACTCGGCGTGGTTCAAGCTGCACCATCCGGCAGCCTTCTGCGCCGGTCTGCTGCGGGCCCAGCCGATGGGGTTCTACTCGCCACAGTCACTGGTCGCGGACGCCCGCAGGCACGGGGTGACGGTGCACGGGCCGGACGTGAACGCGAGCCTGGCCTACGCGAGCCTCGAGTGCGGCGGTGCCGAGGTGCGACTCGGGCTCGGGGAAGTCCGGCATGTCGGGTCGGCGCTGGCCGAGAAGATCGTCGCCGCACGGTGCGAGGGTGGGCGCTTCGCGTCGCTGCTCGACCTGACCGGTCGGGTGGAACTGACCACCGCGCAGGCGGAGTCGCTGGCCACCGCGGGCGCGCTGGCCTGCTTCTCCGGTTCGCGGCGACAGGCCCTGTGGGCGGCGGGTGCGGCGGCGGGGGAGCGACCGGACCGGCTGCCGGGCATGGGAACCTCGGTGACCTCGCCGACCCTGCCAGGCATGAGCGACGTGGAACTGGCCGCGGCAGACGTGTGGGCGACCGGGGTGTCCCCGGACACCTATCCCACCCAGTTCCTGCGCCCGCAGTTGGATGCGCTGGGTGTGATCCCGGCGTCCGGTCTGCTGGCCGTGCCCGACGGCGACCGGGTGCTCGTCGGCGGGGCGGTGACCCATCGGCAGCGCCCGGCGACCGCGGCCGGGGTCACTTTCATCAACCTCGAGGACGAGACGGGGATGGTGAACGTGGTCTGCTCGGTGGGGTTGTGGGCCCGCTATCGCACCCTCGCGCACACCGCCCCGGCACTGCTGGTCCGCGGGAAGGTGCAGAACGCGGAGGGGGCGGTGACGGTGGTCGCCGACCGGTTGCAGCGAATGGACCTGCGGATGACGGGCAAGTCGCGGGACTTCCGCTGAACGGTGGCGACCCGCGTCACACCGGGAACATCGGGCTCGTCCGGCCGGTTCCTATACCCCAGGGGGTATAGTCCCCCGGGAACGGAAGGAGTCGACGTGAAGGTCGTCATCGTGGGTGGGGTCGCGGGCGGTATGTCCGCCGCGACCAGGTTGCGCCGGCTGGACGAGGCGGCGGAGATCGTGGTCTTCGAGCGGGGCGGACACGTCTCGTTCGCGAACTGCGGCCTGCCGTACTACGCGGGTGGTGTGATCGAGGATCGCGACGCCCTGCTGCTGCAGACACCCGAGAGCCTCGCCGCCCGGTTCCGGCTGGACGTGCGGGTGCGCACCGAGGTGACGGCGATCGACACCGCGGCCCGCACCGTCACCGCACGTGACCTGCTCACCGGCGTCGAGTTCACCGAGTCCTACGACTCCCTGGTCCTGAGCCCCGGCGCGAGTCCGATCGTCCCCGATGTCGAGGGCGTCGGCCGCGCGCTGGTGTTGCGCGACGTGGACGACGTGGACCGGCTGGTCGGCGCGATCGAGGGCGCGGCGCGTTCCGCGGTGATCGTCGGCGCCGGCTTCATCGGCGTCGAGCTCGCCGAGAACCTGCGCCGGCGCGGACTTGCGGTCTCGGTCGTCGAGCTCGCCGACCAGGTGCTCGCGCCCCTCGATCCGGAGATGGCGGCACCGGTCGCGGAAGAGTTGCGCGGCAACGGTGTTCGGCTCGAACTCGGCACCCAGGTGGTGTCGATCGACGCGGACACCGCGACGCTCGCCGACGGCCGGACGCTGCCCGCCGACGTCGTCGTGATGGCCATCGGCGTGCGACCCGAGACCGCGCTGGCGGTCGCCGCCGGTATCGAGATCGGTCCGCGCGGCGGCATCTCGGTGGACGAGTTGATGCGCACCTCCGCCGCACACGTCTACGCGGTCGGCGACGCGGTCGAGAAGGTCGACGCAGTCGCCGGCGAGCCCGGACTGGTTCCGCTGGCGAACCCGGCGAACCGTCAGGGCCGGCTCGTCGCCGACGTCATCGCCGGGTTGCCGGTGCGGCCGCGCCGAGTGGTCGGCACCGCGATCGTCGGCGTGTTCTCACTGCTGGCGGCGGCGGTGGGTTGGAACGAGAAGCGGCTGCGCGCGGCGGGTCGGCCCTACCGGGCGATCCATACGCACCCGCAATCGCACGCGGGGTACTACCCGGGGGCCGAGGGCATGTCGCTCAAGCTGCTCGTCGATCCGGACACCGACGCGATCCTGGGTGCCCAGGGGGTCGGCGGCGAGGGCGTCGACAAGCGCATCGACGTGATCGCCACCGCGATGGTCGGCGGCATCACCGCCTCCGAACTCGCGGACCTGGAACTGGCCTATGCGCCGCAGTTCGGCTCCGCGAAGGACCCGGTGAACATGCTCGGCTACATCGCAGACAACCTGCGCGCGGGCACCGCCGCGACCGTGCAGTGGCACGAGCTGCCCGACCTGCAGGCCGCGGGTGCGGTCCTGGTCGACGTCCGCACGCCCGAGGAGTTCGCCGCCGGGAACGTTCCCGGTGCGGTGAACGTCGAACTCGACGAGCTGCGGGCGCGGGCGCACGAGCTGCCGGACGGGGAACTGGTCGTGCACTGCCAGGTCGGCCAGCGCGGCCACACGGCGGCGCGTCTGCTGCGTCAGCTCGGGCGCTCGGTCCGCAACCTCGACGGCGGCTACCGCACCTGGCAGTCGGGGCAGGCCCGGGTCGGTGACCCCGTGTAGCGGCGGGTCAGGCGTCGGAGTCGGGGGTGTCGGGCCGGTCCTCGGGCCGCTGGTCCGTCGGCTCGCGGGTCGGGTTCTCGTCCAGGACGCCCACGGTGACGCCGTAGGGCAGGAAGCGGACCAGGCGGCGTGGGTCGGTGTTGCTCTTGTTGGCACGCAGGGCATCGAGTTCGCTCGCGAAGACCTGTTCGACTCGGGCGGCGCCGGCGTCGTCGACGAGGTAGATCGCCCAGACCCCGTCCCCGGTGTCGCCGGCGGTCGTGGGGCGCGCCGCCGGCCACGTCCGGTGCACGGTGTGCTCGCCCAGGCCGCTCGACCACACCGTGCCGATGCCGGCCTCGCCGAGGAAGCTGCCGACCTTGCCCAGGGCGTCCTTGAGACCTTCGCCCACCTCGCGGGCCACCCGGTCGAGATCCTCCGGGTCGAAGCCGAAGGGCCCGTTCTCGCTCATGATGTCTCCTGCGCTGGTGTCGAAAGTGAACTGGCCGTGCCTCCAGTGTGGCCGCGGTACCGCACCGGCGCCAGGAGGCGACTCGCAAGATACCCCACGGGGTACCCTGGGGTCTGGTAGATCGACGAAATGTCCAAGGGAAGAGGTGGTGTCGCCATGACCGGTGACGAGGAGAGCATTGCGCTGGTGCTGAACCGGCTCCGGCGCGCGCAGGGCCAGCTGGCCGGGGTCATCTCGATGATCGAGAGCGGTCGCGACTGCAAGGACGTCGTCACCCAGCTCGCCGCGGTGTCGCGGGCCCTCGACCGGGCCGGCTTCAAGATCGTCGCGACCGGGTTGCGGGACTGCCTCGAGGGCAAGGACCGCGACAACCAGGCCCCGATGACCGAGGCGGAGCTCGAGAAGCTCTTCCTCGCCCTGGCATGACGGGAATGGACGCGAGCGCCTGGGACGACCGGTACCGCGACCGCCCGGACCCGTGGGGGGCCGAACCCGCCGAGACCATCCGCGAACGGCTCGCCGACGCGATGCCGGGGCGGGCCGTCGACCTCGCCTGTGGTGACGGCCGGCACGCCCGGTGGCTCGACCGCGCCGGCTGGACCGTCACCGCCGTCGACTACTCGGCGGTGGCGATCGAGCAGGCCCGCGGGCGTGATCCCGAGCGGCGGATCGACTGGCAGGTCGGTGACGTCACCGAATGGTCGCCGGACGGTCCGGTGGACCTGGTCCTGCTGAGCTTCCTGCACCTGCCGATCGAGCAGTTGCAGGCCCAGATCGCCCGCGCGGCGAGCTGGCTCGCACCCGGTGGCCGCCTGCTCTACCTCGGGCACTCGCTGGAGAACTACCACCGCGGCGTCGGCGGCCCGCCGGACCCCGCGATCCTGCCCACCATTGCCGACCTCGCCCGAGCGGCCGACGGGCTGCGCGTCGATGCGCTCGAGCACGTGTGCCGGACCGTCGACGCCGGCACCGCGGTCGACATCCTGCTCGACGCGCGGCCGTGGGGACTCGCCCCGCACCGGTGAGAAACACCGAACACGAAACGAGGACACAGATCATGGAACTCGGCATCGCCACCACGCTGACCACCACCTTCGACGACGCGGTCGAACGCACCCGGGCCGCCCTGCAGCAGCAGGGCTTCGGTGTGCTCACCGAGATCGACATGCAGGCCACGCTGCGGGCGAAGATCGGTGAGGACATCGACCGGTACCTGATTCTCGGTGCCTGCAACCCGCAACTCGCCCATCGTGCGGTGGGTTTGAACCGGCAGATCGGCCTGCTGCTGCCCTGCAACGTGGTGGTCCGGGAGGACGGCGAGGCGGTGGTCGTCGAGGCGATGAACCCGCAGCTCATGGTCGAGGTCGCCGACGACGCCGAGCTCGCGGTCGTCGCCGACGAGGCGACGACGCGACTTCGGAACGCGATCGACTCGCTCGCCGACTGAAACAACAGCCCGGTCCCCGGCGGGGCGTGGTGCGTGCGGGATCGTCGGCATAGCAATATGTAACCCTGCATCCCGCCGAACGATTCGCGCTCGGCGGCATGCGGTTGCGAGCTGTTCGACACCGAATGGGGAACGTGCATGTCCGTGGGAATTGGGATCCGGATCGGCAGTCTGGTGTCCACCCTGGTGGTGGCGTCGAACGAGCCGGGCACTCCCGACCCGATCGTCATCGTCCGCGACACAGTGCTGTACCTGTGCTCGGACGGTGAGGCCGTGCTCGGCGGTGCGGATCCGGGCGGGGATGCGGAGTTCGTCAGCACCCTGTCGGGTTTCGTTGCGCGGGTAGGTGATCCAGAGGGGGTCGCGACCAGCGACGGCACCCGCTACCGGGCCGAGGACGTCGTGGCCACCGCGATGCGGAGCCTGGTTCGCGAGTGCGAGCCGTTGCCCACCTTCGGTGGCCGGGACGGCGGCGCTCCCAAGGTGGTGGCCACCCACCCGTCGTCCTGGGATTCGGAGACGGTGGCGGAGCTGCGCAATTCGCTGAACTACTCGGGGCTGTCCGAGGTGTCGCTGGTCTCGGACGCGGAGGCGGCCTGCGCCTGGTTCGAGTCGGAGGTGGCAGAGAAGCCCGGTCAGTTGATCGGCAGCTATCACGTGGACGACGCCGGGGCGACGGTCACGCTGGTGCGCTCCGGAGTCTCCAGCGGGCGGTCGTTTCGATTCGCGGCCGGTCGCGGCGCCTCACCGACCGCGCAGTTGTCCAGTGCGCTCGGCGCATTCGGATGGCTGCCGTCCAACCTCGACGCCGTCGTGGTGACCGCGGACGGACTGGTCGCACGGGACGACGCCGCGCTGCGCGGTGTGGCGAACGCCCTCGCCGAGAAGTTCGGTGTGCACTGCGTGGTCGGTCCGGGGCCGGAGCAGGCCGCCGCCCTCGGTGCGGCCATCCTCGCGGCGGGGTATCGGACCTCGACGCACGGCAAGAACAAGCCGATCGGACTGCCGCCCTCCTACGACGTCACCGAGGTACTCACGGCCATCGGGCGGATCCGTCCGGTGCCCGACGCGGCGGAGGTCGTGGCTGTACCCGAGTCCGTCAGCGCGGGTGCAACTCTCGTGACGACGACTCCCGGCGATGCCGAGTCGGTGGTGGAAGGTGAGGTCGTCGTCGAGCCGGCCGGGCACCGCGTGCGCAGTGTGCTCGTCGCGCTGGCCGCGGTCGTGGCGGTGCTGGTCCTGATCGGCGCCGGGGTCGCGTTCGCGCTGCTCTGACGGCGGCGGGAGGGGAAGCGTCCGCCGCCTCAGCCGGCGAACAGTGCCCGCGTCCACACTCCACGGGCGGTGTGCGCGGCGACCACCAGCCACGCGCCGATCAACAAAACCAGCAGCGCGGCGGAAAGCCTTTGCACTGCAATCGATTCGGTTGCGGTACCGAGTGCCGCCGCACCGACTGCGCAGGCACCGACGGGGAAGGTGAAGCTCCACCACGTCATCGAGAACTGCAGGCCACGACCGGTCGCGTGGGCGGTGAGCAGGCAGGCGCAGCAGAAGGCCAACACCCCGACCCCGCCCGTCACGATCCCGTACGCGACACCGAAGGTGCGCAGGTTGACGGCCACCGACGGGTCCACCGCCCCCGCCGAGACCCGCCCGAGCAGGTTCGCCGCCGCGACCGACTGACCGATCACGCCGAGTGGAATCCAGAAGGTGGGCAACGCCTGCAGCGCGGGCAGGCCGTTGCGGTAGGTGTGGGTCGCGACCACCGTCACCGTCGCGAGCGCGGCTGCCAGTGCCATGCCGAACAGGGCGTAGCAGGCGAGCAGCAGTGCGAGCCGGGGCGCGCCCTCGGGCAGGTGCGGGATCAGCGCGGCGCCGGTGGTGGCCGAGACCATCGGCGGCACCACGGGCATCAACCAGCTCGGGGACGGCGTTCCGCCGCAGCGCATCCGGGGCGGAACCGCGACCGCCGCCGCGATTCCGGCGACGGTGCCGACGACCCAGAGCGAGGCGGAGACGCCGATCGCGAACGGGCCGAGCAGGTCGGACCCGACCGCCAACGTCCCGGCGCCGACGGTGAGCAACGCCATCGGCAAGGCGCCGTAGAAGGGGGTCGTCGCGGGGTTGCGGGCGTAGCCGAGCGCGTGTTCACGATGCCGAATCCAATGTGCGGCGAACGCCACCGACACGACCACGAGTGCCGCGCTCGCGAGCAGCCAGAACACCCGCGCGAGCGACTCGCGTCCGGGTAGGTCCACGGGGAGCGACGCGGCGCCCACCGCGATGATGCCGGTGCCCATCACCACGCCGAACCAGTTCGGCGTCACGTGTGCCAGCGCCCGGTGCGGCGTCGGCTCGGTGGACGGGGGTGCGGCGGTGGTGAGCATGTGTCCACCATCGCCCGACCGGATCGTTGCCGGTAGAGGCGTTGCCCTTGCCCGGCCACAACCGTTGATTGTGACGCGGCTAGGCTGGGGGCATGCCGATCTCGCCCCGCGTCCCCGAGTTGGCCGCACTCGATGTGCTGGTCTCCGTCGCCCGGCTGGGCAGCATGGGCGCTGCCGGTCGCGAACACGGCCTCAGCCAGCAGGCGATCAGTGCCCGCGTGCGGTCCGCAGAACGCCAGCTCGGTATCAAGGTGTTCGACCGCGCCACCACCGGCGTGACGCCGACCTACGAGGGCGGGCTGGTGCTCGAGTGGGCGGCAGGCACCCTGACCGCCGCGGAGCATCTCGCGTCGGGAATCTCGGCGCTCCGCGGCGAGCGGGCGGCGAACCTGACGGTCGCGGCCAGCATGACCATCGCCGAGTACCTGGTGCCCGGGTGGACCGTGGCGATGCGCCGCAAGCATCCCACCGTGGTCACCTCGGTCCGCCTGCTCAACTCCACCGACGTCGCCGCGCAGGTGCTCGCCGGTGAGGCGGATCTCGGCTTCGTGGAGGGGCCGGAGGTGCCCGCCGGGCTCGACGCTCGGGAGGTCGCCCGGGACGAGCTGATCGTGATCGTCCCGCCCGGCCACGCGTGGGCGCGGTCCGGTCCGATCGCCCCCGCCGAGCTCGCCCGGACCCCGCTGATCCAGCGCGAGTTCGGCTCCGGCACCAGGACCACGCTCGAGCAGGCCGTGCCCGGCTGCGTGGCCCCGTTGCTCGAGCTCACCTCCTGCACGGCGGTCAAGG
Source organism: Rhodococcus sp. NPDC127527 (assembly GCF_042672245.1). Lineage (NCBI taxonomy): Bacteria > Bacillati > Actinomycetota > Actinomycetes > Mycobacteriales > Nocardiaceae > Rhodococcus > Rhodococcus sp. NPDC127527. Next base: position 90,894 of record NZ_JBHXVP010000002.1, read on the forward strand.
CCGCGGTGGTCGCGGGCAACGCGCCCGCGGTGGTGTCCTCGCTGGCCGTGGCCGCAGACCTCGTCGACGGTCGGCTGGTCGCGGTCGAGCTGCAGGACCTGCGACTCCCGCGCCGGCTGCTCGCGGTGTGGGACCGAGACCGCGGACTGCGAGGCTCGGCCCGCGAGTTCCTGGACATCGCGGCGGGGTGAGCGCGCCGATGACGCGAACGGTGGCGGCGCAGATCAAGCCCAACAGCAAGAAGGGCCCGCTGGTCGAGACGCTCGACGACGGCACCCTGCTGCTCTACGTGCGCGCGCCGGCGGTGGAGGGCAAGGCCAACAAGGCCGCCGAGGAACTACTGGCACGTCATCTCGGGCTGTCGAAGAGCGCGGTGCGGTTGATTTCCGGCGCAACCTCGCGCCACAAGCGCTTCGAGGTGCAGGATTGACGGATGTCCGGTTGGGACGGTGAGGGCTACGCGAGGGTGAGCGGTCTGCAGCGCACCCTCGCCGCGCGGTCGCTGTCCGGCCTCGACCTCAGTGGCGCCGAACGCCTCCTCGACGTCGGATGCGGCGACGGGTTCGTGACAGCGGCGCTCGCTGCCCGCTTGCCCGGCGGTTCGGTGGTCGGCGTGGACGCGTCCCCGAGCATGATCGACGCGGCGCGGGCGCGGACGGTGCCCGGTGGGACCGCCCTCGAGTTCCTTGTCGCCGATGCCCGCGACCTTCCGTTCGCCGACGAGTTCGACGTGGTGGTCTCCTTCAATGCGCTGCACTGGGTGACCGAACCGGGGAGCGCGCTCGCCGGGATCGCCCGGGCGCTGCGGGCGAGCGGTCGGGCGACGATCCAGGTGGTGTGCGCGAGTGAGCGTCCCAGCCTCGAGGCGATGGCCATGCGGGTGTGTCACAGGCCCGAATGGTCCGGCGAGTTCACGGGGTTCGAGGCGCCCTTCCTGCACGTCGACCCGGCGGGCTACCCCGACCTCGCGTCCTCAGCGGGACTGACCGTCGCCGGCCTGCGCGTCGCCGACCTGGACTGGGACTTCGGCTCCCGCGCGGCGTTCGCGCAGTGGTTCGCGGTCGGTGCGACGGCCTGGACGGGCCGGCTCGACGACGGCCGGGGCGCGGAGTTCGTCGACCAGGTCGTCCGCGACTACGAGACCGTCGTCGGCAGGCCGGGGCTGTTCCGGTTCACCCAGATGCGGGCCGAACTCGCCAAATCCCAGGCGCCCGAACGGTAGCCGTCGCCGTGACTACTGCGCGCCTGCGAACCCGTGCTGGCGCCACGCCTCGTAGACGGCCACCGCCGCCGCGTTCGACAGGTTCAGTGACCGCCGGCCGGGGATCATCGGAATCCGCACCCGGGCGGTGACGTGGCGGTCCGCGAGGACCTCCTCGGACAGTCCGGTCGGCTCGGGGCCGAACAGCAGCACGTCGCCGGGCTGGTAGGCGATGTCCGTGAACGAGGTGTCCGCGTGTGCGGTGAACGCGTAGACCCGCTGCGGGGCCAGCGCCGCCCAGGCCGCGGGCAGGTCCTCGTGCACGGAGACCGAGGCGAGGTCGTGGTAGTCGAGTCCCGCGCGCCGCAGCTTCGGTTCGGACAGGTCGAACCCCAGCGGGCCGACCAGGTGCAGCTCGCATCCGGTGCCCGCGACCAGGCGGATCGCGTTGCCCGTGTTGGGAGGGATACGTGGCTCGTGGAACATCAGTCGGAACACACCTGTCAGCTTGCCAGGACCGAGTAGCAGACCTGCCGTCGCCACCCGCGCGGTCCCCATGGACCGGGCTGTCGGTCGTGGAGGGCAGGATCGAGGCATGGCTGAGGACGACATCCAGGAATTCATCGGTGAGGACTTCTCGGACGCCGGGCTGCCACGCCAGCAGTGGACCAACCGCCACTACACGGGGTGCTCGTTCCGGGACGCGGACCTGAGCGAGCTGCACACCGAGCAGGTGGTGTTCACCGACTGCGACTTCACCGGTGCCGATCTCACCGACTCCCGTCACCTGGTGACGGCCTTCCGGTCCTGCACTTTCAATCGGACTCGGCTGTGGCACAGCGCCTTCCGCGGCTCCAGCCTGCTCGGCTCGACGTTCGAGGACTGTCGTCTGCGGCCCATCGAGTTCGACGAGGTGGACTTCACCCTGGCGTCGCTCGGCAAGGCAGACCTGCGCGGCGTGGACTTCACCGACAGCCGGCTGCGCGAGGCCAACCTGGTCGGTGCGGACCTGCGCAAGGCGGTGCTGCGGTCGGTCGACATGCGCGGCGCCCGGACCTCCGACCTGCGGCTCGAGGGCGCGGACCTGCGCGGCGCGCACGTCGACGCGGCGCTGTGGACCACCGCCAAGCTCGACCAGGCGAAGATCGAGATGACCCAGGCGATCGCGATGGCCAGCGCGCACGGGTTGATCGTCGACCCGTGACCGGCAGCCCCGCACCGACCGCTGTCGCCGGGACGGGTCAGCGCACGAACTCCCGCGCCAGCAGGTCCATCAGCAGCCCGTCGGCCCAGCTGCCGTCGTGGTTCATCTCGTACTCCCGCATCACCCCGACGTCCTTGAAGCCGACCTTGCGGTAGCACGCGATCGCCGGGGTGTTGGCGGCCTTGGGGTCGATGACGAGACGATGGAAGTGGTGGTCGTCGATCAGGTGTGCACACAGCACCCGCACCACCTCGGTGCCCAGGCCGCAGCCCTGCGTCTCCGCGGCGAGGAACAGGTCGAGGCCCGCGTGCCGGTAGTCGGGGTCGGGCTCGAAGTACCACTGCGCGAACCCGACGATCCGATCTCCGGCCAGCACGGTGTACTTGGTGGTGTCCGGCTCCTCGACCTCGGGCCAGTCGTCGTCGGGCATCTGCCACCACCTGCGCACCTCGGGCTCACGGTGGATCTCCCGGAGTCGGGCGCGGTGCTCGGGCCGCAACGGCGTCAACAACACCCTCGGGCCGCGAAGTTCGGGTGCAAGTTCCGGAGTCGGTGCCATGTCCTCAGTCTGACCTGAAACAATGACGGTCGTGACTGCAACGATCCTTGATGGCAAAGCGACCCGTGACGAGATCTTCACCGACCTGAAGGCTCGGGTGGACGCACTCAGGGCCAACGGCATCACACCCGGACTGGGTACCGTCCTGGTCGGGGACGACCCAGGATCGGCCTCCTACGTGCGGGGCAAGCACAACGACTGCGCCCGCCTCGGCATCACCTCGATCCGACGCGACCTGCCCGCCGACATCACCCAGGCCGAGCTCGAGGCCACGATCGACGAGCTCAACGCGAACCCCGAGTGCACCGGCTACATCGTGCAGCTGCCGTTGCCCAAGCATCTCGACGAGAACGCCGCGCTCGAGCGGATCGACCCCGCCAAGGACGCCGACGGCCTGCACCCGGTCAACCTGGGCCGGCTGGTGCTCGGCAAGGAGTCCACCCTGCCGTGCACCCCGCGCGGCGTGGTTCACCTGCTGCGTCGCTACGACATCCCGATCGACGGCGCGCGTGTCACCGTGGTCGGCCGCGGCGTCACGATCGGGCGCCCGATCGGGTTGCTGCTGACCCGGCGCAGTGAGAACGCCACCGTCACGCTCTGCCACACCGGGACCAAGGACCTGGCCGCCGAGGTGAGCCGCGCCGACATCGTGGTCGCCGCCGCCGGCGTCGCGGGCCTGATCACCGCGGACATGGTCAAGCCGGGCGCCGCCGTGATCGACGTTGGCGTGAGCCGTACGGCAGAAGGCCTGCGCGGTGACGTCGCCGACGACGTTCGCGAGGTCGCGGGTTTCGTCTCGCCGAACCCCGGCGGCGTCGGTCCGCTGACGCGGGCGTTCCTGCTGAGCAACGTGGTCGAGCGCGCCGAGCAGCTCGCCGCGGACGCGGAATAGCCCCGATGACGGCCGTCACGGCGAACCGCTGGGTTCGCCTCGCCCGCCGGAATCTGCCGCTGCTGGCGGTCGCCGCGGTCGTGCTGGTCGCGGTGATCTTCGTGTTGGCCGAGCGGTGGCGTCGCGGCGCCTTCGTCTTCGGTCTCGCGACGCTGCTGGCAGCCGGGTTCCGGCTGTGCCTGCCCGAGGAGGAGGTCGGGCTCCTCGCGGTCCGCGGGCAGGCCTTCGACGTGGCGGCCCTGACGGCGGTGGGCGGGGCGATCGTGTGGCTCGCCGTCTCGATCGACCCGCTCGGTACCGACTGAGCCGAGACTCCTCGGGCGAAGCCTCGGGCCGAGTTGCTGGTTCCGGTGCTGCCGCCGAGGCGGCAGCACCGGAGTCTCACATCGTGACGGAACTCATGCGGCTCGCCCGGGCCAGGTCCAGGGTTTCGCCGAGCACCGAGGTCACCCAGGCGACCTCGGTGAGGAAGCCGTCGTGCCCGGCCGCGGAGTGCACCACTCGTAGACCGTCGCAGCCGGGCAGCAGTTCGGCCATCTCCTCGAGGTGACGCAGCGGCATGATCCGGTCGGAGTCGATGGCACCGACGACCACCGGGACGTGGGTCGAGGTCAGCGCGGCCTCGAGCCCGCCGCGACCGCGGCCGACGTCGTAGAGGGTGACCGCCTCGCTGAGGGCCACGTAGCTACCCGCATCGAAGATCGAGACCAGCTTGTTCGCGTGGTACTCGAGGTAGCTCTGCACGGCGAACCGACCGCCGCGCCACACGTCCTCGCCCTTCTGCGGGACGTTCTGGAACTGCGTGTCCAGGGCCACCTCCCCGCGGTAGGACAGGTGCGCGAACCGACGGGCGATGCTCAATCCGGTGTCGGGGCTCCGGCCGGTGCCGTAGTAATCCCCACCCTGCCAGTTCGGATCGGCGGTGATGGCGTCGATCTGCGTGGTCTGGCCGCCGATCTGGTCCGCGGTCGAGCGGGGGCCCACCGCCAGCGCGAGGGCCGACGCGACCCGCTCCGGATGGCTGACCATCCACTCGAGGACACGCATGCCTCCCAACGAACCGCCGACGACGGATGCGAACCGGGCGATGCCCAGCTTGTCGGCGACCGCGGCCTCCGCCTCGACCTGGTCGCGGATGGAGATCGTCGGGAAACGCGACCCCCAGGCCTTTCCGTCGGGGGCCGGCGAGCTGGGGCCGGTGGTGCCGCGGCACCCGCCGAGCACGTTGGTCGCGAGTACGCACCATTCGTTGGTGTCGAGCGGCTCACCCGGGCCGACCATGCCGTTCCACCATCCGGCGGTGATGTGTTCGTCGTCGGCAGGGCCGAAGACGTGCGAGTCGCCGGTCAGAGCGTGCTCGACGAGCACGATGTTGTCCATCTCCGGGGTGGGGGTGCCCCAACATTGCAGGGCGACGGTGACATCGGGCAGCACCTCGCCGCTCTCCAGTCGGAGGTCCCCGATGTCGATCCGAGTCAGGCGCCCGTCGGTCGGCGGAAACGCGTCGACGGTGCCCCTGTGTGACGCCGTCGTGATCTGCTGGCGGGAAAGCTGCTTGGTGGGGTGGTTCAGAGACGAACGCATGTCCAGGATGTTAGAGCGCGCCGACATAGTCGCGGAGGTTAATCGAAAAGTTACCTAATTGCATATCAAGGTCAGCTCGGCATCTCATCGAACCGACCGGTCGGATTTGGAAACAGCTGCCCGCTAGTTGGGATACACCGGTGCCGACTCACGCACCGCACCGGCCGACCTGGCCAGGGCCATGGTCTCTCCGAGGAGTGAGGTGACCCATGCGACCTCGGTGAGGAAGCCGTCGTGTCCGTCGGTGGACCGGACCAACCGCAGCCCGTCACAGCCCGGCAGGTGCTGCGCGACTTCCTCGAGTTGGCGCAGGGGGAACAGTCGATCCGAATCGACGGCACCGACGATCACCGGGACCGGTGTGGACGCCAGGGCGACCGCTACGCCGCCACGGCCGCGACCGACGTCGTGCCGGTTGATGGCCTCGGTCAGCACCACGTACGTGCCAGGGTCGAAGCGTGACACCAGCTTGTCCGCCTGGTACTCGAGGTAGCTCTGCACTGCGTAGCGGCCGCCTCGTCGCGGATCCTCGCCCGACTGGGGGGAGTTCCGGAAGCTGGCGTCCAGGCCGGACTCGGCGCGGTAGGACAGGTGCGCGATCCGGCGGGCTATGCGCAGACCGTCGTCCGGGGTCCTGTCGGTGTCGTGGTAGTCGCCGCCCTGCCAGTGCGGGTCGGCGGTGATGGCGGCGACCTGAGTCGTCTGGGCGCCGATCTGGTCCGCTGTCGCGCAGGCACCGACGGCCAGGACCAGGGCCGAGCGAACCCGGTCCGGGTGGCCGACGATCCACTCGAGGGTGCGCATGCCGCCCATCGACCCGCCGACCACCGACGCGAACCGCGCGATTCCGAGCGCATCGGCCAGCGCAACCTCCGCCTCGACCTGGTCGCGGACCGAGATGGCGGGGAATCGCGAACCCCACGGGCGCCCGTCCGGAGCCGGGGAGGTGGGCCCGGTGGTGCCGCTGCAGCCGCCGAGCACGTTGGCCGCGAGCACACACCACTCGTCGGTGTCGATGGGTGCGCCGGGACCCACCATCCCGTTCCACCAGCCGGGGGAGAGGTGGTCGGGTCCGGCCGGTCCGGTGACGTGCGAGTCGCCGGTCAGCGCGTGCTCGACGAGCACGATGTTGTCCATCTCCGGGGTGGGGGTGCCCCAACACTGCACGGCGAGGGTGACATCGGGCAGCACCTCGCCGCTCTCCAGTCGGAGGTCCCCGATGTCGATCCGAGTCCGGCGCCCGTCGGTCGGCGGGAACGGGTGTACGTCCGCCGAGCACCTGCCGTCGCGTCGAGGATCGAGTGTTGCGGCGGGACGGATCGCGGGCGACTGCACGCCGCAGAGTTTACCGACCCGGCGTCGGACGAACGGAAGCCTCCGACCGGCGTACCGGGCGAGGTCGAAACGGTCGACGAATCAGCGCCGTTCCTACGCCGAGCGGAACGCCGCCGCGGGCCCCGAGCGACCGGCCCTGGCCAGCGCCATGGTCTCGCCGAGCAGGCTGGTGACCCAGTCGGCCTCGGTGAGGAAACCGTCGTGGCCGTCCTTCGAGTGCACCACTCGGACCGGGCCCGAGCCCGCGAGATGAGTCGCCAACTCGTCCTGTTGCCACAGTGGGTACAGGCGGTCGGAGTCGACGCCGCCGACGATCACCGGGACCGGGGTCGACGCCAGCGCGGCCTCGACCCCGCCCCGTCCGCGACCGACGTCGTGCCGATTCATCGCCTCGGTGAGCAGAACGTAGGTGCCCGGATCGAAGCGCGCGACCAGCTTGTCGGCCTGGTGCTCGAGGTAGCTCTGCACGGCGTACCGGCCGCCCTGCCACGGGTCTTCGCCGCGCTGCGAGGAGTTCGCGAATCGCGCGTCGAGCTCGTCCTCGGTGCGATAGGTCAGGTGCGCGATCCGGCGGGCGATGGCCAGCCCCGTCCGGGGTACTCGCCCGGTGCCGTGGTAGTCGCCGCCCTGCCAGTCCGGGTCGGCCTCGATCGCGGCGATCTGAGTGGTCTGGGTGCCGATCTGATCGGCCGTGGCCCGCGCGCCGACAGCCAGGATCAGGGCCGAGCCGACTCGGTCGGGATGTTCGACGATCCACTCGAGTGCACGCATGCCGCCCATCGATCCGCCGATCACCGAGGCGATCCGCTCGATACCGAGGGTGTCGGCGAGCGCGACCTCGGCCGCGACCTGGTCGCGGATGGAGATCTCGGGGAACCGTGAACCCCACGGACGTCCCTCCGCGTCCAGGGAGGCGGGCCCGGTGCTGCCGCGGCACCCGCCGAGCACGTTGGTGGCGAGCACGCACCACTCGTTGGTGTCGATCGGTGCACCAGGACCGACCATTCCGTCCCACCAGCCGGGGGAGGGATGGTCGCTGTCGGCGGGACCGGTGACGTGGGAGTCCCCGGTCAGTGCGTGCTCGACGAGCACGACGTTGTCCCGGGTGGGACTGAGCTCGCCCCAGGACTGCACGGCGAGGACGACGTCGTCGATGACGGCGCCGCTCTCGAGCGTCACGGGGCCGACCGGGACGCTCGTCAGCCGCCCGTCCGGCGTCGGGAATCCTTTTGGAGACCCTGCCGGACGGGCGCCCGATACGGAGCTGAGGGTCAAGACGCAGCCGCCGCGAAGCCGGTCTCGAGGTCGGCCAGGATGTCGTCGATTCCCTCGATGCCGACTGCCAGCCGGACGAGTCCGGGCGTGACGCCGGACGCGAGCTGTTCTTCGGGGGACAGCTGCGCGTGGGTGGTCGAAGCGGGGTGGATCACGAGAGAACGCACATCGCCGATGTTAGCGACGTGACTGTGCAGGGTCAGGGCGTTGACGAACTTTTTTCCCGCCTCGGCGCCGCCCGCCAGCTCGAAGGCCACGATCGCGCCGGCGCCCTTGGGTGCGATCTGGCGCGCACGCTCGTGCCACGGCGAACTCGGCAGCCCGGCGTAGGCCACCGCCGTGACGTCCGGCCGTGCCTCGAGGAACTCGGCGACCCGCTGCGCATTCGCCACGTGCCGCTCGACACGCAGACTCAGGGTCTCGATGCCCTGACTGATGAGGAACGCGTTGAACGGGGAGACAGCGGCCCCGACGTCGCGGAGCAGCTGCACGCGTGCCTTGAGCGCATAAGCGGGCGCGCCGAGGTCCGCGAACACGACGCCGTGGTAGCTGGCGTCCGGGGTGGTGAAGCCCGAGTGCCGGCCCTGTGTCCAGTCGAACGACCCGCCGTCGACGATGACGCCCGCGATCGCGGTGCCGTGGCCACCGAGGTACTTCGTGGCCGAGTGCACCACGATGTCGGCCCCGTGCGAGAGCGGCTGGATCAGGTAGGGCGTCGCGACCGTGTTGTCGACGATCAACGGAATGCCGTGCTCGTGCGCGAGCGCCGAGATACCGGGAATGTCGAGCACGTCGTTGCGCGGGTTGGAGATGGTTTCGCCGAAGAACGCCTTGGTGTTCGGCTTGATCGCCGACCGCCACTGGTCGAGGTCGTCCGGGTCCTCGACGAACTCGACGGTGATGCCGAGCTTGGGCAGCGTGTAGTGGAAGAGGTTGTACGTGCCGCCGTACAGACGCGGGCTCGACACGATGTGGTCGCCCGCCTCCGCCAGGTTCAGGATGGCGAACGTCGACGCGGCCTGGCCGGAGGACAGCAGCAGCGCCGCGACGCCGCCCTCGAGGGCGGCGATCCGCTGCTCGACCGCATCCTGGGTCGGGTTCATGATCCGGGTGTAGATGTTGCCCGGCTCGGCGAGACCGAACAGCGCCGCGGCGTGATCGGTGCTGTCGAAGGTGTAGGAGGTGGTCTGGTAGATCGGCAGTGCGCGCGCCTTGGTGGTCGCGTCGGACGTCTGACCGGCATGGATCTGCTTGGTCTCGAAGCTCCAGGTCGAGGCCGGATCAGTCGAGGCGGGGATGTTCTCGCTCATGGGTCGTCTACTCCAGGAGAAGTGGGGGAGTGCGGCGCGGCGGCGGCGCCGAATGGCAGATGAGGACTAACTGCGACAACAACACATGGTGAACCTCCGTCGGGTCGTGGCCCTGTCTGTGGGTCCGTCCCAGCGGACCCGCGCTTGTCATCCGAACTGTCCTTCGGAAAACCAGGTCATCACCCGGGGCACCCCACCGCGGATGGAGGGTTGCCGGCCAGCTAGCCGGGGCTTGATGCTGACACTCATGACCTGGCGCCGATCTTAGCTGCACCGGTCGCGCCGATGGAACGCTGGCCCCGGCAGCGAACCCCCGCAGGGAGCCGAAACCCCGCTCTACCTGGTGTGACCTGCCTTACAGCACTGCACTGCACTGCACTGCTCGGCGCACGTCGAACGTTTGACCATCCGGCTGGGAGACCCACAGTGAAAGACGCCGCTTCGGCGCTGACCCGGGGTCTGACCGCCCGCCACATCCGGTTCATCGCCCTCGGCTCGGCCATCGGTACCGGGCTGTTCTACGTCTCGGCCGAAGCGATCCAGAAAGCGGGACCGGCGGTCCTGTTGGCGTACATGATCGGCGGCGCCGCGGTGTACCTCCTCGTTTTCGTGATCGCGGTGCTCGCCTTCGACGCCGACACCCGGGTTGCGCTTTTCGTCGGAACTGTGTGGCTGGCGATCTTGGGCCTCGCATACCGTCGATTCCTCCGGCCGCGGCTCGCCGGGCCGCCCGAACTCGTCCGGCGGATCAGGTCGCTTGACAACCGTTTCCCGGCCGTCCGCTGCGGTGCGGGCGGCTAGGCTGGAGCGATGAAGACAGCCGCCCGGGTGCTCGTCGCGGGAATCGTTGTCGCCGCCGGTGTTTCGGGGTGCAGCAGTTCGTCGACGTCCAGTACGTCCGCACCGGCGACCGGGCCGGTGGTCGAGGTCGCACACATGGCGTTCACGCCGAATTCGATCACCGTCAGCGCGGGTGAGACGGTTACCTGGAAGTTCGACGACCGCGGCACCCCGCACGACGTGGTCGGTGTCGGGGACGCGAAGTCGGTGCTGCACAGCCCGCCGATGAAGGAGGGCACCTTCAGCTTCACCTTCGCCCAGCCCGGCACCTACCAGTACCTGTGCACGTTCCACCCGGACATGCGCGGGACGGTCATCGTGCGCTGACCACGTGGTGGATCAGCCGGGCCGCGGTGAGCGCGGTCCGGTTGTCGTAGTCGAACCTCGGATTGAGTTCGGCGACGTCGAGCACCGCCAGCGCGCCGCTGCGGGCGACGGTCTCGCACACCCCGGCGATCACCTCGACCGGCACCCCGAACCCGGCTGGGGCGCTGACACCGGGCGCGATCGCCGCGGGCAGCACGTCCAGGTCGATGCTCAGGTGCACCACGTCGACCGCGCCGAGGAACTCATGCACGAACGACTCGACCGCCGGCAGCTTCGCCGCGGTGCACTCCTCGTCGAGCAGGAACCGGGCCCCCACCGAGGCGGCCTGCCCGAAGAGGGCCGGGGTGTTGCTCGGCTGCGCGATGCCCAGCACCGCGTAGCGCAGTGATCGGCCGCGTTCGGCCTCGCTGTCCGCAATCTGGCGGAACGGGGTCCCGGAGCTGGCAACCGGGTCGGCCCGCAGGTCGAAGTGCGCATCGAGGTTCAGCACCCCCAGCCGCGCGCCCGAGTCGAGCAGGGACGAGCCGGCGATGCCGAGGTAGCTGCCGTAGGCCACCTCGTGCCCGCCGCCGAGGACGGTGACGAAGTGCCCGGCGTCGAGCAGTCCGGCGATCACCACGCCGAGCCGGCGCTGCGCGTCCTCGAGATCGCCGTCTCGGACAGCGATGTCGCCCGCGTCGAGGATCCGCAGGGGCTCGGCGAGCGCCAGGGAGGAGAGCGCGTGGCGCGCCGCGACCGGTCCGCGGACCGCGCCGGGCCTGCCCTGGTTGCGCCGCACCCCCTCGTCGCTGCGGAACCCGACCAGCACGCAGGCGCCCGGTTCGGAGTCGGCGGTCAGTGGTGTCACGGCGGCGTGCCAACGCAGGTGCTCGGGCCCCACCCCGTCCTCGCGCCCGGACCAGGGCCGGGGCGCAATGTCGATGCCGCTCATCGCAGTTCGCCGTCCTTCCAGACCTCACGGACCAGCGCCACGCCCGGCCGGTAGGCCAGGTGCAGGTATGAGGGTGCGTCCAGTCCGATCACATCGGCCCGCGCGCCGACGGTGAGGTGTCCGATGTCGGTGCGTCGCAACGCTGCTGCACCCCCCGCCGTCGCCGCCCACACCGCTTCGTCCGGACTCATGCGCAGCTCGCGCACCGCCAGCGCGATGGCGAACGGGATACTGGTGGTGTAGCTGGTTCCGGGGTTGCAGTCCGTGGCGAGCGCGACGGTCGCACCCGCGTCGAGCAGTGCCCGTGCGTCGGGATACCTGTTGTGCGTGCAGAAGTCGGCCCCGGGCAACAGGGTGGCCACGGTCCCGCTCGCCGCCAGCGACTCGACGTCCTCGTCCGTCGCGAAGTTGACGTGGTCCACCGACGCGGCGTTCACTGCGACGGCCAGCCGGATGCCGTCGCCAGGGCCGAGTTGGTTGCCGTGCACGCGTGGGGCGAGCCCGGCCGCGACTCCTGCCTCGAGTACCGCCCGCGACTGGTCGGCGTCGAAGGCCCCGACCTCGCAGAACACGTCGATCCAGCGGGCGTGCGGAGCGCAGACCGGAATCATCCACTCGCACACCGCCTGCACGTACTCGTCCGGGCGCCCCGCGAACTCGGGTGGGGTGACGTGCGCGGCGAGCAGCGTCGTCTCGTCGGTGTACACGGAGGCGATCGAGAGGCTGCGCAGTTCGTCGGCGACGGTCTGCCCGTAGCCAGACTTGCACTCGACCGTCGTGGTCCCCGATCGCAGCGACTCGGCTACCAGGCGCGACGTGTTCGCGCTCAGTTCGGCGTTGGTGGCGTCGCGGGTGGCCGCGATGGTGCCGGCAATGCCGTGAATGTCGTACGGGGTGCCGGTGATCCGGGCGGCGAACTCGTCGGCCCGATCCCCGCCGAAGACCAGGTGCGCGTGGCTGTCGACGAACCCGGGCAGCGCGGCCCGGCCCTCGAGGTCGTGCCGTGCGTACGGGCCGCCCTCGGGAATCCGGGAGCGCGGCCCGACCCATTGGATCAGCCCGTCGCCGAGCACCACCGCGGCATCGTGGATCACCCCGAGCGGGCCCTCTCCCGACGACGCGTCGTTGGTGACCAGGGATCCGATGTTCTCGATGACCGTCCACCGGTCGCCGGCCATGCCGTCACACCTCGCTCATGGGGAGGCGCAGGCCCTGTTCGGCGGCGACCTGGGCGGCCCGGACGTACCCGGCGTCGGCGTGCCGAATCACGGCCGTGCCCGGGTCGTTGGTGAGCACCCGCTCGAGCTTCTGCGCGGCCAGCTCGCTGCCGTCCGCGACGCACACCTGGCCGGCGTGGATGGACCGCCCCATGCCGACCCCGCCGCCCTGGTGGATGGACACCCAGGAGGCCCCGGAGGCGGTGTTGACGAGGGCGTTGAGCAGCGGCCAGTCGGCGATCGCGTCGGAGCCGTCGGCCATCGCCTCGGTCTCGCGGTAGGGGGACGCGACCGACCCGCCGTCGAGGTGGTCCCGGCCGATGACGATCGGCGCGGACAGTTCCCCGGAGGCGACCATCTCGTTGAACTTCAGTCCCGCCAGGTGCCGCTCGCCGCAGCCGAGCCAGCAGATCCGCGCGGGCAGGCCCTCGAAATGCACCTTCTCACCGGCCATTTCGATCCAGCGTCGCAGGTGCTCGTCGTGGGGGAACAGTCCGACGATCGCCCGGTCGGTGGCGGCGATGTCGCGCGGGTCGCCGGACAGCGCCGCCCACCGGAACGGTCCGCGTCCCTCCTCGAACAGCGGCCGGATGTAGGCCGGCACGAAGCCGGGGAATGCGAAGGCCCGGTCGTAGCCGCCCTTGCGTGCCTCGTCGCGGATCGAGTTGCCGTAGTCGAACACCTCGGCGCCGGCATCCATGAACCCGACCATCGCCTCGACGTGCGCGGCCATCGACTCCTGTGCCTGCTCGGTGAACCGGTCGGGGTCCTTGGTGGCCAGTCGGTGCCAGTCCTCGAGTTCGACCCCGATCGGCAGGTAGCTCAGTGGATCGTGTGCGGAGGTCTGGTCGGTGACGATGTTGATCGGCGCGTTCATCGCGAGCAGTCGCGGCAGCACCTCGGCCGCGTTGCCGAGCAGCCCGATCGACAGCGGGTACCCCTCGCTGCGGGCGAGGACGGCCATCTCCAGCGCCGACTCGACGTTCTCGGTCTTCGTGTCGAGGTAGTGGTGGGCGATCCGGCGGTTGATCCGGTCCGGGTCGCACTCGACGCAGATCGCGACGCCGCCGTTCATGGTCACCGCCAGCGGCTGCGCCCCGCCCATGCCACCCAGGCCGGAGGTCAGGGTGATGGTGCCGGCGAGCGAGCCCCCGAACCTCTTGCGCGCGACCGCGCCGAAGGTCTCGTAGGTGCCCTGCAGGATGCCCTGGCTGCCGATGTAGATCCAGGAGCCGGCCGTCATCTGGCCGTACATGGTCAGACCGAGCGCCTCGAGCCGGCGGAACTCCTCCCAGTTCGCCCAGTCGCCGACCAGGTTCGAGTTGGCAATCAGCACCCGCGGCGCCCACTCGTGGGTGCGCAGCACGCCCACCGGCTTCCCCGACTGGACCAGCAGGGTCTCGTCGTCGGCGAGCGTCGCCAGTGTTGCCACGATGGCGTCGAACGCAGCCCAACTGCGGGCGGCCCGCCCGGTTCCGCCGTAGACCACCAGGTCGTCGGGGCGCTCGGCCACCTCCCGGTCCAGGTTGTTCATCAGCATTCGGAGCGCGGCCTCCTGCGGCCACCCGCGGCACGTCAGGTTCGTACCGCGTGGTGCGCGTACCGGTCGGGGACCGGGGGCGGAGTCGTCGGTCATGGTCAGCTCCTGTCGGGAACCGCTACTGTGTGACGTGTCGCACACCCTCCATTGCACTCCGTCGGCGGGTCGGGGACCAGGGTGGCGGTGACCGAACCCCCGAAAGTTACCGGACAGTACGGCGCCCCACCCTCGGGGCACGCGTGGCGGCCCGGGGCGCTAGCAGTACGCTTGTCTTGTTTGGCGCGGAAACCCCGGTTTGCGCGCGCTGTACAGGTTTACTGATTGAGTCGTTCGCGGTCCGCCCACAAAGTGCGATCGCAAACCGTGTGACCAGGGGAAACTTCCTAGGAGGACGCGAAGTACACATGTCGAAGATCAAGGTTGAGGGCACCGTCGTCGAACTCGACGGCGACGAGATGACACGCATTATCTGGCAGTTCATCAAGGACAAGCTGATCCATCCGTACCTCGATGTGAATCTCGAGTACTACGACCTCGGCATCGAATACCGCGACAAGACCGACGACCAGGTCACGATCGACGCCGCGAACGCGATCAAGAAGCACGGCGTCGGCGTAAAGTGCGCGACCATCACCCCGGACGAGGCCCGGGTCGAGGAATTCGGCCTCAAGAAGATGTGGCGTTCCCCGAACGGCACCATCCGCAACATCCTCGGCGGCACCATCTTCCGCGCGCCGATCCTGATCTCCAACGTGCCGCGCCTGGTTCCGGGCTGGACCAAGCCGATCATCGTCGGGCGTCATGCCTTCGGCGACCAGTACCGCGCGACCGACTTCAAGGTCCACCAGGCCGGTACCGTCACCCTCACCTTCACCCCGGAGGACGGCAGCGAGCCGATCCAGCACGAGGTCGTGAAGATGCCCGAGGACGGCGGCGTCGTCATGGGCATGTACAACTTCAAGAAGTCCATCCAGGACTTCGCGCGGGCCTCCCTGTCCTACGGCCTGCAGCAGAACTACCCGGTCTACCTGTCGACGAAGAACACGATCCTCAAGGCCTACGACGGCATGTTCAAGGACGAGTTCCAGCGGATCTACGAGGAAGAGTTCAAGGCGGAGTTCGACGCCGCGGGCCTGACCTACGAGCATCGCCTCATCGACGACATGGTCGCCTCCGCGCTCAAGTGGGAGGGTGGCTACGTCTGGGCGTGCAAGAACTACGACGGCGACGTCCAGTCCGACACCGTCGCGCAGGGCTACGGCTCGCTGGGCCTGATGACGTCCGTGCTGCTGACCCCGGACGGACGGACCTGCGAGGCGGAGGCCGCGCACGGCACCGTCACCCGGCACTACCGCCAGCACCAGCAGGGCAAGCCGACGTCGACCAACCCGATCGCGTCGATCTTCGCCTGGACCCGTGGCCTCGAGCACCGCGGCAAGCTCGACAACACCCCCGAGGTGATCGACTTCGCGCAGCAGCTCGAGGACGTCGTCATCAAGACCGTCGAGGGCGGCCAGATGACCAAGGACCTCGCGCTCCTCGTCGGCGGGGACCAGGGCTACCTGACCACCGAGGAGTTCCTCGGCGCACTCGACGAGAACCTGCAGAAGGCGTACGCGGGCAAGTAGCACCGACCGTTGCACCACGAGGAGGGGCGTCCCGGACACATTCGGGGCGCCCCTCCTCGCGTCCGGGTGAGCGATGTCACCGCCGCTCGCGTGGAGTTTCGACCACCCGCGCGCGGAGAATCGACCGGTGGCTTCGCCGACACTTCCCGCCGCCCGCACGTCCGGGCCGGCGAGCGCTGCCCGGCGACCCGCGATGCTCGCCCTCGCCCTCGGCGGATTCGGGATCGGCACCACCGAGTTCGTCGCGATGGGTCTGCTGCCGGAGATCTCGGCCGGCCTCGGCATCACCGAGCCGACCGCCGGCCACGTCATCTCCGCGTACGCGCTCGGCGTCGTGGTCGGCGCCCCGCTGATCGCGGCCGCGACGGCCCGGGTACCGCGCCGGACCCTGCTGATCGCGCTCATGGTCGCGTTCACGATCGGCAACGTGGCCTCGGTGTTCGCACCCTCGTACGCGACGCTGACGGCGGCTCGGTTCGTGGCGGGCCTGCCGCACGGGGCGTACTTCGGGGTCGCCGCCCTGGTCGCCGCGCACCTCGCCGAACCGGGTCGGCGGGCCAAGGCCGTCGCCATGGTCATGATGGGCCTGTCGGTGGCCAATGTCGTCGGGGTGCCGGTCGCGGCCTGGCTCGGGCAGAGCCTCGGCTGGCGCAGTGCCTTCGCCCTGGTCGCGATCATCGGGGTTACGACGGTCGCCGCCCTGGTCGCCTGGATACCGCGGCTCGACGCCATGCCGACGACCAACCCCGTCACCGAATTGGGCGCCCTCGGGCGGGTGCAGGTGTGGATGACGCTGATCATGGGCATGGTCGGTTTCGGCGGCATGTTCGCGGTCTACTCGTACATCAGCACCACCCTCACCGATCTGTCCGGGGTGCCTCGATCGTTCGTCCCGGTCGCACTGATGCTCTACGGGCTCGGCATGGTCGTCGGCAACCTGGTCGGCGGGCACCTCGCCGACCGGGCGCTGATGAAGGGCCTGGCGGTGTCGATGACCGCGCTGGCGGGGATCCTGGCGCTGTTCGTCCTCGCCGTGCGCAACCCCGTCACCGCGCTGGCGTTCGTGTTCCTGATCGGACTCGCCGGTGCCGCGATGGTCCCGGCGCTGCAGACCCGGCTGATGGACGTGGCGGCCGACGCGCAGACGCTCGCGGCCTCGCTCAATCATGCGGCCCTCAACATCGCCAACGCCTTCGGCGCGTGGATCGGTGGCGTGGTGATCGCGGCGGGCTTCGGGTACGCCGCCCCCGCCGCGGTCGGGTCGTTGCTGGCGCTCGCGGGCCTGGTGGTGCTGGCCGTCGCCGTGCTGCTGCAGCGACGCTCCGCGCGCGCGGTGTGGGGACGGGGCTCGGCCGGGTCCACCTGAACGACCCGCGCCGGGTGTTGGAACACGTTACTATTCGCCCACCCACCAGGCGAGGAGCGACGTTGTCTTCGGCATCCCCCGTATTCACCCGGCCGGTGTCACCGACCGAACGGCTGTACCTGGCCATGCAGACCCTCGCGCCCCCGTTCGCGATCCAGTTGCTGGTCGAAGGTGACGGCGAGATCACCGAACTGGACCTCTCCGTCGCGGTGGCCGGTGCCGCCCAGGCCTGCCCCGGAGCGCGGTTGGTCCGCCGCGGGGACGACTGGGTGGACAGCGGGGTCGCGCCGCCGGTGCACGTGATCGCCGACGCCTGCCTGTCCGGGGAGAACCTCGACGACCATCCGCTGCTGACCCGTCCGCTCGACCCCGTCGTGGGCCCGACGTGTGAGGTCCTGCTGCTGACCGGGTCGCCGAACACCGTCGTGTTCAGGGCATTTCACGGCGTCATGGACGGCAAGGGCGTGCACCTGTGGGCGGCGGAGGTGTTCCGGTTGCTGCGCGGCGAGCGTCCCCTCGGCGCCCCCGCGGCCGTCGCCGACCACACGCTCGTCGAGCGCCTCGGCGTCCGGGGCAAGCCGACGATGATGATCCCTCGGTCCCGCTCGCCGCTGGGGCGGACGAGATCCGTGTGCGGCGAACCCGAATTCCTCTGGCGCAGACGTACGGTCGCGTCGACCTCGCCCGCGGCCGTGGCCCGAATCGCCGAGGTGATCACCGAGGCGGTCGGTCGTCGGACGCGAGTCATGGTCCCGGTCGACATCCGCAGGCACGACCGCGGGCTGCGGTCGACCGCCAACCTGTCGCTGCCGCTGTTCCTCGACTCGGTCCCCGGCGACGGCTGGTCCCGGATCCATGCCAGGCTCCTACGCGGGATGGTGGAGTCGCGCGAACTCGCCGAGATGAACAACGGTGGGCTGCAGAAGATGCCGACCGCCGCGGCCAGGACCGTCATCCGGGCGGGCGTGTTCCTCGGCGCCCGCACCGGCAACAACCTCGTCTCGGCCATCGTGTCCCACACGGGGACGACCGATCTGGGCGAACTGAGCTGTCCGGGATTCGCGGCCACCCGCGTCAGCGGATTGCCGGTGCACACCGGGATGGTGCCGTTGACGATCACGGTGATGGAGTCCGGGGGCCGCACCGAACTGGGTGTGTCCTGCCGCAACGGCGCGGGCGTGGCGCCTCGGCTCGACCGGTTGCTCGACCGGATCGAGGCCGCGCTCGGTGTCGGCGTGGTGCCGAGCCCCGTTGTCGTGCAGACGGACACGGTCGACAACCAGACCGTGACCAGCCTGTTTCGCGACCACGCTCGGTCGGCGCCCCAGTCCCCCGCGGTACTCGGGCCCGAGGGCGAACTGAGCTACGCCGAACTCGACGCGTGGTCCGATGCGATCGCCGCGGAACTGCGCGGTCGCGGGGTGCGACGCGGGGACGTGGTCGCGATCCTGGCACGCCGGACCTTCGCTGCCGTCGCGGGCCACCTCGGAATCCTCAAGGCGGGAGCGGCATTCCTCGCGTTGGATCCGCACCACCCGGACGAACGTATCCGCGGCGTTCTCGAGGAGGCCGCGGTGCGGTGCGCGCTCGTGGAGCGGGAGTACGCCGTGCGGGAGGGGCTCGGCGGGGTGGACACGACGGTGCTCGAGGCCGTCCCGACCCGGTCCGACAACGGGTCGGTCGAGGCATCCGATCTCGCGGAGCCCGGCGACGTCGCCTACGTGACCTACACCTCCGGGTCCACCGGGCGGCCGAAGGGCGTCCAGGTCGAGCACCGGGGCATCGTGAACCTGCTGGGTTCGGTGGCGGACCTGTACCGGTTGGGGCCGGCGACGAGGTTCGCGCACTATCACACTCAGGCTGCCGACATGGCTTGTGCGGCATTGCTTCTCCCGCTGGTTTCGGGTGGTGCCGTGGTACTCGTGCCCGGCGAGGTGAACCACCTCACGCTGGCCGAGATCTTCGAGGGTTTCACGGTGAACACCGCCATGGTGACGCCGAGCCTGCTCGAGGTGGTCGTTCGGCTCGGACTCGAACCGGCCGGGATGCGCACGGTGAGCATCGGCGGCGAGGCACTGCACGAGCCGTTGGCCGTCGCCGCCCTCGCACTGTTCGGTCCGGACTGCCGCGTCCTCAACAGCTATGGGCCCGCAGAGATGTCGATCGTGTGCACTGTCCGCGAGATCGTGACCGTCGATGCGGGCGGGGTGGCGCCGGTGCCGATCGGTCGACCCACCGCGGGCACGACGGTCCACGTGCTCGACGCGACCGGCAGGCCGGTGCGCGAGGGTGAGGTCGGCGAACTGTACTTCGGCGGGCCGCAGGTCGGACGTGGCTACCTGCACCGGCCGGACCTGACCGCTGGGCGGTTCGTCACCCTGCCCGGCGGCGAGCGGGTCTACCGCACAGGCGATCTCGGTCGCGCCCTGCCCGGCGGCGAACTCGAGTTCGCCGGCCGCATCGACGGCCAGGTCAAGATCAGGGGCAACCGGGTCGAACCGGGCGAGGTACAGGCCGCCCTCGCCGCCCATCCCGCGTTCGAACAGGTGGCGGTGGTCCCCGCGCGGCGCGCCGACCGCGGTGACAACGTGCTCGTCGCGTATCTGGTCTCCCGGGGCGATCCGGTACCGGATGCCGGTGCGCTCCGGGAGTTCCTGTCGTGCTCCCTACCGACGTACATGATCCCCGCCGAATTCCATGTCGTCGAGGACATTCCGTTGACCGCCAATGGCAAGCTCGACACGGTG
Organism: Rhodococcus sp. NPDC127527; assembly: GCF_042672245.1. Lineage (NCBI taxonomy): Bacteria > Bacillati > Actinomycetota > Actinomycetes > Mycobacteriales > Nocardiaceae > Rhodococcus > Rhodococcus sp. NPDC127527. The sequence goes on from NZ_JBHXVP010000002.1 coordinate 110,850, forward strand.
ACCCTCGACGGCAGCCGTGCCGGCTCCGTGCCGGTGGCCGTTGCGGCGCCGGTCGACGAGATCGCCGAGATCTGGGCGTCGGTCCTCCGGGTCGACGTGTCGGCCCTCGACGACGAGACCGACTTCTACGAACTCGGTGGTGATTCGCTGGCCGCGGTCGAGATGCTCTCGCAGGTCTCGCGGCGGGTGGTGGGCGCGGGCAACGACGTCGGATTCGTTGCGGACCTGGAGGATCTCGTAGACAGGTTGACGCTGGGTCGGGTCCGGCAGTCGGCGCACCGCGCCCGCGTGCCCGCGCCCCAGTGATCCTGGTCGGCAGCGGCGCGCTGCTGTGGCGGGCCGTGCGGCACGCCGTCGACGTAGGTGCGGTCGTGGACGTGGTGTGCACCCCGTTCGGGTCCATGCCCCCACGCGGACTCGAGTCGGTGCCGCACCTGCCCGTGGCGGACGTCAACGGGCATGCCGAGGTTCTGATCGGTGCCTGCACCGATCAGGTGATCTGGTCGGTCAACAACCCCACCATTCTCGGGCCGGAACTGGTCAACTCGGGCCTGCGGATATACAACGTCCACAACGGCCCGTTGCCCGACTACCGTGGGCTGCCGCAGCTCGCCGTCGTGCACGCGATTCTCGACGGACGAACGGAGTACGCGGCGACTCTGCACGCGGTCGACACGGGCATCGACACCGGTCCCGTTCTCGACACGGAGCCGTTCGCGATCGACGCGCACGACCGCTTCGAGGACGTCATGCTGCGCGGACTACGGGCCTGTCACGACCTGTTCGTGCGGAACCTCGAGGCCGCAGTCGACGACCGGCTCACGCCGGTGCCGGGCTGCGGCGGTGCGCGTCCCGGTAGCTACTTCGGTGCGCGATCGCTGCCGGGGCTGGCCGGCCGCGCCGACCACCCGAACTTCGAACGAGCCACCGCGCTCGGTGTCTTTGCCCCGCACTATCCGGAAATCTCCGCACTCGTCCGCCCGCCGAGGCCGTATCGGCCGACCGATCCAGAGGAGCCACGGTGACCAAGTCCCGATTCGAATCGATAGGTACCTACCTGCCCAGCACGGTCCTGAGCACGAAGGAGTTGGTCGGCAGGCTGGCCACCGCGCCGCCCTTCGACCTCGAGGCCATCACCGGCGTGGTGGACCGACGTGTCTCCGACACCCGCGCCGACAGCTACGAGGACTCGTTCACCCTGGCGCTCAACGCCGCCAGGGACGCGCTGAGCCGATCCCGCTACCGCGCGGACGAGATCGACGTGATCATCTCGACGTCGATCTCGCGTAGCAAGAACCGCGACACCATGTACCTCGAGCCGTCCTTCGCGTCGATGCTGGCCAAGGAACTGGGCGTCCGCGGAGCGGTGACGTTCGACCTGTCCAACGCCTGTGCGGGCATGCTCAGCGGCGTCTACGTCCTCGACCGGATGATTCGGTCCGGTGCGGCGCGGACCGGCCTCGTGGTCAGCGGCGAGCACATCACCCCGATCTCGTCGACCGCGGTCAGCGAGATCTCGGAGAAGTACGACCTGCAGTTCGCCTCGCTGTCCGTGGGCGACTCGGGCGCGGCGGTGGTGCTCGACCGTGCCGTCGACGACGACGACAAGATCGACTACATCGAGTTGATGACGGCCTCCGAGTACTCGAACCTGTGCCTGGGTATGCCCAGCGACAAGACCGCGGGAATCGCGCTCTACACGGACAACCGCAAGATGCACAACGAGTCCCGATTCCTGCTGTGGACGAACGCGCAGAAGGAGTTCCTCGCGGCGCGCGGGCGCACCTTCGCGGACGAGGACTTCGACTTCGTCATCCATCACCAGTTCGGTGCGTCGGCGGTGCTGATGCTGAACGCACTGGGGGAGCGTGAGTTCGAGACGCCGATGCCGCCGCCGCTCAATGTGGTGGAGAAGTACGGCAACACCTCGAGCACGTCCCACTTCGTCGTCCTGCACGACCACCTGAAGGACAAGGCGGTACCCAAGGGGTCGAAGATCCTGATGGTCCCGGCCGCGTCCGGCATCGTCACCGGCTACGTGTCCGCCACGATTTCGTCCCTGGAGGTCTGACTCGTCATGGGTATCGCCATCAAGTCCACCGGCGTGAGTGTTCCCGCCGTGACCACCAGCATCATCGAGCACTCGGCCCGCGCGGCGCGGGCCGCGATGGCGGCCGCGGGCATCGCGGCCGAACAGGTCGGCGTGCTGGTCAACACCGGTATCTACCGCGACTCGAACCTGTTCGAGCCGTCCATCGCCGCGCTGATCCAGCGGGAGGCGGGTATCGGGCTGGAGTATCCGGAGGGCGTCGCCCGCACGTTCTCCTTCGACCTGATGAACGGCGCCTGCGGGGTGCTCAACGCCGTGCAGGTGGCCACCGCTCTGCTCGAAACCGACAGCGCCGAGCACGTTCTCGTGGTCTCGGGCGACACGCATCCGTCGCTGCAGCGGCGTCGGCCCGCCGCGGACTTCCCGTTCGTGACGGCGGGCGCGGCGCTGCTGCTCGAGAAGACGGACGGACCCGAGGGCTTCGGGCCGGTCGCGGTCGCGGAGTCCGAAGGATCCCCCGCCACCGAGGGTTTCGCGGACATGTCGACGATGGGGGTGCACGGCCGTTCCCTCGTCCACGTGGTGCGCGAGGAAGGCTTCGAGCAACGCCTGCTCGAGGTCGCGACCTCGGCCGCGACCTCGGCGATGGGCGCGGACACCGACCCGCTGCGGACGGCGTTGATCTGCTCGCGGCCCACCGAGGGGTTCGGTGCGCTGCTCGCGGGACGACTCGGCCTGCCCGGCGACTCGGTGATCGGCAGCGGTGCGGTGGAGGGCGACGCGCACACCGCGGCGCTCACGGTCGCGTACCACCACGCTGCCGAGGACGCGCTGCTCGCCGGGTACGACCGCGTCCTCTTCGTCGCCGCGGGGGCGGGGCCGAGCGCCGCCGCCGTCGTCTACCGGTTGGCGACGCGGCCGTGACGACGGCACCCCCGCGGGCGCACTGCGGCTCCGTCGAGCGGCTCCGCACGATCGCGGCGGAGCACCCCCGGCGCGACGCGGTGATCCACTCGGTCGACGGAACCGACTCGGGGGCACCGCGATACGAGCGCCTCACGTACCGCGAGCTCGACGACTGGTCCGATCTGCTCGCGCAGCGGTTCGAGGACTGCGGGATCGGACGGGGCATGCGCACGCTGCTGCTGGTGACGCCGGGGCCCGAGTTCTACGCGATCATGTTCGGTCTGCTCAAGGTGTCCGCCGTGCCCGTGGTGATCGACCCGGGAATGGGCCTGCGCCCGATGCTGCGGTGCCTGAAGTCGGTGGCGCCGCAGGCCTTCGTGGGGATCTCGAAGGCGCACCTGCTGCGGCTGGCCTTCCGTCGCACCTTCGCCACGGTGCGCGTGCCGGTGACCGTCGGGCGCCGGGCCTGGGGCGGACACAACCTGCGGTCATGGGGCCGCACCCCCGTCCGCCCGGTGGTGCCGACGCCCGCCGCACCCGACGAGGAGGTGATGATGATCGCCTTCACCACCGGGAGCACCGGCCCGGCCAAGGCGGTCAACCTCACCCACGGAAACCTGGCCGCCATGCTCGAGCAGGTCGACGAGGCCCGCGACCGGGTGCCGCCGGGCACCTCGCTGATCACGTTGCCGATCTTCGGGGTGCTCGACCTGATGCTGGGGTCGCGGTGCGTGCTCCCGCCGATCACGCCGGGCCGGGTCGGCGAGGTGGACCCGGCCCACGTCGTGGACGCGATCGACCGGTTCGAGGTGCGGACCCTGTTCGCCTCGCCCGCGGTGCTGGTGCCGTTGGTGCGGTACGGGCGCGCGCACACCGTCACGCTGCCGTCGGTGCGGTCGGTGTTCTCCGGCGGTGCACCGGTTCCGCACGACGCGATCGCCGGTCTGCGCGAGATGCTGCCCGAGGACGGCGAGGTGTCGGCGGGATACGGCTCGACGGAGGCATTGCCGATGTCGGCGATCGAATCCCGCGAACTGCTCGGCGAACTCGTCGGCCGCGCCCAGGCGGGTGCCGGGACCTGCCTCGGCCGCCCCGCATCGGGGTTGCAGGCACGGATCATCGAGATCACCGACGGTCCCGTCCCGGACCGCTCGGCGGAGCGCGCCGCGGCCGAAGGCGGCATCGGCGAGATCGTGGTGGCCGGGCCCAACGTGAGCACCAGCTACCACTGGCCCGCCGAGGCGAACGCACTCGGAAAGATTCGCGACGGGGACCGGATCTGGCACCGCACCGGTGACCTCGGCTGGATCGACGAGGCCGGCCGGATCTGGTTCTGCGGACGTAAGAGTCAGCGGGTGCGGACGGCCGATGGAACCCTGTTCACGGTGCAGTGCGAACAGATCTTCAACACCGTGCCCGACGTGGCGCGGACCGCACTCGTCGGCGTCGGTCGCGACGCCGACCGGCGACCGGTGCTGTGTGTGGAGTTGCAGCCGGGAGTCCGGGCCGACGAGCGGGCGCGGGTCGAGCGACAGCTGCGCGAACTGGGCGCGCAGAGCCACGTCACGGACACTATCGAGCACTTCCTGTTTCATCCGGGATTTCCGGTCGACATCCGGCACAACGCGAAGATCGGCCGCGAGCAGTTGTCGGTGTGGGCCGGGCGGCAACTGGCGAAGGCGGGCAGATGACCGGCACGCGTGTGGTGCTCCTGCGGGCGGTTCCGGTGCTGGGCTGGCTGTTCCTGGCGATCGGACTGGCCCGTCCGTTCGAGGGCAGGATCCTGCGAGCCCTGTGGTGGACGGATGTCGCGCTCAGTGTCGGAGCGCACGCGGCGCAGGTCCCGATGGCGCTGAAACACGGGCGCCGGCTGGGGCATTCGGACGGGAAGGTGGTCGCGATGACGATGCTGCTCGGTGCGACCTGGTGGAAGACACAGTGACGACGGGAGCGGTGCGGTGAGGGCATTGGTGACCGGGGCGAGCGGGTTCCTCGGTGGGGCGTTGACACGGCGGCTGCTCGCGGACGGCGAGATGGACGTCTCGGTGCTGGTACGGCGCACCAGCGATCTCCGCGATCTCGGTGGCACCTCCCGGCTGACGCTGGTCTACGGGGACCTCGCCGACCGGGAGTCGCTCCGGGCGGCGACCCGCGACGTGGACGTGGTGTTCCACAGCGCCGCGCGAGTCGACGAACGCGGTGTCCGCGAACAGTTCTGGACCGAGAACGTGCAAGCGACGGTGGACCTGCTCGACGCAGCTCGTCGTAGCGGGACGTCGCGATTCGTGTTCGTCTCCAGCCCGAGCGCGTTGATGGAGTACGACGGCGGCGACCAGGTCGACGTGGACGAATCGCTGCCGTACCCGGTGCGGTACCTGAACCTGTACTCGGAGACCAAGGCGGCGGCCGAGCGGCGGGTGCTCGCGGCGAACGGTGCGGACCTGACGACGTGTGCGCTGCGCCCGCGCGCGATCTGGGGTGCGGGGGACCGGTCCGGCCCGATCGTCCGGTTGCTCGCCAAGGCGTCGCGGGGTGCGCTGCCCGACCTGTCCGGCGGAGCGACCGTCCACACCTCGCTGTGTCACGTCGACAACATCGTCGACGCCTGCGTGCGGGCCGCGGCGTCGGACCGGGTCGGCGGCCGCGCGTACTACGTCGCCGACGCGGAACGGACCGACGTGTGGGAGTTCGTCGGGGAGGTCTCGCGGCTGTTCGGGTTCGAGCCGCCGAGCCGGCGGCCGAACCCCCGGGTGCTCGCCGCCGTCGTCGGCGTCACCGAGGCGATCTGGCGGATGCCGTACGTCGCCCAGCGATGGTCGCCGCCCCTGTCGCGATACGTGATCGCGTTGCTCACCCGCAGCGCGACCTTCGACACCGGCGCGGCCGAGCGCGATTTCGGCTATCGGCCGGTGGTCGGCCGGGACGCCGGGCTGAAGGAGTTCAAGGACTGGGTGGACGCGCAGGGCGGCGTCGCGGAACTCGCCAGGACACTGCGGTAGCGCGCTTCCGCTGCCGGGCGAGCGAAGCGACGGGGGATGTGGCGGGCGAGCGAAGCGACGGGGGATGTGGCGGGCGAGCGAAGCGACGGGGGTTGTGTCGGGCCGGTCGGCTACGGTTCCTGCCGTGCCGCACATCATCACCACGGTCAATGTCAACGGCGTCCGCGCCGCCGCCAAGAAGGGGCTGCTCGAGTGGGTCGACGCCACCGAGGCGGACGTGATCTGCCTGCAGGAGACCCGAGCCGACGACAAGCAACTGCGGGCCACGCTGGCGCCCGCCCTCGACGGAGGCTGGCATCTGGCCTCGGCGGAGCCGTCGGCGAAGGGTCGCAACGGCGTCGCGGTGCTCTCGCGCCGGCCCGCCGACGCGGTCCGCGTCGGGCACGGCGACGACGAGTTCGCCGATGCGGGCCGGTATCTGGAAGCCGACTTCGACGAGCTGACGGTCGCCAGCCTCTACCTGCCGTCCGGCGAGGTGGGTACCGCGCGTCAGGAGGAGAAGGAACGCTTCCTCGACTCGTTCGGCCGTCACCTCGCCGCGACGGCCGCGGCGGCGCTCGCCGCGGACCGGCACGTGGTGGTGTGCGGGGACTGGAACATCGCGCACACCGAGCTGGACCTGAAGAACCACAAGGGGAACACGAAGAACTCCGGGTTCCTGCCGAACGAACGCGCATGGATGGGTTCGGTGTTCGGCGAGTTCGGCTGGGTCGACGTGGTGCGCGAGCTGCATCCCGACCTGCCCGGCCCGTACAGCTGGTGGTCCTACCGGGGCAAGGCGTTCGACAACGACTCCGGTTGGCGCATCGACTACCAGGTGTGCACAGCGGCGCTCGCCGAACGGGCGAAGGCGGCGGTGGTCGAGCGCGCCGAGTCCTACGACCGGCGCTGGTCGGACCACGCGCCGGTGACGGTGCAGTACCGATGAACCGGCTGGGGACGCGCTCGCGCATCGTCGTCGGAGTGTTGCTGGTCGTCCTGGTGGGCGTGCTGGCATACGTGTTGGGCGGTCCGCACACGGCGGAGGACGCTTCGGGGTCCGCGTCGACGAGCTCGTCGACGACCGCGGTGACGGGGTCCGCGCCCGTGACCTCCTCGGCCGGCCCGGTCAGCCGAACCGCGGCGCAAGTGACCGCCGGGCCGCGGGGCGTGGTCCCCGCGGCGATCACGGAGGCGGCCTGGGCGACGCTCGCCGAGATCGACGCCGGTCGCTGGCCGGGGTCGGCGAACGCACCGGGCACCAGGGGCGGCGACACCTGGCAGAACCGCGAGGGCACCCTGCCGCGCACGGACCCGGCCGGAGTCAAGGTTGCCTACCGCGAGTGGGACGTGAACCCGAAGAAACGCGGCGAGACCCGCGACGCGGAGCGGATAGTCACCGGTAGCAACGGATCGGCCTGGTACACCGCCGACCACTACACCAGCTTCGCGAGGATGCGCTGATGACCACGCTCACCGAGTTCGTCACCGACCCCACCAACCCGGCCGGGGTGCTGTCCGGCATCACGCGCGCCGCGGACAACGCGGCGCTCGCGCTGACCCGGGCCGGCTACACCGTCCGACTGGTGCGCGGCACGAAGATGCCGACCGTCTCGGCGGTGTTCGACGAGTTCGCGGCGGCCCTGCAGTTCCCGTACTACTTCGGCGGCAACAAGGACGCCTTCGACGAGTGTCTGCGCGACAGCCCGGACTGGCTCGGGGACTCGCGCGGGCTGGTGGTCGTGGTCCGCGACGCCGACGCCCTGCTCGGGTCCGCGCCGGGGGAGCTGGGCTGGTTCGCCGAGGCTCTCGACGACGCCGACGTCCGGCTGATCCTGCAGGCGGAGGCGGGTGCGGCAGGCGATCTGGCGCGACGCTGGCCGGGCACCCGCGGCGGTCCGGCCCACCTGGAGGCATGAAAGGATCGGTGCTATGTCGAGTTCCGAATCGTCTGCACCTGGTTCCGCACCCTCCGCTCCCACCACCCGGCACCGGGTGCTCTCCGGCATCCAGCCGACCGCGGACTCGTTCCACCTCGGCAACTACCTCGGCGCGCTGGCCCAGTGGGTCCCGCTGCAGGACGAGTTCGACGCCTTCTACTTCATCCCGGACCTGCACGCGATCACCGTCCCGCAGGACCCGAAGGAGCTGCGCAAGCGCACCAAGGTGGCCGCCGCGCAGCTGCTGGCCCTGGGCATCGACCCGGCCAAGTCCACGCTGTTCGTGCAGAGCCAGGTACCCGAGCACGCTCAGCTCGCGTGGGTACTCAACTGCATCACAGGATTCGGTGAGGCGAGCCGGATGACCCAGTTCAAGGACAAGTCGGCCAAGCAGGGCACCGAGGCCGCGACCGTCGGCCTGTTCACCTACCCGGTGCTCATGGCCGCCGACATCCTGCTCTACCGCCCGCAGCGGGTGCCCGTCGGCGAGGACCAACGCCAGCACCTCGAGATGGCGCGCGACCTGGCGCAGCGGTTCAACACCCGCTTCGGCAAGTCGTTCGTGATCCCGGAGGCGCAGATGATCAAGGGCACCTCCAAGATCTACGACCTGCAGGACCCGACGTCGAAGATGAGCAAGTCCGCGGCCTCGGAGGCCGGACTGATCAACCTGCTCGACGACCCGAAGATCTCGGCCAAGCGCATCAGGTCCGCGGTCACCGACAACGAGCGTGAGATCCGCTTCGACCGCGAGGCCAAGCCGGGCGTGAGCAACCTGCTGACCATCCAGTCGGCGCTGTCCGGCCGGAGCGTCGACGACCTGGTGCGGGGTTACGAGGGCAAGGGCTACGGCGACCTGAAATCCGACACCGCGGACGTTCTCGTCGAGTTCGTGACCCCGCTCAAGGCGAAGGTGGACGGCTACCTCGCGGATCCGGCCGAGCTGGACCGGATCCTCGACGCGGGCGCGGAGCGGGCCCGCGAGGTGTCCTCCCGGACGCTGGCCACCGTGTATGACAAGGTGGGGTTCCTTCCGCAGAAGGGGTGAACCGTCGGTGCCGGACCTGATGGCGTTTCTCGAGCGTCAACGTGCGGCACGCCCGTGGCTGGACCACCTGATCCGGGCCGGCGGGCGCTACCAACAGCAGAAGGGCGACTACTTCGCCGCCGGGATCACGTACTTCAGTGTGTTCGCGCTGTTCCCGTTGTTGATGGTCGCGTTCGCCGTGACCGGCTTCATCCTGGTCGAGCACCCCGACCTGCTGACGACGATCCACGACTCGATCACCAAGGCGATGCCGGGGGACCTCGGCGTCCAGATCAACCAGCTCATCGACTCGGCGATCGCCGCCCGCAGGACGGTGGGTGTCCTCGGTCTGCTCGTCGCCGCCTACTCGGGTCTCGGGTGGATGGCGAACCTGCGCGAGGCGCTGAGCGCGATGTGGGACCAGCGGCACCCGAGCACCGGCTTCGTGCGCACGAAACTCGTCGACCTGACCAAGCTGGTCGGTCTGCTGCTCGCGGTCGTGGTGTCGATCGGGCTGTCGGTGCTCGCGGACGGCGGCGTCACCCGCACGGTGCTGGACTGGCTGGGCATCGACCACCTCGGGTGGGTGCAGACTTCCGTGCAGGTGCTGTCCTCCCTGTTGGCGATCGCGGCCACCTGGGCGCTGTTCGCGTGGGTCATCGCGCGGCTGCCCCGCGAGCCGATCACACTGCGCAGTGCGGCCCGCGCGGCACTGTTCGCCGCGATCGGATTCGAGGTGTTCAAGCGGCTCGGCGCGATCTACCTCAGGGCGGTCACCAGCGGCCCGGCAGGTTCCGCGTTCGGTCCCATCATCGGTCTGCTCGTGTTCGTCTACTTCACCGCCCGCCTCGTGCTCTTCTCCACCGCATGGGCCGCGACGGCGCGCGAGAACGTGCGTCGAGCCTATGTTCCGCCGCCGGATCCCGCGGTCATCGAGATCACCGCGCCGCCGTCGACCGGTCCCACCGTTGCCGAGGCGATTGCGCTGGTCGGTGCGGGTGCGGTCGCCGCGCTCGGTCTCGGCGGGTTGTTCCGGCGTCGACGTGACCGTCGCTGAGCCGACTGCGGTCGGCCGCGGTCAGCGGTGGCGTCGCTGCAGCTGGCGCGCGGCGAGCAGCAGCACACCGATGACGATGCCGCCGATCAGGGCGACCGTCGTCCCGGACACCCGGTTGGTGCCGCCGGAATTCGCGGCCGACGCGCTGACCGCGCTCGTCGCTCGCTGGGACTGCTCGTCCGGTGGTGCGGCGAGGGTCACCGCCGCGGCCGCGTCCCCGTCCGGTTCGACCAGGGTGCCGACCGAGGTCGACGCGGGCAGGGCGAAGCCGTAGTCGAGCAGTCGGGCGGCCTGCTCCCACGGCCGGATCGGCTTGACGTCGCCGGCCATCAGGGTGACCGCGAGTCTGCGCCCACCCTTCTCCGCGGCCCCGGCGAAGGTCTGACGAGCGTCGTCGGTGTACCCGGTCTTGCCGCCGAGGGCGCCGTCGTAGTTGTAGAGCAGTTTGTTGTCGTTCGACAGGGTGAACGGCGGATGGTCCACGTCGTCCGGGTTGGTCGGGTCCTTCGGGAACCCGGGGAACTGCACGGTCTCGGTGTGGACCAGGTCCGCAAAGGTCTTGTTGCGCATGGCCGCCCGGAAGATGACCGCGAGATCGTAGGGGGAGCTGGACATCCCGGGTCCGTCCAGGCCGGACGGAGTCGCGGTCCGGGTGTCGAGGGCGCCCAGCGCACGGGCGCGCGCGTTCATCTTCGCGACGGCGGCGTCGAGGCCGCCCAGCTGCACGGCGATCGCGTGGGCGGCGTCGTTGCCCGACGCCATCACCAGCCCCTGGAACAGCTGGCGGTTGGTGTAGTGCCCGTTCTTGCCGAGTCCCACGGCGCTGCCCTCGGCGTTCGCGTCGTCGGCGGTGGCGACGACGGTCTTGTCGAGATCCAGCTCGTCGAGTGCCACCAGCGCGAGCAGCATCTTGATGGTGCTGGCAGGCCGGTACCGCCCGTGCGGATCCTTGGCGGCGATCACCTTGCCGGAGTCGAGGTCGGCGAGCACCCAGCCGGTCGCGGAAATGTCGGCGGGCAGCGGGGGTGTGCCGGAGGCGGTGATCGCGCCGCACTCGCCGAGACGCTTGCCGCCGACAGGGTCGTCCGGGATCGGCAGCGGGGCCGGTGCCTGCTGTCCGGGCGCCGGCACCTCGGACTGGTCGATCGCCTGCGGTGGGACGCTCCGGTTCGGGCAGCTGTCGGTGTTCGGGGTGCTGAACGGGGCGCTGGTGGTGGTGCCGGCGGAGGGGTCCGCGGGCGTGGGCTGGGCCGCGGCCACCGGCACAGAGACCAGCGCGATCGCTGCCGCGGCGATCAGGGCCAGTCGGGTTCGTCCACGAGCACTCACGGAGGCACGCTATCGCACGACGGACCTCAGACGGCGGATTGGCCGGGGGAGTTGTACGCGGCGCACACGGCGCCGATCCATCGGCGATCGCTGACCGAGTCGGGTGCGGCGAGCCAAGCCGGGTCGATCGGCTCGGCGTCGCGACGGTGCAGCCACCCGGCGACGGCCGCGGCGTGCTCGGGCAGGCTCGCGGGGGGCGGGGTCGGTTCGGGCTGGAAGATCCCGGCGCCCGCGTGCAGATAGAGCCCGTCGAGGATCTGGGACATGCGGTCGCTGGCCGTGAGCGTGGCGGTCGCGGACCGGTAGTCCGTGTCGAGCAGTTCGGGGTGGGCGGCCGTCAGCGCGATCCACAGGCGGCGGGTCCGGCGGAGGTCGAGTCGGGCGCGCCACCATGCCTCGATCATCACGGATGAACACGCCGCGCTGATCACCACGATGGCCACCGACCACCATGCGGTCTGGGGCGCCAGGTGCTGCCCATCCGGGTCGGCCAACGCGCGTAGGCCGATGCCCGCGACGACCAGGCTGCCCGCGCAGAACAGCCCGATCGCTCGTCCAAGCGGGTTCCAGCGCACGTAGCGGAGCCCCGCGACCACCGCGAACGTCGACGTCGCGGTGAGGAAGAAGTCGGTGAACCGGTGATGGTCGGGTCCGCGGAGCTCGTTCGCCGTGACCGCGATCGCGACCGCCGCGAAGACCGTCGGAAGGGGCCACTGCGGGCCCCTGCTGAGCCGGGGGAAGGAGGCCGTGGCGATCAGGGCGGTGGCCGCACCGAACGCGATCCAGCAGATCTCGAAGCTCGTGGCTGCGGCGTCGGAGTGCCATCCGTCGAGTACCTCGGCGACGGTGGAGGTCCGGATCGTTGCCGCAGCGGTGACCGCGATGGCCGCGATCGCGATCGACACCCGGGCGAGAGAGGGCGGGCGGACCGTCAGTCGCCCGATCCGGGCCCCGACGGCGGTCGAGCAGACGAGGGCTGTCAGCCAGGTGATCATCCGAGGGCCTCGTCGTAGCAGAGCAACGGTCGCCAGTTCTGGTCGCGTTCGAAATGCCCGAGCCGCTGCAGCAGTCGCACCGCGAACGCCTCGGCCTCCCATTCGTGCAGCGACTCGGCGGTCAGGTCCGCCGAAACCGCGGCCCGCTGGCTCAGCATGTACGCGATCAGGTCGTCGTCGGCGGCGAGGGTGGTCTCGGAGATCGCCGCGCCGGGGTGCCGGAAGACGATGTGTCCGATCTCGTGGGCGAGCGTGCGGTCGATACTGGGGAGGCTGCGTGCGAGCACGATCTCGTCGTGGTCGGGGAACTCCCGGCGCTGCCCCCAGACACCGGGTCCGAGGTCTGCGATCTCGATCTCGATCGGGCGTCGACGCGAGGCGGCGAGCGCCTGGGCGATGTCCTCGATGGTGACCGCGTGGGTCTGAGCCGCCATGTCCAGGACAGCGTCGACTGCCGCGAGAACACGGCGGTGCGAGCGCACCGGACGCGAGGTGCCGTCTGTAGCCGCCATCAGGAGGCGGGTCCCAAGAACTCGGCCCGGGCGAGATTGAGCCGGGTGCGGGTGGCGCGTGCGCTCCGGAAACTCGCGAATCCCGTTGCGCCCGCGGCCAGGAGGACAGCGCTCACGCCGGCCGCGGCGGCACCGAGGTCCCCGCCGCGGCGGGTCGATGCTGCCAACTCCACGGTGTCGGCGTCGGGGTCACCGGTGCGGGATGACACGTGCAGATCGGGTGGTGCGGCGGCCACCACACGCTCAGTCAGGGATCCGGACCGAGCCGGCGCGCCGGCGGGCGTGTTCGCCGCGCCGGGTGCGCCGACGGTTGCTGGTGCCTCGGGTGCGCCAGGGGCAGCGGGCCCGCCGGGGGCAGCGGGCCCGCCGGGGGTACCGGGTGCGCCGGGGGCAGGCGCACCGACCACCGGAGGTGCCGGGACGACGGGCGGTGCCGGAGGCGGTCCGGGTGGCATGACAGGCGGAATCCCCACAACGCCCGCAGGCCGGGTTGTCGTGGTCGACCGAGTCGTGGTCGCGGCGACTGTGGTCGTCGGGGTCGCTGTGGTGGTCGGGACGGTCGTGGTGGTGGGGACGGCTGTGGTGGTGGGGACCGCTGTGGTGGTCGGGACGGCCGTGGTGGTGGGAACCGCTGTG
>NZ_JBHXVP010000002.1:124378-210544 GCF_042672245.1 Rhodococcus sp. NPDC127527
GTGGTGGTCGGGACGGTCGTGGTGGTGGGGACGGCTGTGGTGGTGGGGACCGCTGTGGTGGTCGGGACGGCCGTGGTGGTGGGAACCGCTGTGGTCGTCGGGACGGCCGTGGTGGTGGGAACCGCTGTGGTGGTGGGGGTGACCGTCGTCGTCGGATGACCGCAATCGTGATGATCGTGACGATCGCGATCGTCGTGGCCGCAGTGCCAGCCGTGACGATCGCGATCCCGGTGCCAGCGCTCGTTCGACTCGACCGAGCGTTGGTCGGCCGAATCTGGGTGTGCGGCAGCGATTCCCGGTGTCAGTGCCATTGACCCGAGAAAGGCGCCGACGGCCAGAATCCGCCAGCGCCCGGGTCGTTGCCGAGTTCCCCCCACCAGTGCTACTCGGTCGAATCGGGGGGCGTTGCGGGCAATCCCTCACTGCGACGGAGCTTCTCGGCCATCGCAGTGAGCAACTCCTGCGATTCCGTGGAGAGGTCGAAGGCTCGCGCAGACAGTCGCCGCAGCCCGTACCCGCGCAGCTGGGCAAGCAGTTCCAGGTCGTGGTCGATGCGAGCGGCGTAGATGTCGTCGAAAAAGTAGTCGGACTTGACCTTGAAGAACTGGGCAAGTGCCGCAACGGTTTCCGGGGACGGATTGGTGCGCTGACCGTTGCGCAACTGCGAGATGTACGGCTTCGAGATCCGATGGCCTGCGGAGTTGAGGGCTTCGGCGACCTCGGTGTTCGTGTGGGGCTTCCGGCCGGCGGGGTGAACAGTCTCGAAGAGCTTGTTCAGCCGAGAAGCGAAGTCTGACTCCATTGACGTAGGTCCCGATCCCTTCGTGTTTGTCTGACCCTCGTCGAGCGAGGACTGCCCCCCTGCGCGACTCATGGTAACCGATGGATAACCGACCGGGTAGAAGTTTGACTACCGAATATAATGAATTTCATAATTACGGACGATCGCACGGCGAATGGCGCGGACTCGAAAGAGTCCGCGCCATTCGTCTCTTGTTGCGGGTTAGCGAGCGAATAGCAGCGCGCGCTTGACCTCCTGGATCGCCTTCGTCACCTGGATGCCACGGGGGCACGCGTCGGTGCAGTTGAACGTCGTGCGGCAGCGCCACACGCCGTCCTTGTCGTTGAGGATGTCGAGGCGCTCGGCGGCACCCTCGTCACGGCTGTCGAAGATGAACCGGTGTGCGTTCACGATCGCGGCCGGGCCGAAGTAGCTTCCGTCGCTCCAGTACACCGGGCACGAGGTGGTGCAGCACGCGCACAGGATGCACTTGGTGGTGTCGTCGAAGCGAGCGCGGTCGGCCTGCGACTGGATGCGCTCGCGGGTCGGCTCGTTGCCCGAGGTCATCAGGAACGGCTTGACCGCACGGAACGCGTCGAAGAACGGTTCCATGTCGACCACGAGGTCCTTCTCCACCGGCAGGCCCTTGATGGGCTCGACGGTGATGGTGACCGACTTGCCGTCCTTGGGCAGCAGGTCCTTCATCAGGATCTTGCAGGCCAGACGGTTGACGCCGTTGATCCGCATGGCGTCCGAGCCGCACACGCCGTGTGCGCAGGAACGACGGAAGGTGAGCGTGCCGTCCAGGTAGCCCTTCACGTACAGCAGCAGGTTCAGCATCCGGTCCGACGGCAGCGCCGGAACCTGGAAGCTCTCCCAGCGCTGACCCTCGCCGTCCTCGGGGTTGAACCGGGCGATCTTGAGGGTGACCATCGTCGCGCCCTCGGGCACCGGCGGCAGCGCGGGTGCGTCCTTGTCTACAACGGGTGCGGACATCAGTACTTACGCTCCATCGGCTCGTAGCGGGTCTGGACTACCGGCTTGTAGTCGAGACGGATGTCGGAGAGCAGACCGTCGCCCACCTTGTAGGCCATGGTGTGCTTCATGTACTCGGCGTCGTTGCGATCCGGGAAGTCCTCGCGGGCGTGGCCGCCGCGCGACTCCTTCCGGTTGAGCGCGCCGACGACGGTGACCTCGGCCATTTCGAGCAGGAATCCGAGCTCGACGGCCTCGAGCAGATCGCTGTTGTAGCGCTTGCCCTTGTCCTGCACGGTGATGTGGTTGTAGCGCTCCTTGAGCGCGCGCACGTCGTTCAGTGCCTGGGTCAGCGTGGCGTCGGTGCGGAACACCGAAGCGTTGTTGTCCATGGTCACCTGCAGTTCCGTGCGGATGTCCGCGACGCGCTCGTGACCGTGGTCGGAGAGGATGACCGCGAGCCACTCCTCGACCATCTTGGCCGGCTCGTCGGGCAGCGGCACGAACTCGGAGTTGTTCGCGTGCTCGGCGGCGGCGATGCCGGCCCGGCGGCCGAACACGTTGATGTCGAGCAGCGAGTTGGTGCCGAGGCGGTTGGCGCCGTGCACCGAGACACAGGCGCACTCGCCGGCGGCGTACAGGCCGGGGACGTGGTCCTCGTTGTTGCGGAGCACCTCACCGTTGATCTTGGTGGGGATGCCGCCCATCACGTAGTGACAGGTCGGGTACACGGGCACCAGCTCGGTGACCGGGTCCACGCCCAGGTAGGTGCGGGCGAACTCCGTGATGTCGGGGAGCTTCTCCTCGAGCACCTCCTCGCCGAGGTGGGTCACGTCGATGTAGACGTAGTCCTTGTTCGGGCCGGCGCCGCGACCCTCGAGCACCTCGAGCACCATCGAGCGGGCGACGATGTCGCGGGGCGCGAGGTCCTTGATGGTCGGCGCGTAGCGCTCCATGAACCGCTCGCCGTCGGCGTTGCGGAGGATGCCGCCCTCGCCGCGCACGGCCTCCGAGATGAGGATGCCGAGCCCGGCCAGTCCTGTCGGGTGGAACTGGTGGAACTCCATGTCCTCCAAGGGAAGACCCTTGCGGAAGATGATGCCCATGCCGTCACCGGTGAGGGTGTGTGCGTTGGACGTCGTCTTGTACATGCGTCCCGAGCCGCCGGTGGCGAACACGATGGACTTCGCGTGGAAGACGTGGATCTCGCCGGTGGAGAGCTCGTAGGCGATGACGCCGGTCGCGACCGGGCCGTTGTCGGTCTCGGTGAGGGCGATGTCGAGTGCGTAGTACTCGTTGAAGAACTCGACGTCGTGCTTGACGCAGTTCTGGTACAGCGTCTGCAGGATCATGTGGCCGGTGCGGTCCGCGGCGTAGCAGGCCCGGCGAACCGGGGCCTTGCCGTGGTCACGAGTGTGGCCGCCGAAACGACGCTGGTCGATCTTGCCCTCGGGGGTGCGGTTGAAGGGCAGACCCATCTTCTCCAGGTCGAGCACCGCGTCGATGGCCTCCTTGGCCATGATCTCGACGGCGTCCTGGTCGGCGAGGTAGTCGCCGCCCTTGACGGTGTCGAAGGTGTGCCACTCCCAGTTGTCTTCCTCCACGTTCGCCAGCGCGGCACACATGCCGCCCTGCGCCGCACCGGTGTGGCTGCGGGTGGGGTAGAGCTTGGTCAGGACCGCGGTGCGTGCGCGCGGACCGGCCTCGATGGCTGCGCGCATCCCGGCGCCGCCTGCGCCGACGATGACCACGTCATAACGATGTTCCAGCATGAAGTTTCTGCTCCCCTAGGCCGAGATGTTGGGGTCGAAGGTGAAGATGACATACGTGCCGAGGCCCATGATCAGGATCATCGACACCACGAGAATCGCGTTCAGCCAGAACCGCGTGGAGTCCTTGCGCGAGTAGTCCGCAATCACCGTGCGCAGGCCGTTGCCGCCGTGCAGCTGGGCGAGCCAGAGCATGGTCAGGTCCCAGAACTGCCAGAACGGGCTGGCCCAGCGGCCGGCGACGAAGCCGAAATTGATGCGGTGCACGCCGTCGTCCATCATCAGCATGATGAACAGGTGGCCGAGCACCAGCACGATCAGCGCGAGGCCGGACAGGCGCATGAACAACCAGGCGTAGAGCTCGAAGTTGTTCTTCGCCTGACGCCGCGGCGAACGCGGGTTGTCCAGGCTGGCGGGACGGTCGTAGGACGTTCCCAGGCTCTTCGCTTCAGTCATCTCAGTGCCCCGCAAACATGTTGTAGAAGATGCGGCCCGCGCCGGGAATCATCACGACGAACCAGATCGCGATGATGATCCAGAGCATCGGGCGCTGGTACTGCGGACCCTTCGACCAGAAGTCCACGAGCATCACGCGGACGCCGTTGAGTGCGTGGTAGAGCACCATCGCGACCAGGGCGAGCTCCATGAGCCCGACGACCGGGTTCTTGTAGGTCTCGATGACCCGGTCGTAGGTGTCCGGATTGACTCGCACCAGCGCGGTGTCGAGTACGTGGACGAAGAGAAAGAAGAATGTCGCGACACCGGTGATCCGGTGTAGAACCCAGGACCACATTCCGGGGTCGCCCCGGTATAGCGACCGTGTGCGCTCCTTCGCCGGAGCGGCTTCAGTCGTGCTACTCATCGAGTGCTGTGCCTCCAACGTCTTTGGTGGACTGTCGCACCCCGAGCGGCTGTTTCTTCGGGGACGACCCTGGAGTATTCAGCCTTGGCGCGACGAGAACCTGAACCGACTTCCTGCACTGTAATCCCCGGTCAATCTGGGAACTAATTCGACGGGCGGTTCGTACGAGCGCCGCGGGTCGGTCTTAGGTTTGCCTGCCCAATGCAGCCGGGGGTGTTCCCGGCGATCTTCTGCATCCATTCAGTGCTCGTGATTGGATAGTGCACTGTGTCGGAAATTGACTGGAAGACGTTGCGAGACAAAGCAGATAGCGTCATGAGGGCGGCCTACGCGCCCTACTCGAACTTCCCGGTGGGGGCTGCGGCCCTAGTCGACGACGGCCGCATTGTCATCGGATGCAATGTGGAAAATGTCTCATACGGCCTGGGGCTGTGCGCCGAATGTGGACTCGTCAGTAACTTACACGCGACCGGCGGTGGACGCCTGTTGGCGTTCTCCTGCCGCGACGCGCTCGGGCAGGCACTGATGCCCTGCGGGCGGTGCAGGCAACTGCTTTTCGAACACGGCGGCGCGGAGCTGCTGATCGACGCCGCCGACGGTGCGGTTGCGCTGGGTGACCTGCTCCCGCAGGCCTTCGGCCCCGACGATCTCGCCCGGGTGCGGCGCGGCGCCGAGGGGCCGGCGCAGTGATCGCCGACGCGGTCTCGCTCATCACGGCCAAACGCGACGGTCACGAGCTGACGGACGCACAGATCGGGTGGCTGATCGGCGCCTACACCCGCGGCGAGGTCGCCGACGAGCAGATGTCCGCGCTGGCCATGTCGATCGTCTTCCGCGGCATGACCCGCGCCGAGACCGCCGCCTGGACGCACGCGATGATCCGCACCGGACGCCGCATGGACCTGAGTGCGCTGGCCCGGCCGACCGTCGACAAGCACTCGACCGGCGGGGTGGGGGACAAGATCACCCTGCCGCTGGCGCCGCTGGTCGCGGCCTGCGGCGCGGTGGTTCCCCAGTTGTCCGGTCGGGGACTCGGTCACACCGGCGGCACCCTCGACAAGCTCGAGTCGGTGCCCGGCTGGCGTGCCGATCTGTCACCCGCGGAGATCGATGCGATTCTCGCGGACCCGGCGGTCGGCGCGGTCGTGTGTGCCGCCGGCGCCGACCTGGCGCCGGCGGACCGCAAGCTGTACGCGCTGCGTGACGTCACCGGAACCGTCGAGTCCATCCCCCTGATCGCCAGTTCGATCATGAGCAAGAAGATCGCCGAGGGCGCGGGCGCGCTCGTTCTGGACGTGAAGGTGGGGTCGGGTGCGTTCATGAAGAACGTCGCCGACGCCCGCGATCTCGCGACCACGATGGTCGAACTGGGTGCGGACGCGGGTGTGCGCACCGTCGCGTTGCTCACCGCGATGGACACCCCGCTCGGTTACTCGGCGGGCAACGCGCTCGAGGTCGCCGAGTCCCTCGAGGTGCTCGCCGGCGGCGGGCCCGCGGACGTGGTGGAACTGACGCTGACCCTCGCTCGCGAAATGCTCTGTGCCGCAGGACTCGACGGACACGACCCGGCCGAGGTGCTGCGCGACGGCCGGGCGATGGACCGGTGGCGGGCCATGCTGCGCGCGCAGGACGGCGATCCCGCCGCGCCGTTGCCGACCGCGCGCGAGCGAGACGTGGTGACCGCGACGGAATCCGGTGTGCTGACCCGGCTGGACGCGATGGCGGTAGGGGTGGCGGCCTGGCGGCTCGGCGCGGGGCGCGAGCGGCAGGGCCAACCGGTGCAGTCCGGCGCCGGCGTGCAGTGGCACGCCCGGCCCGGCGACGCCGTCGTCGCGGGACAGCCGCTGCTGACCCTGCACACCGACACCCCGGCCAGGTTCGCCGCCGCACGGGCGGCGCTCGACGGCGCGTGGTCCGTCGGCGACACGCCGCCAGAGGAGTCGCTCGTGATCGATCGCATCGGGCTCGTGCGGGTCTAGCGTCGACCCATGAGCCCGGCACCTCTCGACCTCCCGTCCGTGCGGACCGCTCCGAAGGCGCTGCTGCACGACCACCTCGACGGCGGTCTCCGGCCCGCCACCGTGCTCGAACTGGCCCACGACTGCGGATACGACCGCCTGCCCGCGGACGACGCGGAGGCCCTCGCCGCCTGGTTCGCGGACGCGGCGGGCAGCGGCTCGCTCGAGCGCTATCTCGAGACCTTCGAGCACACCGTCGCGGTCATGCAGACGCCCGAGGGGCTGGCCCGGGTCGCCCGCGAGTGCGCGCTCGACCTCGCGGCGGACTCGGTGGTGTACGCGGAGGTCCGCTTCGCGCCGGAACAGCACCTCGAGCGCGGACTGAGCCTCGACGAGGTGGTGGACCACACGCTGCGCGGTTTCGAGGAGGGTGTGGAGCTGGCGCGCGAGCAGGGGCAGCAGATCCGGATCGGCTGCCTGCTCACCGCGATGCGCCATGCCGCCCGCTCGCTCGAGATCGCCGAGCTCGCGGTCCGGTTCCGGGACCGCGGGGTGGTCGGCTTCGACATCGCGGGCGCCGAGGCCGGGCACCCACCGAGCAGGCACCTGGACGCCTTCGAACACATGCGGGCGAACAACGCGCACTTCACGATTCACGCAGGCGAGGCGTTCGGCCTACCGTCCATCCACGAGGCGATCGCGTTCTGCGGCGCGGACCGGCTCGGTCACGGGGTGCGGATCACCGACGACATCGCGGTGAGTTCCGCCGGGTCGGCAGAGCTGGGACGGCTCGCGAACTACGTGCGGGACAAGCGCATTCCGCTGGAGCTGTGCCCGAGTTCGAACGTGCAGACCGGCGCGGTGTCCAGCCTCGAGAAGCATCCGTTCGACCTGCTCGCGCGACTGCGGTTCCGGGTGACCGTCAACACCGACAATCGGCTGATGAGCGCGACCAGCATGAGCGAGGAGATGGTCAAGCTCGCCACCACCTTCGGCTACGGGTGGAGCGACCTCGAGCGGTTCACGATCAACGCGATGAAGTCGGCGTTCATCCCGTTCCCGGACCGACTGCGGCTGATCGACGAGGTCGTCAAGCCGGGCTACGCGGTGCTGATCGGATGAACGCTCTCCGCTACTCCGGGCGCAGTCGGGTCTCGAACTCGCGCTCGAGTGCCCGCCAGGACTCGGACTCGTCGGTGAACGGCGCGCTCGGCGCCAACCGGTTCGGGTCCGGGTCGAGGACGTAGGAGACGTACCAGCCGAGGGGAGTGGACGCCGCGAGCGCCTGCTCGGTGGACTCGTCGCGCGCGTACTCGGCGGCGTCGGTGAACAGTTCGACCGCCAGGTCGAGTTGGTCGGCGTCCACGGCCCGGGGTCCCGCCGCCAGGTCGTCGGCGAGTCCCGGTAGCACGTAGACGTTCTCGTCGGTGACCTCGATCTCCAGCGAGCCGTCGACCGCCGCGGCCTGGACGTCTCCGTAGGTGCTCACCCGCGCGAGGTCGTGGTCGTGGTTGTCGGCGAGGTAGCGGGCCAGCGCACGCTCCGAGGTGAAGACCAGGATGCGTCCGGACTTGCCGAGGAACACCGGGTCGTCGTCGAGGTAGCACCGCAGCGTGAACCAGGTGGTGGACGAGGTGATGATCTTCACCGGGTCGATGCCGACCGAGGTCCAGAACGAATCGTCCTCCGCGGCAAGGGCGGTCGGGTCGACGATCTCGTCGTCGAGGTTGAGCGTCATGAATTCGAGGTCGTCGGAGTCCTCGTCCGACTCCTCTGCCGCATCGTCGGCGTCGACGACGTTCTCTTCCGCGGCGAGGATCTCCGCCTCGGCAATCGCGACGGCGGTCGCGTCGACCTCGGGTACCGCGACGATTCCGTCGATGGCGTCGAGCACGGCGTCCCAGCCGGCGGCGACCGCGGCACCGACCTGGTCCCACAGCTCCTCGCCCTCGCGGCCGACGAAGGTCGCGACCCCGCTCGGCAACGCCCGCAGGATGGGGTGCGAGCTGAAGAACCGGATGACCACGTCGAGCTCGCAGACCTCGCCGATGGTGCGCACCATCTCGAGCGTCGCGTCGAGTTCGTTCAGGGTCTCCGCGTCCGGGTCGCCCGCGGCGAGTTCGGGCACCCCGATCAGGTCGTAGGCGTGTTCCTCGTCCGGCTCGAACTCGTCCGCGGACAGCGCCGCCACCGTCGGCCACGAGGGGTGCTCGACCAGGTCGTGGTCGGTCTCGACCCGGATGAAAGCGGTCAGGTCGGCGACCGACTCGAAGGCGTAGAGGTTCTCCTCGTGCCCGAGGAACGCCTCCCACTCGTCGTCCCCCTCACGCCACCGCGGGGCCCACAGGGTGACGAGGTCTCCGTCGGTGAGACCGAGTTGGATCGGGACGATGTCTCCAGCCATGGCGCGAAGCCTAGTAGGTCAATGCGTCCCGAAGCGATGCCAGGATCTGATCCCGTCGCCCGGCGACGATTTCGGCAGCTGCCGCGGCCGCCTCGACGACGGCATGCCCGAGGTCGCGGGCATCGACGCGGGCGAGCCCCTCGGCGATCCACAGGTCGCGCAAACCGCCCTGCTCGTCGACCTCCACGCGGACCAGACCGGACTCGTGGGTGGCGCGGGCCCGCAGGGTGGTGAGCCCGTGCAGGGCCTGTTCGAGGTTCTCGACGCCGTGTGACGCACGGGCGACGACACCGTCGATCTCGCTCACAGTTCCATAGTTTCGCTCGCTCACAGATTCATGGTTTCGCTCGCTCACAGCGGCCGCATCCAACTCGTCGGCGCAGGCTCGTCGCGTTCGTCGGTCCGCTGCGTGCGGGCCAGCTCCTCGCGGGTCGGCAGGCCGAGGCGGTCCAGTATGTCCGCCCGCACCCCGGCGCGGGCGAGGTCCTCACGCCGACGGACCTTGGCCTCGGCCGCGGACGCCTGGCAGATCTCGAGGATCGCGGCGGCCAGGCGACCGCTGCCGTAGCGCAGCTCGCGCCGGTCGATGCGAACCTCCGACGGCTGACCGCGGTCTGTCGCCGTGACCGTGACCGTGCCGGACCGGTTGCTCGTCGTCGCCGAGGCGGTGACGGGGACGCCGGCCACCGGTGAATCGGCGTCGTGCGGCGCGCTCATGCCGTCGGCCTGTAGAAGCCGCGGAACCCCATTCCGATGTTGTCGGTTCGGACCGCGCTGACGCTGACCGGATCGCCGGCTTCGACCATCTTGTCGTTCCCGATCACCATCGCGACGTGGCCGTCCCAGACCGCGAGGTCGCCGGGCATCAGGTCGGACTGGTCGACCTGGATGCCGACGTCCTGCTGCTCGGCCAGGCGGGGCAGGTTCACCCCCGCCTCCCCGTACGCCCACTGGGTCAGGCCCGAGCAGTCCAGCCCCTGGCCGGGGGAGGTGCCGCCCCAGGCGTAGGGCACGCCCTGCTGGGTCAGTGCATTGCGGACGGCGTCGGCGGCAGCCTGGTTCGGTGCCACCGCGGTGCTGCCATCGGGCAGCGAGACCAGCACACCGCCGCTGCTGCCGAGCGGGTCGACGCTGCCGCCCCGGGGGTGCACCGTCGACCGGCCACCCGCAGACGGCTCGCTGCTCGATCCGGGTCCGAACGTGCTTCCGCCGCCGAGTCCCGGGTAGCACTCGCCCGGCGCCGCGGACGCCGACTGCGCGAAACCGCCGCCGAAACCGCTGAACGCGTCGTCGCCCTGCAGCGCTGACACCCGCGACATGCTCGGCCCGGCGGCGGTCGGACGCACGGATACCTGCGCGAGCGCCGGATCGGCGGCGTCGAGGGACGGATCCGGCGCGGTGAGCTCGGTCATCGCAGCGGTGTGCGTGGTCAGCTCGGCCCGCACCCGGGCCACCACGGAAAGGCCGCGTGACAGGTGGTCGACGGCCGACGCCACGATGGCGATCTGGCCGGCAGGCGTCGCGAGAGCGGGCCCCGCGGCGAAAGCGACCGAGACGAACGACTGCACGATCGCCTCGAGTTCGGCCATGCCGGAGTTGACGTCCCGTGACGCGGCGGTGAGCACGCGTGCGATCTCCTGTCCGCGGTCGGACAGCACGACGTGCTGGGTCTGCGCCTGCTCGGCCTTCGCGCTCGCGGTGCCTGCGGCGTTGCCGGACCACACACCGCCGAGTTCGGCGAGGCCGAGTTTGCCGACCGAGTAGGCGGAGTCGAGGGCGACGGAGGCGACCCGCAGTGCGTCCGCGGGGCCACCGGAGGGCATGACGCCGGTGCCGAAGGTCTCCAGTAGCTCGACGAGGGGACGGGCGAGCAGGTCGATGCCGATCACGCTCACGCCTCCAGACCGGCGCCGGACGCGTCGAGTCCGTTCGCGGCCCCGAGGTCGGCGGTGTCGTAGGCCAGGGCGGAGGCGGCGGCGGTGGCACCCAGGCTGCCGAGTGCGTCCGCGAGGTCGTTCAGGGCGGCCGCGTGGCTGCCGTGCGCCGAGGCGAACGCGGCGAGGAAGTCGCCGCCGATCAGACCGAACACCGGCCCGAGCATCGCCGGGCCCGCAGCCGCGGCCCCCACCGCGGCGGCGCGCACCTGGGCCGACATCGTCTCGGCGGTCACGCCGTAGGCGCGAATACCGTCGGTCACCGCAGAAATCTGTGTCATCTCGGCAATCCCCCCGGTCGTAGGTTGCGGATCGGTGACAGTGCCCCCGTCGCGAGGCCGGACGTGCTGTCAACGAGATTGGACGCAGCCCACCGCGGTCCGGTTCCCTCGCGACGTCACCGGCGCATATTCTGTCGGCCATGGACACGCGAGTGGTGGATCATCCGTTGGCGGCTTCCCTGTTGACCACGATGCGTGACGTCCGCAGCGACAACCCGGCCTTTCGGGCCGCGTTGCGCGAGCTGACCCAGATGCTGATCTACGAGGCCATCCGGGATGCCGAGGTCGAGGTGTTCGAGGTGCGGACGCCGGTGGCGCCCGCCCGCGGCGTCCGGTTGGCACATCCGCCGCTGCTGGTGCCGGTGCTGCGCGCGGGACTCGGCATGGTGGAGCAGGCGAGTTCGCTGATCCCGCAGTCGCAGGTGGGGTTCGTCGGGATGGCCCGGGACGAGCAGACCCATCAGCCGGTGCCGTATCTCGAATCGCTGCCGAGCGACCTGTCCGCGGTCCCGGTCTACGTCCTCGACCCGATGCTCGCGACCGGTGGGTCGATGGTGCGCACCATCGAATTGCTCGTCGACCGCGGCGCCACCGACATCACCGCGGTCTGCGTGGTCGCCGCGCCGCAGGGCGTCACCGCGCTCGAGGAGTCCGGGTTCCCGGTCCGCCTCGTCACCGCCAGCGTCGACCAGGGACTCAACGAGGACGCGTACATCGTGCCCGGCCTCGGCGATGCGGGTGACCGGCAGTTCGGTCCTCGCAACATCTAGCGCGACGCGAACTCCAGCATCGGCTCACGGGCGAGCAGGGTCGTCCCGCGAGTGATGACGAGCGCACCGGGCGAGAGTGAGTAGGACGTCGACCCGTTCGTCACGACGAACAGGTCGCCGATGCGCAGTGGGCCGGCGAGTTCGATCGTCGCGCCGTCGCTCAGCCGCACCGCGCGGTAGTACAGGCCGCCGGTGCCGGTCTGGCAGATCGACACCAGCGACCGCGACGTCCGGCCCACGGCCACGGCGGGATTGACGGAATCGCAGCGGGCGCCCGAGTAGTTCACGAACCCCTGGGCGTCGGTGCCGCTGACGCCCAGGCCGGGCGCGGAGGGCGCGGCGACGGGCTCGGGCACCTCGCGCGGTGGTGCGGCCTCCACGACCACGGTGGTGGGCGCGGGCGGCGGCGGTGGCGGCGCCGGGGGAGCAGGCGGTTCGGTGGTCGGGGTCACCGTGACCACGACGGTGCTCGGCGCGGGCAGTGCGGCGGGCGCAGCGTCCTTGCCGGGGTCCCGGATCACGACCAGTGCGGTCGCGATGATCGCGGTGGCGACGATCAGTCCGACCGCGAACGACCCGAGCAGGATCGGCAGTCGCCAGTGATGCGGGTGTGCGTATCCGCCTGCGGCGGGGGGATTGTGGGGGTACTCACCCGAATCGGGTTCCGGCTGCTGCGTCGGTGCGTACCGCGACGGGTCCTCGTTCATTGCCCCGCAGTCTAGGGACAGCTCACAGCCGGCGTGCGTGTTCGGCCACCGCTGCCAGTCGTGCGGTGGCCGCGGCGCGGGCGCGGGCCAGGTCGGCGGGGCCGCTGACCTGTTCCACCACCTCGAGGTAGCACTTGAGCTTCGGTTCGGTTCCGGACGGGCGCACCACCATTCGCGTGCGCTCGCCCTGCAGCACCACCGCGTCCGTGCGCCCCTGACCCCGCCGATCCGACAGGTCCTCGGCCGTCACGGCGTCGCCGGCCAGCTGCTCGGGCAGGTCTGACCTGAGTCGGGTCATCAGTTCGACCAGCTCGTCCTGGCGCCCGACCCGCCGCGAGAACTGTGCGGTCGCGTGCACGCCGAACTCGACCGCGAGGTCGTCGAGGACGTCGAGCAGTGACCGGCCGCGGGCCTTCAGCGTCGCGGCGAGTCCCGCCGTGAGGACCGCCGTCGCGATACCGTCCTTGTCCCGCACGGCGTCCGGGTCGACGCAGTACCCGATCGCCTCCTCGTACGCGTACACGAGCCCCGGCCCCGACCGGACCAGCCATTTGAATCCGGTGAGAGTCTGCGCGAACCGTGCCTCGCGTGCCGCGGCGATCTTCGCCAGCAGTTGCGAGGACACGATCGTGGTGGCCACGAGGGGGTCCGGGCCGGACGTGCCGAGGACGTGTTCGCCGAGGACCGCACCCAGTTCGTCGCCACCGAGCATTCGCCACCCGTCGGGACCGGGCACTCCGACCGCGCAGCGGTCCGCGTCCGGGTCGAGCGCGATCGCCAGGTCCGCCTCCACCCGCGCCGCCAGTTCGAGCAGCGCGTCGGTGGCTCCCGGCTCCTCGGGGTTCGGGAACTCGACGGTCGGGAAGTCCGGATCGGGCTCGAATTGTGCTGCGACGGTGTGTACATCGGTGAACCCGGCGGCGGTGAGCGCCGCGACCGCGGTCGCGCCGCCCACCCCGTGCAGCGCGGTCAGTGCGATCCGCAGGCGACGCTCCGCGCCCCGCGGCAGCGCCGCGACCCTTGCCAGGTACTCGGCGACCAGGGTCTCGTCGGTGGGTGGGACCGGTGTGCGGGGCACCGCCTCGGCGGGACCGACCGTTCCGACGGCCTGCTCGATCTCCCGGTCCGAGGGCGAGACCAGCTGTGCGCCACTGTCGAGGTACACCTTGTAGCCGTTGTCGGTGGCCGGGTTGTGCGAGGCGGTGATCTGGACTCCTGCCTGCGCGCCGAGCCGACGGACCGCAAACGCGAGCACCGGGGTCGGTAGCGGCCGGGGCAGCGCGACCACGGAGAAGCCCGCCGCGGCAAGAACTTCGGCGGCTGCCGCGGCGAACTCGGCGGATCCGTGTCGGGCGTCCCGGCCGACGACCACAGTGGAGCCGCCCAGGCAGCGGCCCTGCAGCCAGGCGGCCAGGCCGGCGGTGGTGCGGACGACGACGGCGAGGTTCATGCAGTCCGGGCCGTCGCCGAGCGGGCCGCGCAGGCCCGCGGTGCCGAAGCGCAGGCTCACAGCGCGGCCACCAGTTCACGCAGCAGGACACCGATGCGGCCCGCGGAGGCGGCGCCCGCGGCGAGCACCTCGGTGTGGTCGAGCGGCCGTCCCGTCATCCCGGCGGCGAGGTTGGTCACCAGGGACAGTCCGAGCACCCGTGCGCCGACCGCGCGGGCGGCGATCGTCTCGTGCACGGTCGACATCCCGACCAGGTCCGCGCCGAGCGTGCGGAGCATCCGGATCTCCGCGGGCGTCTCGTAGTGCGGTCCGGGCAGCGCGGCGTACACGCCCTCCGTGAGGGACGGCTCGATCCGCTTGGCGAGCGCGCGCAGTTCGGGGGAGTAGGCGTCGACCAGGTTGACGAACTGGGCACCCACGAGCGGCGAGCGAGCCGTGAGATTCAGGTGGTCGGCGATCAGCACCGGTTGACCGACGTCGAGGTCCTCCCGGATCCCGCCCGCCGCGTTGGTCAGGACGACGGTGCCCGCGCCCGCGGCGCAGGCGGTCCGCACCGGGTGTACGACCCGGGACAGGTCGTGCCCCTCGTAGGCGTGGGTGCGCCCGAGCAGCAACAGCACAGCGTGGTCGCCGACCCGGACGGATCGCAGTTCGCCGGCGTGCCCGGACGCGGTGGGGGCGGCGAATCCCGGCAGGTCGGCCATCGGCACCGTCGCCTGCGGCGGTCCGAACGCATCCGCGGCCTCCTGCCAGCCGGAGCCGAGGACGATCGCGACGTCGTGCTTCGGGACTCCGGTGCGTTCGCCGAGGACGTGCGCGGCCTGCTGCTCGAGGTTGCCCATGGCTGGACACAGTACTGAGGACGAGGGAAGTTACTCGCAGGTAGTATTCGGCCATGCCTTATCTCGAGCGCGACGGCGACGTCTTCATCCTCTACCTCGGCAACGAGGGTCAGACCGACAGCGAGAACCGCTTCCATCCCGACTGGATCGACGCGATCCACGCCAAGCTGGACGAGGTCGAGGCCCACGACGGTCCCGCCGCGCTCGTCACGGCGGCCACCGGCAAGTTCTTCACCAACGGGCTCGACACCGACTGGCTGTTCGGAAATCTGGACAAGTCGCACTGGTACCTCGACCGTGTGCACACGGTGTTCGCGCGACTGCTCACCCTCCCGATGACCACGGTCGCGGCCGTGCAGGGGCACGCGTTCGGTGCCGGCGCGATGCTCGCCACCTCGCACGACCTGCGGGTGATGCGGTCCGACCGTGGGTACTACAGCCTCCCCGAGGCCGCGCTGAACATGCCGTTCACCGTCGGCATGAACGCACTGATGACGCTGCAGTTGCCGCGCGCGACCGCGGTCGAGGCCATGACGACCAGCCGGCGCTACGGCGGGGCGGACGCCCTCGCGGCCGGCATCGTCAACGACACCGCGGAGGGTGACGGCGTGCTGGCTGCTGCGGTGGCCCGCGCCGCGGCGACGACCAATCTCCGCGGTCCGAACCTCGCGGGCATCAAGCGTGGGATCCACGGCCCGATCCTGGCGGCACTCGCCACCGCGACGGACGCGAGCAACCTCAGCTTCGGGTGAGTCCCGTCCGCTCGCGAAGCCGCGGGTCGGTGGAGGTGGCTCCTCGGGCGAAGCCTCGGGTCGGTGGAGGTGGCTCCTCGGGCGAAGCCTCGGGTCGGTGGAGGTGGCGAGCTCGGCGGTAGATGAGAGACTGACACCGTGAACTCGGAAGTGGACGACGCGGTCGCCTCGGCGCAGGCCGACCTGATCGCGTTGTCCCATTCCATTCACGCCGAGCCCGAGCTCGCGTTCGCGGAGCATCGCAGCGCCGCGAAGACGGCGGAACTGCTCTCCCAGTACGGGTTCGAGGTCGAGGCGCCGATCGCAGACCTGCCGACCGCCTTCCGCGCGACCTACGGCAGCGGTGAACTCGAGATCGGCATCTGTGCGGAGTACGACGCGCTGCCCGAGATCGGTCATGCCTGCGGGCACAACATCATTGCCGCCGCGGCGGTCGGCGCGGGTCTCGCGCTGGCCCCGCTGGCGGATCGGCTCGGCATCACGATCCGCGTGCTCGGCACCCCGGCCGAGGAGAGCGGCGGCGGCAAGGTCCTGATGCTCGAGCGCGGTGCGTTCGACGGACTCGGCGCGGCGCTGATGGTGCATCCGGGTCCCGAGGACATCGCCGGCGCCACCTCGCTCGCGATGGCCGATCTCGCGGTCACCTTCAGCGGGCGGGAGGCGCACGCGTCCGCCGCCCCGCAGCTCGGGCGCAATGCCGCCGACGCCGCCACCGTCGCTCAGGTGGGGCTCGGGTTGCTGCGCCAGCACCTGTCCGCGGGGCAGCAGATGCACGGGATCGTCAGCGACGGCGGGACCGCGCCGAACATCGTCCCCGCGCGCACCGAGATGCTGTACTACCTGCGTGCCCGGACCGCCGATTCGCTCGCGGACCTGACCGAGCGGGCACTGGCGTGCTTCGAGGCGGGTGCGCTGGCCGCCGGTTGCAGTCACGAGATTCGCACGGTGTCACCGAACTACACGGAACTGCGGCCCGACCCCTGGCTGGTGCAGGTCTACCGTGAACTGATCGAGAAGGCGGGGCGCAGGCCGCTGGCCCCGGAATGGGAAGGATCTCGTCCGTTGGGCAGTACCGACATGGGGAACGTCACGCACGTGCTCCCGGGCATCCATCCGGTGATCGGCATCGACTCGGCGGGCGCGGTGACCCACCAGCCGGAGTTCGCGGCGGCCTGCGTCACCGCGTCCGCGGACCGCGCGGTGCTCGACGGCGCCCGTGCGCTGGCGGGTACGGCGATCGCTGCCGCCACCGATCGCGAGCAGCGCGAGCGCCTCCTCCACGGCGCGCAGCGACGCGGCGAGGAGCGTCGTCGAGGGATGGGCCGCTCGTGACCGCGTCGATCGACCGCTGGATCGCCGAGCACACCGAGGACCTGTCGCGCTGGCGTCGGCACATTCACGCGCACCCCGAACTGGCCCGCCGCGAGTTCGCCACCACCGAGTTCGTCGCGACCCGGCTGATCGCGGCCGGGCTCGAACCGCGAATCCTGCCCGGGGGAACCGGCCTGACCTGCGACATCGGACCGGACGGTCCGCGGATCGCGCTGCGCGCGGACATGGACGCGCTGCCGCTGCAGGAGGACACGGGCGCGCCGTACGCGTCCACGGTCGCCGGCGTCTCGCACGCCTGCGGGCACGACGCCCACACCACGATCCTGCTCGGTACCGGCCTCGCGCTGGCGAAGATGCCGGACCTGCCGGTCGGCGTCCGCCTGGTCTTCCAGC
This sequence comes from Rhodococcus sp. NPDC127527, assembly GCF_042672245.1. NCBI lineage: Bacteria > Bacillati > Actinomycetota > Actinomycetes > Mycobacteriales > Nocardiaceae > Rhodococcus > Rhodococcus sp. NPDC127527. The sequence goes on from NZ_JBHXVP010000002.1 coordinate 141,589, forward strand.
CGGCCGAGGAGGTCATGCCGGGCGGGGCGTTGGACGTCGTCGCCGCGGGGGCGATGCAGGACGTGACGAGAATCTTTGCCCTGCACTGCGATCCGCGTCTCGGGGCCGGTCAGGTCGGCGTGCGGCTCGGTGCGATCACGTCCGCGGCCGACACGGTCGAGTTGGTGCTGGACTCGCCCGGCGGGCACACGTCGCGACCGCACCTGACCACCGACCTCGTCTACGCGCTCGGCACCGTCATCACCGGACTGCCCGGCATGCTCAGCCGCCGGATCGACCCGCGGACGAGCACGGTGATGGTCTGGGGTGCGGTCACCGCGGGCCAGGCGCCGAACGCGATCCCGCAGTCGGGCCGGCTGGTCGGTACGGTGCGGACCGGGGACCACGAGACCTGGGCGTTGCTCGAACCGCTGGTACGCGAGATCGTGCACGGACTGCTCGCGCCGACGGGGGTGCGCTACGAGCTGAACTACCGCCGCGGGGTGCCGCCGGTGGTCAACGACGAGGTCTCCACCCGGATGTTCGAGCGCGCGATCTCCGCGCTCGGTCCCGGCGCGCTGGCGGACACCCCGCAGTCGGGCGGCGGCGAGGACTTCTCCTGGTACCTCGAGGAGGTGCCGGGCGCGATGGCGCGTCTCGGCGTCTGGTCGGGCATCGGCGAGCAGCTCGACATCCACCAGCCGACCTTCGACCTGGACGAGCGGGCGCTCGAGGTCGGGGTGCGGGTGCTGGTCAACCTGGTGCTCGGCGGCGCCGCGACCTAACCGGAGAAGCCCGACGTGCCGGGGCCGACGTTGCGGCTGTTGCGGGTGCGCAGGTCGCGGACGTAGTCGGCGGGTGCGCCGGCGATCTCCGCCGCGTCGGCCATCACACCGAGGTACCGGGCCGAGGGGAGTCCGCCCTCGTAGGCGTCGAGCACGTACAGCCAGGCCAGGACGGGCTCGCCGTCGGTGTCCACCCGCAGCCGGATCTTGCGGTGGATCCCGAGCTCGGACCCCTCCCAGCGGTCGAGGCTGACCTCGTCCTCGTCGGGGACGTCGTAGAGCACCACGAACACGCGGGAGTCGGGGTCCTCGACCACGGTCGCGAGCGCGCCCTCCCAGCCGATGTCGCCACCGCTGAAGGTCAGTCGCCAGCCGTGCAGCCAGCCGGTTCCCGACATGGGGGAGTGCGGGCAGCGCTCGAGCATCTGCTCCGGGTGCATGTTGGATCCGTAGGCGGCGTAAATCGGCACGGCGAAAGCCTAAACCGTACCGGGCGGGTCGCGAACCGCACACAGCATTTTCCGACCCGTTCGGCGCATGGAACTCGTGCCAGCGTGCGAGCGCGAGCGGCGGTGGAATAGCGTGGACACACCGAGATATGCGCGACCCTGCCGAAACATGGAGGATGAATGACCCGGATCGTGATCATTGGTGGCGGACCGGCCGGCTACGAGGCCGCCCTGGTTGCCGCCCAGCACGGCGCGACCGTGTCGTTGGTCGATTCGGACGGTGTCGGCGGTGCCTGCGTGCTGTGGGACTGCGTGCCGTCGAAGACATTCATCGCCTCCACCGGGCTGCGTACCGACATGCGCAAGGCCAGCGATCTCGGGATCAGCTTCGACCTGTCGCAGGCCACGGTCTCCCTGCCGAAGATCAATTCCCGCGTCAAGAGCCTCGCGCAGGCGCAGTCCGCCGACATCCGCGACAAGCTGCAGAGCGCAGGCGTGGATCTGCTCTTCGGCACCGCGGAGCTGATCGATTCCGTGATCGGGATGGCCGTTCACCAGGTACGGGCCAACCTGGCGAACGGGTCCGAGCGGATCCTCGACGCGGACGTGGTGCTCATCGCGACCGGCGCGTCCCCGCGTGTCCTGCCCGACGCGCAGCCCGACGGTGAGCGGATCCTGAACTGGCGCCAGCTCTACGACCTCGAGACGCTGCCCGAGCACCTGGTCGTGGTCGGCTCGGGCGTCACCGGCGCCGAGTTCGTCTCGGCCTACACGGAGATGGGCGTGCAGGTGACCATGGTCTCGAGCCGGGACCGCGTGCTGCCGCACGAGGACGCGGACGCGGCCCTGGTGCTCGAGGAGGCGCTCTCCGAGCGCGGCGTGAACCTGGTCAAGCACGCGCGTGCCGACGTCGTCGAGCGCACCGCCGACGGTGTGCTCGTCAAGTTGGCGGACGGTCGCACGGTGACCGGCAGCCACGCGTTGATGACCGTGGGGTCGACGCCGAACACCTCGGGCCTGGGTCTCGAGAAGGTCGGCATCGAACTCGACAAGGGCGGATACCTGCGGGTGGACCGGGTCTCGCGGACCGCGGTCTCGGGGATCTACGCGGCCGGTGACTGCACCGGCCTGCTGCCGTTGGCCTCGGTCGCGGCGATGCAGGGGCGCATCGCGATGTACCACGCCCTCGGTGAGGGCGTGAGCCCGATCAAGCTCAAGACCGTCGCGTCCGCGGTGTTCACCCGCCCGGAGATCGCGACCGTCGGCGTCAGCCAGGCCGCGATCGACGGGGGCGAGGTGCCCGCCCGCACGGTGATGCTGCCGTTGAACACGAACCCGCGCGCCAAGATGTCGGGCCTGCGGCGCGGCTTCGTGAAGATCTTCTGCCGACCGGCGACCGGTGTCGTCATCGGCGGTGTGGTGGTCGCGCCGACGGCGTCCGAGCTGATCCTGCCGATCGCGATCGCGGTGCAGAACAACCTCTCGGTCAACGACCTGGCGCAGACCTTCTCCGTGTACCCGTCGCTGACCGGGTCGATCACGGAGGCAGCGCGCCAGCTGATGCGGCACGACGACCTCGACTGACGTTCTCGACATGTGAGATGTGCGATTCACTCAGTGGGCGAATCGTGCGATAGTCGGAGTGTCGGCCGGTAACCCCCGGCCCACTTCGACGCCTCCCGCCCAGCGGACCCGCCGGCGACCAGGTGCCCTCACCTCGTCCGTCCCGCTGCCTCCCGGGAGATCTCATGTCCCTCACCCTTGCCCGTCGGATGGGCGCGCTGCGCAGTTCCGCCATCCGCGACCTGCTCACCGTCACCGCGCGCCCCGACGTCGTCAGCCTCGCCGGCGGTCTGCCGGATCCCGAACTCGTTCCACGCGAACGGATTCGGCAGGAGTCCGAGCGGGTGCTCGGCGCACCCGGTGCGCTGCAGTACACGGAGACCGCGGGGTGGTTCGGCCTGCGGGAGGTGGTCGCGTCGCGCGAGGTCGGGGCCGCGGTGAGTCCGCACGAGGTGGTCATCACCCACGGCTCCCAGCAGGGACTGAGCCTGCTCGCCCAGGTCCTGCTCGATCCGGGAGCGAGTGTGGTGGTCGAGGAACCCGCCTACACCGGTGCGCTACAAGTCTTTCGGGCGGCGGAGGCCCGGGTGCTGACGGTGCCTCTGGACGTCGACGGCATGCGCACCGACCGGCTCGAGGCGTTGCTCGACGCGGGGGAGCGGCCGGTGGTGGTGCACACCGTGAGCAACTTCCACAACCCGCGCGGTGCCACCATGACCACGGCGCGGCGCGCCCACCTCGCAGGGCTGGCCGAGCGCTTCGGGTTCTGGATCGTCGAGGACGATCCGTACGGCGAGCTGTACTACGACGGTCTGCCGCCCGAACCCGTTGCCGCACAATCGGAACGGGTGATCAGGCTGTCGAGCGCGTCGAAGATCCTGGCGCCGGCACTGCGGGTCGGCTGGTTGCGCGGACCGCGGGAGGTGTGCGCGGCGGTCGAGCTGGTCAAGCAGGGCGCGGACCTGTGCGGGTCGACGCTCACCCAGCAGATCGCGGCCGGACTGCTCGCCGACGCATCGTGGCTCGATACTCACCTGGCCGCGATCCGAGCCGTATACGGGGAGCGGGCGACGGCGCTGAACGCCGCGCTCACCGACGAGTTCGGCGAGTCGGTGGCCGCGACCGCGGCCAGGGGCGGCATGTTCAGCTGGGTGGAGTTCCGCGACGGCACCGACACCGACGCGTTGCTGCGTGCGGCGGTCGAGCGGCGCGTCGCCTTCGTGCCCGGCTCGGCCTTCGCGGTCGACGGCGGACACCGACACGGGGCGCGGCTCTGTTTCACGACGAACACCGCGCAGACCCTGGAGGTGGCGGTCGAGCGGCTCGGTGAGGCGCACCGCTCGCTCACCACCTGACCGCCGCCCGTTGTATTCCCGAATGGCCCATTCGGTCGGTCGGAGTGAACAAGTGGGCCATTCGGGAAGCGAGGTGGGTCAGTCGACCCAGTCGTAGGTCCGCTCGACCGCCTTGTTCCATTCGCGGTAGAGCCGATCGCGTTCGGCGGCGGTCATGTCGGGAGTCCACGTCTGTCCGACCTCCCAGTTGGCACGGATGTCCTCCTCGCTCGACCAGAAGCCGACCGCCAGCCCGGCCGCGTAGGCCGCACCGAGCGCGGTGGTCTCGTTGACCACCGGCCGGATCACCGGGACGTCGAGGATGTCGGACTGGAACTGCATCAGGGTCTGGTTGAGCACCATGCCGCCGTCGACCTTGAGGGAGGTCAGCTTCACCCCGGAATCGGCGGCCGCGGCCTCGATCACCTCGCGGGTCTGAAATGCCGTGGCCTCGAGCGCGGCTCGCGCCAGGTGCCCCTTGTTCACGAACCTGGTCAGGCCGACGATCGCGCCGCGCGCGTCCGGTCGCCACCGCGGGGCGAACAGTCCGGAGAAGGCCGGCACGAAGTAGGCGCCGCCGTTGTCCGGGACCGAGGTCGCGAGCGCCTCGACCTCCTTGGCGGAGCCGATGATGCCGAGGTTGTCGCGCAGCCACTGCACCAGCGAACCGGTGACCGCGACCGACCCCTCCAGCGCGTACACCGCCGGAGCGTCGCCGATGCGATAGCAGACCGTGGTGAGCAGGCCGTGCCGACTGTGCACCGGCGTCGTCCCGGTGTTGAGCAGCAGGAAGTTCCCGGTCCCGTAGGTGTTCTTGGCCTCGCCGGGACTCAGGCACGCCTGGCCGAAGGTGGCGGCCTGCTGGTCGCCGAGGATGCCGGTGATCGGCACCCCTGCGAGGCCGGTGCCCTCGCCGACCTGCCCGTACCGTTCGGAGGAGCTGCGGATCTGCGGCAGCATCGACATCGGGACGGCCATGTCGGCGCAGATCTGCTCGTCCCATTCGAGGGTCCGCAGGTTCATCAGCATCGTCCGGGACGCGTTCGTCACGTCGGTGACGTGCAGTCCGCCGTCCGGGCCGCCGGTGAGATTCCACACGATCCAGCTGTCCATCGTGCCGAAACACAGTTCGCCGGCCTCGGCGCGAGCGCGAACTCCCTCGACATTGTCGAGGATCCAGCGCACCTTCGGCCCCGAGAAGTAGGTCGACAGGGGCAGTCCGGTGCTCTCGCGGTACCGGTCCGGCCCCTCGTCACCCCCGAGTTCGGTACACAGTTCGTCGGTCCGGGTGTCCTGCCAGACGATGGCGTTGTAGACGGGTTCGCCGGTGCGGCGGTCCCAGACCACGGTCGATTCCCGCTGGTTGGTGATGCCGACCGCGACGATGTCGTGACCGGTCAGGTTCTCGCCGGCGAGCGCCCTCGCGGTCACCTCGCGGGCGGCCCTCCAGATCTCGAGCGGGTCGTGCTCGACCCAGCCCGCCCGCGGGAAGATCTGCCGGTGTTCCTGCTGGGCGACGGCGACGACACCGCCCGCATGGTTGAAGATCATGCAGCGGGTGGAGGTGGTGCCCTGATCGATGGCGGCGACATACACGGCTTGAAACTACTAGCCTGGACGAGAATCCGTCGACAACTCACGGGAGCCCACGTTGGTCAAGCATCAGGAAGCACAGTTTCTCGGCCCGCAGCAGCGGGCAGAGGCCTGGGACAACCTGCAATCCGAGCAGTTCGACGTGGTGGTGATCGGTGGTGGGATCGTCGGCGCCGGGGTGGCGCTCGACGCCGCGACCAGGGGCCTGCGGGTGGCGCTGGTCGAGGCGAGGGACTTCGCGTCGGGCACTTCGTCCCGGTCGTCGAAGATGTTCCACGGCGGCCTGCGTTACCTCGAGCAGCTCGAATTCGGTCTGGTACGAGAGGCATTGCACGAGCGGGAGCTCTCGCTCTCGACGCTGGCCCCGCATCTGGTCAAACCGCTGAAGTTCCTGTTCCCGCTGACACACCGGGTCTGGGAGCGGCCGTACATGGCCGCCGGATTCCTGCTCTACGACCAGATGGGCGGGGCGAAGTCGGTGCCGCACCAGAAGCACCTGACCCGCTCGGGTGCGCTGCGAATGTCGCCGGGGCTCAAGCGAAGTGCGCTGATCGGCGGTATCCGCTACTACGACACCGTCGTCGACGACGCCCGCCACACCATGACGGTCGCCCGCACCGCCGCGCACTACGGCGCGGTGGTGCGCACGTCGACTCAGGTCGTGGGGTTCCTGCGCGAGGCGGATCGTGTTTCCGGTGTGCGCGTACGTGATTCGGAGGACGGCAGCACCGCGGAGGTGCGCGGCCACGTCGTGATCAACGCGACCGGCGTGTGGACCGACGAGATCCAGGCGCTCTCGCACCAGCGCGGCCGGTTCCGGGTCCGCGCCAGCAAGGGCGTGCACATCGTGGTCCCTCGCGACCGGGTGGTCAGCGAGGCCGCCATCATCCTGCGGACCGAGAAGTCGGTGCTGTTCGTCATTCCGTGGGGCGGTCACTGGATCATCGGGACCACCGACACCGACTGGAATCTCGATCTCGCCCACCCGGCCGCGACCAAGGCCGACATCGACTACATCCTCGGCCAGGTGAACAAGGTGCTGGTCACCCCGCTCACCCACGCCGACATCGACGGGGTCTACGCGGGACTGCGCCCGTTGCTGGCGGGGGAGAGCGACGAGACCTCGAAACTCTCGCGCGAACACGCGGTGGCCCGGGTGGCGCCGGGGTTGGTCGCGATCGCCGGCGGCAAGTACACCACCTACCGGGTGATGGCGGAGGACGCCGTCGATGCCGCGTCCGAGGACATTCCGGCCCGGGTGGCGCCGTCGATCACCGAGAAGGTTCCGCTGGTCGGCGCGGACGGGTACTTCGCGCTCGTCAACCAGGCCGTGCAGGTGGGCCAGAGCTACGGCCTGCACCCGTACCGGGTCAAGCACCTGCTGGACCGGTACGGCTCGCTGATCCACGAGGTGCTCGACCTCGGTGCGGCGTCGCCGGAGTTGCTGCAGCCGATCACCGATGCCCCCGACTACCTGCAGGTCGAAGCCGTGTACGCGGCGGCGGCCGAGGGTGCGCTGCACCTCGAGGACATCCTCGCGCGCCGCACCCGGATCGCCATCGAGTACCCGCACCGCGGCGTGAACTGCGCCGAGCAGGTCGCCCAGCTGGTGGCACCGGTCCTCGGCTGGGACCAGGCCACCGTGGACCGGGAGGTCGAGACCTATCGCGCGCGGGTGGTGGCGGAGGTCGAGTCGCAGGCTCAACCCGACGACGCGTCCGCGGACGCGTTGCGGGCGGCCGCTCCCGAGGCTCGGGCGGAAATCCTGGAGCCGGTGCCGATCTCGCGCTGACGACCGGTCTCCGGGCGGTCAGTGCGTGAGGAACAGCTTGACCGCGACGATCGCGATCGCGACGAGACTCAGCGTGATGGACGCGGCGAGCGTGCCCCGGTTGGGGCGCTCGCCGCGTAGTCGCGTGATCACGTAGGTGATGCCGGCGATGCGGGTGATCACCCAGATCTCGGCGAGCAGGAGGGCGGTCGAGAGTTCGATCCAGCCGAGCCCGCCCATCCCCACGACCAGCGCGGGGATCAGCGCGGAGGTGAGCACGGGCACCGAGTCGCGCAGTTCCTCGAGCTTCTCGATCCGGGTCAGGGACCGACCGGACCGGGTGCTGCGCCCGACGGATTCGGCGAAGGCGTGTGCGATGAACGTCGAGAGCCCGGTGCCGATGACGACGTATCCGGCGTGCGCGACGCTGGTGTTGTTCAGCGGGACGAGGGCCGTCAGCACCAGGATGTTGCCGTAGACGTAGGCGCTGATTCGGCTTGCGTAGTCCTCGGGGGACAGGGGCTCGCGCGTCATGCGTAACAGCTTCGCACGGCGCGCCGCGGGTGGATCGGTCAGTGAAGGCGCGCGACGGAGCGCGGGACCGACCGGGCGGCGATCCCGGAGAACGCCATGACGAGGAGGCTGACGAGGGCGAGCGGTGCGATGATCATGCCCTCGATCCTCGCGGGCCAAGCCGTGACGCACATCGGTGTGAAGTGTGAACTCGCTGAGAGTCGAGTGGTCCGGAAGTCGGACCCGCTGTCATCCCGCGGGAGGACCCGGAGTCGAACCGAGGCCGGCGGTGAGGGTCCGGATGCAGCGGACCGCGATGTCGGCAGGGCTCGGTGCCGGTGTGCCGGTCGTGTCGCCGCTCGTGCCTGCCCACGTCTGGATCGCCAGCCGCATCGCGGTGTTCCCGGCCACCGCCATCAGTCGGACGTCGACCGGGTCGGCGTCCGGGCCCATCAGGTTCCCGAGGACGACCACCAGGGCCTCCTCGGTGTCCTGGACCACGCGCAGCCAGACCGCCTCGAGGTCGGGGTCGCCGGGCACGGCGCGCAGCAACCCACGGCTGAGCCGCAGGGATGCGATGGCGAAGTCGTCCTCGCGGGACAGTGCCCGGCGGGCAGAGTCCTCGAGTGCGACGGGTACGGGGATCCCGGGGGCGGTGTCGGCGAGGTCCGCGATCCAGTCCTCGACACCGCCGGAGAGCAGTGGGGTGATCGACTCTTCCTTGGTTCGGAAGTAGCGGTAGAACGTGCGCAGGCTGACGCCCGCGGCGGACGCGATGTCGTCCGCGGTCACCGCGTTCGCGCCCCGCTCGGAGAACAGCTCGGCCGCGCGTCGCGCGATCTCGAGCTCGGTCTGCGCCTTGCGCCGCTCGGTCAGCGAGAGGGGGGCTTGCGCAATCGGGTCCGCCATGGACACCATCATGGCACGTTGTGCCACTCCGGCGTAGCGTGCAACTTGATTATCGACATCGTGAACTAGAAGGAGTGCCGAACATGAATCGCTTCGACGGACGCAAGGTGATCGTCACCGGCGCGGGATCCGGCATCGGCCAGGCCACGGTGGCCCGGATCCTCGACGAGGGTGGCGTCGTCGTCGCCGCCGACATCAACGCCGACGGGCTCGAGGTCACCCGGCAGCGGGCCGAGGAGGCCGGCACCGCCGACCGCCTGAGCATCACCACCGTCGACATCTCCAACGAGGACTCGGTCCGGGAGAACATCGGTGGGGCCATCGAGAAGCTCGGCGGGCTGCAGGTGCTGGTCAACGCCGCCGGCATCCTGCGGTCCTCGCACACGGCCGAGACCTCGCTCGAGTTCTGGAACACCGTCGTCGGCATCAACCTGACCGGCACCTTCCTGGTGACGCGGCAGGCGCTGCCGGCGCTGCTCGAGAACGGCCAGGGCGTGGTCGTGAACTTCAGCTCCACCTCCGCGCACTTCGCGCACCCGTACATGGCGGCCTACGCGGCGACCAAGGGTGGCATCCGGTCCTTCACCCACGCGATCGCGCTCGAGTACGCGAAGCAGGGCCTGCGTGCCGTGGCCGTCGAGCCCGGCTCCATCGCGTCCGGCATGACCAGCAACCCGGGCTTCCCGGAGGAGGGCCTGGACCCGACGCTGATCGGCAAGCTGTACCCGTGGATCGGCAACGGCTTCGCGCCGCCGGAGGACGTCGCCGGCGTCATCGCGATGCTCGCGTCCGACGACGGAAAGTTCGTCACCGGCACCGAGATTCGGATCGACGGCGGCACCCACATGTGACCGACTCGGCCCGAATACACTGGGGCCGATGAGCACCACCGACCGCCCCGGCCTCGACCAGCGCCGTCTGCAGCGACGGACGCGCTTGGTCGAGGTCGGGGTGGAACTGCTCGGCGGTGCCGCCGGGCCGGCGGTGAGCGTGCGCGCGGCGTGCCGCGCGGCCGGGGTCACCGAGCGGTACTTCTACGAGAGCTTCGCCGACCGCGACGCGTACATCCGTGAGGTCTACGCGGAGGTCGGCGAGCGGGCCCGAACGGCGCTGGTGGCCGCGGTCGCCGGCGCCGAGACCCCGACGGAGATCGCGGAACTCGCGGTGCGCGCGTTCGTCGCGCTCGTTCTCGACCACCCCGAGGCCGGCCGGGTCCTGCTGCTGGCGCCGTTGCGTGAACCCGCACTGGGTGGCCGTGGCCTCGCGTTGGCCCCGAGTTTCGTTGTGCTGGTACAGGATCAACTGCAAGAGGTCGCCGATCCCGACGAACGAGCCCTGCGGGCACTCGGTCTGGTCGGCGCCCTGACGAGCCTGTTCATCGGCGTCCTCGACGGCACCGTCGCAGTGCCCCGGGAAACGCTGATCCGGCACTGCCTCGGCCTGCTCGACCGCGCGAGCAGGGCGTGAGCGCAGCTGCCGCGCCTGGCGGACATGTGAATCAGGACGTGTGCTCGGATTGTCGACCTGTGACCCTGGCCAGGTGGGCTCGCAGGGCATCGGAGACGATTCCGGGGTTCTCGAGCATCGGAATGTGTCCGACGCCGGGGAGGACGACTTCCTCGACGTGGTCGGGCAGTTCGTCGATCAGCCGCTGCATGCATTCGTTCCGGGTCAGGAAGGTGTCGAACTCGGACAGGATCAACGATGTCGGAGCTACGACCCGGTGCAGCTGCGTGAGCGGTCCGTCGCGGAGGAATGCCAGCTGGATCGGCAGGTAGACGGGGCAACGAGAAACCGCGCGGAGCACGTTCGCCGCGTCGTCGGGGGTGACGGCAGTCGTGTCCCTGCTGCAGTTTCGGATGATCGGGCGTTGAAACCTCTCCCGGGTTGCGACTCGATCACCGAACACGCGGGCAGCGGCAGCGAGGGGGAATTGTGCAGTGAACCCAAATCCTAGACGAAACTCCGTGTAGGAGAATCGCTTCCAGCCCCCGCCGGGATTGATCGCAGCGAGGGATCTCGCGCGACCTCGGCGCTCGAGTTCGAACCCGACCTGGCCGCCCAGCGAGTTTCCCGCGATGTGGCAGGTGTCCCAGCCGACCGCGTCGAGTTCGCGTTCGATTCCGTCGGCGATTCCGCGGACCCCCAGATCGCGCAGGCGCAGCCGAGGGCCACCCCAGTGCCCGGGCATCGTCATCGCCAGGACCTCGTAGTCGCTCGAGAGTCGGTCCACCACGCGGTGCCACACATGATGTGACAGGGTGAATCCGTGCAGCAGGAGCACGGGCTCACCAGATCCAGCTCGGTTCACAGATTGCACCGAGTCCCCCTCTCGCCCCTGATCACCCAGTAGTAACAAAGTGGGCAGGGAGTGTCCAGAGGCTGGAGTCGGCACTGTCAGATCTGCAGGTAGTCCGCACAAGCGTCCACCCGCTGCCCGATTGCCGTCACCGCGACGATGTTCCGCACCTCGTCGATGTCGAACACGACGCGGTACGCGCCGCGCGAGAAGGTGTACCCGGGCAACGGGATCAGCGCCCTGACGGGTGTGCCGACAGCATCAGGGTGCGCGACCAGCGATCCGGTGAGAATGCTGACCAGTGCGACCGCGTCGGGTATTCGGGCGGTGCCGATCAGGAAGGACGCAGCGGTCCGCGCGACGATCAGTCGCCTGGCAGAGGGGACGTTCGGGCCGGGTCCACCGCCGACTGCCCTACCCGCATCGCTCATCGCCCTCACCAGAGTTGCGGCATCGAGTCCGTCTCCGTCGGCGATCTCCGCGGCACCGGACCCGTGCGCCGCGAGCAACTCTCGGTCGGACAGCAGAGCGATCGTCTCGCGCAACGTCTCGAAGTCGCTCGTACCCAGCAGGACAGCGGAATCCGTGCCGTCCGCGGCTATCTCGAACCGCTGTCGACGGGCCGATGCCGCGTCGATCAGTTCGGGCAGACGATCCTCGGTATCGGCCAGGGACAGTATCTCCATGTGCGTGCTCCTCGGGGTGCGTCAGGCGGGCGGTTGGCAGTTCGGACACCAGAAGACCCGTCGCTCGATGTCGGGGCCGTCGCCGAGGGCGCCCGACTCGACGAGGGCGCCGCAGCGCAGACAGGGTTGGCCGGCGCGGCCGTACACCCAGGCGGTGCGGCCGCGGCGGCGGTCGCCGGTGGTCACCCGGACCGGGCGGTCCCGGTTCGCGACCAGCAGGCGACGGGCCAGGTCCACCCAGCCGCTCAGCTCGCCCACTGAGCCCACGGGCGTCGCCGGGTGCACCCCGCGCAGGAAGCACAGTTCGCTGCGGTACTCGTTGCCGATGCCGGCCAACACTCGCTGGTCGAGCAGGGCGACGCCGATCGGACGGTCGAGGTCGGCGGACAGGTTCGTGGTCGCGAGCGCGGGATCCCAGTCGGGGCCGAGAAGGTCTGGCCCGAGGTGGCCGACCGCCGCACCTTCCTGCTCGCGAGTGAGCACCTCCACCGTTCCGAGTTCGAATCCGACGGCCAGGTGCCGCTCGTTGCCGAGCAGGATGCGGGCCTGCCAGGCGGGCCGACGCCACCGCGCACCCGCCGGGTAGACATGCCAGGCGCCCTCCATCTTCAGATGGGTGTGCACCGTGCGGTCGCCCACCCGGATCAGCAGATGCTTACCGCGGCTGAGCACCTCGTCGACGGGTGCCGGGGTCAGGTCCACCGTCGCGAACCGCGGAACGCGGATGTCGCACACCGTCAGCGGTGCACCCACCAGTGCGTCGCGCAACCGACCGGCGGTCCGCCAGACGGTGTCACCCTCGGGCACGGTCAACTCCGGGCATACGAGGCCCGCTTCCGGAGTCCGCGCGGTGTCGCGGCGAAGCCCGCCTCCACCAGCAGCGGGGAGAGCGCGCTGCCGTGCACCGACTCGCCGTTCACCTTCTCGACCACGATCTTGTCGATCGCGCCGCCGTCGACGACGCCCACGAGAGCGCCCGCGGCGAGTCGCAGCGCCGCCCCGTCCTCGGCGAAGGTGAGCAGGGTCTTGCCGCCGCGTTCGACGTACAGCACCAGCTCGCCGTCGACCAGGACGACCATCGCGCCTGCCTTGCGTCCGGGCCGATGCCCACCCTCCGTCGACGGCCACGGCAGCGCTGCGCCGTACGGATTCGCCGGGTCGGTGGCAGCCAACACGACGGCGCTGCCCGTCGGGTCGGCGCGAACGGTGGCGCCGTCGCCGATCGTCTCCGCACAACCGCGCAGCCGGTCGACCACCTCCGACGTCGAGAACTGCGCGGCGCCGAGCCCGGCCACGAAGTAGCCGCGCCGGCACCGGCCGCTGTCCTCGAAGCCGCGTAACACCTTGTACATCAACGCGAATCCGCCGGGCACGTCCTCGGCGACGACGGCGCCGCGGGTGAGCACCCCGTAGCGGTCGAGCAACAGGTCGGCCCGGGCGTGCGCGCGGACGGTGGGATCCGGTTCCGGTTCCGGCAGCAGCGACCATCGGCCGCCGACCGACGGCGGCCCGGTCCGTGTCGGCAGCGCCGGCCGTGGCAGGGCCCGGTACGCCCGGGTCCGCGGTGCCCGGCGCGGCGCCCGGTGACTGGGCGTGGCGCGGGTGGTGCCCGACAGCAGGGCACGCAGCGGCGCGAACGAGTCGTTGCTCACCTGCCCGGCCCACACCAGCTGCCACAACGCCTCGACCAGTGCCGCGTCGTCGGTGGACCCGATCTGGTCGGACAGGGTGCGGAAGAAGAACGCGCCGCCCGGTGCCAGGGCGTCGAGGATCGCTCGGTGCACCTCGGACAGCTCGACGTCCTGCGCTGGCGGCAGCGTCAACGGCGCGGTGTCGGCGAGGTGCAGCCGCACCCAGCCGTCGCTGCCGGAGATCTGCCCGGCCCCCGACCACAGCACCTCGCCGGTGGTGGTGAGTTCGTCGAGCATCGCGGGCCGGTAGTCGCGCACGCGGGACGGCAGCACCATCGACTCCCACGCCGAGGCCGGGATCGGGACGCCGGCCAGCTGGTCGATCACGGCGGCGACGCCGTCGACTCCGCGCAGCCCGCCGCCGACGTGCTGCCAGTCCGGCAGGAACCGGCCCAGCACCTTGGGGTCGACCGGCTCGACCTCCTTGCGGGCGGCGGCCAGGGACCGGCGCCGCAGCCGGCGCAGCACCTCCGTGTCGCACCATTCCGAACCCGTTGCCGCGGGCCGGAACTCGCCCTCGACGACCCGCTTGTCCAGGGCGAGCCGGTGCAGGACGTCGCGGACCACCGAGGTGCCAAGGCCGAACCGGGCCGCGGCGTCGGCGAGAGTGAACGGCCCGTGGGTGCGGGCGTAACGCCCGATCAGGTCGCCGAGCGGGTCGTCGACGGGCTCGATGAACGCCGCCGGGGTCCCGATCGGCAGCGGCACCCCGAGCGCGTCGCGCATCCGCGCCGCGTCCTCGATCGCCACCCACCACGTCTCGCCTGCGAACCCGACCCGCATGGCCCGCTTGCGGGATTCGAGCTGCCCCAGCCACTCCCGTGGATCGGCGACACAGCGGGCGGCGACCTCGGCTTCGGTGAGCGGCCCGAGCAGCCGCAGCAGGTCGGCGACGCCTTCGGCGTCCTTCGCGCGGCGGTCGTCGGCGAGGCGCTGCAGCTCGCGCTCGGTCTGCTCGATCACCGCCTCGTCCAGTAGTTCCCGCAGTTCCACCCGCCCGAGCAGCTCGGCGAGCAGCGTCGAGTCCAACGACAGGGCGGCCGCGCGACGTTCGGCGAGCGGGCTGTCGCCCTCGTACATGAAGGCGCCGACGTAGTCGAACAGCAGCGACGTCGCGAACGGCGAGGGCGACGGCGTCTCCACCTCGACGATCCGGATCCGCCGGCGGCCGACATCCGTGAGCAGCCGGGTCAGCGACGGCAGGTCGTACACGTCCTGCAGGCACTCCCGGACGGTCTCGAGCAGGATCGGGAACGTCGGGAACTTGCGGGCCACGTCCAGCAGTTGCGCGGACCGCTGCCGCTGCTGCCACAGCGGGGCGCGTCGGCCCGGGTTGCGGCGCGGCAGCAGCAGGGCGCGGGCCGCGCACTCGCGGAACCGGGACGCGAACAGCGCCGAGTGACCGACCTGCTCTGTGACGATGTCCTCGATCTCGTCGCGGTCGAAGACGAACAGGTCTGCCCCCGGAGCCGCGTCCTCGGTGTCGGGCAGCCGGACGATGATGCCGTCGTCGGATGCCGTTGGAGCGGAGTCGATCCCGTACCGCTCCTGCAGCCGCGCGCCGATCGCCAGCGCCCACGGCGCGTGCACCGGCAACCCGTACGGCGAGTGCAGCACCAACCGCCAGTCGCCGAGCTCGTCCCGGAACCGCTCGAGCACGAGGGTGCGGTCGCTGGGCACGTGCCCGGTCGCGGCCCGCTGCTCCTCGACCAGGGCCAGCAGGTTGTTCGTCGCGTTCTCGTCGAGGCCCTGCGCGGTCAATCGTTGCCGCAGGTCCGCCGGGTCGCCGAGCGCGGTTTCCCGCAGGAACCCGCCGAGCGCGGCGCCGAGTTCGGCGGGGCGGCCGAGTCCGTCGCCGTGCCAGAACGGCAACCGGCCCGGCATCCCGTATGCGGGGGAGACCAGCACCCGGTCGTGGGTGATCTCCTCGATCCGCCAGCTGGTGGCGCCGAGCGCGAACACGTCCCCGACCCGGGACTCGTAGACCATCTCCTCGTCGAGCTCACCGACTCGGGCATTGCGTTCACCCACCATGTAGACGGTGAACAGCCCGCGGTCGGGGATCGCGCCGCCCGAGGTGACGGCGAGGCGCTGCGACCCCGGCCGGCCGGTCAGCACGTCGGCGTCGCGGTCCCACACCAGGCGCGGCCGCAGTTCGGCGAACTCGTCGGACGGATAGCGGCCGGCGAGCAGGTCGAGGGTCGCGTCGTAGGCGGACCGGGGCAGGGTCGCGAAGCTCCCGGTGCGGCGGACCGCGTCGAACCACACGCCGGCGTCGATCGGGTCGAGCGCGCACACCGCGACCGTGTGCTGGGCCAGGATGTCGAGCGGATTGGCCGGTACCGCAAGGGCTTCGATCTTCCCGGTCGTCATCCTCTCGACGGTGACCGCGCAGTGGATCAGGTCGGTCCGGTGCTTGGGGAACAGCACGCCTCGGGAGATCTCGCCGACCTGGTGCCCGGCCCGGCCGACGCGCTGCAGGCCGCTGGCCACCGACGGCGGTGCCTCCACCTGGACGACCAGGTCCACCGCCCCCATGTCGATGCCGAGTTCGAGGCTGGACGTGGCGACCACGCACCGCAGCCGACCGGACTTCAGATCGTCCTCGATGAGGGCGCGCTGGTCCTTGCTGACGGAGCCGTGGTGGGCCCGCGCCAGCAGCGGGTCGGCGCCGTGGTTAACCTCCGTCGGCGCCCCGATCTGCGAGGCCGGTGCGTGTACGGTCGCGACCGGATCGCCGAGTCGCGCCGCGTACACCTCGTTCAGGCGCGCGGTGAGCCGTTCGGCGAGCCGGCGCGAGTTGGCGAACACGATCGACGAGGAGTGCTCGAGCACCAGGTCGACGATCTGCTCCTCGACGTGCGGCCAGATCGACCCCTGCTGCGGTGCCGGCGATTCCGACGTCGGATCCGGGTCGGTGACGCCGAGTTCCGTCATGTCCTCGACCGGCACCCGCACGGTCAGGTCGAAGGTCTTCGGCGAGGGCGGGGAGACGATGTGCACCGGTGACGCGCCGGCCAGGAAGCGCGCGACCTCCTCGTGCGGTCGGACCGTCGCCGAGAGCCCGATCCGCTGGGCCGGCCGCGGCAGGAGCATGTCGAGCCGCTCGAGGGACAGGGCCAGGTGCGCACCGCGCTTGGTCGCCGCCACCGCGTGCACCTCGTCGACGATCACCGTTCGCACGGTCGCGAGCGATTCGCGGGCCGCCGAGGTGAGCATGAGGAACAGCGATTCGGGGGTGGTGATCAGGATGTCCGGCGGCCTCCGCACCAGCAGCCGCCGGTCCGCGGGCGTGGTGTCGCCGGAGCGGACCCCCACGGTGATCTCCGGCGGTGTGAGGCCGAGCCGCTTCGCGGTCTGGGTGATGCCGACCAGCGGGGCGCGCAGGTTCCGCTCGACGTCGACCGCGAGCGCCTTGAGCGGCGAGATGTACAGGACCGTGGTGCCCGGCGGACGTTCCTCGTCGTGCGGGCGGGTGGCGAGCTGATCGAGTGCCCAGAGGAAGGCGGAGAGCGTCTTGCCGGATCCGGTCGGTGCGACGACCAGCGCGTGCGAGCCGTCGGCGATCGCCTCCCACGCGCCCAGCTGGGCGGCGGTGGGGCCGGGGAAGGCGCCGGCGAACCACTCCCGGGTGGGGGCGGAGAACCTGCCGAGCACCGTGTCCATGGAGTCCATAGTGCCCCGGCCCACCGACACGGGGCGCACACTGAGGGTGGCGCAGCACATCCGACTCCGGAGAGGTGAACCGTCGTGTCCGATCAGTTGAGCCACAAACAGCAAGTCGCGGCCGGCACGTCGATCGGGGCCGCAATCCTCCTCGTCACCGTCGGTGTGCTCCAGGTTCTTCAGGGGATCGCCGCGGTCGGCAACGACGAGGTCTTCACGGTCGGCGTCGACTACACGTACGAGCTCGATCTGACCGTCTGGGGTTGGATCCACATCGTGCTCGGTGTGGTCGTCGCGCTGGTGGGCCTCGCGCTGTTCGGAGCCGGGATCTGGGCGCGGACGTTGGCGATCGTCATCGCGGGACTGTCGATCGTCGTCAACTTCCTGTGGCTGCCGTACGACCCCGCGTGGGCGGGCCTGATCATCGCGCTCGACGTCGTGGTCATCTGGGCGATCTGGACCTGGATTCCGAGCTCCGGCTGGGAGTAGCCGGAGCGGTAAGTGGAGGTGGCCATGGCGCCGAAGGTCCTGGACTCGTCCGGCGGTCCGCCGGGCGCCGGAGTCGACGACGGTGTACCGCCCGAGTCCGGCGAGCACCGGAAGCTGCTGTACGTCACCCTTCCGGGGTGTTGGGGCGCACTCGTGTTCGCGTGCCTCTCGTTCACGCCGTCGCTGCTGCCGCGCGGCGGCCTCCTGCAGGGGGCGGTCTGTGGGATCACCGCGGCGATCGGGTACGGGCTGGGGGTGTTCGCGGCATTCGTCTGGCGCGCGTTCGCCGACCGAGGGACTCGGCGTCCACGACGCGGCGCCTGGCGCGTTTTCCTCGTCGTCGCGGTGGTGCTGTTCGCCGCCGCGTTCGGCATCGGGCAGTACTGGCAGCACCAGATCCGCGCCCTGATGGGTGTGACCGAGCACAGCATCCCGCTCGTGGTTCTCGCACCCGTCATCGCGGCGGCGGTGTTCTGCCTCATCCTGGCGCTCGGGCGCGGCATCCGCGGCCTGTACCGCTGGAGCGCGGGGCTGCTCGACCGGTGGATCGGGCGGCGGGCGGCGAGGGTCGTCGGTTGGTTTCTGGTTGCCGGACTCGTCTACGCGGTGGTGTCGGGGCTGCTGCTCGGCGGCCTCGTCGGTGTCGCCAACGAGGCCTTCTCGTTGCGGGACACGAAGACCCCCGAAGGAGTGCAGCAGCCGGTGACCGGCCTGCGCTCGGGCGGCCCCGGATCGGTGGTGCCGTGGGATTCGCTCGGGTGGCAGGGGCGCAGCTTCATCGGCGCGGGCCCGTCGACCGATCAGATCGGCCAGTTCGTCGACCACCCGGCCGTGGAACCGATTCGCATCTATGCCGGTCTGGCGTCGTCGGCGGACTCCGAGTCCCGCGCGGCGTTGGCGGTCGAGGACCTCACCCGGACCGGGGGTTTCCAGCGCGGCAACCTGCTCGTGGTGACGACGACCGGGAGCGGATGGGTGGACCCGGCCCTGGTGGACACCTTCGAGTACCTCACCGGCGGCGACGCGGCGACCGTGGCGATCCAGTACTCGTATCTGCCGTCGTGGATTTCGTACCTGGTCGACCAGTCGAAAGCCCGGGAAGCCGGGCGCGACCTGTTCGACGCGGTGTACGACGTGTGGTCCAAATTGCCGCAGGACCACCGGCCCCGACTGTTCGTCGCAGGCGAGAGCCTGGGCTCGTTCGGCGGCGAGACCGCCTTCAGCGGTGAGTACGACCTGCGCAACCGAACCTCGGGAACGTTGTTCGCCGGTCCTCCCAATTTCAACACCCTGTTCCGTGAGTTCAGCGATCGGCGGGATGCGGGGAGCCCGGAGGTCGAGCCGGTCTACAAGGACGGGCGGACAGTGCGCTTCAGCAACGACCCCGAGGGCGGAATTCCTCCCACCGGTAGCCCGTGGGACGGCAGCCGCGTGCTGTACCTGATGCATCCCTCCGACCCCATCGTCTGGTGGAGTCCGAACCTGATCCTGACCGAGCCGGACTGGATCGGTCAGGCGCCCGGGCGGGACGTGCTCGAGGACATGGTCTGGATACCGTTCGTGACGTTCTGGCAGATCACCGCCGACCTACCGTTCTCCACCGGCGTTCCGGGTGGTCACGGCCACACGTACACCAGCGAGTACGTCGACGGATGGAATGCAGTCCTGCGACCCCCGGGTCTCACCGCCGAGAAGCTCGCCACCCTCAGGACCGTCATCGACGCGGGCGAGTAGCAGCCGCTCCGACAGGGCGGTTGGACGGAAACCACAGAATCGGGGTGTTCGCCGTCCTACCGTGGAGAAATGGACTCGAGTGGGACTCCGTATCGCAGGGTGGGCAGCGGTGACCCAGTGCTGCTGATCCACCCGTTCGCGCTCTCTCACCACGTCTGGCACACGACCGCCGACCTGCTCGCGGCCGAGTACGACGTGCTGGCGGCGTCGTTGCCCGGCCACTGGTGCGGCGAGCCGATACGGGCCCGGGACGTGAGCATCGGCTCGTTCGCCGACGGACTGGAACGGGTGCTCGACGGCCTCGGGTGGGACACCTGCCACCTGGTCGGGAACTCGCTCGGCGGATGGCTCGCCTTCGAACTCGAACGACGCGGACGCGCCAGATCGGTGACCGCGATCGCGCCGGCGGGCGGTTGGGTGAACCCGTCGTGCGACGAGCTGCGGTTGGGCGCGATCTTCTTGGGACTGGCTCCGCTGATCGGCCTCGGCAGGGCGCTCGGCGACGCGGCGGCCCGGATCCCGCTGGTGCGCAGGCAGTCGTTGCGGCTGCTCAGTCGTGACGTGGACGCGGTGACCGAGCGGGATTTCCGGACCGTCGTGCGGGCCGCCACGCACTGCAGCGCCTACCTGCCGACCGAGTGGATGGGGCTGCGGGACGGCGGGATTCGAGGACTGGGTGCGGTGCAGGCGCCCACCCGACTGGTGCTGTGCGACCACGACGTGCTGTTGCCCGTCGAGCGGTACGCGCGCAGGTTCCTCGACGAATTGCCGTCCGCGGCCTCCGTCACGGTGCTGCCCGGGGTCGGACACGTGCCGATGCTGGAGGACCCGGTGTTGGTGGCGGACGTCATTCGTGGGCACGTCGAGCGGGTGTGCGCGGGTCGGGCGCTCGATCAGTCCAGATAGCGCAGTACCGCCAGGACCCGGCGGTGGTGCCCGTCCGACGGCGGCAGGTCCAGCTTGGTGAAGATGTTCCCGATGTGCTTCTCCACGGCTCGCTCGGTGACCCGCAGCGACGCGGCGAGCGCCGAATTCGACAGTCCCTGCGCCATGAGGCCGAGGACCTCGCGTTCGCGTGGCGTCAGCCGGTCCAGCGCCTCGGTTCTCCTGCTCGAGCCCATCAACTGCGTCACCACCTCCGGGTCGAGTGCGGTGCCGCCCGCCGCGACCCGTTCCAGCGCGCCGACGAACTCGGCGACGTCGGCCACCCGGTCCTTGAGCAGGTACCCGACCCCAGCCGCTCGGCCCCCGAGAAGTTCGGTGGCGTAGCGGGTCTCGACCCACTGCGAGAACACCAGCACCCCGACCTCCGGGAACCTGCGGCGCAGCGCCACCGCCTCGACGAGACCCTCGTCGGTGAACGTCGGGGGCATCCGGATGTCGACCACCGCGACGTCCGGTCGGTGCGCCTCGACCGCGTCGCCGAGCGAGGTCGCGTCGCCGACGATGGCGGGCACCTCGTGGCCGCGCTCGATCAGCAACTGGGCGAGACCGTCCCGGAGGATCGCGTTGTCCTCGGCGATCACGATGCGCATCAGTGCTTCCCGTCGACCGGCAGGCGGAGGGTGACCACCGTCGGGCCGCCGACCGGGCTGTCCACGAGCAGTGATCCGTCCACGGTGCCGGCCCGTGCCGCCAGGCCGGCGAGCCCGCTGCCCGCACCCACGACGGCCCCGCCGACACCGTTGTCGCGCACCACGACCGACAGCGAATCGCCGTGCGACCTGGCGGACACCCAGGCCCGCGTCGCACTCGAGTGGCGGGCGGTGTTGGTCAACAGTTCCGCGACGGTGAAGTAGGCGATGGTCTCGGTTCCGCGCGAGGGCCGCGGATCGATCGCGACGGACAGTTCCACCGGGACGGCGCTGCGGGCGGACAGCGTCTCGAGTGCCGGACCGAGCCCCAGGTCCAGGGCGGGCGGATGGATGCCGCGGACCATCTCCCGCAGCTCGACGAGCGCATCCTTTGCCGCCGAGTGCGCGTCGTGCACCAGGTCGGACGGATCCTGACCGGTCGCGATGCGTTCCTCGGCGCGGCCGAGGGTCATGGCCATGGCCACCAGCCGGGCCTGGGTGCCGTCGTGCAGGTCGCGTTCGACGCGCCGCAGCCTGGTCGCGGAGTCCTCGACCGCCGCGGAGCGGCTGCGTTCGAGTTCCTCGACCCGGCGATCGCGCGGGGACGGGCCGAGCAGGAGCTGGATCAGGGTGCGGTCGAGCGAGGCCAGCCAGCGGATCGGCCACGGCGCCAGGAACAGTCCGACGATGCCGACGGCCGACAACGCCAGCACCTCCGGCCAGGTGTCGAAGTAGACGTCGCCGAACTGGGCGATCGAGTGCCGGGGCGTGCCGGAGCCGTCGACGTTGACGGGGTCGACCAGCCACCACAGCAGCGGTGACGCGGTCAGGAACGCGGCCGTCGCCGTGAACAGCAGTGCGCCGAACACCGACACCACCGACAGGACGGACTTGATCAGCACGAACAGCACTGCGCGCCAGCCCGTCCGGTCGGTCAGGCAGGAACGGACGAAGCCGAGAACCCCGGGCCGCGGCGCGAACGCGGGCGGTTCCTCGACGTGGAGGCGCAGCAGCGCCGCACCGAGTCGGCGGTGGAGCAGGCCGAATCCCCTCGCGCCCACGATCATCGCCGCGAGCAGTGGGATCCCGATCAGCGTGACGACGAGCACGGTGCCGAAAATTGTGCCCACGAACAGGTAGGTGAAGCCGATGAAGGCGACCGCCGACGAGGCCGCCAGATAGCCCGCCTCGCGCCAGGTCTTCGCGGCCACGGGCGCGCGGAGGAAGTCGGTGAATGTCATGACTGCGATGTTTCCCGAAGAGTGTTGTCGGTTCGAGGGGGCTGGCTGGAGGGCCGAGGGTGGGGCTACCCACACCCCTGCGACTCGTCGTTCGGTCAGTGTTCCGCGTTCGCGCCGAACCGGTCCAGCAGCGCCGACCTGATCTGTGGCCGGGACGCGGCGACCATCGTCAGGGTCGCCTCCCGCACGAGCCGTTCGGCGGTGCTGCCACTGAGCGCCGCGGCACTACCGGTGGCCGCCACTAGCGCGGCGGCGGCGCGCAACGCTAGCTCGGAGGCCTGAGCGCGCGCGGCGAAGAGGTCTCCGCGACCGGATTGCGCGGCGTCGAGGTTCGCGCGCACGCCCGACACCTCGTCCGCCAGTCGGGTTGTGTCACAACCCGTCTCGGCGAGTTCGACGAGGCAGCGGCGCGTCACGCCAGTCGCCATGCAGGCGTTGAGCCACGATCCGAAGGTCTGCCCGGCCCGGAACTGCTCGGGGGAGGCCACGTTCGCGACTCGGTCGTCGGACACCTCGTATCCGTCGAAGCGCATGCGCACGGTGTTGCTGCCGCGGGCCGCGATCAGCGGCAGGTCCTCGACCGCGATCCCGTCGGCCGGGCCGGCGTCGACGAGCGCGTGCACGATCGAGTCGTCGAACTCGTCACGCGCGCTCAGTTGCAGGACGTCGACGATGCCCCAGCCGGTGACGAAGGGCGCCACCCCGTCCAGGACGTAGCCGCCGTCGACCCGGCGCGCGTACAGCAGCGGTGGTTGTGGGATCGCCCCGGCGAAGGCGACCCCGGCGCGGACCGTTCCGTCCAGCAGGCCGTCCCAGTACCGTTCGCGCAGTGCCAGATTGGGGCTGCCTGCGAGTCCGGTGACCACGCCGTGGTGCTGCATCCAGGTGAAGCTGGTGGCCAGGCATCCGCCGCACAGCGTCTCCACCACGGCGACCAGGTCTTCGAGTTCGAGTGTGGGGCCGCCGGACTCGGGCGGCGCCGCGAGGGCGTAGAAGCCGGCCTCGGCCAGTGCCTCGAAGTGGCTCACCGGGATCTCACCGTCGGCGTCGACGCTGCCCGCGGCCGGGAACAGAACGTCCTCCGCGATGTCGTGCGCGAGTTTCGGCCAGTTCGTCACGCCTGTGAGGGTAGATCCGTCGGGCGTGCAGTGGTGAGAAGCGCGCGGAGGTTCCGGGTGACGACGCCGATGGAGATCGACGGGTCGACGGCGCGTTGGATGCCCAGGCCCACGCCCATGCTCAGCATGCTTGTCGCCGCGTCCTCGACCGACATCGGCAGAGTGACCTCACCGGACGCCGCGAGCGAGGTGAGCAGGGCGGCGACCATGCCGTGCACCGTGCCGAGGCCGGCGCCGAGCGCGGCCCGCAGTTCCGGGTCGTGACGGGCCAGCACGATGACCTCGAACTCGAGCATCGTCCACCCGACGTCGCCGAGGGTCCGCTCCGCCCACTCCTCGAACGCGGCGAGCCGCTCCTCCAGCGGCGCCTGCCGCGCCAGTACCGCTGCGACCTCCGCGCCCTTGGTGGCGTGGATCAGCTGCAACACCTCCAGGCAGAGCTCCTTCTTGCTACCGAAGTTCGAGTACACCGCGCCCTTGGAGTAGCCGGCCTCCTCGGCGACCTTCTCGAGCGAGGTGACGGCGTATCCGTCGGTGAGGAACAGGTCGCGGGCGGTCGAGATCAGGTGTGCCCTGGTCTGGGCCTGACTCTCCGACCTGGTCATTCGCGCCATCGCAACTCCGTTCCGAGAAAACTTCGAATTTGGCATACCCATCGTATTCGAATACTGCTAGTTTCTGAATATGACTTCGAGTGACAGACAACTCCGTCGGGGCCTGGTGGTCGGCTGCGGCGGCACGCTCGGTGCGGCGTGGACCGTCGCGGCGCTGGCGGCGGTCCGCGACGCGCTGGACTGGGACCCGCGCGAGGCCGAGGTGCTGGTCGGCACCTCGGCGGGCGCGGAACTGGTCACCATGCTCGGCGGCGGCGTCGGCGTCGACGAAATGCTCGCCATGCAACTCGGGGAGCAGGTCACCGATCCGGTGCTGCGCACTCACCTCGCCGACGCGCCGGGCCGGTTCCCGCCGCGTCCGCGGTTGGGGCTCGGCTCGCCGCGGCTGGCGCGTTCCGGCCTGCGCCGCGAGGTCGCGCCCGTCACCGCGCTCAGCGGCCTGCTCCCGGCCGGCGGTGGCGACGCCGGCTGGCTGCACCGGCTCGCGCTCGGCATGGCCCCGGGCGGCGGGTGGGTGTCGCACCCCGCGACCTGGCTCGTCGCGATGGACTACGACAGCGGGGAGCGCGTCGCCTTCGGCTCGCCGGGTGCCCCGGAGGCGACGCTCTCGCAGGCTCTTCGTGCCTCCTGGGCGATCCCGGGCTGGTTCCCGCCCGTGCGGGTCGGCGACCGCCGGTTCGTCGACGGCGGCGCGGCCTCGACCGCCTCGGCGGACCTGGTCGCGCAGCTCGAACTCGACGAACTGGTGGTGTTGGCGCCGATGGCTTCCAGTGGACGGGTCCCCGGCCGCGGCGCGGCTCGCGCCGAGCGTCTGGTCCTGCGCGGCTGGATGAGTGCCGGCCTGGACGCCGAGGTCGCCGCCGTCGAGGCGGCGGGCACGCGGGTGATCCGGCTCGACGCCACCGCCGAGGACCTGGCCGTGATGGGCCCGAATTTCATGGACGACCGCAGACGACTGGCCACCCTCGAGTCCTCGCTGCGGACCACCAGGGCCGCCGTGGCCCACCAACTCGCAACGGGAGACGTGCGATGACGCAAGCACAGCATCACGAGTTCCTCGTCGTCGGCGCCGGGATCTCCGGCATCGGCGCGGCGATCACCCTGCGCAGGATGGGGATCACCGATTTCGCGATCCTCGAGAAGAGCGACTCGCTCGGCGGGACCTGGCGCGACAACAGCTATCCCGGCTGCGCGTGCGACGTCCCGTCCGGCCTCTACTCCTACTCGTTCGCGCCGAACCCCGAGTGGACCCGGCTCTTCGCCGGGCAGGAGGAGATCCGCCGGTACATCGACCGGACCGCCGCCGAGCACGGGATCGACGCGCACGTGCGGTTCGGCACCGAGATGACCCGCGCCCAATGGGACGAACCGACCAGGCGGTGGATCCTGGAGACCTCGGCGGGCACGTTCACCGCGAACTCCGTCGTCGCCGCCGCGGGTCCGTGGAACGAACCGCTGACGCCCGACATTCCCGGCCTGGACACGTTCACCGGGGAGGTCTTCCACTCGTCCCGGTGGAACCACGCCTACGACCTGACCGGCAAACGGGTCGCGGTGGTCGGGACCGGTGCCTCCGCAGTGCAATTCGTGCCCGCGATCCAGCCCGAGGTGGCGCGGCTGCACCTGTACCAGCGCACCGCGCAGTGGGTGCTGCCCAAGCCCGACCACTACGTTCCCCGGATCGAGCGCTGGGCGATGCGCCGCATCCCGGGCGCACACAGGGCGCTGCGAACCGCCGAGTACACGATCATGGAGGCCCTCGGCGTCGGGTTCCGGCACCCGTGGATCCTGCGGATCGTGCAGCAGATCGGCAAGGCGCAGTTGCGTGCCCAGGTCCGCGACCCCGAACTGCGCAAGGCACTCACCCCCGACTACACCCTGGGCTGCAAACGCCTGCTGATGTCGAACACCTACTACCCGGCGCTGACGAGACCGAACGTCGAGGTGCACGCGAACGCGGTCGCGGCCGTACGCGGGAACACCGTCATCGGCGCCGACGGCGCGGAGCGGGAGGTCGACGCCATCATCTTCGGCACCGGGTTCCACATCCTGGACATGCCCATCGGCAGCAAGGTCTTCGACGGCGGCGGCAGCAGCCTCGACGACCACTGGAAGGGCAGCCCCCAGGCGTACCTCGGCACCACCGTCGCCGGGTTCCCCAACGCCTACGTGCTGCTCGGGCCAGCGCTCGGCACCGGGCACACCTCTGCGTTCATGATCCTCGAGGCCCAGCTCGAGTACATGGCGCAGGCGATCGCGGCGGCCCGCGCGGGCGGCTGGACGCGGATGGAGACCCGGCCCGAGGTGCAGGCGGCGTTCAACGCCGACGTGCAGCAGGCGCTGGCCACCACCGTCTACAACGCCGGCGGGTGCCAGAGCTACTTCCTGGATGTGAACGGCCGCAACAGCTTCAACTGGCCCTGGTCGACGGACCGGATGGTGCGGCGCCTGAACGAATTCGACGAACGAGCATACGAGGTGACGGTGTGATGAAGTACCCGGAGATCGACCTGCGCGGAGCAGTCGTCCTCGTCACCGGCGGCGGCCGCGGCATCGGCCGGGCCACCACGCTCGCGATGGTCGCTCGCGGCGCGCGGGTGGCGGTCGCCGACCTCGATCGCACCGCTGCCGACGAGGTCGCCGCCGAGATCGGTTCGGCGGCACGGGCGTACACCCTGGACGTACGCACCCGAGCCTCCTGGGACGCCTGTGTGGCGGCGGTGGTCGGGGATCTCGGGCCGATCGACGTGCTCGTCGGCAACGCCGGGGTGATGCCGGTCGCGCCGTTCCTCGACGAGTCCGACGAGATCGGCGAGGCGACGATCGACGTCAACGTGTGGGGCCTGATCCACGGCATGCGGGCGGTCGTGCCGGCGATGATCGAGCGCGGTCGCGGACACGTCGTCAACGTCGCCTCGCTCGCCGGGAAGATCGCCATCCCGGGCCTGGCCGTGTACAACGCGAGCAAGTTCGCCGCCGTCGGGCTCTCGTCGACCGCGCGACTGGAGTTCGCCGAGCACGGGGTGAGCGTGTCCACCGTCCTGCCGAGCGCGGTGCGCACCACGCTCACCTCGGGACTGCCGCTCGGCAAGGGGCTGCCGACCGTGGACCCGGAGGACATCGCCGCCGCGGTCGTACGCACCTGCCGCACTC
This sequence comes from Rhodococcus sp. NPDC127527, assembly GCF_042672245.1. NCBI lineage: Bacteria > Bacillati > Actinomycetota > Actinomycetes > Mycobacteriales > Nocardiaceae > Rhodococcus > Rhodococcus sp. NPDC127527. The sequence continues at coordinate 168,750 of NZ_JBHXVP010000002.1, forward strand.
GCCGGGCGCAGACCCCGGTGCCCGGCTACCTGGCCGCTCTCGACCTCGGTCTGGCGCTGGCCCCCGAGCCCCTGATCGCCCTGGTGCGCCGGGCGGTCGGCGGGAACCGGGCGGTCACCTCCGTCGACCCGGCAGGTCGCGCGGACTACGACGATCGGGTTCAGGCGCTGACGCGCAGTGGTGCGGATACGGAGGGCCCGGACTCCGAAAACGCACCACTGCGGCGGAGCCGCATCACTCGAACCTGACGCCCTGCGCGAGCGGCAGTTGGTCGGAGTAGTTGACGGTGTTCGTGGCCCGGCGCATGTACGCCTTCCACGCGTCGGAACCGGATTCGCGTCCCCCGCCGGTCTCCTTCTCGCCACCGAACGCGCCGCCGATCTCCGCGCCGGAGGTGCCGATGTTCACGTTCGCGATCCCGCAGTCGGAGCCGTCGGCGGCCAGGAACCGCTCGGCCTCGCGCTGGTCGAGGGTGAAGATGGCCGAGGACAGCCCCTGCGGCACGTCGTTGTGCAGGGCGATCGCCTCGTCGAGGGTGTCGTAGCTGAGCACGTACAGGATGGGTGCGAACGTCTCCTCCCGCACGACCTCGGTCTGCGCCGGCATCCGGACCAGAGCGGGCGTGACGTACACCCCGTCGCGGGGGAGTCGTTCGCCACCGCAGACGAGCGTCCCGCCGTCGGCGCCCGCTCGGTCCAGCGCGGATGCCATGGCGGCCCAGGACTGTTCGCGGATCAGCGGGCCGACCAGCACGCCGTCCTGTCCGGGGTCCCCGACCGGCAGCTGCCGGTACGCGTCCGCGATGCGATCGACGACGGCGTCGACGATCGAGGCGTGCACGATCAGCCTGCGCAGGCTCGTGCATCGTTGGCCCGCGGTTCCGGCCGCGGAGAACACGATTCCACGCACGGCGAGGTCGAGGTCCGCGGACGGAGCGACCACGGCGGCGTTGTTGCCGCCCAGCTCCAGCAGGCATCGGCCGAATCGGGACGCCACCCGAGGCCCGACCGCCCGGCCCATCCGCACTGAGCCGGTCGCGCTGACCAGCGCCACGCGCGGGTCGTCTACCAGCTGCTCGCCGACCTGCCCGGCACCCAGTACCAGCCGGTGCACGCCGTCCGGCGCGCCCACCTCCCGTGCGGCCCTGCGCAGCAACGCATCACACGCGATCGCGGTCAACGGGGTCAGCTCGGACGGTTTCCACACCACGGTGTCTCCGCATACCAGGGCGAGTGCGGTGTTCCAGGACCACACCGCGACGGGGAAGTTGAAGGCCGAGATCACCCCGACCACGCCGAGCGGATGCCAGGTCTCCATCAGCCGGTGGCCGGGGCGCTCGGAGGCCATCGTCCGCCCGTACAGCTGTCGGGACAACCCGACCGCGAACTCGCAGATGTCGATCATCTCCTGCACCTCGCCGAGCGCCTCGGAGGTGACCTTTCCCGCCTCGAGGGTGACCAGCTCGGCGAGGTCGGCCTTGTGCTCGGTCAGCAGTTCCCCGAGCCGGCGGACCAGTGCGCCGCGTTGCGGCGCGGGGACGGCGCGCCAACGCGAGAAGGCTTGGTGTGCATCGTCGATCGCCTGCGCCACCTCGGCGGTGTCACTCGACGCGAGCCGGTACAGGACGGAGCCGTCGATCGGGGTGGGCGCGGGCAGGTCGCCGCCGGAGTCCTCGACGGCGGCGCCGCAGGCGCGCAGCGCGCGGTCGGCGCGGGTACGCAATGATGCGCTGTCGGTACGGGTCATCGAACACTCCTCGTGGGTACGTGGGCGGGGCGTGCTGGGTTAGCCTGCCCAGATGCCGGAGCCATTGGACGAGATCGACACGCTGCTCGTGCGTGAACTGGTCGACGACGGCCGCGCGACGCTGGCGACGCTGGCGCAGAAGGCCGGGCTGTCGGTCTCCGCGGTCCAGACGCGCGTCCGCAGGCTCGAGACGCGCGGGGTGATCCGCGGGTACTCCGCGCGCGTCGACCCGGCGGCACTGGGGGAGGAGTTGTCGGCATTTGTTGCGATCACCCCGTTCGATCCGTCGAGCCCGGACGACGCGCCGGCCCGGCTCGCGCACATCCCGGCGATTCGATCGTGCCACTCGGTCGCGGGGGAGGAGAGCTACGTGCTGGTGGTGCGGGTGGCGTCGCCGCGCGAACTCGAGCAGTTGCTGCAGGAGATTCGCACGACCGCGAACGTCCGGACTCGCAGCACCATCGTTTTGCAGACATTTTACGACAGGGAAGTCCAGTAGAGGCAAAGTTACTGTTTGAGATGCCTAATTCAGGATGTTTGACATAACCTGAACGTATGAGTGGTGCGATCGGACGCCGCTTCGGCGGCGCGAACCTGGATCCGGAGCAGGTGCTCGACGTGTTGTCGACGAGCATGCTCGTCGACGGATTCGACCTGGTCCTCGACCTCGAGAACTCGCGCGGCCGGTGTCTGGTGGACCTGCGGGACGGCACCGAGTACCTGGACATGTTCGGTTTCTTCGCCTCGTCGGCCCTCGGCATGAACCACCCGGACCTGGCCGGAGACCCTCGGTTCATCGCGGAACTGGCGGAGGCCGCCGTGAACAAGCCGAGCAACTCCGACGTCTACACCGTGCCGATGGCGCGGTTCGTGCAGACGTTCGCCCGAGTGCTCGGCGACCCGCGGCTGCCGCACCTGTTCCTCGTCGACGGCGGCGCGCTGGCCGTCGAGAACGCACTCAAGGTCGCGTTCGACTGGAAGAGCAGGCACAACCAGGCGCGCGGCCGCGATCCGGCGCTGGGAACCAAGGTCCTGCACCTGACGCACGCGTTCCACGGCCGCAGCGGCTACACCATGTCGCTGACCAACACCGAGCCGATCAAGGTCGCCCGGTTCCCGAAGTTCGACTGGCCGCGGATCGACGCGCCGTTCCTCGAGTCCGGGCGAGACGTGGCCGCCGACGAGGAGCGGGCCCTGGCCCAGGCGCGGGCGGCGTTCGACGAGAACCCGGACGACATCGCCTGCTTCATCGCCGAGCCGATCCAGGGTGAGGGCGGCGACCACCACTTCCGGCCGGAATTCCTGCAGGCGATGGCGGCTTTGTGTCGCGAGCGGGACGCCCTGTTCGTGCTCGACGAGGTACAGACCGGGGTCGGCATGACCGGATCGGCCTGGGCGTACCGGCAACTCGGCCTCGAGCCGGACGTGGTCGCGTTCGGCAAGAAGACGCAGGTGTGCGGCATCATGGCCGGCGGCCGGGTGGACGAGGTGCCCGAGAACGTCTTTCGGGTGAGCTCGCGGATCAACTCCACCTGGGGCGGCAACCTCGCGGACATGGTGCGGGCCCGGCGGATCCTCGAGGTGATCGAGCGGGACCGGCTGATCGATCGCGCGCGGCTGCTCGGCTCGCAACTGCTCGCCGGACTGACGGCCCTCGCGGCACGGCACGCGTGCGTCACCGATCCGCGCGGCCGCGGACTGATGTGTGCGGTGACGCTCGACGCCGCCGGACATCGCGACGCGGTGCTCACGGAGCTTCGCGAGCGTGAGCACGTGCTCATGCTCGGGACCGGGGAGCGGGGGCTGCGATTCCGTCCCCCGCTGACGGTGACCTCCGCGGAACTCGACACCGCCGTCGACGCGCTGGATCGGGTGCTGACAGGGTAGCCACCGCCGCGCGGCGGGTTCGGTCCCGCGCGAGCGCCGCGTCGATCCGTACCGGCCGGGCGCGGTCGGCAACGACGAGGTGAGCGCGAAGGGGAGCGTCGCGCCGACGACGCACACACTGGTTCATCTGCGGGCCGGCCGGATCAACGGCTGCAGCGTCTGCGTCGACATGCACGCCCGCGACCTGAAGAAGGCGGGCGAGTCGGACGAGCGTATGTTCGCCGTCGCAGACTGGCGGGAGACGCCGTACTTCACCGACGCCGAGCGTGCGGCCCTCGCGCTGGCGCGGGGCGGTCACCCGGCTCAGCGACCGTGCGGACGCGGTGCCGGGCGAGGCCCGGGACGAGGCCGCAGGCCACTACGACGAGCAGGAACTGGCGTCGTTGATCCTGTCGATCGCGACGGTGAACCCGTGGAATCCCCTCAACGCCGCCACCCGGCAGGTGGCAGGGGAGTGACCGGCCGCGCTCTTCTCAGGCGTCGGTGTCGCGATCGAACACGAGTTGCGCGCGCCGGGCCATGTCCGCGCCGATCTTGTGTCCCTGGGCGGCCAGCTGCTCGTGCACGAGCGGGTCCGCGGTCTCCGCGCCGTAGAGCAGCTGAACGGACGCGTCCTCGATTCGCGAGTATCCGGCGATGCCGTGCTGCATCTGGGTCGTCATCGACTCCTTGTATCCGCGTCGATCGTAGGAAGCCTCGTCGACGGCGGCGACCCCGACGAAGTGCAGTGCCCGGATCGCGCTCGGACCACCGCCCGGGCCGTCGTCGTAGGCCCAGCCCCGCGTGAAGACCCGGTCGACCCAGCCCTTGGCGAGGGCGGGCATGGCCCACCAGTGCACCGGGAAGAGGAGGACGACCACCTCCGCGGTATCGAGGAGTTGCTGCTCGCGCAGTACGTCGGCGGGAACGGTCGCGCGACCGCGGTAGTGCGCGAGATCCTGCTCGCCGAACACGGGATCGAATCCCGATCTCGACAGGTCGTGTGTCGTCACGGTCGCGGTTCCGTCGGTTCGGATCCCCTGCTCGATCGCGCGGCCGATGGCCCAGGTCGCGGACTCCGGATCCGGGTGCGCCACCACGAGAACTACGTTCGGTCGACTCGCTTCGTTCGTCATGCGGCCAAGGTAAAGTATGACATTAACGTCAATGTCAAGGTGGAGGCCCGAATGCGGATCAGCGAACTCAGTGCGGTCACCGGTGCGACCGCACGAATGCTCCGCCACTACGAGAACGCCGGCGTCCTCTCGCCCGGCCGCGACGCCAACGGCTACCGGCGCTACCGAGCCGAGGACGCCAAAACCGTCGACGACATCCGCTGCCTGCTGGCGTCGGGGCTGTCGCTGGCCGAGGCCTCCTCGATGCTGCACGTCGTGTGCGGTGACGAGCCGGACACGCCGGCGGCCGAACTCGAGGCTGCACTGGTCAAGCTCGACGAGCGGAGTCGCCAGTTGGACGCGGCGATCGCGCGACTGCTCGACGAGAAGGCCGGTATCCAGCAGATTCGTTCAAGTATCGAACGAAATCGTGGGCGGGCCTGAGAGGGGGCCGCGATCGTGGTTTACCGTGCAGGTATGAGTACCACGCCCGTCGGCGCCCCCATCCCCATCTCGTCGGTCCCGAACCTGCGCGACCTCGGCGGCTACGCTGCCGCCGACGGCGCCCGGGTGCGCTCCGGCGTGGTGTACCGGTCCACCGACCTCGGGCGGGTCGCGGACGGTGACGTCGCGGCCCTGGACGCGCTCGGCATCACCGCCGTGTTCGACCTGCGCACGGCGGCCGAGCGTGAGCTGCGACCCGACCGGATTCCGCTCGGCGCCAAGGAGATCGCGCTCGACGTGCTCGCCGACGCCGACCCCAGTGCGGCCCCCGCGATGATGCAGGGGATCCTCACCGATCCCGCCCTCGCGGAGAGGCTGCTCGGCACCGGCGACACCAACGAGTACCTGCTCGGCAGCTACCGCGACTTCATCACGATGCCCAGCGCCGTCGCGTCCTACCGGGCGCTGTTCACCGAGCTCGCGCACGGCCCGACCACCCCGGCCCTGATCCACTGCACCACCGGCAAGGACCGGACCGGCTGGGCCTCGGCGTCCCTGCTGTTGCTGCTCGGCGTCGACGAGGTCGACGTCTTCACCGAGTACCTGCTCACCAACGAACAGTTGCTCCCGTCGTTCGAGCCGGTCTTCGACTCGTTCCGCGCCGCCGGCGGCAACCCGGACATCCTGCTGCCGATCCTCGGTGTGCGGCGGGCGTACCTCGAGGCCGCGCTCGACCAGGTGCACACCGATTTCGGTGACATCGAGAACTACTTCGCGACCGGGCTGGGCCTGCCCGACACCGCCCTCGCCTCGCTGCGCGAGCGGCTGCTCACCCGCGACTGACGGTCAACCCCAGGGCGCCCTCGGCGAACCGCGTGACCACCTCGAGCGCGGTGTCGAGGGCGTCCTCGTGTCCGGTCCGTGCCCAACCGGTCAGGGCGGCGTCGGAGCCGGCCGGGGTCAGGACGACCTCGGCGAGCAGTTCGCCGGTGTTCGGCTGGCACACCGCCCACGAGTAGTGCTCGTCGGCCGCCCACTGCGCGGTGCGGGTGGCGACGTAGTCCGGGTCGTCGATCCCGCCGTCGGCGAGCGCGGGCCGGTCGTCCACCCGGTCGTCGGCGCGCAGGGCTCGCAGGTACCAGGCGCCGGCGTTGACCTCGATCGGTTCCATCAGTCGCGGCCTCGGCGATCGCGCTTGCGGGCGCGCTTGCGTCGTTCGCGGTCACCGCCGTACAGCAGCGCACCGGCGATCGGCACCGCGAGGAACCACAGCCAGGAATGGGTGACGAAGAACAGCACCAGTGCGATCAGTGGGACGACGGCCATGACGCGCCCGGCCCAGTCCGGTCGGGAGTCCCCTTCTTCGGGCGCGGGCAGCTCGGGGGTGGGAGCGGTGGTCCCGGGCTGAGCGGGCAGGTCCGCGAAGACCTGGACGAGTTCGCCGCGCGTGGTCGCGGACGCGATCAGTCCGCTGCGCTCGTCGAACTCGGTCACCGTCAACCGCCCGTCGCTGAAGTGGCCGCTCAGCTGCGCGAGCGCCTGCTCGCGTTCGGCTGTGCCGATCCGGATCTCGGGAAGGTCTGCCATGGCCACAGCCTAGTGTGCGCACAGCACTGCGCCCCCGGCTGCCTGGGCAACCGGGGGCGCAGCGAAAGTGCCTGTGCTACTTGAGCTCGGCGAGCACCGTGCCCTGGGTGATGGCGGCGCCGGGCTCGACGGCCAGACCGGTCACGATGCCGGCCTTGTGCGCGTTGACCGGGTTCTCCATCTTCATAGCCTCGAGCACGGCGATCAGATCGCCTTCGGCGACCTCCTGACCCTCCTCGACGGCGACCTTGACGACGGTGCCCTGCATGGGCGCGGTGACGGCGTCACCGGACGCGGCGCCGCCGCCGGCACCGCCGCGCTTGCGCGCCTTCGGCTTCTTGCGGGCGGCACCGTTGGCGGCGCCGCCGCTGCCGAGCGAGAACTGGCCGGGCAGCGAGACCTCGACGCGACGGCCGCCGACCTCGACGACCACCGACTGACGCGGCAGCGCCTCGTCCTCGTCGGCCGCGGCACCCACACCCGCGTACGGCTCGATGGTGTTGTCCCACTCGTTCTCGATCCACTTGGTGTAGACGTCGAACGACTCGCCGTTGCCCACGAAGGCTGGGTTCTCGACGATGTGGCGGTGGAACGGGATGACCGTCGCCAGGCCGTCGACCTCGAACTCGGCCAGGGCGCGCGCGGCGCGCTGCAGGGCCTGCTCGCGGTTCTCGCCGGTGACGATCAGCTTGGCGAGCATCGAGTCGAACTGGCCGCCGATGACGTCGCCCTGGATGACGCCGGAGTCGACGCGCACACCCGGGCCCGTGGGCTCGCGGTAGGTGCTGATCGGGCCGGGGGCGGGCAGGAAGCCGCGGCCGGCGTCCTCGCCGTTGATGCGGAACTCGAACGAATGGCCGCGCGGGGTCGGGTCCTCGGTGAACTCGAGCGCCTCGCCGTTGGCGATCCGGAACTGCTGGCGCACGAGGTCGATGCCGGCGGTCTCCTCGGTGACGGGGTGCTCGACCTGGAGGCGGGTGTTGACCTCGAGGAAGGAGACGGTGTCGCCCTGGACGAGGTACTCGACGGTGCCCGCACCGTAGTAGCCGGCCTCGCGGCAGATCGCCTTGGCGGAGTTGTGGATCCGCGAACGCTGGTCGTCGGTCAGGAACGGAGCGGGGGCCTCCTCGACGAGCTTCTGGAAGCGGCGCTGCAGCGAGCAGTCGCGGGTGCCCGCGACGACGACGTTGCCGTGCATGTCGGCGATGACCTGGGCCTCGACGTGGCGGGCCTTGTCGAGGTACTGCTCGACGAAGCACTCGCCGCGACCGAAGGCGGCGATGGCCTCACGGGTCGCGGACTCGAACAGCTCCGGGATCTCCTCGATGCTGTGCGCGACCTTCATGCCGCGGCCACCGCCACCGAAGGCGGCCTTGATCGCGACCGGGACGCCGTACTCCTTGGCGAACGCCACGACCTCGTCGGCGTTCTTGACCGGATCCTTGGTGCCCGCGGCCATCGGCGCGCTGGCGCGCTCGGCGATGTGCCGCGCGGTCACCTTGTCACCGAGGTCGCGGATCGACTGCGGGGAGGGGCCGATCCAGATCAGCCCGGCGTCGATGACGGCCTGCGCGAAGTCGGCGTTCTCCGACAGGAAGCCGTAACCGGGGTGGATGGCGTCGGCGCCGGAGCGCTTCGCTGCGTCGAGGATCTTGTCGAAGACCAGGTACGACTCGGCCGAGGTCTGGCCACCGAGGGCGAAGGCCTCGTCGGCGAGCTTCACGAACTGTGCGTCCGCATCAGGCTCGGCGTAGACGGCGACGCTGCCGTATCCGGCATCCTTCGCGGCTCGGATGACCCGCACAGCGATCTCGCCGCGGTTGGCGACGAGCACCTTGGTGATGTGCGCGCTGGCATGACTGGGCACTGAGCCTCCTGTTGGTCGCAAGGGGTAGCCGCTGGTGGATCCCCTGCCGGGGGTCTGACCCGGCTCGTTGTGTTCGGGCATTGCTTCGGAGTGTATGCACCGTCTCACGTGCCGATGTAATCGGATAGCTGTTTCACCCTCGCGTCCGATCACGAGGCGCGAAGGCTACCGATCGGTAGCGAATCGGTGGCCCCGCACGACCGAGTGAACGTGCCGTTCGTTCGATCTGATCGAGTGAACGGTTCCGTTCACTCGATCAGGGTGCGGTGAGGTGGCGCTTGATGCGGGCGAGCATCGCCGACATCCCGCGCAGGCGCAGCGGGCTGACCGCGTCCGCCAGGCCGAGCGCGGAATAGAAGTCGCCGGGCACGTCCAGGATCGTCGCGGCGCTGTGCCCGTCGAGGCCCTGATGGAGGATCGACGCGAAGCCCCGGGTGGTCGGCGCCTCCGGGGGCGCGCTGAAGTGCAGCCGCACGTGCTCCCGATCGCCGGCGTCGACCGCGAGGAACAGCGGCGACTGGCATTCCGGTACCGGCTCCATCGCGGCCTGCTCGAGTTCGGGTGGGAGGTCGGGCAGCTCCCGGCTGAACTCGAGCAGCAGCTGCAACTTCTCCTGTGCCCCGACGGCGGCGAAGTCGTCGACGATCTCGGCGAGCGATTCGGGCAGGCTCATACGGTGGCCGGCACCTCTCCGGGCTCCTCGCCCCGCACGATCGGCACTCGCACCGCATTGCCCCACTCGGTCCACGAACCGTCGTAGTTGCGGACCTTCTCGAAGCCGAGCAGGTGGGTCAGGACGAACCAGGTGTGACTCGACCGCTCGCCGATCCGGCAGTAGGCGATGACGTCGTCGGTCGGGGCGAAGGCGCCGTAGATCTCCTCGAGCTCCGCCCGGGAGCGGAACCTGCTGTCCGGTGCCGCGGCCTTGGCCCACGGAATGGAGACCGCGCTGGGGATGTGGCCGCCGCGCAGCGCACCCTCCTCCGGGTAGTCCGGCATGTGGGTGCGCTCACCCGTGTATTCCTGCGGGGAACGCACGTCGATCAGGGGGCCGGTGCCGAGGTGGCCGAGCACCTCGTCCTTGAACGCTCGGATCGGGGCGTCGACCCGCTGCACGACCGGGTAGTCGGTAGGCTTGTTCTCCGGCACGTCGAGAGTGGTCTCGCGGTTCTCCGCGATCCATGCGTCCCGACCGCCGTCGAGGAGTCGGACGTCCTCGTGGCCGAACAGGGTGAACACCCACAGTGCGTAGGCGGCCCACCAGTTGCTCTTGTCGCCGTAGATCACCACGGTGTCGTCGCGGCGGATGCCCTTGCGGCTCATCAGCGCCGCGAATGCCTCGCCGTCGATGTAGTCACGGGTGACGGGATCGTTGAGGTCCAGGTGCCAGTCGATCTTCACGGCCCCGGGGATGTGCCCGACGTCGTAGAGGAGGACGTCCTCGTCCGATTCGACGATCTTGATGTTGGGGGAGCCGAGGTGGCCACCGAGCCAGTCCGAAGTCACCAGCCGTTCCGGATGGGCGTACGCCGCGAAAGACGGGTTGGGATCGGGCGCTACGGGCACAGGCTGACTCCTGACGGACGGCGGGCGAGGTCGACTCCGATTCTATGCGGACGGTGCCGAGCGTGCCGCTCGCGTCCGTCCCCGCCGGCATCGGGTAACCGTTTCCCGGCCGGCGGATGTCGGCACCGTGACCAGGGACTATCCGGGAACCCTGAGCCGATGATCCAGAACTGGACAATTGATCGATTTTCGCCCGGAACGCCGTCAGGTCTCGTACTGTCGCGCACGGATACGTGCCGATCCGCGTGCCCCGTCTTCGCCGTTGGCCATGACTGTTCGCCTGCGAATAACCACACATTGCCCCCGTAAGCTGGACGCTTGCGCAACTGCAGAGTCTCCTGGGGGCTCAGCACTAATCTCGAGAGGTTCTACCCGTGGTTCCTGCACGTGACTCTGTCCGTGAGTCCGCCCACCTTCCCGCACACCCCCAGGCGAGTGCGGAAAACGGCGCCGAGGCCTTCCCGCTCTCGGCCGCGCAGCGCGGTATCTGGTTCGCGCAACATCTCCTCCCGGACGTGCCGATCACGATTGCGCAGTGTGTGGAGGTGGTCGGCGACCTCGACCTCGAGGCGCTGCGGACCGCGGGGGCGGTGGCCTCACGGGAACTGGGCACCGGGATGCTGCGAATCGTCGAACACGACGGTGAGCCCGCCCAGGTCGTCGACGAGACCCTCGACGACCAGATGAAGCTCGTCGACCTGCGGTCGGAGGCCGATCCGGCGCAGGCGGCCGAGAACTGGATGCGGGCCGAGTACAGCGCCCCGATCGACCTGCTGACGGACCGGTTGATCGAGTCGGCGGTGTTGCGGATCGGCGAGGACCACCAGTACTGGTACGCCCGGATCCATCACATCGCGCTCGACGGGTTCGGCGCGATGACCTACATGAACCGCGTCGCCGAGCTGTACACGGCCGCCGTCGAGGGCAGGCAGGCAGCCGAGCACAAGGCCAGTCCCGTGCGGGAGATCTGCGAGGACGAAGCGCGCTACCGCGAGTCCACCCGGTTCGCCAAGGACCGCGAGTACTGGGCGGAACGGACCCAGAACCTGCCCGAGCCGATCAGCCTCGCCGCGAGCACGGCGGCGGTCGGTGCGTTCTCCCTGGTGGCAGGCGGACCGATGCCGGCGGCGACCGAGGCCGCCATCGAGGTGCACGAGTCCGCGTTCACGCCGATCGCCATCGCGGCGGTGGCCGCATTCCTGTCCCGGCTCACCGGCGAGAGCGACGTCGCGTTGAGCCTGCCCGTGTCGGCGCGGACCACCGCGCAGATGCGCCGGTCCGGCGGCATGGTGTCCAACGTGATCCCGCTGCGGGTCCAGGTCGGCAACGAGACGACGGTCGCGGAGCTCGTCTCCCGGGTGCAGGTGGAGCTGACCGGTGCCCTGCGCCACCAGCGCTTCCGGCACGAGGACATCCGTCGCGGACTGGGGTCCGGGGCGGGCAGCCGGGGGTTCTTCGGTCCCGCGATCAACATCATGATGTTCCACAGCGAGATCCGGCTCGGGTCCGCGATCGGGCGGATGCGGGTGCTGACCACCGGTCCGGTGGAGGACCTGTCGGTCAACATCTATCCGAGCGTCGCCGGGAGCCGCCCGCACATCGACTTCGAGGCGAACCCGAACCTGTACACCGGGGAGGACCTACAGGGCCACCACGCCCGGTTCCTGGAGTACCTCACCCAGTTCGCCGGGGCTGACGGCGCAACCGTGGTGTCGGGTCTGGACGTCCTGCACGACGACGAACGCGCCGAACTGGTGCCGTTGCGCGGACCGGTGGCCGACGCCCCGCGACTGCTGCCCGACCTGCTCGCCGACGGCGTCGCGGCGAACCCGGACGGAACGGCGATCCTCGCGGGCGACGAGCGGGTCACCTACCGGGAACTCGACGCCCGGTCCAACCAGCTCGCACGACTGCTCGTGCAGCGGGGTGTCGGATCGGAGTCGTTCGTGGCGCTCTCCTTCGCGCGCTCGGTCGAGGCACTCGTCGCGGTGTGGGCGGTCGCCAAGTCCGGTGCGGCCTTCCTGCCGATCGACCCCGAACTGCCGGTCGACCGCAAGATGCACATGGTCACCGACTCCGGCGTCCTGGTCGGCCTGACCACCGCGGCGCAGCGCGCCGCACTGCCGTCCTCCGTCGACTGGCTGGTGACCGACGACGCCGAGACGATCGCCCGGTTCTCCAGTCTGCCAACGGATCCGGTCACCGATGCGGACCGGCGTCACCACCTCGCGGTCGGCAACCCGGCGTACGTCATCTACACCTCGGGATCCACCGGTCTGCCCAAGGGTGTGGTGGTCACCCACGCCGGACTCGCCAACTTCGCGGCCGCGGCGCGCCCCGAGCTGGACATCACCTCGTCGTCCCGGGTGCTGCGCTTCTCCTCCGCCAGCTTCGATGCCTCGGTGTTCGAGATGGTGCAGGCCTTCAGCGCCGGCGCCACCATGGTGGTCGCCCCGCCCGAGGTGTACGGCGGCGACGATCTCGTGGATCTGCTTCGGTCGCAACGGGTCACACACATCATCTCGGCGCCGACCGTGCTCGGCTCGGTCGACCCCGGTGGGCTCGCCGACCTGAGCGCGGTGGTGGTCGGCGGTGACGTCTGCACCCCGGACCTGGTCGGGAAGTTCGCCGACGTCTGCCGGTTCACCAACAGCTACGGGCCGACCGAGACGACGATCGTCATCACGACCGGGCGACCGCTGTCGTCCGGCGACCGGATCACCATCGGTGCGCCGATCCAGGGTGCGAGCGCACTGGTGCTCGACCGCCGCCTGCGCCCGGTGCCGGTGGGCGCGATCGGTGAGCTGTACCTGGCCGGTTCCGCGCTCGCCCGCGGCTACCACGACCGGCGCGGCCTGACCGCCGAGCGATTCGTCGCGAATCCCTTCGAGGAGCCGGGATCGCGCATGTACCGGACCGGTGACGAGGTCAGGTGGACGCCGGATCACGAGTTGATGTTCGTGGGCCGGGCCGACCACCAGGTCAAGATCCGCGGCTTCCGGATCGAGCTCGGCGAGATCGACGCGGCGCTGACGTCGCAGGACGGGATCGACTTCGCCGTCACCATCGCGCACGAACGAACCAACGGTGCGATCGCGCTGGTGTCCTACGTCCGGCCCCGGACCGGACACGCAGTGGACCCGGCTGCGGTCATCGCCCGGGCCGGGGAGTTCCTGCCCGGGCACATGCTGCCGTCCGTGGTGATGGTGATCGACCGCGTGCCGCTGACCACCGCGGGCAAACTGGATCGGCGCGCGTTGCCGATCCCGGTGTTCGGTGCGGCCGCGGAGGAGTACCGCGAACCGGTGACCGCCGCAGAGAAGGTGATCGCGGAGGTCGTGGCCGAACTGCTCGGCGCCCCGCGCGTCGGTGTCGACGACTCCTTCTTCGCGGTCGGCGGGGACAGCATCATCGCGATCCAGTTGGTCGCGCGCGCCAAGGAGCGCGGGCTGCGCTTCTCGGCCCGTGACGTCTTCGAACGCAAGACCATTGCGGAGATCGCGAAAATCGCTGTCCCGGTGGAGGCTTCGGACGTCGCGGCACTGGCGGAACTCGACGGCGCCGGCGTCGGAACGGTGCCCCTGACGCCGATCGTGCACTCGATGCTCGATCGCGGTGGCCCCGACGCGTTCTTCCAGGCGATCGCACTCACCCTCCCCGACGGCGTCGCTCAGGACTCGCTGACCTCGGCGGTGGCCGCGCTCACCGAGCGTCACGACGCGCTGCGTGCCCGGTTCGTGCCCGCCGGCGACGGCTGGGTGTTCGAGACCCGGGCCGAGTCGCTCGACCCTACCCGACTGCTGCGCCGGGTCGCCGTCGACTCGGCCGATGTCGCAACAGCGCTGCTCGACGAGTGCGAGGCGGCCGTCGGCAGACTCGACCCGGCCGACGGGATCATGATCCAGTTCGTCTGGCTGGCAACGGAATCGGCCGCGGCAGAGCACACGGACCGGCTGCTGATCGTGGCCCACCACCTGGTCGTCGACGGGGTGTCGTGGCGCACCATCGTCCCGGATCTCGCGCAGGCGTGGATGCAGGCGTCCGCGGGAGCTGCGCCGGAGCTGGCCCCGGTCGGGACCTCGCTGCGCCGATGGGCCCACGGCGTCGCCGACTCGGCGGCCGCCAAGACGTTCGTCGGCGAGATGGACCACTGGACCGAGGTTCTCTCGGGCCCGGACCCGGCGCTCGGCGCCCGGGACCTCGACCCCGATCTCGACACGGTGAAGACGGCCGACCGGGTGCGGGTGGAGCTGACGACCGCCACGACCGAGTCCCTGTTGACCGCCCTGCCCGGCGCCTTCCGGTGCGGCGTCAGCGAGGGACTGATCGCGGCACTCGCGGTGGCGGTGTCCTTGTGGCGCAGCGGCCGCGGGCTCGAGGCGCCGTCGGTCCTGCTCAACCTCGAGGGACACGGTCGCGAGGACGACGCCGTCGCCGGCGCGGACCTGTCCCGGACGGTGGGCTGGTTCACCAGCCTGTTCCCGGTGCGACTGGACCTCGCCGGGGTGGATCTCGGCAGCGCCGTCGTCGGTGGTGACGCGGCGGGCGCCGTGATGAAGGCGGTCAAGGAACAGCTGCACGCGGTCCCGAACCGCGGCGTCGGGTTCGGTGTCCTGCGGTACCTCGACGGCGACACCGCTCCGGTGCTCGCGGAACTGCCCGTGCCGCAGATCAGCTTCAACTACCTCGGCCGGACCGGCGCGGCCCAGGTGCCCGAGTCGATGCGCGGCCTGGGCTGGATCCCGGACCCGGACGCACCGGATCTCAACGCCGCCAGCGGTCCCGAGCTGACCGTCGCGGCGGTGGTGGACGTGAACGCGGTGGTCGACGACGGGGTCGACGGGCCGCGGCTGTCGGCGACCTTCGCCTTCCCCACCGGACTGCTGACCGCCGACGAGGTCACCGACCTCGCGGGCCTGTGGCGTCGTGCCCTCGAGGGGCTCGCGTCGCATGCCGAGCGGCCCGCCGCCGGCGGCTTCACCCCGTCCGACTTCCCGCTCGTCCGAGTCGGCCAGGCCGAGATCGAGCGGTGGGAGAGCCGCTACCCACTGCTGACCGACGTGTGGCCGCTCTCGCCGCTGCAGCGCGGCCTGCTCTTCCACGCCGAACTCTCCGAGCAGACGGTGGACGTGTACACCGCGCAGCTGCGACTGAGCCTGGCGGGCGTCGTCGACTCGAGTAGGTTGCGCTCGGCCGCAACCGATCTGGTGCGCCGCCACGAGAACCTCCGCACCGCGTTCGGGTACGCCGAGGACGGCACCCCGGTTCAGATCGTGCACGAGAACGTCGACGTGCCGTGGCGCGAGGTGGACGTGCGGGCGCTGTCCGCGCACGAGCAGGAGGTCCGCCTGCAGAAGCTGCTCGACGACGAGCGGATCACCCGGTTCGCGATGGACAGCCCGCCGCTGCTGCGGATCCTGCTGATTCGCACGGCGGCCGATCGGTACGTCCTCGCGATCACCAACCACCACATCGTCCTCGACGGCTGGTCGATGCCGCTGCTGGTGCGCGAACTGCTCGTCTCCTACGCCGCCGGAGCGGACGTCGCCGACCTCGCCCGGCCGCGTTCGTACCGGGACTACCTCGCCTGGCTGGCCGAGACCGACGACGATGCCGCGCGCGCCGCCTGGGCGCGAGCGCTCGACGGGGTCACCGAGCCGACCCTGATCGCACCCGCCCGGGTGCCGGGGGAACCCGGCCCGCTGCCCGAGGAGTTGCTCGTCGAGCTGCCCGACGGGCTGGTCGACGAGATGAGCCGCACGGCCCGCGAGCGCGGGGTGACGGTGAACACGGTGGTCCAGGCCGCGTGGGGTCTGCTGCTGGCACGGTTGCTCTCGCGCGGTGACGTCACCTTCGGTGCCACCGTGTCCGGTCGCCCGCCGCAACTGGCCGGCGTGGAGTCCATGCTGGGCCTCTTCATCAACACCGTGCCTGTGCGCGTGCGGATCGACCCGGACGAGGCGGTCGCCGACTTCCTGTCCCGCCTGCAGGGTGACCAGGCGGACCTGCTCGATCACCACCACGTCGGCCTCGGCGACATCCAGGCCGCCGTCGGCGTGGGGGAACTGTTCGACACCCTGACCGTCTTCGAGTCGTATCCGATGGACAAGTCCGGATTCGACGAGAACACCGACATCGGGGGAATGCGGGTACTCGACCTCGACGCACAGGACGCGACCCACTTCGCCCTCACGTTGACCTCGATCCTCGACCCGCAACTGCGCCTGAGCCTGCGGTACGCGCCCCAGTCCTTCGACCGGGCCGAGGCGACGGTGCTGATCGCCCGGTTGGTCCGGATCCTCGAGACCATCGCGGCGCAGCCGGACCTGGCGGTCGGGGAGATCGACCTCTTCGCCGCGGGTGAGCCCGAGCGGATGCTCGGGTGGTCGCGCGGCGACCGACTGCCCGCCGAACAGTCCTCTCCGGTGGCGTTGTTCGCCGCGCAGGCGGACCTGCGCCCCGACACAACGGCGGTGGTGGCCGGCGATCGGTCGTCGACCTACGCGGAGCTCGACGCCCGGTCGACGGCGCTGTCCGTCGAGCTGACGCGGCTCGGCGTCGGTGCCGACGACGTGGTGGCGCTGTTGCTGCCCCGGTCGGTGGAGTGGGTCGTCGCGATGCTGGCGGTCTGGAAGGCCGGGGCCGCCTACGCGCCGATCGACCCGACGTACCCCGCAGACCGGATCGAGTCGATCCTCGCGGACACCGGCGCCCGGTGCGCGGTGAGCCAGTCGGCCACCGACCTGCCGGTCGCGGTCGTGGCGATGGATGCCTTCGTGGAGTCGGCGCCGGTGGCCCCGCGCCCGGTCGATCGGTGGCGTGAGCGGGGCGCGGGTCAGCGCCTGGGCTACGTCATCTCCACCTCGGGGTCGACGGGCAAGCCGAAGCCGACGCTGGTGCCGATGGCGGGCATCGAGAACACCCTCGCGTGGTACCGGCGGGAGCTGCCGGCCGAGGGAGGACTGCTGATCGCGTCCTCGCCGAGCTTCGACCTGACCCAGAAGAACGTGTGGGCGGCGCTGACCGACGGCCGCACGATCCATCTCGCGGCGGACGGCTTCGACCCGTGGGACATCCTGCGGATCGTCGGCAACGGTGGTGTGGCGCTGGCGAACATGTCGCCGAGCGCCTTCGAGGCGGTCGTGGACAGCGACGTCGACGGTGTCCTGGCCGGGCTCGACATGGTCGTCCTCGGCGGCGAGCCGATCCGGGTCGGCAAGATCGCGGCCCTGATGAGTTCCGGGCTGCACGTGGTCAACAGCTACGGCCCGACCGAGGCCTCGGACGTGGTCTCGAGCCACGCGGCGTCCGCCGCGGATCTCACCGGCGTGCCCATCGGCTCGCCGATCGCGAACCTGGACCTGTACGTGCTCGACAGCCGGATGCGTCTTGTCCCTGCGGGTGTCGTGGGTGAGCTCTACGTCGGCGGCGTCGGTGTCGGCCGCGGCTACGGCGGGCGATTCGACCTGACGGCGGACCGGTTCGTGGCGAACCCGTTCGGGGATGCGGGCGCTCGGATGTACCGCACCGGCGACCTGGTGCGCTGGAACGGCCTCGGGGCGCTCGAGTACATCGGACGATCCGATTTCCAGGTCAAGCTGCGCGGTCAGCGCATCGAACTCGGCGAGATCGAGGCGGCGCTCGCGCAGGCCGACACGGTCGGTCAGGCGGTGGTGACGCTGCGTGGGGGCGTGGGCGGCGAGTTCCTCGCCGGTTACCTGGTGCCCGCGCCGGGCGCCGAGATCGACCGGGCGGCAGTGCTCGAGGCCGCCGGGCGTGACCTGCCGGCCTACATGGTGCCGTCGGTGCTGGTCGTGCTCGACGAACTCCCGCTGAACGCCAACGGCAAGCTGGACCGAAAGGCACTGCCGGAACCCGAGTTCGCGGGCGCGGAGTTCGTCGCCCCCGCCACGGCCACCGAACTCGTGGTCGCGCGGATCTGCGCGGAGCTGCTCGGCGTGCCGCGAGTCGGTGCGTTCGACAACTTCTTCCACCTCGGCGGCAACTCGCTGCTCGCGACCCGCCTGCTCGCCCGCCTGCACACCGAACTCGGTGTACGGGTCGGCGTGCGCGAGCTGTTCGAGGCTCCGACGGTCACGGCACTGTCGGCCCGTCTCGACGCCGGTGGCAGCGAGGGGCTCGGTCGTGCACTGACCCGGATCGAGCGTCCGGCACGGATCCCGCTGTCGCCGGCGCAGTCCCGGATGTGGTTCCTCAACCAGTTCGACACCGGTTCCGGTGCCTACAACGTCGCGGTCGCCCTGCGGCTGAGCGGCACTCTCGACGTGGACGCGTTGCGCGAGGCGGTCGCGGACGTGCTGGGCCGGCACGAGTCGCTGCGCACCCGCTACCCCGATTCGGTCGACGGTCCCAGCCAGGTGGTCCTCGCGGTGGACGACGTCGACGTCGCACTGCCGGTCGGGGCGGTGACCCCCGCCGAGCTCGCGGATCGACTGCGCGACGAGGCGGCCGGCGGCTTCGACGTCACCACCGAGCCGCCGGTGCGGCTGCGCCTGCTGAGGGTGGCCCCCGACGAGCACGTGCTCTCGATGGTCGTGCACCACATCAGCATCGACGCCTGGTCGATGCAGGCGCTCGCCCGCGACGTCATGGTCGCGTTCGGTGCCCGCGCCCACGGGCAGGCGCCCGGCTGGGAGCCGCTGGAGGTCCAGTACGCCGACTACGCCCTGTGGAAGCAGGAGATCCTCGGATCGGAATCGGACCCGCAGTCGCTGGTCTCGGGTCAGCTGGGGTACTGGGCGCAGCGACTGGCCGGCCTGCCGGACCTACTGGTGCTGCCCTACGATCACCGTCGCCCGCCGACTCCGACCTACCGCGGCGCCGCGGTGCCCTTCACCATCGAGGCGGACGTCTACCGCGGAGTCCGCGAGATCGCCCGGCGCGCGAACGCCACGCCGTTCATGGTGCTGCACACGGCGCTCGCGGTGCTGCTGGCCCGGTTGAGCGAGTCCGCCGACATCGCGATCGGCACCCCGGTCGCCGGCCGCGGGGAGTCCACGCTCGACGACGTGGTGGGCATGTTCGTCAACACCCTGGTGCTGCGCACCGAGGTGGACGGGGCGCGTTCGTTCGAGGAGCTGGTCGGCGAGGTCCGCGCGGTCGACCTCGCCGCGTTCGGGCACGCGGACGTGGCCTTCGAGCGTCTGGTGGAGGTCGCCGCACCGGTCCGTACCCTCGCACACCATCCGCTGTTCCAGGTCGTGCTGGCGTTCGAGGACCTGCCGGTCGACGGGTTCGCCCTGCCGGGTCTGCAGATCGGACGTGAGCCGCTCGACTTCGGCGTGGCCAAGTTCGACCTGCAGCTGACGGTCAGCGAGCTGCAGGACGCCGAGGGCGCGGCCGCCGAGTTCGTCTATGCCACCGACCTGTTCGACGAGAAGACCGTGGTCGGGTTCGCCACGCGCTTCCTGCGGATCCTCGGCGCCGCGGTGCGCACACCGGCGGCGCCGGTGGGGGACATCGCCATCCTGGATGCGGCGGAACGGGCGTCGTTGCTGGCGCTGGGTGCGGGGCCGGCGCGGCCGGAGCCCTCCGCGTCCACCCTGGCAGAGCTGCTCGCCGAGGCCGTCGCGGCCGATCCCGACGGGGACGCTCTGGTGTTCGAGGGGACAGCCCTGTCCTACGCCGATCTCGACGCGCGCTCGAATCGTGTTGCGCGCGAGCTGATCGGGATGGGGGTCGGACCCGAGTCGTGCGTCGCGGTCGCCCTGGAGCGGTCGATCGAGTCCGTGACGGCCGTGTGGGCCGTGGCGAAGACCGGTGCCGCCTTCCTGCCCGTGGACCCCACCTATCCGGCCGACCGGATCGAGCACATGCTCTCGGACTCGGGTGCCGCGGTGGGTGTGACCGTCGAGGCGAGTCGTTCGGCTCTCGGCGATTCGGTGCGCTGGCTGGTCCTCGACGAGGCCGACTCGGTGCAGCGGGTCGCGGCCCTGTCCGCGGCCGCGCTCACCGCAGCCGAACTCTCGGGTGTGGTGCGGCCGGAGAACCCGGCGTACGTCATCTACACGTCCGGTTCCACCGGTGTCCCGAAGGGCGTCGTGGTCAGCCACGCAGGCCTGCGTGCCTTCGCGGACGACCAGCGCAACCGCTACGGAGTGCGGACCGATTCCCGGACACTGCATTTCGCGTCGCCGAGCTTCGACGCCTCGGTGCTCGAGCTGATGATGGCGGTCGGTGCGGGAGCCGCGATGGTGGTGGCGCCGACGCACGTCTACGGCGGCGAAGCCCTGGCCGCGCTGCTGCGCGAGCAGCGGGTGACGCATGCCTTCGTGACCCCGGCAGCGTTGGCCACCGTCGATCCGGCCGGGCTCGACCACCTCGAGGTGGTCGTCGTCGGAGGCGACGCCTGCGAGGCGTCACTGGTCGAGCGGTGGGCACCGGGTCGGAAGATGTTCAACGCGTACGGGCCCACCGAGTCGACCGTGGTCGCGGTGCACTCGGATCCCATGGTCGTCGGTCGGCCGGTGACACTCGGTGGTCCGGTCGTGGGCACCGACGTCGTGGTGCTGGACGCCCGGCTGCACCCGGTGCCGGTCGGTGTCGCGGGTGAGCTCTACCTGTCGGGAGTGGGCCTGGCGCGCGGCTACCACGCGCGGCTGCCGCTGACCGCGGAGCGCTTCGTGGCCAACCCGTTCGGCGGTGCGGGTACCCGCCTGTACCGGACGGGGGACCTGGTGCGGTGGACGCGGGAGGGGACGCTCGAGTACCTCGGCCGTACCGACGCCCAGGTGAAGATCCGTGGTCATCGGATCGAGCTGGGTGAGATCGACACCGTGTTGTCCGCTCACCCGGACGTGGACTTCGCCGTGACCGTGGGCTTCGACGGCCCGGGCGGCGTGCGGTCGCTCGCCTCGTACGTGTTGCCGCGCACCGGCATCGACGTCGACATCGCCGGCCTGATGGCCCACGTCCGGGATCGGCTGCCGGAGTACATGGTGCCGGCGTCGGTGACGGTCCTCGCCGAGGTGCCGTTGACGCCCGGCGGCAAGGTGGATCGCCGCGCCCTCCCGCAGCCCGTCTTCGCGGTCCGGGAGTACCAGCCGCCGCGCACTGCCGCCGAGCAGTTGGTCGCGGACGTCTACGCCGATGTGCTCGGGACCGAGCGGGTCGGCGCGGACGACGACTTCTTCGCGCTCGGCGGCAACTCGCTCAGCGCCACCCAGGTGGTCGCGCGGCTCAACGCGACCGCGGGCACCGGGCTTCGCGTTCGGGAGATCTTCGGCAGCTCGACCGTGGCCGATCTCGCGATCCTGCTGGACACGCACGAGGTCGCGGACCGAGCCGCGTTGGCGGCGCGGGA
Source organism: Rhodococcus sp. NPDC127527 (assembly GCF_042672245.1). Lineage (NCBI taxonomy): Bacteria > Bacillati > Actinomycetota > Actinomycetes > Mycobacteriales > Nocardiaceae > Rhodococcus > Rhodococcus sp. NPDC127527. The sequence continues at coordinate 190,264 of NZ_JBHXVP010000002.1, forward strand.
ACGGCCGGAGTCGATCCCGTTGTCGCTGGCGCAGCAGCGGATGTGGTTCCTCAACCGCTACGACCCCGAATCCGCCGTGTACAACATCCCGCTCGCGGTGCGGCTGACCGGTGCCCTCGACACGGTAGCCCTCGCGGCCGCGGTGCACGACGTCATCGCCCGGCACGAATCGCTCCGCACGGTGTTCCCGGACTCCGAGCACGGTCCACGGCAGTCGATCCTGCCCGCGGCCGACGTGACGGTCCCGCTGACTCCGGTCGAGGTCGACGGCGAGGACGCCCTGCGGGCCGCGATCGCGGCCCTGGTGTCCGGCGGATTCGACGTGACCGCCGCGGTTCCGCTGCGCGGCGGCCTCTTCCGGCCCGCGCCCGACGACCACGTGCTGGTGCTGGTGGTCCACCACATCAGCGCCGACGGATTCTCGACCCTCCCGCTGGCGCGGGACCTGCTGACCGCGTACACGGCCCGCACCCGTGGCGGGAGCCCGGACTGGGAGCCGTTGCCGGTGCAGTACGCGGACTACGCGCTGTGGCAGCGGGAGGTGCTCGGGTCGGAGGACGACCCCGCCTCGCAGGCCTCGGTCCAGCTCGGGTACTGGGCCGACCGGCTGGCCGGGGCGCCGGGCGTGCTCGAGTTGCCCGCCGACAATCCCCGTCCGGCGGTGGCGTCGTACCGGGGCGCCCGCGTCGACTTCGCGCTCGACGCGGATCTGACCGACCGACTGCGCGAGCTGGCACTCGAACAGAGCGCCACCCTGTTCATGGTGCTGCACGCAGCGCTGTCGGTGCAGTTGGCGCGGTTGAGCGGGACCACCGACATCACCGTCGGCAGCCCGATCGCCGGTCGCGGCGAGGCCGCCCTCGACGACGTGGTCGGGATGTTCGTCAACACGCTGGTGCTGCGGACCGAGGTCGACCCCGAGCTGACCTTCGCGGACCTGCTGGCCCGCACCCGCGCCGTCGACCTCGCCGCGTACGGCAACGCCGACGTGCCGTTCGAGCGGGTCGTCGAGATCGCGAATCCGCCTCGGTCGCAGTCGTACTCGCCGCTGTTCCAGGTGGCGCTGTCGCTGCAGAGCCAGGGCGTCGGATCGCTCGAGCTGCCGGACGTGCGGGTGTCGATGCTCGATCCGGGCATCGACGTCGCCAAGGTCGATCTGGAACTGACCTTCCGCGAGAGCGACCGGGGCATGACCGGCTCGCTGACCTACGCCGCGGACCTGTTCGGCGAGGCCACCGCACGTCGGTTCGTCGACCGGCTGGTGCGGGTACTGGGTTCCGTCGTCGTCGACCCGTCGACCGTCGTCGGCGAGGTCGACCTGTTCGACGGCACCGAGCGCTCGATGCTCGCCGATCGCGCCGTCGCGCAGATGCCGCGGGCCCGGCTGCTGCCGGAGATCCTCACCACCGGCGCAGCCGTGGATCCGACGGCGGCGGCGCTGACCCTGCACGGGGACGAGATGTCCTACGCGGAGCTCGACGGACGGTCGAACCGTCTTGCGCGGACACTGATCTCGCGGGGAATCGGTCCCGAGACCTTCGTGGCGATGGCGTTCCCGCGTTCGGCCGAGGCGTTGCTCGCGTTCTGGGCCGTCGCCAAGACCGGTGCGGCCTTCGTCCCCGTCGACCCCGCCCTCCCGACGGCCCGGATCGAGTACATCCTCGAAGATTCCGGCGCGGCGCTCGGCATGACCGTCGCGCGCACCCGCGGCGTGCTGCCCGGCGGCGTCGAGTGGCTGGTGCTCGACGACGACCAGGTGCTGCGCGAGGAGTCCTCGCGACCGGACACCCCGGTCACCGACCGGGACCGGACCGCCGCCCTGACCGTGGCCAACGTGGCCTACATGATCTACACCTCGGGGTCGACGGGCACCCCGAAGGGCGTCGAGGTGACCCACACCGGGCTGGCCGCGTTCTGCGCGGACACCCGCCCCGAGGTCGGCCTCGAACCCGAGTCGCGGGTGCTCCGGCTGTCGTCCGCCAGCTTCGACGCGTCGGTGTTCGAGATGCTGGCCGCCTTCAGTGCCGGGGCGACGATGGTGATCACCCCGCCCGAGGTCGTCGGTGGCGACGAACTCGCGACCCTGCTGCGCGAGGAGCGGGTCAGCCACGTCCTCACCGCACCCGCGGTGCTCGGCACCATGGACACCCGGGACCTGCCCGACCTGCGCACCGTGATGGTCGGCGGCGACGTGTGCCCGCCGGAGCTGATGGCCCGGCTCGCGCCGGGGCGGCGCTTCTTCAACTGCTACGGCCCCACCGAGACCACCATCGTCATCACGTCCACCGAGTCGTTGTCGCCCGGTGACCGGATCACCATCGGCGCCCCGATCGGCGGTGCCGGTGCGGCCGTGCTCGACGCGCGTTTGCGCCCGGTGCCGGTCGGTGTCGTGGGTGAGCTCTACCTGTCGGGCGCCGGTCTGGCTCGCGGCTACCACGACCGCGCGGCTCTGACGGCGGGGCGCTTCGTGGCGAACCCGCACGGGGCCCCCGGCAGCCGGATGTACGCCACCGGTGACCTGGTGCGCTGGACCGCCGACGGTCAGCTCGACTTCATCGGGCGCGCCGACTCCCAGGTCAAGCTGCGCGGACTGCGTATCGAACTCGGTGAGGTCGAGGCAGCCCTGGCCGGCTGCGCGGGCGTGGCCCAGGCGGTCGTGGTGCTGCACCACGATCCCCACACGGGGGACCGGCTGCTCGGCTACGTCGTCGGCGAGGAGGGGGTCGCGCTCGACCCGCAGGCGCTGCGCGACGAGCTGGCCGGGCCGTTGCCGTCGTACATGGTGCCGGCGCAGGTGCTCGTCCTCGACGCGCTGCCGGTGACCGTCAACGGCAAGCTGGACCGGAAGGCGCTGCCGGTGCCGACCTTCGAGGCCGCGGTGTTCCGGGCGCCGTCGACGCCGATCGAGGAGATCGTCGCCGGGGTGTTCGCCGAGGTGCTCGAGGTGGAGCGGGTCGGCGTCGACGACGACTTCTTCGCGCTCGGCGGCAATTCGCTGATCGCCACGCAGGTCGCGGCCCGGCTCGGGTCAGCCCTGGACACGACGGTGCCGGTGCGGACGTTGTTCGAGGCGTCGACCGTCGCCGCGCTCGCGGTGGCACTCGAGCAGCATGCGGGGCAGGGCGGACGGAAGGCGCTGGTCGCACAGGAGCGCCCGGAGTCGATTCCGCTGTCGCTCGCGCAGCAGCGGATGTGGTTCCTCAGCCGCTTCGATTCCGAGTCCGCGGTCAACAACATCCCCGCCGCGATCCGGCTCTCGGGCGTTCTGGACGTGGCGGCGCTGCAGTCCGCGATTGCAGATGTCGTTGCCCGGCACGAGATCATGCGGACCGTCTACCCCGAGAGCGGGGGCACCGGCGTTCAGGTGATCCTGCCCGCCGGCGAGGTCGTCCCGGACCTGACGCCGGTGGCCGTCGGTTCAGACGAACTCCTCGAGCGGGTGGGCGAGGCCGTCACGACCGGGTTCGACGTGACGTCCGAGGTGCCGTTGCGCGCAAAGCTGTTCCAGGTCGACGAGACCGAGCACGTGTTGGTGCTGGTGATCCACCACATCGCCGCGGACGGGTTCTCGGTGGGGCCGCTGACCCGCGACGTGATGATCGCCTACGCCACCCGTTCGGCCGGCGAGGCACCCGGCTGGGCGCCGCTGGCGGTGCAGTACGCGGACTACAGCCTCTGGCAGCGCGAGGTGCTCGGGTCGGAGGACGATCCGCGGTCGTTGATCGCCGGGCAGCTCGAGTACTGGAAGTCCGATCTGGACGGTATTCCGGCGCAGTTGGACTTGCCGAGCGATCGGCCTCGGCCGGCGGTGGCATCCAACGTGGGCGGCGCGGTGGAGTTCGCGGTGGACGCGGATCTGCATGCGGCGCTGGCGAGTACCGCGCGCGGCAACGGTTCGTCGTTGTTCATGGTCGTGCACGCGGCGCTCGCGGTGCTGCTGGCGCGACTGTCGGGCACCGGCGACATCGCCATCGGTACGCCGGTCGCCGGTCGCGGCGACGTGGCGCTCGACGACCTTGTGGGCATGTTCGTCAACACCCTGGTGCTGCGGACCGAGGTCGATCCGGCGGCGTCGTTCATCGAACTGCTCGGCGACGTGCGGGAGACCGATCTCGGTGCGTTCGGGCACGCGGACGTGCCGTTCGAGCGGCTCGTGGAGGTGCTCAACCCGGCCCGTTCGCAGGGACGACACCCGCTGTTCCAGGTGGCGTTGTTCTTCCAGAACCACACCCAGCCGTCTCTCGAGTTGGACGGCTTGACCGTCTCCGGTCTCGACTTCGACGCCGCGATCGCGAAGTTCGACCTGCAGGTCACGGTGACCGAGAGTGTCGACGAGTCGGGTGCGCCGGCGGGGATGGCGGTGGAGCTGACGTACGCGCGGGACCTGTTCGACGAGTCCACCGTGCGGCTGTTCGGCGACCGGTTCACCCGGGTACTGCGGGCCGTGTCCGCCGATCCGGCGGTGGCCGTGGGTGATGTCGAACTGCTCGACGAGGACGAGCGGGCGCTGGTGCTGACCGGCTGGAACGACTCGGATCATGTCGTCGACGCCGGGGACCTCCTCCTCGACGCGTACGACGTCCAGGTCGCGGCGACCCCGGACGCGACGGCCGTCGCGTACGAGGGCGAGGAACTGACCTACGCGCAGTTCGATGCCCGGGTCAACCGGTTGGCGCGGTTGCTGATCGCCGAGGGTGTGGGACCGGAGTCGTTGGTGGCGTTGGCGATTCGGCGTTCGATCGACCTGGTCGTCGGCATCTACGCGGTGGTCAAGGCGGGTGGCGCGTACGTGCCGGTGGACCCGGACCATCCGGCGGAGCGGATCGGGCACATCCTGGACACCGCCGATCCGGCCTGCGTGCTGACCGTCTCGCGGGACGGTGTGCATATTCCGGGGGAGAGGTCTGTTCTGCGGATCGACACCCTCGACACAGCAGGATTCTCGGCGGCGACGGTCACCGACGCGGACCGGATCTCCCGGTTGGCGCCGGCGCATCCGGCGTACGTGATCTTCACGTCGGGGTCGACGGGCAAGCCGAAGGGTGTGGCGGTCAGCCACGGCGCGATCGCCAACCAGATTGCCTGGATGCTGGCGGAGTACCCGCTCGGCGGGTCGGATGTGTACCTGCAGAAGACCGCGACGACGTTCGACGTGTCGCTGTGGGGCTGGTTCATGCCGCTGCGCGTGGGTGCGCAGTTGGTGGTGGCGACGCCGGACGGGCATCGTGACCCGGCGTACGTGGCGGAGACCATCCGCGCGCGGGGTGTGACGGTCACCGACTTCGTGCCGTCGATGCTGACCGTGTTCGCGGGCTCTGTTGCGCGTGCGGACCTGTCGTCGCTGCGCTACGTGTTCGTGATCGGTGAGGCGTTGCCGGCGGAGACCGTGCGTGACTTCGCGTTGGTGTCCGATGCGGGGGTGCACAACCTGTACGGGCCGACGGAGGCGGCGGTGTCGATCACCTATGCCGACGTGACCGGCACGGCGGTCGGCGGTGCGGTGTCGATCGGTCGGCCGGAGTGGAACTCGCAGGTGTTCGTGCTCGACGGCCGGTTGCGGCCGGTTCCCGTGGGTGTTCCGGGTGAGCTGTACCTGGGTGGCGTGCAGCTTGCGCGCGGCTATTACGGGCGAGTGGACCTGACGGCCGATCGGTTCGTGGCGAACCCGTTCGGCGGCGACGGGGCCCGGATGTACCGCACCGGTGACCTGGTGACGTGGCGGGCCGATGGTGAGATCGACTACATCGGTCGGACGGACTTCCAGGTGAAGTTCCGTGGTCAGCGGATCGAGCTCGGTGAGATCGAGACGGCGCTGTTGGCGCACGAGTCGGTGTTGCAGTCGGCGGTGTTGGTGGTGCCGACGGCGACGGGCGATCACCTGGTTGCGTATGTGGTGCCCGCGTCGGGCGCTTCGGTCGAGGTGGACGGGCTCAAGGAGTTCGCGGGGCGGTCGTTGCCGTCGTACATGGTGCCGTCGGCGTTCGTGGTGCTCGGCGAGTTCCCGTTGAACTCGTCCGGAAAGTTGGACCGGAAGGCGTTGCCGGCGCCGGTGTTCGAGGTGCGGGACTTCCGGGCGCCGACGAACCCGGTGGAGGAGATCGTCGCGGGTGTGTTCGCGGTGGTGCTCGGGGTGGACCGGGTCGGTCTGGACGACGACTTCTTCGAGTTGGGTGGCAACTCGTTGGTGGCGACGCAGGTCGTCTCGCGCATCGGGGCGGAACTGGATGCGCAGGTGCCGGTGCGGATGCTCTTCGAGGCTCCGACTGTCGGCGCGCTGGCCGTGGCGGTCGAGCGGCATGCGGGCGTCGGTGGCCGCAAGGCCCTGGTCGCGGGCCCGCGGCCGGAGCGGCTCCCGCTGTCGTTCGCGCAGGCCCGGATGTGGTTCATCAACCAGTTCGACACGGCGTCACCGGTGTACAACATTCCGGTCGCGGTGCGGTTGGCGGGTGACCTGGATGTCGCGGCGCTGCGGGCGGCCGTGGGAGATGTGCTGGCGCGGCACGAGTCGCTGCGGACGGTCTTCCCGAACTCGGCCGACGGCCCGTCTCAGGTGGTCGTCGGTATCGGCGACGTCCGGCTGACCCTCGACGAGGTGGCGGTGTCGGCTGACGACCTGATGGCCGCGTTGACGGGCTTCGTGTTGCGGGGCTTCGACGTGTCGGCCGAGATTCCGCTGCGGGCGAGCCTGTTCCGGGTTGGCGAGCGCGAGCACGTCTTCGCGTTCGTGGTGCACCACATCTCGTCGGACGGGTTCTCGGCTGGTCCGTTGGCGCGGGATCTGATGGTGGCGTACCTGGCGCGGACCGAGGGGCTCGCGCCGACGTGGGAGCCGTTGGCGGTGCAGTACCCGGACTTCGCGCTGTGGCAGCGCGAGGTGCTCGGGTCGGAGGACGATCCGGAGTCGCTGGCCTCGGTCCAGCTCGGATACTGGCGCGAGCAGTTGGCCGGCGTACCGGCGATGTTGGAGCTGCCGACCGACCGGCCGCGCCCGCAGGTGGCCTCGATGCGCGGCGCGCGCACCGATTTCGCGGTGGACGCGGCGTTGCTGGAGAGCTTGACGGTCCTGGCCCGTGAGCGACAGTCGACGCTGTTCATGGTGCTGCACGCCGCGTTGGCGGTGCAGCTCGCCCGCCTCGGCGGGACCTCCGACATCACCGTCGGTAGCCCGATCGCCGGACGGGGCGAGGCGGCCCTCGACGACCTGGTGGGCATGTTCGTCAACACCCTGGTGCTCCGCACCGAGGTGAACCCGGACCAGAGCTTTGCGGAACTGCTCGAGCAGACCCGCGCGGTGGACCTGGCCGCGTTCGGCAATGCCGACGTGCCTTTCGAGCGGGTCGTCGAGGTGGTCAATCCGCCTCGTTCGCAGGCGCATTCGCCGCTGTTCCAGGTGGCGCTCTCGCTGCAGAACCAGGGAACGGCGTCCTTCGGGCTGCCGGGCATCGAGGTCTCGGAACTCGAGGCGGACGTCTCCGTCGCGAAGCTCGACCTCGAACTCACCTTCCGCGACGGGGAGGACGGACTGCGGGGCACGCTGACCTACGCGGCGGACCTGTTCGACGAGTCCACGGCCCGCGGGTTCACCGAGCGGTTCGTGCGACTGCTCGAGTCGGTCGCGGCCGACCCGTCCGCAATGGTCGGCGAACTCGACCTGCTGGACGAGGCGGAGCGGGCGACGATCGATGCCCGCGCACTCGCGGCGCCGTTGCCGGTGATGTTGCTGCCGGAGATCCTCGCCGCAGGCGCGGCGCTGGACCCGCACGCGGTCGCGCTGACCGCATCCGGCACCGACATGTCCTACGCCGAACTCGACGCGACGTCGAACCGGCTTGCGCGGCTGTTGATCTCGCGGGGAATCGGCCCGGAGGCCTTCGTGGCGCTGGCCTTCCCGCGGTCGGTCGAGTCCGTGGTCGCGATGTGGGCGGTCGCGAAGTCCGGTGCGGCGTTCGTGCCGGTCGACCCGGCGTTGCCGACCGCGCGGATCGAGCACATCCTCACCGATTCCGGTGCGGAGCTGGGATTGACGGTGGCCGGGGTACGCGAAACGCTGCCCGCCACGACCGAGTGGCTCGAGCTCGACGGCGACGCTGCCGAGGGACTGGCGGACACCCCGATCACCGATCGGGACCGGACGGCTGCGCTGTCCGCGACCAACGTCGCGTACATGATCTACACCTCCGGTTCGACCGGCATGCCGAAGGGCGTGGTGGTCACCCACACCGGACTGGCCGCGTTCACCGCGGACTCGCACCAGGAGCTCGGCGTCACCTCGAAGTCGCGGGTGCTGCGGCTGGCGTCGGCAAGCTTCGACGCGTCGATGTTCGAGATGCTGACCTCGTTCAGCGCGGGTGCCACGATGGTGGTCGCGCCGCCGGAGGTCGTCGGCGGCGACGAACTGGCGCGGCTGGTGCGCCGGCAGCGGGTGAGTCACCTGATGAGCGCACCCGCGGCGATGGGGACCATGCGCGCGGAGGACCTGCCCGCCCTCGAGATGGTGGGCGTCGGCGGCGACGTCTGCCCGCCGGAACTGGTGGCGCGGTTGGCCCCGGGGCGGTTGTTCTTCAACGGTTACGGTCCGACCGAGACCACCATCGTCGTCACCCGGACCGGAACGCTGGCCGCCGGTGACCGGATCACCATCGGTGCACCGATCTCGGGTGTGGGCGCGGTGGTGCTCGACACGCGGCTGCGGCCGGTGCCCCTCGGTGTGGTCGGTGAGCTGTACCTGTCCGGCGCCGGGCTGGCCCGTGGCTACCACGACCGCGCCGAGCTGACCGCGCGCAAGTTCGTGGCGAATCCCTTCGGCGAGGCCGGGACCCGGATGTACGCCACGGGTGACCTGGTGCGCTGGACGCGTGACGGCGAACTCGACTTCGTGGGCCGCGCCGACTCACAGGTCAAGCTGCGCGGGCTGCGTATCGAACTCGGTGAGATCGAGTCCGCCCTCGTCGGCTGCGACGGGGTGTCGCAGGCCGTGGTGACAGTGCACGAGAGTCCGTACACCGGGCAGCGACTGCTCGGCTATGTGGTCGGTGACCCGGGGGTCGCCCTCGATCCGCAGGAACTGCGCACTCAGCTGTCGGCGTCCTTGCCGGCGTACATGGTGCCCGCTCAGGTGGTGGTGCTCGACGCGCTGCCGATGATGGTCACCGGCAAGCTCGATCGCAAGGCGCTGCCGGTGCCGGAGTTCGAGGCCGTCGCCTTCCGGGCGCCCTCGACGCCGGTCGAGCAGATCGTCGCCGGGGTGTTCGCCGAGGTGCTCGGAGTCGAGCGGGTCGGTGCCGACGACGACTTCTTCGCCCTCGGTGGCAACTCGCTCATCGCCACCCAGGTGATCTCCCGGCTCGGTGCCGCGCTGGACGCGCAGGTGCCGGTGCGGGTGCTGTTCGAGGCCTCGACGGTGAGCGCGCTCGCGGTGGCGGCGGAGCGGCACGTCGGTGCCGGTGGCCGGGTGGCGCTGGTCGCCGGTCCGCGGCCGAAGCGGATCCCGCTCTCGCTGGCGCAGTCCCGGATGTGGTTCGTCAACCAGTTCGACACCGCCTCACCGGCCTACAACATTCCGCTGGCCATCCGGCTGACCGGAGAACTCGACGTGACCGCGTTGCGGGCGGCGGTCGGTGACGTGCTCGCCCGACACGAGTCGCTGCGCACGGTGTTCCCCAACTCGGCGGACGGCCCCCACCAGGTGGTCGCGGACCTCGGCGAGTTCACCGCAGACCTCGACGAGGTCGACGTGCCCGCGGACGCCCTCACGGCGTCGCTGGTCGAGTTCGCGTCCCGCGGGTTCGACGTCTCGACCGAAATCCCGTTGCGCGCCCGGCTGTTCAAGATCGGCCAGAGCGGAGCCGGCGGAGCGACCCAGTCAGACACTGCAGAGCACGTCTTCGCGGTCGCGGTGCACCACATCTCGGCCGACGGCTTCTCCGTCGGACCGCTGGCCCGCGACGTGATGGTGGCCTACGGCGCCCGGGCCGAGGGGCTGGCGCCGGCGTGGGAGCCGTTGGCGGTCCAGTACGCGGACTTCGCGCTGTGGCAGCGCGAGGTGCTCGGGTCGGAGGACGATCCGGCGTCGCTGGCGGCGGTCCAGCTCGGGTACTGGCGTGAGCAGTTGGCCGACGTACCCGCGGTGCTGGAGCTGCCGACGGACCGCCCGCGTCCGCCGGTGGCGTCGATGCGCGGTGCCCGGACCGAGTTCACCGTGGATGCGGAACTGGCCGGGCGGCTGCGTGAGCTCGCGCTGGCGACGCAGTCCACCCTGTTCATGGTGCTGCACGCGGCGTTGGCCGCGACGCTGTCGCGAGTCAGCGGATCGAGCGACATCACCGTCGGCACCCCGATCGCCGGTCGCGGCGAGGCGGCGCTCGACGACGTGGTCGGAATGTTCGTCAACACCCTGGTGCTTCGCACCGAGATCGACCCCGCCCTCGGCTTCGACGAGTTGCTGGCACAGACGCGCAGCACCGACCTGGCCGCGTTCGGTCATGCCGACGTGCCGTTCGAGCGGGTCGTCGAGGTGGTGAATCCGCCTCGCTCGCAGGCGCATTCGCCGCTGTTCCAGGTGGCGCTGTCGCTGCAGAACATGGGGGTGACGTCGTTCGAACTGCCGGGCATCGCGGTGTCGGCGCTCGACACCGAGCTTGCCGTCGCGAAGCTGGACCTGGAGCTGACCTTCCGCGACGGCGAGGACGGTCTGGCGGGTTCGCTGATGTACGCGGCGGACCTGTTCGACGAGTCGACGGCGCGTGGGTTCGTCGAGCGGCTGGTGCGTCTGCTCGGCGCTGTCGCGGCCGACCCGGCGGTGCCGGTCGGCGAGCTCGACCTGCTGGGCGAGGCGGAGCGGGCGACGGTTGCGGAGCGGGCGCTCGTGGCGCCGTTGCCGGTGCGGCTGCTGCCGGAGATCCTGACGGCCGGTGCGGCCGTGGACCCGGAGAAGGCCGTGCTGGTTGCGGGCGGCACCGAGATGACCTATGCCGAGCTCGATGCGACGTCGAACCAGATTGCGCGGCTGTTGATCTCGCGGGGGGCCGGGCCGGAGTCGTTCGTGGCGCTGGCGTTCCCGCGGTCGATCGAGTCGGTGGTCGCGATGTGGGCGGTCGCCAAGAGTGGGGCCGCGTTCGTGCCGGTCGACCCGGCGTTGCCGGCCGGGCGGATCGAGCACATCCTCGCCGATTCCGGTGCGGCACTGGGGTTGACGATCACCGGGGTCCGCGAGGGTCTGCCGGGCACGAGCGAGTGGTTCGAGCTGGACGGCGAGGCGGCCGTGGGATTCTCCGACGCCCCGGTGACGGACCTGGATCGGACGATGCCGCTGTCCGCGGACAACGTGGCGTACATGATCTACACCTCGGGTTCGACCGGCATGCCGAAGGGTGTGGTGGTCACCCATACCGGGCTGACCCCGTTCTGCGCGGAGTCGCGTCCGGATTTCGCCGTCACCGACACGTCTCGGGTGCTGCGGATGTCGTCCGCCAGCTTCGACGCGTCGCTGTTCGAGATGATCTCCTCGTTCAGTGCGGGCGCCACCATGGTGGTCGCGCCGCCGGAGGTCGTCGGCGGTGACGAACTCGCGGTGCTGTTGCGCGAGCAGCAGGTGACCCACGTGATGAGCGCGCCTGCCGCGCTCGGGACCATGCGCGGCGAAGACCTGCCGGCATTGCAGATGGTCGGGGTCGGCGGCGACGTCTGCCCACCGGAACTGGTGGCGCGACTGGCGCCGGGCCGACGGTTCTTCAACGGGTACGGCCCGACCGAGACCACGATCGTCGTCACCCTGACCCGGCCGATGTCGGTGGGCGATCGGATCACCATCGGCGCCCCGATCGACGGCGTCGGTGCGGTGGTGCTGGACACGCGGCTGCGGCCGGTGCCGCTCGGTGTGGTCGGTGAGCTGTACCTGTCCGGGCTCGGGCTGGCCCGGGGCTACCACGATCGGGCCGAGTTGACGGCGAGCAAGTTCGTGGCGAACCCGTTCGGCGGGGCCGGGACCCGGATGTACGCGACCGGCGACCTGGTGCGCTGGACGTCCGAAGGTGAGCTCGACTTCTTGGGCCGCGCCGACTCGCAGGTGAAGCTGCGCGGCCTGCGGATCGAACTCGGCGAGATCGAGTCTGCCCTGGCCGGGTGCGCCGGGGTGGCGCAGGCCGTCGTCACGGTGCACGACGATCCGCACACCGGGCAGCGGTTGCTCGGCTACGTGGTGGGCGACGTGGACTGCGCGCTCGATCCGCAGGCGTTGCGCGAGGAACTGGCGGGTTCGCTGCCGGTGTACATGGTGCCGGCGCAGGTGGTGGTGCTCGAGGCGCTGCCGGTGACGGTCAACGGGAAGCTCGACAAGCGCGCGCTCCCGGTGCCGGAGCTGCAGGCGCGGGAGTTCCGTGCGCCGTCGACTCCGGTCGAGGAGATCGTGGCGGGTGTGTTCGCCGAGGTACTCGGGGTGGAACGGGTCGGTGCCGACGACGACTTCTTCGCGCTCGGCGGCAACTCGCTGATCGCCACCCAGGTGGTCTCGCGGCTCGGCGCGGCGCTGGATGCGCAGGTGCCGGTGCGGGTGCTGTTCGAGGCGTCGACGGTGAGCGCGCTCGCCGTCGCGGTGGAGCGGCATGCCGGTGCCGGTGGACGCCCGCCGTTGGTGGCCGGTCCGAGGCCGGAACGGATCCCGCTCTCGCATGCGCAGCAACGGATGTGGTTCTTCAACCAGTTCGACACCAGCTCGCCGGCGTTCAACATTCCCTTCGTGTTGCGGCTGACCGGCGACCTCGACGTCGCGGCACTGCGGGCTGCGATGGCCGACATGGTCGAGCGGCACGAGTCGTTGCGCACGGTCTTCCCCGACTCGGAAGACGGTCCGTACCAGGTGATCCTGCCCGCCGCGGACGTGGTGCCGCAGCTGTTGCCGGAGCGGGTCGACCCCGCACGGCTGGAGGCTCGGGTGCTCGAGGTGGTGGGCGGCGGGTTCGACGTGACCAGTGCGGTCCCGTTGCGCGCGGCCCTGTTCCAGCTGGACGAGCGCGAGTTCGTCCTCGCCGTCGGCATGCATCACATCTCCGCTGACGGTGGGTCGCTGGCCCCGATGTCGAGGGACATCCTGGTCGCCTACGAGGCCCGACGGATGGGCCTCGAGCCGGCCTGGACGCCGCTGACGGTGCAGTACGCGGACTACGCGCTGTGGCAGCGGCAGATGCTCGGCGACGAACACGACGAGGAAAGCCTGGCCGCCAAGCAGATCGGCTACTGGACGCGGACTCTGGCCGGGGCTCCCGAGTTGTTGGAACTGCCGACCGACCGACCGCGGCCGGCGGTCGCGTCGAACCGCGGCGGCAACGTGAACTTCACGCTGTCGGCGGATCTGGCGGATCGGATCGATCAGCTGGCGCGCGAACACAACTCCACCTTCTTCATGGTGGCCCACGCGGCGCTCGCGGTACTGCTGTCGAGGCTCTCCGGCTTCGACGACATCGTGATCGGAGTGCAGGTCGCCGGCCGCGGCGAGGAGGCACTCGACGACCTGATCGGTATGTTCGGCAACACCCTGGTGATGCGAAACCAGGTCGAGCCCGCAACCGCGTTCACCGACTTCCTGGGGCAGGTCCGTACGAATGACCTCGACGGTTTCGCGCACGCCGACATCCAGGTCGAGCAGTTGATCGACGTGCTCAATCCGACCCGGTCGACCGCGTATTCCGCGCTGTTCCAGGTCCTGCTGGTGGTGCAGAACTTCGCCCGCACGGAGTTCGAGATGCCGGGACTGACCGTAACGCCGTTCGACACCGTGGCCGACGCGGCGAAGCTGGACCTCCAGGTGACGCTGTCGACGGAGTTCGACGAACAGATGCAACGCACTGGGATCGCGGGGACGTTCAACTACGCGCGCGACCTGTTCGACGAGTCGACGGTGGTCGGGTTCGCGGACAAGTTCACCGCGATCCTCGAGGCCGTCACGAGCGAGGCCGGGCTGGCCGTCGGCGCGATCGAATTGCGCAGCGACGCCGAACGCGCCGCGTTGGCCGGCTGGAACCGGACCGATGTCGCGGTGCCGGAGATCACGCTCGTCGACGCCTTCGCGGCGCAGGTCGAGCGCACCCCCGAGGCCACCGCGCTGATCTTCGACGACCAGGTACTGACCTATCGGGAGTTCGACCTCCGGGTGAACCGGCTGGCGCGCTACCTGGTCTCGGTCGGGGTCGGACCCGAGACGCTGGTCGGAATCGGGATGTACCGCTCGGTGGAACTTCTGGTCGCCGTGTACGCCGTCCACGCGGCGGGCGGCGGCTACCTGCCCCTCGATCCGGAGCACCCGGACGAGCGCACCGAGTACGTCGTGGCGGCCGCGAATCCCGTCGTGGTGCTGTCTCGATCGGTGGACGCCGGCGACCTACCGGACTCCGTCGAGGTCGTGGAGATCGACGCGCTCGATCTGTCCGGCTTCGCGGACACCACGCTGACGGATGCGGATCGACTGCGGCCGTTGCGGCCGGCGAACGTCGCGTACACGATCTTCACCTCGGGGTCCACCGGCCGTCCGAAGGGCGTGGCGGTGACGCACCGCTCGGTCGTGAACCAGATTGCGTGGATGCAGGGCCAGTATCCGCTGGGCCCGTCCGACACCGTGCTGCAGAAGGCGCCCGTCACCTTCGACGTGTCGGTGTGGGAGCTGTTCATGCCCCTGCAGGTTGGCGCCCGCATGGTGGTCGCGAAGCCGGGTGGGCATCGCGACCCCGAGTACCTGGTGGCCGTCGCCGAGGAATGGTCGGTGACGATCATGGAGTTCGTGCCGTCGATGCTGGACGTCTTCCTGGCCGATCCGCAGCTGCGGTTGCCGTCCTCGCTGCGGTACGTGCTCGCCGGCGGCGAGGAACTACCCGCTGACCTGGCCCGGCGTTTCGCCGCCCGCTCCATCGCCGTGCTCGACAACACTTATGGACCCACGGAGGTCACGGTGACCTCGACGGCGCACCGGATCGGGTCCGACGTCGGTGTCGTCGTGCCCATCGGCCGAGGGGTCTGGAACACCCGTGCTCACGTGCTCGACGCGCGCCTGAACGAAGTGCCGGTGGGTGTGCCGGGCGAGCTCTACCTGGCGGGGCTGCAGCTGGCCCGCGGGTACCACGACCGCGCCGACCTGACCGCGGAGCGGTTCGTCGCCGATCCGTTCGGCGGCGGTGGCGAACGGTTGTACCGGACCGGAGACCTGGTTCGTTGGAATCCGAACGGCGAACTGGAGTTCTTGGGCCGCACCGACTTCCAGGTGAAGTTGCGCGGTCTGCGCATCGAGCTCGGTGAGATCGAGACCGCATTGGCGGCGGACCCGTCGGTGCGGGCGGCGGTGGTTCTCGTGCATTCTGGATCCGCGGGCCAGCAGCTGATCGGCTACGTGGTCCCCGAGGGCGACGTCGAGATCGACACCGCGGAGCTCCGCCGGGAGATGTCGACGACCCTGCCGTCGTACATGGTTCCCGAGACGGTCATGGTGCTCGACGAGTTCCCGCTGAGCGCCAACGGCAAGCTCGAGCGTCGGGCGTTGCCGGTGCCGGAGGCGGCGATACGCGAGTATCGGGAACCGGTCACGGACGTGGAACGCGCGATCGCCGCGGTGTTCGCGGACCTGCTCGGCGTGGAGCGGGTCGGGTTGGACGACAACTTCTTCGAGCTCGGCGGCAACTCGCTGATCGGCATGCGGGTGGTCGGGCGACTGCGGGTCGAACTCGACGCGGTCGTCCAGCTTCCCTGGCTGTTCTCCGACCCCACTCCGGAGGCCCTGGCCCGACAGATCGAGCACGGCGCCGAGGACGTCACCGAGCATGCCTTCGACATTCTGTTGCCGATCCGCGAGCGGGGCACGCGCCCGCCGGTCTTCTGCGTGCACCCGATCATCGGGTTGGCGTGGTGCTACACGGGATTGACGCAGTACGTCGACCCGGCACGGCCGATCTACGGGTTGCAGACGCCGGCCGCACAGGGCGACGGCGAGCTGCCCGGTTCGATCGAGGCCGTCGCGGAGCTGTACCTCCGAGAGATCCGTCGAGTGCAGCCGTCCGGGCCGTATCACCTGCTCGGGTGGTCGCTCGGCGGCACCATCAGCCATGCGATCGCGGTGCAGCTGCAGGAGCAGGGCGAGCAGGTCGAACTGCTGGCGATGCTCGACAGCTTCACCGCCGAGACCCTTCCCACCACGCCGAACGGCGCGGTGACCATGGCCGAGGTCCTCAGCGGCATGGGCATGGACGGAGTCGGTGACCAGCTGGTCTCGGATGTCACCGAGGCGCAGGCGGTGGCCGTGTTCAGTCAGCTGACCGGGCAGAGCGCGGAACAGGCCGCCGATGTCGTCGGCCGCCTCCTCGCGGCCGCCGAGCACAACTCAGGCCTCACCGAGACGTACCGGCCCGGGGTGTTCGACGGCGATCTGCTGTTCTTCACCGCTGCCGAGGACGACCCGAGCGGTGAGCGCTCGGCGACGGGGTGGCGGGACCACGTCAGCGGCACGGTCCGCAATCACGGTGTCGCCAGCACCCACTGGGGGATGACGTCGCCGTCCGCGTTGGCCGCGGTCGGTCCCGTGCTGCGCGAGGAGCTGTCCCGGCTGAGCACGCAGTAGCGCGCACCCGTCCCGTCACCGAGAGGTGACGGGACGGGTGACGACCCGACCGGGGGTCGGCAGAAGATGGGCCGGACGCGGTAGCCGCCTCAGTCGGGGCGGTTGACCGTCCACAGTTCGGAGATGCCGACGCCGACCTCGCCGAGCAGTCGGCGGACCAGCGGCAGGCCGATGCCGATCACGCTGGACGGGTCGCCCTCGATGCGGTCGATGAACCAGCCGCCGAGTCCGTCGAGGGTGAAGGCGCCGGCGACCTGCATCGGTTCGCCGGAGTCGAGGTAGGCCTCGAGATCGTCGCCGGACGGCGTCCCGAAGTGCACCACCGTGGCGCTGTCCGCAGCGGCCTCGGTGGCGATGGCGCCGCCGCGCACGCGCAGCACGCAGTGGCCGGTCAGCAGGGTGCCGCTGCGCCCAGCCATCGAGCGCCAGCGAGCGCGGGCGACGTCCGCGGTGTGCGGCTTGCCCTGGAGTTCGCCGTCGATCAGCAGCATGGAGTCGCAGCCGATCACCACGGCGTCCGCGAGGATCTCGGCGGGCAGGTCCGGCAGGACCGCCGACGCCTTGGCCCGGGCCAGCTCCGTCACGACGTGCTGCGGAGTGGCCCGGGGTCCGAGCGCGGTTTGGATCGCGTCCTCGTCGACGCCCGAGACGTGCACGTGCGGCTCGATCCCCGCCTTGCGCAACACAGTGCGTCGCGCAGGCGAGGCCGAGGCGAGGACGAGCCGGGTCACGCCCGGTTCTGGAACGAGTACGGGGAGAACGGTGCGCGTGCCCGGTGCATCTTCACCGGGTCGCCCCAGTGCTCGGGCGGCGTCGTGTC
Organism: Rhodococcus sp. NPDC127527; assembly: GCF_042672245.1. NCBI lineage: Bacteria > Bacillati > Actinomycetota > Actinomycetes > Mycobacteriales > Nocardiaceae > Rhodococcus > Rhodococcus sp. NPDC127527. The sequence goes on from NZ_JBHXVP010000002.1 coordinate 207,675, forward strand.
GACCGGGGCCTCACCCGAGGAGGAGGCGGCGGCGAACACGGCGACCAGAGCGGCCACCTCGACGTCGGTCGGCGAGCCCTTGACCACCTTGATGACCGGCAATTGCGCACCTTCGGTTGCGGCCACCGCGGCAGCGTCGACGGTCGCGGCGGCTTCGGAAAGCACCTCGACGTCCTCGAGTGTCGTCTCGCGAGTCGTAGCTGTCACAGCGGAATGTTCCCATGCTTCTTGGGGGGAAGGGTAACCATCTTGCGCTCGAGCAGGCGCAGAGCCGCGACGATCTGCCCGCGGGTGTGGCTCGGCGGGATGACCGCGTCGACGTAACCGCGCTCGGCGGCGACGTACGGGTTGACGAGGGTGTCCTCGTACTCGTTCTGCAGCTCGAGGCGCAGTGCGTCGACGTCGGCGCCGGAGGCAGCGGCGTCCTTGAGCTGCTTGCGGTAGACGAAGCCGACGGCGCCGGAGGCGCCCATGACGGCGATCTGGGCGGTCGGCCACGCCAGGTTGACGTCCGCGCCCATGTGCTTGCTGCCCATGACGTCGTACGCGCCGCCGTAGGCCTTGCGGGTGATGACGGTGATCTTGCCGACGGTGGCCTCGCCGTACGCGTACAGGAGCTTTGCGCCGCGACGGATGATGCCGTTGTACTCCTGCTCGGTGCCGGGCAGGAAGCCGGGCACGTCGACCAGGGTGATGATCGGGACGTTGAATGCGTCGCAGGTGCGCACGAAGCGTGCGGCCTTCTCGGAGGCGTCGATGTCGAGGCAGCCCGCGAACTGGGTGGGCTGGTTCGCGACGATGCCGACCGAGCGGCCGTCGACGCGGCCGAAGCCGACGATGATGTTCGCGGCGCGCTCGGCCTGGACCTCGAGGAACTCGTCGTCGTCGAGGATCCGGCGGATCACCTCGTGCATGTCGTACGGCTGGTTCGCCGAGTCCGGGATCAGGGTGTCGAGCTCGAGGTCCTCCGCGGTGAGCGAGTCCTCGATCGAACCGACGATCGGGTCGGACGGCTCGAGGCGCGGTGCGGCGGCCTGGTTGTTGGACGGGAGGTACGAGAGCAGGTCCTTGACGTAGTCGAGGGCGTCCTGCTCGCCGGAGGCGACGTAGTGCGCGACACCGGACTTGACCATGTGGGTGTGGGCGCCGCCCAGGTCCTCCATGGTGACGTCCTCGCCGGTGACGGTCTTGATCACGTCGGGGCCGGTGACGAACATCTGCGAGGTCTGGTCGACCATCACGACGAAGTCGGTCAGCGCGGGGGAGTAGACGTGGCCGCCGGCGGCGGGACCCATGATCAGCGAGATCTGCGGGATCACGCCGGAGGCCTGCACGTTGCGGTGGAAGATCTCGCCGTACAGGCCGAGCGAGACGACGCCCTCCTGGATGCGAGCGCCAGCGCCCTCGTTGATGCCGACCAGCGGGCGGCCGGTCTTGAGTGCCAGGTCCATGACCTTGACGATCTTCTCGCCGTAGATCTCGCCGAGGCTGCCGCCGAAGACCGTGGCGTCCTGGGAGAACACGCAGACGTCGCGGCCGTCGATGGTGCCGTAGCCGGTGACGACGCCGTCCCCTGCCGGACGGTTCTCCGCGAGACCGAAGTTGACGCTGCGGTGCCGGGCGAGCGCGTCGAGCTCGACGAAGGAGCCCTCGTCGAGCAGGGCGGTGATCCGCTCACGGGCGGTGAGCTTGCCCTTCGCGTGCACCTTGTCCACCGCGGCTTCGCCGCTCGGGAACTTGGCTTCTTCCTGACGTCTCTGCAGGTCAGCGAGCTTTCCTGCGGTCGTGTGGATATCAGGGGTGTGCGTCGCCTCTTGCGCGGTGGGCTCCTGGACACTGGTCATGGGCAGAGAGCTTATCGACTACCCCTCCGCCCCTGTCGACCGAGGTCAGCTTGTGTTCAATCATTGAACCTAAGCTACTGACGGGTACGGAAATCGTCGGCGGGGCGACGAGATCGCGGTGAGAACCGAGGCGGTCCTACTCTCGAACCATGTACACGGACCTGAACCGGCCACCCCTGGGCGTCGATGCGTTGCGCAAGGCACTGGTGAGCACGGGACCCGACGGTGACCCGCGCGCCTTCTACTCGACCCTGGACGTCGTCGAGGAGACCGGCTCGACGAACGCGGACCTGCTCGCCCGCGCCGCCGATTCGGCCCTCGATCGAGCGGTCCTGATCGCGGAGTACCAGGACCACGGTCGCGGCAGGCACGCGCGCAGCTTCGTCGCACCGCCGCGCTCGGGAATCTCGGTGTCGGTCCTGCTGCGGATGCCGGGCCTGCCGCTCGACCGGATGGGGTGGCTGCCGTTGCTGACCGGGGTCGCCACGGTCAACGCGCTGCGCTCGGTCGCGGAGGTCGACGCCACGCTCAAGTGGCCCAACGACGTCCAGATCGACGGCAAGAAGGTGGCCGGCATTCTCGCCGAGGTCGCGGCGACCTCCCCGGTGCCGTCGGTGGTGGTCGGTGTGGGTCTCAACGTCACGATCACGCAGGAGGAGTTGCCGGTCCCGACGGCGACCTCGCTGCAGCTCGCCGACGCGGCGACCACGGATCGGGACACGCTCGCCCGGGCGATGCTGCGCGAGCTGGCCCTGCAGTGGTCGGCGTGGCGTGACGACGAATGGCGCACGGACGCGCTGGCCGCCGACTATCGCGCGCGCTGCGGCACTCTCGGTCAGCGGGTGCGGGTCGAGCTGCCCGCCGATCGTGAACTACTCGGCCTGGCGTCGGATGTCGACGAGCAGGGCCGGATCGTGGTGCGACCCGACGGTGGCGGCGAGCCGGTGGCCGTGTCGGCCGGAGACGTCACGCATCTGCGGCCGCAGGGGTGACCAACGACGAACGCCGGGCGTGGACCAGCTGGTC
>NZ_JBHXVP010000002.1:210554-591291 GCF_042672245.1 Rhodococcus sp. NPDC127527
CTGGGGCGTCGGGGGTCACAACCGCCCCAGGCGGGGGTTGCACACGGGGCTCCACGCCCGGCGTTCGTTTGTCCGGAGCGGTCAGACGCGATCGGTGTCCCAGGTCGTGACGGCCCAGATGACGACGACGTCGAGCGCGATGATCAGGATCGACCACAGCGGGTAGTACGGCAGCCACAGGAAGTTGGCGATGATCGAGAGCGCCGCGAGGAAGATCGCGGCGATCCGCGCCCAGGTGGCGCCGCTGAGCAGTGCGAAGCCGGTGAGGGCGATCAGGATGCCGACGACGATGTGGATCCAGCCCCAGGTGGTGATGTTGAACTGGTAGGTGTACTGGGGCCCGACGACGAGGACGTTGTCCTTGGCGACCGCGGAGATGCCCTGGAAGATCTGGAGGATGCCGACTGTCAGCAGCAGTATTGCTGCGGCGATCGAGGCGCCCGCCGCAAAGCCCTGCTTGACGCCGCTGTCCGTGCGGTTCGCGGCCGAATGATCCGTCATGGCAGATCCCTCTCCTGTTGAGTGTGCCGAGCCTGCCTGAGCAGTGTCCGGTCTGTGAGGTCCCTGCACCTCATCCGTTGTGGGTGACTTTCGGTGCGGATGAGACAGCGGAAGTGAGTCATCCGCCGCGGGTGATGTCGACACGACTGTCCCGGTGCGAGTCTCGGTACGGAGCCTGACGGCAGGCACGAAAGGGGCAACTCGATGACGAGCTATCCGGGCGGCACCGTCGGTCCGGGCGTGCCGGACCAGCGGGTGAAAGGGATTGCGGCCGTGAAGTTCTGGGCGGGTGCGTCCGCGGCAGCACTGGTCACGGCGCTGTCCGCGCTGGTCGTCACGCTGATCGTCCGAGCCGTCGACCTCGCGCCGCTGGCGCCGCCGTGGCTGGTCGAGACCACCATGCCGGTCCGATTCGCGATTCTCGGGTTCGTCGCCGCGCTCGTCGCCGCCGCGCTGCTCTACCTGCTGCTCGTGACCACCCCGGGCGGGGACTCGTTCTTCGGCTGGATCGTCGGCCTGCTGACCCTCGCCGCGGTGGTGTTGCCGTTCGTCTACGACGCGACCACCGGCGACCGGATCGCCACCAGCCTGGTGCATCTGGCGATCGGGCTGCCGATCCTCGGACTGTTGCCCGGCGTGGGCGACCGAGCCGCGGTGTGGAAGTGAGGCCCCGCGCTGCGGCCCCGCCCCCGCCCGCGGCGTCCACTGGGCTACCGCGCGGGCTGGTCGTGCTGCTCGGCATGGCGGGCGCGGTCGTCGCGGTGGCCGGGGTCAAGTCGTTCTCTGGCGTGGTCGGCCCCGTGTTCCTTGCGCTGATGCTCGTCGTCGGCGTGCAGCCACTGGGGAACTGGTTGCAGCGCAAAGGTGCACCGCGGTGGGTCGCGGTTGTCGCGACACTGCTCACTGTGTACGCGATCCTGCTCGGGCTCGTCGGCGCGCTGGCGTTGTCCGTCGCGCAGCTGGCCACCCTGCTGCCGGAGTACGCGGACAAGGCCAACCAGTTGATCGCCGACACGCAGACCTGGCTCGCGCAGCTGAACATCGGGTCCGACCAGGTGGACAAGGCGTTGTCCAACATCGACTTCGGGAAACTGATCGGCCTACTCGACGACATCCTGCGCGGACTGTTGTCGGTGTTCTCGAACCTCTTCTTCATCCTCGCGCTGCTGATCTTCATGGCCTTCGACGCGAGCACGTTCGGTGAGCGGATGCGCGCGGTGGCCTATGCGCGTCCCGACATCGCCTATGCCTTCTCGTCGTTCGCCGGCGGCACCCGCAGCTACCTGATCGTGTCGACAGTGTTCGGACTGATCGTCGCCGTCATCGACGCGGGTGCGTTGTGGGCCATGGGGATTCCGCTGCCGATCTTGTGGGGGCTGCTCTCGTTCATCACGAACTACATCCCGAACATCGGCTTCGTCATCGGGTTGATCCCGCCGGCGCTGATCGCGCTGCTGCAGGGCGGGCCCGGGCTGATGATCTGGGTGATCGTGGTCTACAGCGTGATCAACGTGATCATCCAGTCGGTGATCCAGCCCAAGTTCGTCGGTGACGCGGTCGGGCTGTCGGTGACGCTGACCTTCCTCGCCCTGGTGTTCTGGGGCTGGGTGCTCGGCCCGCTCGGGGCACTCCTCGCCATCCCGATGACGTTGCTGGTCAAGGCGCTGCTGCTCGACATCGATCCGACCACCAGGTGGGCGAACGCCCTGATCGCGGAGTCTCCGCCCACCGCCGAGGACCTCGCCACCGCCGAGCAGGATGCCGCCGCTCGGGCCGCAGCGCTGCACGAGGAGGCGGAGGCGGCGGTCGAGGACGCTGCGGAGGAGATACTGTCGGACCCCCAGTAGGTGGCAGACTTTCCCGAATGGGTTACCCGGACGACGCGCTGGCCGCGGACGAGGAATTGCTGCTGCATCGGCATCCGCACTGGAAGATGCTGCTGCTGCCCGCCGTCACCTTCATCGCGGCGACTGCCGTCGCCGGTTTCGTCGGCGGGCTCGCGCAGGCCCGGCTGGACGGCACCGCACGCACCGTGGCACTGCTCGTGGTTCTGGTGGCCTGGCTGGCGATCGTCGGGTGGCGCTGCCTGGGCCCCCTGATCACCTGGAAGTCCACCCACTTCATCGTCACCGACCGTCGGGTGCTGATCCGGCACGGGGTCTTCGCGCACACCGGTATCGACATTCCGATGGGCCGCATCAGCAACGTGCAGTTCCGGCACGGCCTGGTCGACCGGATGCTGCGCACGGGCACCCTGGTGATCGGCTCCGCGGCCGACGATCCGCTCGAGTTCGACGACGTCCCGGACGTCCAGCGGGTCCACTCGCTGCTCTACCACCAGGTGTTCGATGCGATGAATCTGCAGCGCGACGAGCACGGCGCGGTCGATTTCGGGGGAGCGGATCCGGACCTTCCGGATAACCACGACACGGGGAATCGGCGGGCGCGGCGCGGCTGGCGTCGCTGAAGCGCGGCAATGGGGCGAAATCCGCGTCACGCTCCGTACTGTGGTGTCGTGACTGCTGTACTTCTTGCCGAAGACGATGAGGCGATCGCCGCGCCGCTCTCGCGCGCGCTCGGCCGCGAGGGCTACGACGTGACCGTCGAACAGTCCGGTCCCGCGACCCTCGAACTGGCCCTGAAGGGGTCGTTCGATCTGCTGATCCTCGATCTCGGGCTGCCCGGGATGGACGGACTCGAGGTGTGCAGGCAGCTGCGGGGCGCCGGATCGGACCTGTCCGTGCTGATGCTCACCGCCCGCACCGACGAGGTCGACTTCGTGGTCGGCCTCGACGCGGGCGCGGACGACTACGTGGGCAAGCCGTTCCGCCTCGCGGAGCTGATGGCCCGGGTGCGGGCCCTGATGCGCCGCCGTGGCGGAGGCGACGACGCGGTGCTCGAGGTGGGCGACATCCGGCTCGAGCCCGCGGCCCGTCGCGTCATGGTCGGCGGCACCGAGGTCGCGCTGGCCAACAAGGAGTACGAGCTGCTCAAGGTGCTGCTCGACCGGGCGGGCGAGGTGGTCTCCCGCGACACCATCCTGCAGGAGGTCTGGGGCGACGCGGACCTGCGCGGATCCAAGACCCTGGACATGCACATGTCGTGGCTGCGGCGGAAGATCGGCGACGAGGGACCGGTCGCAGAGCGACGCATCGCCACCGTGCGCGGTGTCGGGTTCCGCCTCAACAACGACTAGCCGCCGCGGACCGACATGCGCAGCCGGATCCTGCAGTCCATCCTCGCCGTCGTCCTGGTCACCGGACTGCTACTCGGCCTGCCGCTGATGTACACGGCCTGGCTCTGGGTCGAGGACTTCACCCGCAGCGATCTGCAGGCCCGGCTGAACCGGCTCTCCGCCGAGATCATCTCGCAGGAGGGACAGACGGGGTTGGTCGTCGGTTCGCTCGATCTCGGTTCGTTGCGGCTGGCCGTGCCCGAGGGCGGCAAGCTGTCCGTGACCTACCCGACCCCGTCCGATCCCGATGCCCGGGTCGACATCGGTGCGGCGACGGTCGAGTCCCCGCTGATCGAGTCGATCTCGATGGGTCGGTCGGGTGCGCTGCGGCTCGAAGCCCCGTCGGATTCGATGCGCACCCTGCAGCGCCAGGCGGTGGGGGCGGTCGCACTGGTGGTGCTCGCCTCTCTCGCCGCGGGTGCCGGGGTCGCGAGCGTGACCGCACGGCGACTCGCCGATCCGCTGCAGGACGTCGCGGACCGGGCCGCGCGCCTGGCCATGGGCGACTTCCGGAAGGACTCGCGCCGGTACGGCATCGCCGAGCTGGACCGAGTCTCCGACGTGCTCGACGCCGTCACCGTCGAGATCGCCGGCAGGCTGCAACGCGAACGCGCACTCGTCGGTGACGTCTCGCATCAGCTGCGCAGCCGGTTGACCGCGGTCCGGCTCAGACTGGACGAACTGTCCGTGCACTCGGACCCGGCGGTCGTCGACGAGGCGAACGAGGCGATGGCGCAGGTCGACCGGCTCACCCGGGCGATCGACGAACTGGTGCGCGCGTCCCGCAACGCCGGACGTGCCCAGGAGTCGGTGTCGGTGGTCGGTGAGTTGGCCACCGTGGTCTCGGAGTGGCAGCGCCAGTACCAGCAGGCCGGACGCGCCCTGGTGTTGCGCGGCGAGGGGGCGGTGCGCTCCTCGGCCACCCCGTCCCGGCTCCGCGAGGCAGTGGCCGTGCTGGTGGACAACGCGCTCATGCACGGCGGCGGAACCTGCACCGTGTCGGTCCGGATGGTGCCGGGCGCGTCGCCACGGCACGAGGCGATGGTGCGCGTCGAGGTCGCCGACGAGGGCGAAGGTGTCAGCGACAAGCTGGCGCCGCACATCTTCGACCGCGGGTTCTCGGGGGCCGGGTCGACCGGCGTCGGGCTGGCGCTGGCGCGGGCGCTGGTGGAGGCCGACGGCGGCAGGCTCGACCTGCAGCGTCGTCGGCCGGCGCTGTTCGCGGTGTTCCTGCCGACCGAACCGGACGGCGATCCGACGCCGACAGTCGAGCCGCGCTAGCTGTGCCCGAGCTCTTCCTGGGCCAGTTCCTCGGGGGTCGGGTCGAAGTCGCTCGACGCTCGCGCGTTCTCCTCGGGGAACGCGAACCGGCGCAGCGCCCAGAAACGGAACACCATCTGCAGCAGGTTGCCGATGACGTAGTTCAGCACGAAGTCGATGATCACGACCTTGGACACGTTGCCCTGGTCGGACCGGATCTCGAACATGTTGTTCGCGATGAACATCGGCGCGGCGGCGAGCACCACTCCGACGGCGCTGATGGTGAAGAACAGCAGGGCCTCGTGGTGCCGTTCGCGGCCGCCGCGGTTCTTGAACGCCCATTCGCGGTTGAGGATGTAACTGAGGATGGTCGCCAGCACACCGGAGATGATCTTGGCGACGGTGGGCTTCTCCTCCAGCACCGTGAAGATCAGCGAGTAGAAGACGGCGAGGTCGAACACCATCGTCGTGCCGCCGACAATCGCGAACTTGACCAGTTCGTGGTGACGCAGCACGACGTCCCGCAACGGCTTGGGGACGCGGCTCAGCGCCTGATCGACAAAAGACACAACGGTTGACTCTACGAAATACTCGCCCGAGTCTGTTAACTGACACCCCGGATCACAGGTTGCTCTCAGGTGCAGGACTCGGCGCACTCGCGCAGATGCCGACGTGACACCATGGTGAGCCGTGAGCGTCGATCCCGGATCCCAGCACCGCCCCAGCAGTCCGCGCGACCCGAATGCCGGCCTGCCGGTCGTCGCCATGATCGGCGGCGGGCAGTTGGCGCGGATGACGCACCAGGCCGCCATCGAACTCGGCCAGTGCCTGCGGGTGCTCTCCGGTGGCGCCGACGAGCCCGCGGCGCAGGTCAGTGCGAACGTCGTCCTCGGCAGCCACACCGATCTCGCGGCGCTGCGCGCGGTCGCGGTCGGTTCCGACGCGCTGACCTTCGACCACGAGCACGTCCCGACCGAGCACCTCGAGGTGCTCGTTGCCGAGGGCGTGAACGTGCAGCCGCCACCGCAGGCGCTGATCTTCGCGCAGGACAAGCTCGCGATGCGTCGCCGACTGTCCGTGCTCGGCGTCCCGGTGCCGGCGTTCGCCGAGGTCACCTGGGTCGGCGACGTGGAGCGGTTCGGCAACGAGCACGACTGGCAGATCGTGCTCAAGGCCGTCCGCGGCGGGTACGACGGCCGCGGGGTGTGGATGCCGTCCGACGCCGAGGAGGCGGAGGAGATCGTCACCGAGCAGCTCGACATGGGCGTGCGGCTGATGGTCGAGCAGAAGGTCCCGATGCGCCGCGAGCTGTCCGCGATGGTGGCGCGCTCGCCGTTCGGGCAGGGGGCCACCTGGCCGGTGGTCGAGACCGTTCAGCGCGAGGGACAGTGTGCCGTGGTGATCGCGCCTGCCCCGGAGTTGCCGGACGAGCTCGCCGCGCAGGCCGAGCAGCTCGCGCTGCGGATCTCCGCCGAACTCGGTGCCGTCGGCGCGATGGCGGTCGAGCTGTTCGAGACCACCGACGGCGCCCTCGTCGTCAACGAACTGGCGATGCGCCCGCACAACTCCGGGCACTGGACCCAGGACGGCGCGCGCACCTCGCAGTTCGAGCAGCACCTGCGCGCCGTGCTCGACTACCCGCTCGGCGACCCGGCGCCGATCGCGCCGGTGACGGTGATGGCGAACGTGCTCGGCGCACCGACGGCGCCGGCGATGAGCATGGACGAGCGGCTGCACCACCTGTTCGCGCGGATGCCCGACGTGAAGGTGCACATGTACGGGAAGGGCGAGCGCAAGGACCGCAAGATCGGCCACGTCAACGTGGTCGGCGGATTCGACGGGTCGCCGGACGACCCCGCCTACGTGGCTGCGGTGCGCGAGCGCGCCGAGCGGGCCGCGCACTGGCTCTCGCACGGAGAATGGACCGACGGATGGGACAACCACGGTGAGTGAAGATTCGAACGGGCCGCTTGTCGGCCTGATCATGGGCAGCGACTCGGACTGGCCGACGATGGAGGCTGCGGCCGAGGCGCTGGCCGAGTTCGGGATCCGGTTCGAGGTCGGCGTGGTGTCCGCGCACCGCACCCCGCAGCGGATGCTCGACTACGCCCGCGAGGCGGCCGGTCGCGGGCTGAAGGTGATCATCGCGGGTGCCGGCGGCGCCGCGCACCTGCCCGGCATGGTCGCGTCGGCGACCGCGCTGCCGGTGATCGGCGTTCCGGTCCCGCTCAAGTACCTCGACGGGATGGACTCGCTGCTCTCGATCGTGCAGATGCCCGCGGGCGTGCCGGTGGCCACGGTGTCGATCGGCGGGGCGCGCAACGCGGGCCTGCTCGCGGCGCGGATCCTCGGTGCCGCCGACCCGGCGCTGCGTGCGGCGATGGAGCGATTCCAGGCGGGGCTCGAGTCGATGGTGCTGGAGAAGGACGCGGCGCTGCGGTCGAAGCTGCTCGGCTGAGGGCGGGTTTCGGTCAAACGGCTGACCGCAGGGGAGTTTCCGGGGTTGAATGACGGTGTCCTATTACGTTTGATGCCGTATCGAATTCCGTGGGAGTGTCCTCATGCCGGCTCCGCTTGACGAATACCCGATCCACCAGACGCCGCTGTCGATGGCGCGGGTCGCCTCCAGTGACAAGAACTTCTACGACCGGTCCTACTTCAACGCGATCGACACCGGGGGCGAGCTGTTCCTGGTGACCGGGTTCGGGGTGTACCCGAATCTCGGCGTGACCGACGCGTTCGCCACGATCCGCAAGGGTGAGCGGCAGTGGGCGGTCAAGTTCTCCGACGCCCTCGAGCACCGGTCGATGGACCTCGCGGTCGGCGGCTACCGGATCGAGGTGATCGAGCCGCTGCAGAAGCTGCGTGTGGTGTGCGAGGGCGACGACGACGGCGGGCTCGGCTTCGATCTGACCTGGGAGGGCACCTGCCCCGCGGTCCAGGAGCAGCCGCACCTGCTCATGACCAGCCTCCGGCCGCAGCTCGACACCAGCCGCTTCGCCCAGACCGGCGCCTGGACCGGTGTGATCTCGGTCGACGGCGAGGACATCGCGGTCACCCCCGACCGGTGGATGGGCTCCCGCGACCGTTCCTGGGGCATCCGCCCGGTCGGTGACGCCGACCCCGCCGGCCGACTCGTCGACCAGCCCTCGGAGGGCTTCTGGTGGATGTACGTGCCGCTGCGCTTCGAGGGCTTCTCGATCATCGTCATCGTGCAGGAGAGCCCGGACGGGTTCCGCACCCTCAACGACGCGACCCGGGTCTGGGACGACGGCCGCGTCGAGCAGCTCGGCTGGCCGCGGCTCGACATCAAGTACCACTCGGGCACCCGGCGGCCGTTCGCGGCGACGTTGCACATGACGGCGGCCGACGGCAGCCCGGTCACCGTCGAGGTCACCCCGCGGGACGGGATCGCGCTGCACGTGGGCGCCGGCTACGGCGGCGACCCGGAATGGTCGCACGGCCAGTGGAAGGGCCGGAACTGGAGCGCGCGCGACGTCTACGACCTCACCGACCCGGCGATCGTGGGCCGGACCCCGTTCGGGGTGTGTGAGTACCCGGCCAGCGCCACCTGCAACGGCATCCCCGGTGCGGGCATGTTCGAGCACGGCAGCCTGGGCCGGCACGATCCGACCGGCTTCGCCGACTGGAGTTCGGTCGCGCCGTAGGCGGCGGCTGCGCCGCCCGTGAGTCCTTCCGGTGCCCATGTGGACCGGAAGGACTCACGGCTCGGCCTACGCTGTGCGCATGCCCGATGATTCAGATCGCTTCCGGCTCCGGGTGGTGTCGGAGGCGCTTCGCCTGTTCTCCGAGAAGGGGTACGAGGCAACCAGCGTCGACGAGATCGCCGAGGCCGCCGGCATCTCGCGGCGCACCTTCTTCCGGCAGTTCCGGTCCAAGGAGGACGTGGTCTTCGCCGATCACGAGATCCTGCTGGCGCAGGCCTCCGAATTCCTCGCCGCCGACCACGACGATCCCTGGGACGCGGTGTGCGACGCCGCCATGCTCGTGTTCGAGCGCTTCTCGCACTGGCGTGACGTCGCCCGCCGTCGATACGCGGTGGTGCACGGGGTACCCGCGCTGCGGGACCGTGAGATCGTCACCGTCTTCCGCTACGAGCGCCTGTTCGTCGAGTACCTGCGCGGACGGATGCCGGAGACGCCCGATCTCGCCCTCGTCCAGTTCGCGGCCCTGGTGACCGCCACCCACAACTACGTGTTGCGTCGGATGGTCCGCGACGAGTCGGCACCGACCTCGCAGGATCTGCGTGAGGTGCTCGCGGAGGTCCGGGCCTCCTTCCGCGACAACGCCCCTGCGCGTCCCCGCACGGAGGACGACGTCGTGGTGGCGGTCTTCGCCCGCGGTACCGCGCCGCATCGGGTGGCCGAGCTCATCGAACGCCGGCTGAACGGCGACCACTAGCCGAGGTGGCACTCAGTGCCGATGTTTGGCATGAGGCGTGGCGGCCTTGCTGGGTGTTTCGGGTATAGTTCGGGAAAGACTGGCACTGAGTGCCGCCCCACCACTGCCTCCCGAGGAGCTCTTGATGGCTGGAAACCCGGACTTCGACCTGTTCAAGCTCGCCGACGAGCACGACGAGCTGCGCTCGGCGATCCGCGCACTCTCCGAGAAGGAGATCGCGCCCTACGCCAAGGACGTCGACGGTAACGCCCGGTTCCCCGAGGAGGCGCTGACCGCGCTCAATGCGTCGGGCTTCAATGCGATTCACGTCCCCGAGGCATACGACGGTCAGGGCGCCGACTCGGTCGCCACGTGCATCGTGATCGAGGAGGTCGCCCGCGTCTGCGGTTCGTCCTCGCTGATCCCCGCCGTCAACAAGCTCGGCACCATGGGCCTGATCCTCAACGGCTCCGAGGAGCTCAAGGCGAAGGTCCTGCCGGACCTCGTCAACGGTGAGATGGCGTCCTACGCACTCTCCGAGCGTGAGGCCGGATCCGACGCGGCAGGCATGCGCACCCGCGCCAAGGCCGAGGGTGACGACTGGGTCCTCAACGGCTCCAAGTGCTGGATCACCAACGGTGGCAAGTCCTCCTGGTACACCGTCATGGCCGTGACCGACGCGGAGAAGGGCGCCAACGGCATCTCCGCGTTCATGGTCCACAAGGACGACGAGGGATTCGTCGTCGGGCCGCTGGAGCACAAGCTCGGGATCAAGGGCTCGCCCACCGCGGAGCTGTACTTCGAGAACTGCCGCATCCCCGGCGACCGGATCATCGGCGAGCCCGGTACCGGGTTCAAGACCGCGCTCGAGACCCTCGACCACACCCGCCCGACCATCGGCGCGCAGGCCGTCGGTCTCGCGCAGGGTGCACTCGACGCGGCCATCGCATACACCAAGGACCGCAAGCAGTTCGGCAAGTCGATCTCCACGTTCCAGGGCGTGCAGTTCATGCTCGCCGACATGGCGATGAAGGTTGAGGCGGCCCGCCTGATGGTCTACACCTCCGCCGCCCGTGCCGAGCGCGGCGAGAAGAACCTCGGCTTCATCTCCTCGGCAGCCAAGTGCTTCGCCTCCGACGTCGCGATGGAGGTCACCACGGATGCGGTGCAGCTGTTCGGTGGCGCCGGCTACACCACCGACTTCCCCGTCGAGCGGATGATGCGCGACGCCAAGATCACCCAGATCTACGAGGGCACCAACCAGATTCAGCGGGTCGTGATGTCCCGCGCGCTGCTCAAGTGAGCTGACGACGATGTTCGATCCGGAGGCCGGTGAGCTCGCTCACCGGCCTCCGGTGTCTACGCTGGATCCATGCCCCGATTCCCGCTGAGCGAGCGCTGGTACCGCTGGAGCGCCGCGCACGTCGTCGGAATCGACCGCACCGTCGCTGCCGTGCTCACGCTGATGTGTGGCCTGCTCACGCTCGTCTCGGGTGAGGGCTGGAGCGCGCTGGTCGTCTCGCTCGGCATGACCGTGCCACTCGCCTGGCGCCGCACCCGGGTCGCGGCCGCAGGGCTCACCGTGGCGGGCTTCTCGGTGCTGCACCTGGTCGTCGTTCCGCACACCATGCTGCCCTCGGTGATCGCGGTGCCGATCGCGGTGTACGCCCTGGCCGCCTACGGCCCGCGCTGGGCCAGCAGTTGGGGGCTGGTCCTCGCCGTGCTCGGCGCGGTCGGCGCCGGGATGAGGTACTTCGGCGGTGAGTACACGACGTGGCAGGGCAAGGTCTTCCTGACGGCCTTCCTCATCGTGTTCTTGGTCGCGGTGTGGGCCTTCGGCGACCTGCGCCGGGTACGCAACCAGGAACTCGCGGGTCTCACCGAACGGACGCGGCTGCTCGAACTCGAACGCGCGCAGGAGGCGGAGATCGCCGCCATCAACGAGCGCACCCGGATCGCCCGGGAGATGCACGACATCGTCGCGCACTCGCTGACCGTGGTGATCGCGCAGGCGGACGGCGGGCGGTACAGCGCCAAGGCCGACCCCGATGCCGCGATCGCGGCACTGGAGACGATCTCGGAGACGGGGCGGCAGGCGCTGACCGACATGCGCGCGCTGCTGTCCGTGTTGCGTGAGGATCAACCACGTGAAACACGTTCGACCCCAAAGGTTTCCGATATCGATGCACTCCTCGTCGATCTGCGGGACGGCGGCCTGGAGGTGGATCTGCGCGTCGAGGGCGAACCCGGTGAGCTCTCGACCGGTGCGGGGCTGACGGCCTATCGGATCGTGCAGGAATCCCTGACCAATGTGCTCAAGCATGCCGGGCCGGCCGCACACGTGGTGGTCACCCAGCAGTGGACCGAGGGGCGCCTGGTGCTCACCGTCGTCGACGACGGCCGGGGTGCGTCGGGGGCCCTGGTGGCCCCGAGCGCCGGCGGTCAGGGAGTCATCGGGATGCGCGAACGCGCCGAACTGCACGGCGGCGGCTTCGAGGCGGGGCCCCTGGTCGGCGGAGGCTACCGCGTGCGGGCCGAATTGCCCTACACGAGAAAGGTGTGACCATGTCCGAAGGGGCGGACCCGATCCGGGTCGCGCTGGTCGACGACCAACAGCTGGTGCGGGCGGGGTTCCGGATGGTGATCGACTCCCAGCCCGACATGAACGTCGTGGTCGAGGCGTCCGACGGCGAGCAGGCGCTGCGCGAGCTCGCGCGCGTCCCGGTGGACGTGGTGCTGATGGACGTGCAGATGCCGAACCTGGACGGGATCGAGGCGACGCGGCGGTTGACCGCGCTGGCGGCGTCGCCGAAGGTGGTCGTGCTGACCACTTTCGACAACGACGAGTACGTTGTCGGCGCGATCTCCGCCGGTGCCAGCGGGTTCCTCCTCAAGGATGCGCTGCCGGAGGAACTGCTCGGTGCGCTGCGCACCGTTTTTCGGGGTGACGCGGTGATCGCCGCCCGCTCCACTCGCAGACTGCTCCAGCACGTCGGACCGATGCTCACCGGAACGGCCACGGTGGCTCGGCCACAGCTGCCCGAGGAGATGACGCCCAGGGAGGTCGAGGTGCTCGAGGCGATGGCGCACGGACTGTCGAACTCCGAGATCGCGACGAAGTTCTTCGTCTCCGAGGCAACCGTGAAAACCCATGTGGGGCGGGTGCTCTCGAAGACGGGTTCGCGCGACCGCGTGCAGGCGGTGGTGTTCGCGTATCAGACGGGGCTGGTGCAGCCAGAGGACCTGCTCGGCGGATAGCCCGGACCTGGCTCACATTCTCTCGGTGATTCGGCGGCTTCCGGCATCTCGGCGATGGAGTGTGCGAGAAATCCGGTGGCCGGTGCGCTGCCCGCACGTTCGACGGCACTGAGTGCCGCGTCTGCCCGACCCGCCCCGCCCGGCCGGGCGGAGGCGTTCAATGGACCGTGCACTCGAACGATGCTTGCTGAGGCGAAGGGGCTGAAGAAGATGGGTTCGATCACGATGGACGTCGTCCAGGACCTGCTCAAGCTGGTCATGGACCTGATGACGGGTATGCAGAACGGCCAGGGCGGCGGAACCGGGAAGGGCGGCGGTGGCCTGCTCGGCGGGCTCGGCGGACTCGGTGGCGGCGGCCTGAGCTGACCGGTCACGGCCGGCGCACGGTCACCTTCTCACTCTCGATTCGTCGCTCGATCCGCGCCTCGTCGGCATTGTCGACCTGGACCAGCGAGGCTCCGGCCGCGAGTACCGCCAGCAGGCCGTCGATCAGTTCCCGCGTGTCGGACCAGGGGGAGGTCGAAAGCACCCGGTCCGTTCCGGAGAAGCCCTGCGCGGCCGCGGAATCCAGGGCCTCCTGCAGGACCTGCCCGACGGACCGGCCGTCCAGTGCGGCGGCGTCCGCGTTCGCCCGGTCGGGCCGGAACTGGTCGCCGTGCACGCGCACGGACGTGGCGTAGTCGGTCACCCCGACCGGCAGGTTCTCGGCGGGCCTGCCGAACGCGTCCAGCGACAGCACCGCCACCTCGGCCGCGTCGGCCACCTCGTCCAGTCGGTCCGCGGTCACCAACGCGAGATCGGCGTCCGGGGCCGCCGCGAGCACGACCTCGAGGCCAGCCCACCAGCAACCCAGCAGCACCGCCGCCGTCTGCCAGTGCGCCGGCAGCAGCACGGACACCCGGGCGCCGGGGACGAGGCCGAACTCGTCACGCACCAGGTTCGCCGTCTTGGCCGCCCAGTTCGCCAGCGTCACCGCGGACAGTTCGATGCGCGCGCCCGTCGCGTCGTCGTAGTAGGTGATGCGCGGGACCGCGGGATCCCGCACGAGGACGGGGTCGAGCAGGTCACCGGTCAGGTTGCCGGTCGAGCCGCTGCGATCTGACACGTGAATCCGCCGTTCTAGTTGACGCACTGGGGCCCCTTGCGGCCCGCGTCGATCCTCGGGCTGGGGGCAGGCGCGGTGGTGCCCGTGCCCTGGGAACGAACGATAGAGGCGGGAGTGGACGACGTCGACGCCGAGGCGGAGCCGGGCCCGGTGTAGTCGTTCGCGATGACCACGCGGATCGCGCCGGACGCCAGCGAACTGTCCTCGACGACCTGCAGGCCTCCGAGCGCCGCGGCCACCGACTTCGCACCGGCCGAATCGGGGTCGGCGACGAGGACACGACTGCTGCTCACCGAGGTGCCCGTGTTGTTCCCGACCGTGCCCGGGCGGTAGCCCTCCGCGGACAGGGCCTCCGACACCCGGGCGGCCAGGCCCCCGATCCCGCTGTCGTTGGACACGTCCACGGTCACGCTCGACGGGTCGACGGACGGCGTCGACCGGCCGGAATCGGGCTCCTGGCCCGCCAGCGACGCGACGTACCTGCGGACCGTCGGCGGGTCCACCTGGACGATGGACTCGCCGTAGTCGGTCATCGCGTTGATGTCGACCACCGGGATGGTCTCGAACTTCACCTGACCACCCGCGAGATTCTGCAACTGTCGGGCGAATCCGATGATGTCCCAGTCCGCGTCGAGGACCACCGAGCGTTGCACCGCGGCGCTGAGCTCCTTGAGCTTGCCGGGGTTGCTGAGGGTCTTCGCGCTGAGCACCTGATGCACCAACGACGCCATGAACACCTGCTGGCGCACGATCCGGTCGAGATCGCCGCGCTCGAGGTCGTGGCGCTGCCGGACGAACGACAGGGCGTTGCCCCCGGTGAGGGTCTGCTCCCCGGCGGGGAACCGGGCGCCGGACATCGGCTCGTCCACCGCGTTGTTCAGGCACACGTCCACGCCGCCGACCGCGTCGGTGAGCAGCACGAAGCCGAGCAGCCCGATCTCGGCGTAGTGGTCGACGGTGACACCGGTCAGGTCCGCGACCGACTTGACCAGCGCCTCACGCCCGGCCTGGGTAGCCTGCTTGTCCGCGTCGGCCTCCGCGGTGCCCTCGTCGAGCAGTCGCTGCTTCTCGGTCGCCTTGGTGGAGCCGAACGCGGCGTTGATCTTCGACATCCCGATCCCGGGAACCTTGACGTACGAGTCGCGGGGGATGGAGATCGCGGTGGCCGAGTCACCGTTGCTCGGGATCCGCACGAGCACGATGGTGTCGGTGTTGTCCGCCTCCGCGTCGCCGGCGTGCAGGGAGGCGAGTTCCTCTCGCGAGAGCGGGTTTCCGTGCGCATCGGTGCGGCTGTCGGTCCCCACCATCAGGATGTCGACCGCGCCGTCCTTGACGCCGCCGAGTCCGAGTCGGGTGGTGGCGAGGTTCGACTCGAGGGAATCGACGCTGCGCCAGGCGAACCCGGTGACCACCAGCACCAACACCGAGACCGCGGCAACGGCGAGCTGGAAGGGTCGGGCGGTCGCCCGGCGAAGGCCTGACGACGGCACGGGCCCTTCGTCGTGCGGCTCGGTGCCGCGCGACCTGCCCCTGCCCGATGCTGTTCGGTCCGGCACTTTCTTGTCCGGCAAACCCTGCCCCTCCATCGATGTGCTTTGGTCCGACCCACGTCCCAGGCTACTGGCGAACACCCAGCATCCGAGTGACCCCGGTCCGGCGTGCCAGACTTTGCGACTGTGACGAAGATCCTTGTGACGGGAGCGGGTGGACAGCTCGGCACCCAGCTGCTCGGCCGCGGCGGCGCGGCCGGGTTCGACCTGATCGGCCTCACCTCGGCGGAGCTGGACATCACCGACGCGGCGGCCGTCGGGGACGCCGTCGAACCCGGTGCGGTGGTGCTCAATTGCGCCGCGTACACCGCCGTCGACGCCGCCGAGTCGGACGAGGCGACCGCGCACCGGGTCAACGTCGACGGCGCCCGGTACCTGGCGCGGGCGTGCGCACGACGCGGCGCGCGGCTGATCCACGTGTCCACCGACTACGTCTTCGCCGGCGACGCGGATGTCCCCTACGAGCCGGACGCGCCGACCGGTCCGCGGACCGCGTACGGGCGCACCAAACTCGCGGGGGAGCGCGCGGTCTTCGAGGCCTTCCCGAGTGCGGTGGTCGTGCGTACCGCCTGGGTCTACGCCGGTGCCGGGTCGGACTTCGTGGCGACGATGTTGCGGCTCCAACGCGAGCGGGACACCGTCGACGTCGTCGACGACCAGGTCGGTTCCCCGACGTACGCCGGCGACCTTGCGGCGGGACTGCTCGAGCTGGCGGGGCGCGAGGATGCGCCCGGCGGCGTGCTGCACGCCACCAACTCGGGGCAGGCCAGCTGGTTCGATCTGGCCAGGGCCGTCTTCTCCGGAGTGGGCGCAGACCCGGCGCGGGTCCGCCCCTGCAGCAGTGCGCAGTTTCCGCGTCCGGCGCCCCGGCCTGCGTATTCGGTCCTTTCCCCGGCATCCTGGGTGGCGGCCGGGCTGACACCGCTGCGGCCGTGGCCCGTGGCCCTGCAGGCGGCCCTGGCGGGGGTGCCCCCCGTTTGCGACTAGTCTTGCCCGCGTGAGTTCGCAGCTGGCCGTGGTGACGGTGACGTATTCGCCCGGCAGACATCTTCAGGAATTCCTGGACAGTCTCGAGGACGCAACCCGGTTGTCGACGCATGTCGTCATGGCCGACAACGGGTCGACCGACGGAGCGCCGGAGGCCGCCGCCGCGTCGAATTCGAACGTGCGCCTGCTGCGGACCGGCGGGAACATCGGGTACGGCGGCGCGATCAACCGCGCAGTCGCCGAGCTCGACCCGTCGTGCGAGTTCGTGATGATCGCGAACCCCGACATCCGCTGGGGTGCCGGCTCCATCGACGCGCTGCTCGACGCCGCCGCGCGGTGGCCGCGGGCGGGCGCGCTGGGGCCGCTGGTGCTCGAACCGGACGGCAGCGTCTACCCGTCGGCCCGGCACGTTCCGGGTCTGGTCTCCGGCGCCGGGCACGCGGTGCTCGGCACCGTGTGGCCGTCGAACCCGTGGACCACGCGCTACCGCCAGGAGGACGAGCAGGTCTCCGAGCGGTCGGTCGGCTGGCTGTCCGGTTCGTGCCTGCTGGTGCGTCGGGCCGCGTTCGACTCGATCAACGGTTTCGACTCGCGGTACTTCATGTACATGGAGGACGTGGACCTGGGCGACCGGCTCGGCCGAGCGGGTTGGCACAACGTGTACGTGCCCTCCGCGGAGGTCACCCACGCGAAGGGGCATGCGGCGGGCCGGCATCCGGAGCTGATGCTGCCCGCACACCATCAGAGCGCATACCGGTTCCAGGCGGACCGGCACCCGCACTGGTGGCAGGCGCCGCTGCGCTGGGCGCTCAAGGGGGGACTCGCGGTGCGGTCGAAGGTGGCCGTCGCGTCGGCCGTACGAAGCAGGGCGAAGAACGAGGGGGATGGAACCGATGACTGACAAGAAGACGACCGTGGACGCGGTGGTTCTGGTCGGCGGTAAGGGCACCCGGCTGCGGCCGCTGACTTTGTCCGCGCCCAAGCCGATGCTCCCGACGGCCGGCCTGCCGTTCCTGACGCACCTGCTGGCCCGGATCAAGGCGGCCGGGATCACTCACGTGGTGCTCGGAACCTCCTTCAAGGCAGAGGTGTTCGAGGAGTACTTCGGCGACGGCTCCGACCTCGGTCTCGAGATCGAGTACGTCACCGAGGACGAGCCGCTGGGCACCGGCGGCGGCATCCGCAACGTGCTCCCGAAGCTGCGGGCCGACAACGTGGTTGTCTTCAACGGTGACGTGCTCGGCGGTACCGACCTGCGCGCCGTCCTCGACACCCATGTCGCCACCGAGGCCGACGTGACGATGCACCTGGTGCGGGTCGGCGATCCGCGCGCGTTCGGGTGCGTGCCGACGGACGCGGACGGCCGGGTCACGGACTTCCTGGAGAAGACCCAGGATCCGCCGACCGATCAGATCAACGCAGGCTGCTACGTCTTCAAGCGCGAGATCATCGAGAAGATCCCGGCCGGCCGTGCGGTGTCCGTCGAGCGTGAGGTGTTCCCCGGGTTGCTCGCCGACGGCAGGCGGGTCTACGGGCACGTCGACAACGCGTACTGGCGGGACATGGGCACCCCCGAGGACTTCGTCCGCGGCTCGGCGGACCTGGTGCGTGGGATCGCGCCCTCGCCCGCGCTCGAGGGTCCGCGTGGGGAGTCGCTCGTGCATCCCGGCGCGGGCATCGCACCGGGCGCGGTGCTGATCGGCGGGACCGTGGTCGGCCGCGGCGCCGAGGTCGGCGCCGGTGCGCGACTGGACGGCGCCATCCTGTTCGACGGAGCGGTGGTCGAGGCGGGCGCGACGGTGGAGCGCTCGATCGTCGGGTTCGGTGCCCGGATCGGCCCGCGGGCGCTGGTGCGCGACGCGGTGATCGGGGACGGCGCCGACATCGGCGCACGCTGCGAACTGCTTCGTGGCGCGCGGGTGTGGCCTGGGGTCACGCTGCCCGACGGTGGGGTGCGGTTCTCGACCGACGTCTGAGCCGTTTGTTGCTCAGTGCAACCCTGGTCTGATGTGACGGGGCGCACGCTGGCACGATGGGTCGGGTGAACTCGCCGGAACCTGTATTTCACCGCTACGTCGCGCTCGGGGACTCCTTCACCGAGGGGCTCGGGGATCCTGCACCGGCGCGGCCGAACGGGCTGCGCGGCTGGGCCGACCGGGTCGCCGAGCAGCTGGCGACCCGGACCGACGACTTCGGGTACGCCAACTTGGCCGTCCGCGGCAAGCTCCTCGGCCAGGTCCTCGACGACCAGCTCGACGCGGCGATCGCGATGGAACCGGACCTGGTCACCGTCTACGCCGGCGGCAACGACATGATGCGACCGTCGGTGGACATCGACGCGCTGGTCGAACGCTACGACGCCGCGATCGGCAAGCTCACCGCGACCGGCGCCACGGTCGCGGTGTGGACCGCCTACGACGCGGGCTGGAACGCGATCTTCAAGGCGATGCGCGGTCGCACCGCCGTCTACAACGAACTCGTCCGCGAGGTGGTCGAGCGACATGGCGCCACCCTGGTCGACTTCTGGCGGTTCGACGGCTACGACGACGAGCGGATGTGGGACTGGGACCGCCTGCACATGGCGACCCCCGGGCACGAGCGGATGGCGGTCGAGGTGCTCGACGCGCTCGGAGTCCGGCACGCGCTGGTCGCGCCCGACCTCGGTCCGATCCCGTTCCAGAGCAAGGCCGAGCGGCGCCGGGTGAACTACACCTGGACCAAGGACTTCCTCGGCCCGTGGATCGGGCGACGGCTCACCGGAAAGTCGTCCGGTGACACCGTCGCCGCGAGAAGGCCCGAGTTGGGACCGATTTCGGTCGAGGACTGACATCGGGCCCGTCGCGGGTCGGCGATGCGTTCGTGGTCACTCTCCACTTCAGTACGAGGCGACGTCGCTGGTGTGCAGGTTTCCGGCGAACTGCTGGAAGTCGGCCAACTGGTCGGGGCAGTAGATTCCGAGTACCAGAAGTTCCCCCTTCACTACCCGGTCGTCGACGATCACCGGCCGGGTTCCCGGCCCGCCCGCTCCGTTGGCCATCTGAGACAGCAGGGTCGCGCGTGTCAGAGCCGAGTTCGGATCGGCGCAGATCGCTCCGCCGTCGTCGCCGAGCACCCGCACGAGTTGCTCCTCGGACGGTGCGTGCGCACCAGCCTGCTCAAGCGCCGCGATGAGCTGATTCGCCTTCTGCTCGGCCTGCGCTGTCGACCTTGCCGACGAGAAGGCGATGAGAGCGAGAACCAGCAGCAGCCCGAACGTGACCGCGACGACGACGTACATGATTGTGCGTCCGCGCGCGTTCTCGGGTTCGGTGTCCACGGTCATGACGAACTCCCCTCCGGCTGCTTCCAGGAGGGCTTACGCAACCGGTAGAACAGGTACGGAACGAGCAACCCGAGTCCGAGCGCCCCGGCGGCGACGAACACGAAGTACAGACCGGCGTTGCCGGAACCGAATTGGGACGGCGGAATGAAGCCGATCAGCAGTGCGGCGAGCGAGGCGGTGAAACCCACTCCACACAGGCCGACCAACATCGGTGCCCGGTAGCCGCGCGGATGGTCGGGAGCCCTGCGCCGCAATCGAACTGCGGCGACGAACATCAACAGGTACATGATCAGATAGACCTGCGTCGTGATCACCGAGAAGATCCAGTATGCGCTGGAGACGTCAGGAATGAAGGCGTACAGCAGGGCGATCACGGTGGTGATCAAGCCCTGGGTGACCAGAATGTTCTGCTGGACGCCGTTCTTGTTCACCCGTTGCAGGAAGGGCGGAAGGTAGCCTTCCTGCCGGGAGATCAGGAGAAGACCCCTCGACGGGCCGGCAAGCCAGGTCAACATTCCGCCCAGTGATGCTGCCACCAGCATGATGCCGACGATCGGGGTCAGCCATTGCGAGCCGAATTGCGCGAAGACGGCGTCGAACGCCTGCATCACGCCGGCCGTGAGGGACAGTTGTTCAGCCGGGACCACCCAGCTGATCGCCAACGCGGGGAGGATGAAGATCATCAGCACCAGTCCCATGGCCAGGAACATCGACCTGGGGAAGTCCCTGGCGGGGTTGCGCAGGGACGACACGTGCACCGCGTTCATCTCCATGCCCGAGTAGGACAGGAAGTTGTTGACGATCAGCACCAGGCTCGCCAGCCCGGCCCAGGCGGGCAGCAGGTGGTCGACAGTCATCGGTGCAGCCGACGGGTTGCCCTGGCCGAGGAAGACGGCGCCGAGGATGACGAGCACGGCACCGGGGATCAGGGTGCCGATGATCAGGCCGCCGCTGGCCAGTCCGGCCACACCCTTGGTGCCGCGGGAGGAGATGTAGACCCCGGACCAGTAGGCGACCATGATGACCAATGCGGTCCAGACCCCGCTGCTGGCCAGTGCAGGATTGATGACGTACGCCAGGGTGCTCGCGACGTACCCGAGCAAGCTGGGGTAGTAGAAGATTGTCATCGCGAATTGGCACCACACCGCCAGGAAGCCCATCGGTTTGGAGATTCCGAGGGCCACCCAGTTGTAGACGCCGCCCTCCCAGCCCGAGGCCAACTCGGCCGAGACGAGGGAGGTCGGCAGCAAGAACACCAATGCGGGAACCAAGTAGAGGAACACGCACGCAAGGCCGTACACGGCCATGGTCGGCGACGGCCGCAAGCTCGCCACCGAACTGGTGGTCATCATCGCCAGGGCAATCCATGAGATCCAGGAACCGGAAGGAGCCCGGGTTCGTGCCGCGGTCTCGGCGGTAGGAGGTGTCGCGGGCACATCCGTCGCACTCATGGCGTCCACCGCCCAGGCGCTCGGCGCACCCTCGGTGCCGCGGCGGTGCGGAGGCGTCGACCTGGCTCGCTGGTCGCCCCGACGGCCCTGTCGTGGCATGTCATCTCGCTCGACTCCTCGTCGCGGCGCCGCCGCGACGCCGTCCTGATCGAAACGCAGTGTCGTTGCACGACTTCACCTTTCTGATCGAAGTGGGCGCCTGGCCGGAGCTGGCCGACGATCCGGCGCCGCCCAGCACGAGGGGGCACCAGCAGCGTGGGTTGCGCGCCTACGGCGCTCTGCCCGCTCGACTCTTCGCACAGCCATGTCGTCACTTGACTGTTGCGGTTCGGGAAACCGCTCGATGAGCTCTATTTTGCGCCTGTCCGGTCCCGTATCCCAGACCAATTCGCTAGTCGATGCCGCTGTACCCGGAGGCGGTGACCAGGCAGTAACCGAGCCTCGAACGGTCGCGACCTCCCTTCGTGCGCGGCGGCGGAGAATGAGATGTACACGTCCGTTCGACTCGTTCGGGACCTGGGATGAAGATGTCCGAGGATCAGTCGACCGGAAAGGGTTTCGCGGAAGGCACGTCGACCTGGAGGCCACAGAGTGTCTGAATCCACAAGCACCGGGGACACGGGTCCTGCGCGACGTCCGGAAGCTGCCGAGCCGCCGACGAGCGGGCACTCGATGACGGTGCGCGGCGCCGCCTTCCTCGGCGTCGGCTCGATGGTGGGCGCCGGTATCTTCGCTCTCCTCGGTGAAGCCGGTGCGGTCGCCGGTTCCGCGGTGTGGCTGTCATTCGCTGTCGCGGGAGTCGTGGCGACGCTTCAGGGCTACGCGGTCGCCAAACTGGGGGCCCGCTACCCCTCGTCCGGCGGCATCGTGACCTTCCTTCTGCAGGGATACGGTCGCGGACACGTCACCGCCGTTACGTCGTGGCTGCTCTACTTCGCGGCGATGATCGTCACCGCGATGGTGGCCGTGTCGTTCGGCAGCTACGGTTCGGCTCTGTTCTTCGACGACTCGGGGGCCTGGGCTCGGATCTTGACCAGTGCGGTGATCCTCTTGGTCGCCGCCGTCAACATCGCGGGCGCGAAGCTCATCGATCGGGTGCAGAGCTTGATCGTGGTCGTGCTCCTCGCCGTTTTCGCGGTGTTCATCGTGGTCACTCTCGCTCAGCTCGACCCGAGCCTGCTGGCCCGCTCGACCTACCCGCCGGCCACCGACATCATTTCCAGCGTCGCACTGACCTTCTTCGCGTACCTCGGATTCACAGTCATCAGCTTCACCGGCGGCGACCTCCCGAACCCGCAGCGCAACCTTCCGCGGGCGATGTATCTCGCACTGGGCATCACCTCGGCGTTGTACATCCTCATCGCCCTGGGTGTCTTCGGCAGCCTCACGGTGCAGGAAGTCGTCGACAACGGCGACACGGCGCTCGCCCTCGCGGCAAAGCCCGCACTTGGCGAGGCCGGTTTCGCGATGATGGCCGTCGCGGCACTCCTCGCGACCTCGTCGTCGGCAAACGCCAACATCTACGCGGCCGCCGGTTCGACGGCGAAACTCGCCGAGTCGGGTATTTTTCCACCCCTTTTCGGTCGGCTCGCCCGGGTGGGCGGAACATGGGGCCTGGTCGTCTCCGTCGTTCTGATCCTGCTGCTCGCGAATCTCGTCGATCTGACCGCGATCGCGTCGCTCGGGAGCGTGGTGGCGCTGGCCATCTTCCTGGTCACGTCTGTCGCGGCCTACCGGCTGAGGTCCGAGACCGGTTCCAGCGCGAGCGTGCTGCTGGTCGGAATCGTGCTCACGTTCGCGGTGCTGGCCGTGTTCGCGGTCCAGACCCTCCGTACCGAACCCGAAACGTTCGGCGCAATGATCGGGATCGTTGTGCTCGCGGTGGTTCTGGATCTTCTCTGGAGCCGGCGGCGGCACAGGTCTGCCGAACGAGGGGTCCGTGAGTGAGCGGCACAGCTCAGCGCAGAGCGGCCAGCCCGACCAGGTGATCGATGGTCTCCCGCTCTGCCGCCTCGGGCAGCGCGTCGACCGGCCACCATCGCAGATCGGTGGATTCGTCCGACCGCACGATCGCGGCGCCGTTCGGCGCCCACACCAGGAAGCGCAGGTCCAGGTGCCGGGTCGGTTTCCCGAGTGAGCAGGTGATCGGGTGGGTGTGTGCGGACAGCAACACCGGGTCGATCCGCAGGCCCACGATGCCGGATTCCTCGGTGGCCTCACGCAGTGCGGCGTCCACGACGGTCTCGTCGTCTGCCTCGCAGTGACCGCCGAGCTGGATCCACCGCCCGACCCGCGGATGCAGGGTGAGCAGCACCTGCCGCCGGTCCTCGCTGAGCACAAGGGAGGACGCGGTGATGTGGCCGGGTGCGTGCTCGCGCAGGCACCCGAGTGGTGCCGAGTCGAGGAAGGCGAGCATGGTGTGCCGCAGCGACTCGTCGGCGGCGTCGGGCGTCCGCCAGTCGAGCAGCGCCTCGCGGGCCGATCGGTGCAGCGACTGCGCGCTCACATCTCCACCAGCAACTCGCCCGGCGTCACGGGCGGGCGCGGGGCCAGTGGCTCGACCGGATTGCCGACCGCGATCGCGCCGAGCGCCTGCCAGTCGGCGCGCAGTCCGAGTTCGTCCCGGACCAGGTCGGCAGCGAAAATGGTGGACCCGATCCAGCAGCTTCCGATTCCCTTGGTGGCCAACGACACCAGCAGGCCCTGCACCGCCGCTCCCGCCGCGACGGTGAACATGGTCTGCTCGGCCCGGGTACGGGCGTCGTCCGGGTACGAGTGCGCACCGTCGGGCACGCAGAACGGGATCACCAGTTCGGGCGCCTCGAAGAGAATGTTGCCGCGGTCGAGGCGCCGGGCGATCGCCGCCTCACTCAACCCGTCGGCGGTGAGGTCCGCCCGCCAGCGTGCGCGCATCGCGTTGAGCAGTCGGAGCCGGGTGGCGGCCGTCCTGATCCAGACGAACCGCACCGGGCGGGTGTGGTGCGGCGCGGGTGCGGTCAACGCCTCCGCGATCGCCTCCCGCACCGCCTGCGGGTCAACGGATTCGGAGGAGAACTCGCGAATCGACCGGCGCAGCAGAAGAGCCTCGCTTCGGCCCTGGGCGAGAGCCTCGTTGGTGCCGAGCCAGAACAGGTCCTCCTCGCCCCGGCGCAGCAGGTCCTGCGCACCGGACCCGTCGTCCGTGAGCGACATCCCACGCACGACCGCCACGGGGACGCTGCCGACCTTGCCCTTGACCAGATCGCCTGCCGCGGCCAGTTCGTCGGCCACCGCCACCGAGGTGACGAACAACTCGTTGCCCTGGGCGTCCACCGAGCCGGCGTACCCGTGCAGCACCGGCAGGCCCGCCGAGCCGATCGCGGCGTCGGTCTGGCCGTGCCGCCAGGCCCGGCCCATCGTGTCGGTGATCACGACCGCCACGGTCACCCCGAGCAGCTGTGCGATCCGTGCCCGCAGCGTTCGCGCGCTGGCGTCGGGATCCTCGGGCAGCAGGGCCAGTTCGGTGGGGTGAACGTTCGAGCCGTCGATCCCCGAGGCGGCCTGCACGATGCCGAGGCGGTTCTCGGTGATCAGGGTGCGGCCCTTGCGGGCGACCACGCGCACTGCCTCCTGGTCGACGAGAACCCTTCGGGCGGCGTCCCTTTCGTCGGGGTCGGTCGGGGACTCCACGATCCGGCCCTCGACCTTGGAGACGATCTTGCTGGTCACCACGAGTACGTCGCCGTCGGCCAGCCACGGCGCAGCCGCCGCGAGCGCCGACGCCAGGTCGTCGCCGGGTCGGAACTCCGGGAGGCCCGGGACGGGCAGGACTTCGACGCCGCCGCCTGCCCCGTGGTCGACGACGGCGTTCACACGCTCACCCCGGCCAGCCGCAGGGCCGCCCGCGCCATCTCGGCGGTGGTCTCGGGATCGGTCATCAGCAAGGGGACCGCCTCGACGTCGACCCCGGGAACCTCCGCCGTGTCGGTCTCGTGGATCAGCCATCCGTCGAGAATCCCGGTCTCCGACCGCGATCCGTAGTACCGGCCGATCGCCTCGGCCGAGGTCTGCACGCCGATCACCTCGAGGCATTCGTCGGCCATGCCGCGCAGCGGCTTACCGTCGATCACGGGGGACAGGCCGACGACCTTCGCCCGCCCGGTGCGCAACGCGCCGCGGATGCCGGGCACCGCCAGGATCGCACCGACGCTGACCACCGGGTTCGACGGTGCGAGCAGGATCGCGTCGGCATTCTCCAGGGCCTCCAGCACACCGGGTGCGGGAGCGGCCTTCTCGGCGCCCACGTGCGCGAAGCTGTGTGTCGGCACCTGCGCGCGATAGCGCACCCACCATTCCTGGAAGTGGATGGCGCGCTGCTCGTCGTCGGCGGGATCCGTGATGACGACGTGGGTTTCGCTGCGGTCGTCGGTGACCGGGATCAGCCGGACCCCGGGCTGCCAGCGGTTGCACAGCGCCTCGGTCACCGCGGACAGTGGGTACCCGGTGCGCAGCATCTGCGACCGGATCAGGTGGGTGGCGATGTCGCGGTCGCCCAGTCCGAACCAGTCGGGCTTGGCGCCGTACGCCGCGAGTTCCTCTTTGGCGTTCCAGGTTTCGCCGACGTGGCCCCACCCGCGCTCGGGGTCGATACCACCGCCGAGGGTGTACATGCAGGTGTCCAGGTCCGGACAGATGCGCAGGCCGTGCATCCACACGTCGTCGCCGACGTTCACGATCGCGGTGATCTCGTCGGACTCGGAGAGCAGACTTCGCACACCTTGGAGGAAACGCGCCCCGCCGACCCCGCCGACCAATACAGTGACTCTCACAGACCAAGAGCCTAGGCGGACTGCCGTTGCTTCGTTGAACGGCACCGTGCCCACCGGCGTGGGCAGCGCGACACGCTGTTGACGCGCACGAACGCGTCGACGGCGTCGATTCGGGCTCGGTGGTGGTAGGGGAAATCCCTCGACGGCTTGACCCCTCAGTGCGGGCCGTGTCTAATCACATGTATGTCATTCCGAGGTCGCCAACCCAGATGGTTTGCGGTGAGCCTTGATTCGAACGTTCATTCCCACGGAATCGGCATATTCGGGGATTCTATTTGTCAGGAGATTCTGCGCTATCAAAGGTGAGGAGGCGGAACGGATGCCCAATCTGCAGGAGTGGTCAGTGACCCATCTCAGCGAGCTTGGCAACGAACCGCAGACCGATTCCAGGGCGGGCGCAGCGGGGGGCGTCTGCAGAACAGAGGGCGAGTCGAACGCCGATCGCCCGCTACTCAGTCTGATCGTCAATGGATTCGACGACATGTTCGAATCGATCGAGGATCAGTGGCAGGAGCGCGCACTCTGCGCGCAGACCGATCCCGAAGCGTTCTTCCCGGAAAAGGGTGGTTCGACGCGGGAGGCCAAGCGCATCTGCCTCGGCTGTGAGGTGCGCGACGAGTGCCTCGAGTATGCGTTGGCGAACGACGAGCGATTCGGGATTTGGGGTGGCCTCTCCGAGCGGGAGCGCCGGCGCCTCAAGCGCGGCATCATCTGAGCGTCGTTCGACGGTCAGCGGTTACCCGCCGACGGACATCGTCAGCGGGTAACCGCGCCAACGCATTTCACTCGCCGGGGTCGTCGGTGAGGTCGGGATCGATCACCTCGGGGTCTACTCCGAGATAGGTCGCGACCTGACGGACCAGGACTTCGTTGAGCAGATCGACCAGGTCGTCCTGGCGTTTGGCGCGCAACTCGAGCGGCCGACGGAACAGCACCAGGCGGGCACGCGTCGCGGTGCCGTGTCGGTCGACACCTGCCGGGACCAGCCGCGACAGCGGAACCGGACCCTCGGCCACCACCTCTGGTGGCCACGTCACCGAATCCGGGTCCAGTGCACGGATTTTCGGCACCTCGTCCACCGCGATGTCCAGCTTTGCGAGGCGGTCGTGCCAGCGGGCGTCGATCGGTGCGAACGCCTCGAGAACCAGCATGTCGAACTTCTCCGCGCGGCTGCGCCAGGCGGGCACGTGCTCCGGGAGGACCGGGCCGCGGATGCCCCGGCCGCGTCGAGCCACCGAACGGGAACTCAGTGGACGACCGTGACGGGCTCTGCGCATGAGGGTCAATCCTACCGACAGCCATACCCTTCCGGTGTGTCCGAGTAGGCGACGCCGAGACGGAGGGCTACCCTCACAGGCGTGAGAGCACTGCGTCGATGCTGCCGGCCTGGGTGTAAGAACCCCGCCGTTGCGACGCTGACGTATGTCTACTCGGACTCGACTGCAGTCGTCGGTCCGCTCGCCACCGTCGACGAACCGCACTCCTGGGACCTGTGTGATTCGCACGCGTCGCGGATCACCGCGCCCAAGGGCTGGGAGCTGGTGCGCTACGAGGGCGGATTCTCCAGCCCCACTCCCGACGAGGACGATCTGACGGCGCTGGCCGAGGCCGTCCGCGAGGCGGGACGCGGTGAGCGGGGCTCCTCGGACGGTCGCGTCGAGGAGGCGCCGAGCCAGCTCAACGCCAGGACGGGCCGTCGAGGTCATCTGCGGGTCCTTCCCGACCCCACCAGCTGACCGCGCCGGGCGCTGTCCGGCTGTGCGGGGGCACTAGGCTGTCCGAATACAGCACCCGATCCAGACCGTCCCCGAACGCAGGAGTAGAGCAGTGGCACGTACCGCCGAATCCGTCCATGCCGTCATCAAGGCATACGACGTACGCGGCGTGGTCGGCGACCAGATCGACGCCGACTTCGTTCGGGACGTGGCCGGTGCGTTCGCGCGGCTGGTGCGAGAGGAGGGGGCGTCCCGCGTGGTCATCGGCCACGACATGCGAGCCTCCTCTCCGGACCTGGCCGCCGCGTTCGCCGACGGGGTGACCGCGCAGGGCCTCGACGTGGTCCTCATCGGGCTGGCCTCCACCGACCAGCTGTACTTCGCCTCGGGCCTGCTCGACTGCCCCGGCGCCATGTTCACCGCCAGCCACAATCCTGCGCGCTACAACGGGATCAAGCTCTGCCGGGCCGGCGCGAAGCCGGTCGGTCAGGACACCGGCCTGGCGACCATCGCCACCGAGGTGATCGACGGCGTGCCCGCGCACGACGGCGCGACCGGATCGGTGAGCGAGCGTGACGTCCTCGACGAGTACGCCTCCTTCCTGCGCGGCCTGGTCGATCTGTCGACCATGCGGCCGCTCACCGTTGCCGCCGATGCGGGCAACGGGATGGGCGGGCACACGGTGCCTGCCGTGTTCGGCGCGCTACCGCTCACCACCCTGCCGCTGTACTTCGAGCTCGACGGCTCTTTCCCGAACCACGAGGCCAACCCGCTCGATCCGAAGAACCTGGTCGACCTGCAGGCCTACGTGCGCAGCACGGGCGCGGACCTCGGCCTGGCATTCGACGGCGACGCGGACCGCTGCTTCGTGGTCGACGAGCTCGGCAACCCGGTCTCGCCGTCGGCCGTGACCGCCCTGGTCGCCGAACGTGAACTGGCCAAGGAGCCCGGTGCGACGATCATCCACAACCTGATCACCTCCCGCGCGGTTCCCGAACTCGTCACCGAACTCGGCGGCACCCCGGTGCGCACCCGCGTCGGCCACTCGTTCATCAAGCAGCAGATGGCCGAGACCGGCGCCGTCTTCGGCGGCGAACACTCGGCGCACTACTACTTCCGTGACTTCTGGGGCGCCGACTCGGGGATGCTGGCCGCGCTGCACGTGCTGGCCGCGCTGGGTGAGCAGGACCGCCCGCTGTCGGAGCTCATGAGCAAGTACGACCGGTACGCGGCGTCGGGGGAGATCAACTCCACCGTGGCCGACGCGTCCGAGCGGACCGCGGCGGTGCTCGAGGCGTTCGCGGGCCGGGCGCAGTCCGTGGACCGGCTCGACGGTGTGACGGTGAACCTGAACGACGGCGCCTGGTTCAACCTGCGGGCGTCGAACACCGAGCCCCTGTTGCGACTGAACGTGGAGGCTCGCACTGCCGACGAGGTCGACGCCCTCGTTGCTGAGATACTGGCAGTGGTGCGCGCCTAGCGGGGCGCACTGTGGTGTGGACTCGAGCGAAAGGAAGGCTGCCATGACGGCTCCGTCACCCCTTCTCGACCTCGATGACGCCGCGGGCGTCGCCGCCGCCGACTCGGAGGGCGCGATGCGCGCCGCCGCGTTGGGCGGGGCCCAGGTCCGCGCCACGGCGGCGGCTGTGGCCGAGGGCGCGCTCGACCGGATCAGGAACATGCGGCCGCGCAGCGTCGTCTTCGTGACCGGCGGCGGCCGGGCCGGGCGGGCGGCCACCGTGCTGACCGTGACGGTGGGGCCGAGAGTCGGGATCCCGATCCTGCATCTGCCCGCGGTACCGCCGTGGCTCGGTCCCCTGGACGTGGTGGTGGTCTCGGGCGACGACGCCGGCGACCACCGACTGCTCGAAGCCGCGGACTCGGCGCTGCGCAGGGGTGCTGAGGTGGTCCTGGTTGCGCCCGACGAGGGACCGCTGCGGGCGGCCGGTGCCGGCCGGGCGATGGTGCTGCCGCCCCGGATTCGCGTGCCCGACCGGAACGGCTTCCTGCGTTATCTGGCGGCCGGGCTGGCCGTCGTCGCGACGCTCGAATCGGAAAGGGTTGCAGCTCTTTTCCCGGACCTCGCGGACCTGGCGGACGAGCTGGACGCCGAGGCGGTCAGGGGCCGTCCCGACAACGAGGTGTTCCACAATCCGGCGAAGTCGCTGGCGGTGCGGATGCGCGGCCGCCGGGTGGTGCTGGCCGGCGACGCTCCGTCGACGACCGCCCTCGCCCGGCACGGCGCCGAAGTTCTGCTGCGCACCGCCGGTGTGGTGGCAGCGGCGGCCGACCTGGGCGAAGTGCTGGCCGCCGCCGACCGGCTGGCCGGAGGCGGGGCAGTCCCCGGCGCGCAGTACGACCCGATCTTCCACGACGAGGAGCTCGACGGTCCCGCGCCGAGCGCACCGGTGCGGGTGTTCGTGCTCGCGACCGCGGGTTCCCGGCAGCCGACCACGCGTCGGATCGCGGCGCTGCGGGACGCCGATCTGGTGACGGCGGTGGGGGAAGAGGATTCGATCGAGATGGGGGGCGCCGAGATGACGAGCCCGGCGAGGCGGGAGCGTACCGAGGTCGAGCAGCTGGCGGTGACGGCCGTGCGCCTGGAGATGGCGGCCGCCTACCTGCAGTTGATCGGTGGCAGCTAGTGCAGTTGATGCAAGGCGCGCTGCGCACCTACGCCTGGGGTTCGCGGACGGCGATCGCCGAACTCTGCGGACGTCCCGTCCCGTCGAACCATCCGGAGGCCGAGTTGTGGCTCGGCGCCCACCCGGCCGATCCGGCCCGGCTGCTGGTCGGCGACCGGTCGGTGTCCCTGCTGGACGCGATCATCGCGGATCCGGCGACCCAGCTCGGCGAACGGGCTCGGGCCGGCTTCGGGGACCGGCTGCCGTTCCTGCTCAAGCTGCTCGCCGCGGAGGAGGCGCTCTCGCTGCAGGCGCACCCCAGCGCGGAACAGGCCAAGGAGGGATTCGCGCGGGAGGAGGCGGCCGGGATCCCGCTGGACTCGCCCGTGCGCAACTACCGCGACGACAGTCACAAGCCGGAACTGGTCGTTGCCCTCACCAGGTTCGAGGCCCTCGCCGGCTTCCGTGATCCGCACCGCACGGTGGAACTGCTGCGGTCCCTCGACGTCCCCGCCCTGGAGAACTACATCGGACTGCTTGCCGGGCAACCTGATTCGTCGGGG
Organism: Rhodococcus sp. NPDC127527; assembly: GCF_042672245.1. Classification (NCBI taxonomy): domain Bacteria; kingdom Bacillati; phylum Actinomycetota; class Actinomycetes; order Mycobacteriales; family Nocardiaceae; genus Rhodococcus; species Rhodococcus sp. NPDC127527. The sequence goes on from NZ_JBHXVP010000002.1 coordinate 241,335, forward strand.
TTGCGGGCGCTTTTCACCACCTGGATCACGCTCCCGCCGCCCGCGCTGGGCGCGTTGCTGCCGCAGATCCTGGATGGCTGCGTGCGCTACCTGTCGGGCCCGGCCACCGAGCGGCGGTACGCCCGCGAGGTCCAGACCGTGCTCGGGCTCGGCGAGTCGTACCCCGGCGACGCGGGCGTGCTCGCCTCGCTGCTGCTCAACCGGGTGACCCTGGAACCGGGTGAGGGCCTCTACCTGGACGCGGGCAATCTGCACGCCTACCTGCACGGCCTCGCGGTCGAGGTGATGGCCAACTCCGACAACGTGCTGCGCGGGGGACTGACGCCGAAGCACGTCGACGTCCCGGAACTGTTGCGGGTGCTCGACTTCGAGCCGCTCACCGGGCCGATCCGGATGCCCGCCGCACAGCCGGGCACGCCGGTACTGGTCTACGACACCCCGGCGCCGGAGTTCTCGTTGTCCCGGATCGACCTGGACGAGTGCGGGCGGTCGCAGGGAGCGAGCGTCGACTTCGAACTCGCCGGACCGCGGATTCTGCTGTGCACCGCCGGGTCGGTCACACTTCGCAGCGGCGACGACACCCTGGAACTCGCCCGCGGCGAGGCGGCCTGGATCGCCGCTGCGGACCCCGCGGTGACGGTGTCGGCCCACTCGACCACCGCGCAACTGTTCAGCGCCTCCGTCGGCTGAACCAGAAGTACCACCAGATACGACGCTCGGACCGGTAACGGGTGCCCGCGCAGTAGCTGAGCAATAGGCTTCGAGAACGGACCAGTTCGAGGAGGCAGCGATGGCACGCACCGGGATCTTCCGGACGAAATCGGTGGAGCAGTCGATCGCGGACACCGACGAGCCCGAGAGCAAACTGCGCAAGGATCTCACCGCGTGGGACCTGACGGTCTTCGGCGTCGCGGTCGTCGTCGGTGCCGGCATCTTCACGCTGACCGCGCGCACCGCGGGCAACGTCGCGGGGCCGTCCGTCTCGCTCGCGTTCGTCCTGGCCGCGATCGCGTGCGGACTCGCCGCCCTGTGTTACGCCGAGTTCGCCTCGACGGTGCCGGTCGCGGGCAGCGCGTACACCTTCTCCTACGCGACGTTCGGCGAGTTCGTCGCCTGGATCATCGGCTGGGACCTCACGCTCGAGTTCGCGCTGGCCTCGTCGGTGGTGGCGAAGGGATGGTCGCTGTACCTGGGCAACGTGATCGGCGCCGAGGGCTCGACGGTCGTCTCGCTCGGCGGGGTGAACTTCGACTGGGGTTCGGTGCTGCTCATCGCCGTGCTCACGGTGATCCTGGCGACCGGGACCAAGCTGTCCTCCCGGGTGTCCCAGGTGGTCACGGGTATCAAGGTCGCGGTCGTGCTGCTGGTGATCGTGGTCGGTGCCTTCTACATCAACAAGGACAACTACTCGCCGTACATCCCGCCGTCGGCGCCGAAGAGTACCGGTCAGGGCATCCATCAGTCCCTGTTCAGCTTCTTCACCGGTGCGGGTGGGAGCACCTACGGCTGGTACGGACTGCTGGCCGCGGCATCGCTGGTGTTCTTCGCGTTCATCGGCTTCGACGTCGTCGCGACCACAGCCGAGGAGACCAAGGATCCGCAGAAGGCGCTGCCGCGCGGCATCCTCGGCTCGCTCGCGATCGTCACGGTGCTCTACGTCGCGGTCACGCTGGTGCTCACGGGCATGGTCAAGTACACCGAGCTCGCGACCGACAGTTCCACCCTCGCGACGGCATTCGAGTACCACGGCATCACCTGGGCGCAGTGGGTGATCAACCTGGGCGCGCTGGCCGGCCTGACCACGGTCGTGATGGTCATGCTGCTCGGCCAGACCCGTGTGCTGTTCGCCATGTCACGCGACGGGCTGATGCCGAGGCAGCTCGCGCACACCGGCCGCCACGGCACCCCGGTTCGGATCACCGTCATCGTCGGCGTCGTCGCCGCTCTCCTCGCCGGCTTCTTCCCGATGGGCACCCTCGAGGAGATGGTGAACATCGGCACGCTGTTCGCCTTCGTGCTCGTGTGCATCGGCGTCGTCGTCCTCCGCCGCACCCGGCCCGACCTGCCGCGCGGTTTCCGGGTGCCGTTGGTGCCGTTGGTGCCGATCCTCGCGGTGCTGGCCTGCGCGTGGCTGATGCTGAACCTGTCGGTGGAGACCTGGATCCGGTTCGTGGTGTGGATGGCGATCGGCATCGTCGTCTACTTCGGCTACGGCTACCGGCACTCGCTGGTCGGCAAGCGGATGCGCCCGCCTCCGGGGCTCGCGTCCAAGGCGCTCGATCAACTGGGCGGACCGGACGAGCCGACGCATCTGGGGCGATGAGTCGACTTTACAAAAGGCGGAGTTTGTATAGACAGATAACAGATCTGGCGCTACTGTCTACTTCCTAGTGGTCCACCTCACAGATCGGTGGGCCGGCGGACTGGAGGTAGTCGTGAGCATGCGAACGGGAGCGGGGGAGCAGGCGCCCGCGCAGTGGCGGGACAAGAAGCGCCATCTCTGGTTGTTGGGCCTGATTCCGCCCACCGCGGTGTTCATCGCCGCGGGCCTCGTGTGGGGCTTCAACGAGCTCGGCTGGTCTGCGGTGTCACCGGTGTGGTGGTGGATCGGGCCGATCCTGGTGTACGGGCTGTTGCCGGTGCTCGACATCTTCTTCGGTCCGGACGGGCAGAACCCGCCCGAGGAGGTGATGGAGCAGCTCGAGAACGACAAGTACTACCGCTACTGCACCTACGTCTACATTCCGTTCCAGCTCGCGAGCCTGGTGTTCGCCTGTTACCTGTGGACCGCCGACAACCTGAGCTGGCTCGGCCTCGAGAACGGCCTGGGCCTGGCCTCGAAGATCGGTCTGGCGCTGAGCATCGGCGTCATGGGCGGCATCGGCATCAACACCGCACACGAACTCGGCCACAAGAAGGACGAGTTGGAGCGGTGGCTGTCGAAGATCACCCTCGCCCAGACCTTCTACGGCCACTTCTACATCGAGCACAACCGCGGTCACCACGTCCGGGTCTCCACCCCGGAGGACCCGGCCAGCGCCCGCTACGGCGAGACCTTCTGGACCTTCCTCCCGCGGAGCGTCTGGGGGAGCCTGATCTCGTCGTGGGAGCTCGAGAAGACCCGCATGGAGCGGCTCGGCAAGCGCACCTGGAGCATCCACAACGACGTGCTCAACGCGTGGCTGATGTCGGTCGTGCTGTACGTCGCACTCGTTGCCGGCTTCGGCTGGGAAGTGCTGCCGTTCCTGCTGATTCAGGCCGTCTACGGGTTCTCGCTGCTCGAGACCGTGAACTACCTCGAGCACTACGGATTACTGCGGCAGAAGACCGCGAGCGGCCGGTACGAGCGCTGCGCCCCGGTGCACAGCTGGAACTCCGACCACATCTGCACCAACATCTTCCTGTACCACCTGCAGCGGCACAGCGACCACCACGCCAACCCGACCCGGCGCTACCAGACGCTGCGGAGCATGGACGGCGCGCCGAATCTGCCCAGCGGCTACGCCAGCATGATCACCCTGGCCTACTTCCCGCCGGTCTGGCGCAAGGTCATGGACCACCGCGTCCTCGACCACTACGACGGCGACATCACCCGCGTGAACGTGCAGCCGGCCAAGCGTGAGCGGATCTACGCACGGTTCGGGGTGGCGTGATCATGGCTGCCTATCGGTGCCCGGTGTGTGAGTACGTCTACGACGAGTCGAAAGGTGCCCCGCGCGAGGGCTTCCCGGCCGGAACCGGCTGGGACTCGGTCCCCGACGACTGGTGCTGCCCGGACTGCGGAGTGCGGGAGAAGATCGATTTCGAGAGGAGCGCGTGATGAAGCTGTACCGGTGCGTCCAGTGCGGATTCGAGTACGACGAGGAACTGGGCTGGCCCGAGGACGGCATCGCCCCCGGCACCCGTTGGGACGACATTCCCGACGACTGGAGCTGCCCCGACTGCGGGGCGGCGAAGGCGGACTTCGAGATGGTCGAGGTCGCGCGACCGTGACCGCCGTCGTCATCGTCGGTGCCGGGATCGCGGGCATCACTGCCGCGGAAACCCTTCGCGCCGAGGGATTCTCGGGAACCGTGACGGTTCTGGGTGCGGAGGACGCCCACCCCTACCGGCGGCCCACGGTGTCGAAGGACCTGTTGCTCGGCACCAGCACCGCCGCGAAGGTCGCGCTGCGCGCCGCCGAGTACTGGTCCGAGCGCGACATCGAGGTCCGCACCGCGGTCGCGGTGGACGCGATCGACGTCGGGGGTCGCGCGGTCCGGCTGAGTACCGGGGAGCGGCTGCCGTTCGACGCGCTGCTCCTCGCCACCGGCGCCCGGGCCCGCACCCTCGAGCACGACGCGGGCGAGGCCGCACTCTCCTTGCGCTCGCTGGCCGACGTCACGCCGCTGCGCGCGGCGATCGACCGTGGTGACGGGGTGCTGGTGGTCGGCGCGGGGCTGATCGGCTCCGAGGTGGCCGCGGCGGCCCGGGAACTCGGCACCGCGGTGACGATGCTCGAATCGGCCCCGGCGCCGCTGCACCGGGTGCTGCCGCCACAGGTCGGCGAACTCTACGCACGTATGCACCGGGATCGGGGCGTCGCGCTGCACACCTCCGTCCGGCTGGCCGCGCTCACCTCCCACGGCGACGGCGCGGTCCTGGCCCGCGCGGACGACGGCCGAACCTGGACGGCGGGCACCGCACTGCTCGCGGTCGGATCGGTGCCCGAGACCCGGCTGGCCGAGGCGGCCGGCCTCACCGTCGACGACGGAATCGTCGTGGACGAGCAGTTCCGGACCTCCGCGCCCGGTGTCTTCGCGGCCGGTGACGTGGCGAACCGCCGCTGCCGGTTCCGCGGTGAACGCGGCCGCACCGAGCACTGGAGTTCGGCGCAGGCTCACGGTGCGGCCGCGGCACGCTCGATGCTCGCGGGCCTGTCCGGGGCAGTCACCCCGGTGTGGTCCGAGGTGCCGATGTGCTGGAGCTCGCAGTACGGACGCAACCTGCAGATCGCGGGCTGGCCGGGCGCCGACGACGAGGTGGAGGTGCACGGCGACGTCGACGCGTTCGACTTCATCGCGTTGACGCGGCGCGGCGACCGGCTCGTCGGCGCGGTCGCCATCGGGCGGCCGAAGGAGTTGCGCGAGGCGCGCACCCTGATCGGACAGGCCTGGGAGTTTGACGCGTCGCGGGCGTGATGCGACCCTCGCCACCATGGATCCCGTGAACCGAGTCCCGTACCAGCAGGCCGCCCGGACGTTGCTGAGGGACTCGGTTCTCGGGGCGATGCGGGACCTGCTGGCGGTCAAGGACTGGTCCGAGATCACCATGACCGACGTCGCGGCGGGGGCGGGCGTGAGCAGGCAAACGGTCTACAACGAGTTCAAGTCGCGGCAGGGCCTCGCGCAGGCCTACGCCCTGCAGCTGGCGGACCGGTTCGTCGGAGCCATCGAGGACTCGATCTACGCCAACGTCGACGATCCGCACACCGCCCTGGTCGAGGCGTTCACCACCTTCTTCCGTCAGAGCGCCGCGGATCCGCTCGTGCAGTCGCTGCTCACCGGGGAGGCCAAGCCCGACCTGCTTCGGCTGATCACCACGGACAGTGCCCCGCTGCTCGACCGGGCATCGTCCCGTCTCGCGGAAACCCTCGAACGCAGCTGGATCCAGGCCTCGCCGGTCGAAGCCGGGATCGCCAGCCGGGGAATCGTCCGGCTGGCGATCAGCTACATCTCGATGCCGCCGGAATCGGATCAGGACGTGGCCGAGGACCTGGCCAGGATCTTCGTGCCGTTCATCGAGGCGATCGTCGGCGCGGACGCCTAGTAGCCTTAGCCGAGATATCGGCAACCAGGAGAGGCAGATGACGACCTCAGTGTCTGAGAACAAGTGCGTCGCGGAAACCCGCAACGGAATCGACTTCAAGGTGGCGGACCTTTCGCTCGCCGAGTTCGGCCGCAAGGAGATTCGCCTCGCGGAGCACGAGATGCCGGGCCTGATGGCACTGCGTCGCGAGTACGCCGAGGTGCTGCCGCTCAAGGGTGCGCGCATCTCCGGCTCGCTGCACATGACGATCCAGACCGCGGTGCTGATCGAGACGCTGACCGCGCTCGGCGCCGAGGTCCGCTGGGCCTCGTGCAACATCTTCTCCACCCAGGACCACGCCGCGGCCGCGATCGTCGTCGGCCCGCACGGCACCCCGGAGGAGCCCAAGGGCACCCCGGTCTTCGCCTGGAAGGGCGAGACCCTCGAGGAGTACTGGTGGGCGGCCGAGCAGATGCTCACCTGGCCGAACGAGCCCGCGAACATGATCCTCGACGACGGCGGCGACGCCACCATGCTGGTGCTCAAGGGCGCGCAGTTCGAGAAGGCCGGCGTCGTGCCGCCGACCGACGAGGAGCACGACTCCGACGAGTACAAGGTGTTCCTGGCGCTGCTGCGTCAGTCGCTCGAGGCAGACAAGTCCAAGTGGACGACGGTCGCGGAGTCCGTCAAGGGCGTCACCGAGGAGACCACCACCGGCGTGCTTCGCCTGTACCAGGTCGCCGCGGCGGGTGAGCTGGCGTTCCCGGCCATCAACGTCAACGACTCGGTCACCAAGAGCAAGTTCGACAACAAGTACGGCACCCGGCACTCGCTGCTCGACGGCATCAACCGCGGCACCGACGTGCTGATCGGTGGCAAGGCGGCGCTGGTGTGCGGCTACGGCGACGTCGGCAAGGGTTGCGCGGAGGCGCTGCGCGGCCAGGGCGCGCGCGTCGCGGTCACCGAGATCGACCCGATCAACGCCCTGCAGGCGCTGATGGACGGTTTCGAGGTCAAGACCGTCGAGGAGGCGATCGGCTGGGCCGACATCGTCATCACCTCGACCGGCAACAAGGACATCATCACCTTCGAGCACATGAAGCAGATGAAGCACCAGGCGATCCTGGGTAACATCGGCCACTTCGACAACGAGATCGACATGGCCGGCCTCGAGCGTGCCGCCGACGTCACCCGCGTGAACATCAAGCCGCAGGTCGACGAGTTCACCTTCCCCGACGGCCACAGCATCATCGTGCTGTCGGAGGGCCGGCTGCTGAACCTGGGCAACGCCACCGGGCACCCGTCGTTCGTGATGAGCAACAGCTTCTCGAACCAGGTCATCGCCCAGATCGAGCTGTGGACCAAGCCGGACGAGTACGACAACGAGGTCTACCGACTGCCCAAGCACCTCGACGAGAAGGTCGCGAAGATCCACGTCGAGGCGCTCGGCGGCTCGCTGACCAAGCTGACCAAGGACCAGGCGGAGTACATCGGCGTGGACGTCGAGGGCCCGTACAAGCCCGAGCACTACCGGTACTAGCGGCTTCGTCGCCTGTGCGCGATCTTCACCCTGGTCGGGGTGAAGATCGCGCACGGTGCGCGGCGCCTGTTCGAAACTTCTCTTTCACTCAGTGAAATAGGCGCTGACTCCGGTCTATGTGCCAGGTCACACTGAATGCATGTCCACCGAGCGCCGAGCCGCCCCCGATTCCGCTGCCGACCGCAGCGTGCTCGGCCGCGCCTTCCTGCTGCTCGCGGTGTTCGACGCCGAACGCCCGGTACTGAGCCTGTCCGACCTGAGCAGGCGGACCGGGATGCCGCTGCCCACCGCGCACCGGCTCTGCCATCAGCTCGTGGACCTGGGTGCGCTCGAGCGCAACGCGTCCGGCCAGTTCCAGATCGGTGCCCGCCTGTGGGAACTCGGCGCGCTGGCGCCCCGTGCGCACGGACTGCGCGCGGTCGCGCTCCCGTACCTCGAGGACCTCTACGAGGCCACCCACCAGAACGTCCAGCTCGTCGTCCTCGACGGTGCCGAGGCGCTGTACGTCGAGCGACTGTCGGGGCACAACTCGATTCAGCTCGTCGGCAGGGCGGGCGGCAGGCTGCCGCTGCACGCGTCGAGCGGCGGGCTGGTACTGCTCGCCCATGCCGGTCCCGCGCTGCTCGACCGCGTGCTCGCCGACGGGCTCGAGCGATTCACTCCGGACACGATCGTCACCGAGCACCGGTTGCGCGCGACCCTGACCGATATCCGTCGAACCGGGGTGGTCACGTGTCGCCGGCACATCGACCCGCATTCGCTCGCGATCGCGTCGCCGGTCCGACGGGGTACCGGTGAGGTGGTGGCCGCGGTCTCCGTGGTCGTCGACGCCGACGAAGACCCCGCGACTTTGATACCCGCGCTGCAGACCGCGTGTCGCGGGATCTCTCGCGGGCTCGCGCTCTAGACGTTGGTCCGTCGGCCGCCAGGGGCGGCATTCACTCGATTTCGTTGAAGATGCAAGGAGTTCAGGAATGCGCACACAGGTAGGCATCGTCGGGGCCGGTCCGGCGGGACTGATGCTCTCGCATCTGCTGCACCTGCGGGGCATCGAGTCGGTGGTGATCGAGTCCCGCAGCCGCGCGGACGTCGAGGGCACCATCCGGGCCGGGGTGCTCGAGCAGAACACGGTGGACCTGCTGACCGAGACCGGTGTCGGCGACCGGGTCAAGCGAGAAGGCCACCAGCACAAGGGAATCGAACTTCGATTCGGAGGGGTCGGGCACCGGATCGACTTCGATGCGCTGACCGGTGGACGCGCGGTAACGGTGTACCCGCAGCACGAGGTTCTCGTCGACCTGATCGAGCGGCGCCTCGCCGACGGCGGCGACATCCGTTTCGGTTCCACCGTGACCGCGGTCGAGGGCGTCACCGGCGACGCACCGCTGATCCGCTTCGTCGATGCCTCCGGCGCAGAGGATGCGCTGCACTGCGAGCTGGTGCTCGGCGCGGACGGGTCGCGGACCACCACCCGGGGCCTGATTCCCGAGACCACCGTCCGCACCGACCACGCCAAGCAGTACCCGTTCGCCTGGTTCGGCATCCTCGCCGAGGCGCCCCCGTCCTCCGACGAGCTGATCTACGCCAACCACGAGAACGGATTCGCCCTGATCAGCACCCGCACGGAGACCGTGCAACGGCACTACCTACAGGTGGATCCCTCGGACACCGTCGACGACTGGTCCGACGACCGGATCTGGAGCGAGCTGCACACCCGTGTCGACGGGGAGGGCGCGCAGATCAAGGACGGCAGGATCTTCTCGAAGACCGTGCTCGGTTTCCGCAGCTTCGTGTGCGAGCCCATGCAGTACGGCCGGCTCTTCCTCGCGGGCGACGCCGCGCACACCGTACCGCCGACGGGGGCGAAGGGCCTCAATCTCGCCGTCGCCGATGTCTACGTACTCGCCAAGGCGATGGCGCGGTACTTCGCCACCGGCGAGAAGGACCAGCTGGATGCGTACTCGGCCACCGCGCTGCCGAGAGTGTGGCGGGCACAGCACTTCTCGTGGTGGATGACCTCAATGCTGCACCGGATGCCCGGAGCGGGCGGATTCGACCACCGACGCCAACTCGCGGAGCTGGACGTCGTCACCCGCTCGGTCGCCGGCCGGACCCTGCTCGCCGAGAACTACGTCGGCACGCCGCTCGACTGACACCGCGAACCTCTTCTGCCGGCCGGACCCGAAGCAACCGAGTCGACGCCGCCTAGACTGCCCGATGTGGGCACACTCATTGCGCTGGAAGGACTGGACGGCGCGGGGAAGCGGACGCTCGTCGACAAGCTCGTCACCGAGCTCGAGTCGTCGGACGTCCGCATCGCCGTCCGCGCGTTTCCCCGCTACGGCAACTCGATTCACGCGGATCTCGCGGCCGGGGCGTTGAAGGGAGCGAACGGCGACCTTGCCGATTCGGTGTACGGCATGGCGTCGATGTTCGCGTTGGATCGCGGGTTCGCGGCGGACGAGCTGAGGGAGTTGCTGTCCGTCAACGACATCGTTCTCCTCGACCGGTACGTCGCATCCAACGCGGCCTACGGCGCGGCGCGGATGCGACAGGGCGCAGGCGGGGATTTCGTGCACTGGGTCCAGGAGCTCGAGTTCGACCGGCTGGCGGTGCCTCGGCCCGGGCTGCAACTGCTGCTCGACGTCCCGGTCGAGCTCGCCCGGGCGCGCGCCCGGTCCCGCGAGATCCAGGATGCGAGCCGTGAACTCGACGCGTTCGAGCGCGACTCCGACCTCCAGACCCGGACCGGTGAGGTGTACCGGGAACTGGCCCGAACCAGCTGGATGTCGCCGTGGAAGGTACTGACGCCGGACGAGGATGCGGCGCGACTGGCCCTCGCTCTGGCACAGTGGAAGTGAACGCGACCATCGCGACACGCCACCGGAGCGCCCGTAACGACGGGGTTCCGGGGTCCGAGGATGACACGATAGGGACATGAAGCCACGCATTCTGGTTGTCGACGACGACACGGCGCTCGCCGAGATGCTCACGATCGTGCTCCGCGGCGAGGGGTTCGATCCCTACGTCGTGGGCGACGGCACCCAGGCGCTGACCGCGGTCCGTGAGATCCGGCCGGATCTGGTGCTGCTCGACCTGATGCTCCCGGGGATGAACGGCATCGACGTCTGCCGGGTGTTGCGCCAGGATTCCGGCGTCCCGATCGTGATGCTCACGGCCAAGACCGACACCGTCGACGTGGTGCTCGGGCTCGAGTCCGGGGCCGACGACTACGTGATGAAGCCGTTCAAACCGAAGGAACTCGTCGCTCGCGTGCGCGCCCGGCTGCGCCGCACCGAGGACGAGCCCGCCGAACTGCTGTCGATCGCCGACATCGTCATCGACGTGCCGGCGCACAAGGTCACCCGCGACGGCCAGCTCATCTCGCTGACCCCGCTCGAATTCGACCTGCTGGTGGCGCTCGCCCGCAAGCCTCGTCAGGTGTTCACCCGCGAGGTGCTGCTCGAGCAGGTGTGGGGCTACCGTCACGCCGCCGACACCCGCCTGGTCAACGTGCACGTCCAGCGACTGCGCGCCAAGGTGGAGACCGACCCGGAGAATCCCCAAGTGGTACTCACGGTCAGGGGGGTCGGCTACAAGGCCGGACCGCCGTGATCCGATCCCCCCGCATGCGGCGCAGGATCAACGGGACCTTCACGCCGCTGCTGCGTCGTTTCCGGAACATGAGCCGTGCGCTGGCTCATCTGTGGCGCCGTTCGCTGCAGTTGCGTGTCGTTGTCTCGACGCTGTCCCTCTCGCTCGTCGTCATCACGATCCTCGGTGTCGTGCTCACCAGCCAGATCACCGATCGGCTGCTCGAGGCCAAGGTCAGCGCCGCCGCCGAGGAGATGGATCGTGCCCGCGCCACGGTGCAGGGCGAGCTCGCCGGGTCCGATGACAGCACCTCGCTGAGCACCCGCCTCGACAGCGCGCGGGCGTCACTGACCAACCGGGGTGTGGACGCCGGACCGGCCTCGGGTGCGGCCGGAACCTTCGACTCGGTGCTCGTCGTGGGCGACCCGTCGAAGGGCGATGCGAGTGCGGGCCCGGTCGACCAGATCCCGCAGAACCTGCGCGACTTCGTCCACAACGGTCAGGTGGCGACCCAGTTCGCCACCGTCTCGGACCCGGACGGCTACACGGGCCCGGCGCTCATCGTGGGCAGCTTGGCCTCCGCGGAGATTCCCAACCTCGAGCTGTACCTGGTCTTTCCGCTCGCGAGCGAGGACCGCAGCCTGTCCCTGATGCGCGGCACGCTGCTCGTCGGCGGTGCGGTACTGCTGGTGTTGCTCGCCGCGATCTCGGTGGTCGTGGCGCGGCAGGTGGTGCTCCCGATCCGTTCGGCCTCCCGGATCGCCGAGCGCTTCGCCGAGGGCAAGCTCCGGGAACGGATGCCGGTGCGCGGCGAGGACGACATGGCCAGGTTGGCGATGTCGTTCAACGACATGGCCGAGTCGCTGTCGAAACAGATTGCCCAGCTCGAAGAGTTCGGCAACCTGCAGAAGCGGTTCACTTCCGACGTGAGTCACGAGCTGCGCACCCCACTTACCACGGTCAGGATGGCCGCCGACCTCATTCACGACGGCAGTGCGGAGCTTGATCCCGCCATGCGGCGGTCCTCCGAACTGCTGGTCGCCGAGCTGGACAGGTTCGAGACCCTGCTCGCGGACCTGCTCGAGATCAGCCGCCACGACGCCGGTGTGGCCGAACTCGCCGCGGAGAAGCTGGACGTGCGAATGAGTGCCCGCGCGGCGGTGTCGACCATTCGGCACCTGGCGCGCGAGTCGGGAACCGAGCTGATCCTGGACCTGCCCGAGGAGCCGGTGATGGCGACCGTCGACCCGCGCCGGGTCGAGCGGATACTGCGGAACCTGCTCGCTAACGCGATCGACCACGGTGAGGGCAAACCGGTGCTGCTGCGGCTGCGGGCGGACGAGGACGCCGTGGCGTTCATCGTCCGCGACCAGGGCATCGGTCTGCGTCCCGGCGAGGAGAAGTTGGTGTTCAACAGGTTCTGGCGGTCGGATCCGTCGCGGGTGCGGCGGTCCGGCGGAACCGGGCTCGGGCTGGCGATCAGCGTGGAGGACGCGCGACTGCACGACGGCAGGCTCGACGCCTGGGGCGAGCCCGGCGAGGGGGCCTGCTTCCGGCTGACGCTGCCGCTGGTGCGCGGGCACAAGGTGACCAGCAGCCCGCTGCCGCTGCGGCCACCGAGCACCAAGCATGTGCAGGGCAGGCCGTTGCCGGGCGCGGAGCGTCCGCACAGCGGGCACGCCGAAGGCAGCGAGGCGCTCGACCCCGACGAGACCAGCAGTGTGCCGGTCCTGCGGGAGCGTCGGCCGTGAGGCGGCGACACACCGCGACCGCACTGGTGCTGGGTGCGGCGGTGCTGCTGGGTGGCTGCGCGAGCGTGCCCGAGTCGTCGACACCGCAGGCGATCGGCACCTTCGCGACGGCACCGGTGGTCACCAGTATCCCGGCACCGTCGCCCGGGCGCGACCCCGATCTGCTGCTGCGCGACTTCTTCGGCGCCAGTACGGACCCGGCGGGCGGGCATGCCGCCGCTCGCCAGTTCCTCACGCAGCGCGCGTCGAACGGCTGGGACGACGCCGCGAGCACGACCATCGTCGACAAGGTCGACGTGCTGCCCGAGTCCCGCAACGGTGACCAGGCGACCTACACGATCCGCGCCAATCGGGTCGGACAGCTCGAACCCGGCGGGGTCTACCAGGCGGTCGAGGGCAACTTCGAGGCGAAGGTGCGGCTGACCCGGGTGGACGGCCAGTGGCGGATCGACGAGTTGCCGGCGGGCGTCATCCTGGACCGCGCGCAGTTCCTCAAGACCTACCAGCGCAAGGCGCTGTACTTCCTCGACCCGTCGGGCAGCACTGTCGTGCCCGACCTGCGTTGGATCACCACGCCCCAGCTGGACATGCCCGCGCAGCTGATCGACATGCTGATCGCCGGACCCAAGCAGGCGCTGGCCGGCGCCGTCGCCAACCCGGCCGGAAAGGTGTCGGTGAAGGGCCCGATCACCAAGGCAGACGGTCGCAGCGCCGGCGTCGGGATCGGCTTCGGCGGCCTGCGGATCGACTTCCAGGGTGCGTCCGCGCTCGATCAGGCGACCCGGGACCAGTTGGCCGCCCAGGTGGTGTGGACGCTGGCGAATGCGGAGATCTCCGGACCGTACGTGCTGCTCGGAGACGGAAAGCCGCTCGACGAGCGGCTGCCCAACGGCTGGACGACGGCCGACGTGTCGTCGACGAATCCGATGGCGTCCGCGGGCGCGGCGGTCGGCCTGCACGCGCTCGCCAACGGCTCGCTCGTGGCCGTCACCGACACCGGGGTCGCCCCGATGCCGGGCTTCTTCGGCACCACTGCGAACATCAAGACGATCGCGCTGTCGCGGGACGGCAAACTCGCCGCCGCCGTCACCGACACCGGCCGCACCGCGCCGGACGCCGCGAGTGCCCTGATGGTCGGGCCGATCGAGGGATTTGCCAGCCCGGTCGCCGAGGGGGTCACGATGACCCGGCCGAGCTGGTCCGTCGGGGACAACTCGGTGTGGACCGTCGTGGACGGTTCGAAGGTGGTCCGCGTGGCACGGGACAGCGAATCGGGTCAGCTGGTGACGACGCCGGTGGATACCGCCGAGATCTCCTCGCTCGGCGCGAACATCTCCGAGCTCCGCCTGTCCCGCGACGGCGTGCGGGCCGCGATGATCGTGGACGGCAAGGTCTACGTGGTGACCGTGCGGCACCGTCCGGACGGCACGTACGCGCTCGGCAGCGCGCGGCCGGTCGCGAACGGGCTCGGCAGTCCCGCGGTCTCGATCGACTGGAGCAGCGGCGACTCGATTGTCGTCGCCCGGGCCGCCTCGGACATCCCGGTGGTCACGGTCGCGGTGGACGGTTCGCGGATGGACGCCTTGCCGAGTCGCAACCTCACGCCTCCGGTGACGTCGGTGGACGCCTCGGCCACGACCGCGTTCGTCGCCGACACCCGTGCGGTGTTCCAGCTCAACAACAACGACCCGGCCGGCGACCGATACTGGCGTGAGGTGCCCGGACTGACAGGTGTGAAGGCGACGCCGGTCCTGCCCGGCTGAACCTGTCGGTGCGCTGACGCACAATGCGGGCATGGGGGTGCTGGGGGCACTGACGGATCTGGTCCTGCCACGCGAGTGCGGCGGCTGCTCGGCGCCGGGGACCCTCTGGTGCCCACGCTGCCGTGCGGAGTTGTCCGGCGGTCCGGTGTCGCTGACGCCGCGGGTCGATCCCGGCGCGCCGGCGTGGGCCGTCGGGGACTACTCGGGAGCGCGCCGAACCGCAGTCCTCGCCGCGAAGGAACGCGGCAGACGGGACCTGGCGCAGCCGCTGGGGGAGGCGATCGCGCTCGCGCTGACCCGGATGCGGGAGCTGGGCGACATCGATCCGCCGGAGCTGGCGGTGCTGACCTTGGTACCCGCGCCGACCCGGGCGCGGGCGGCCCGCTCGCGTGGTGGCGATCCGGTCACGCGGGCCGTCCGCGTCGCCGCCGGCGTGCTCGCGCCCGAGCCGGTTCGTGTCGCGCCGGTGCTGAAATATGCTCGGGGAGTGCGTGATTCAGTGGGTCTGTCCGCTCGTGCTCGAATCGAGAACCTGTCGGGCCGGATTCTGGTCGCACCGCTGGAGGGAACCGGACGGTCCGATTGTGTGGTGCTGATCGACGACGTGCTCACCACCGGCGCCACCGCGGCGGAGTCCGTTCGTGCGCTCGCCGGACGGGAAGTTCGGGTCGACGCGATCCTTGTGATCGCCGCCGCATGACGCAATCGCCGCGAATGCTGGCACTTGCGTCGAACTCGTACTAGCGTCGCCAGCACAGCCGACGAAACGGGTGGGAGGTGATAGTTCCGAACCCAGGCGCCGGGCGGTCCCCTTCCCGGCGTAGCTCATCCGCCGCAAGTCATCTCTAGTGGCTCGGCCGTAACCGGGAGGTACGCGTGACGACCCCTTCAACAGCCTCTGTTTTCATCGAAGACGCTGCAGAAACCACCGGACAATCTGACGCCCCACGTTCCGAGATCGTGGTGAAGGGCCGCAATGTCGAGGTTCCCGATCATTTTCGGGTCTACGTAGCAGAGAAGCTCGCTCGACTCGAGCGATTCGATCCCACCATCTACCACTTCGATGTCGAACTTCAGCACGAGCGCAACCGGCGCCAGGCGAAGAACTGCCAGTGTGTGGAGATCACCGCGCGGGGCAAGGGACCCGTGGTTCGTGCAGAGGCCTCCGCCGACAGCTTCTACGCTGCGTTCGAGAGTGTCACCGCGAAGCTCGAGAGCAGGCTGCGCCGCACGAAGGATCGGCGGCGAGTCCACTACGGCGACAAGACGCCGGTATCCGTGTCCGAGGCGACCGCGGCGTTGGCCTTGGACGACTCGCTCGGCATCTCGCCCGACATCTCACTCGAACCCGAGCACGACGAGGGTCCAGGCCAGATCGTGCGGACCAAGGTCCACTCGGCGGCGCCGATGACCGTCGACGACGCTCTGTACGAGATGGAACTGGTGGGACACGATTTCTTCCTGTTCCAGGACAAGGAGACCGATCGTCCGTCCGTCGTCTACAGGAGGCACGCATTCGACTACGGCCTGATCCGGCTGGCGTGAGCCAGCAGGTCTGATACAAGTTTGGGCCGGTCGATCCACTCGGTGAATCGACGCAACGCCTACCATGGGGTCCGGCCGGGGGATAACCTCCCTCGGCCGGATCTACTGTGAATGCAGCCGGATCTACCGTGAAGTCACCTGCCCGCCGAGATTGAGGACGTTCAAGCCCGTGCCGTCGCTGTCACTGTCCAAGCTGCTCCGTGTTGGTGAAGGTCGCATGGTCAAGCGGCTCAAAAACATCGCTGAGCACGTCGATTCCATGTCGCCCGAATACGAGGCACTGACCGACCAGCAGCTCCACGCGAAGACGGCGGAGTTCAAGGAGCGCTACGCGGGCGGCGAGTCGCTCGACGAGTTGCTGCCCGAGGCGTTCGCGGTGGCCCGCGAGGCGTCCTGGCGGGTCCTCGGTCAGAAGCACTACATCGTGCAGATCATGGGCGGTGCCGCCCTGCACTTCGGCAATGTGGCGGAGATGAAGACCGGTGAGGGCAAGACCCTGACCTGCGTCTTGCCTGCGTACCTCAATGCCATCGCCGGCGACGGCGTCCACGTGGTGACGGTCAACGACTACCTCGCCAAGCGTGACTCCGAGTGGATGGGCCGCGTGCACCGCTTCCTCGGCCTCGACACCAGCGTGATCCTGTCGGGGCAGACGCCCGCCGAGCGTCGCGTCGCGTACGCCGCCGACATCACCTACGGCACGAACAACGAGTTCGGCTTCGACTACCTGCGTGACAACATGACGCACTCGCTCGAGGACCTGGTCCAGCGCGGGCACGCCTTCGCGATCGTCGACGAGGTCGACTCCATCCTGATCGACGAGGCCCGGACCCCGCTGATCATCTCCGGCCCCGCCGACGCCTCGTCGAAGTGGTACGGCGAGTTCGCCCGGATCGCGCCGCTGCTCAAGCGCGACGTGCACTACGAGGTGGACATCAAGAAGCGCACCGTCGGCGTGCACGAGGCGGGCGTCGAGCTGGTCGAGGATCAGCTCGGTATCGACAACCTCTACGAGGCGGCGAACTCGCCGCTGGTGAGCTACCTGAACAACGCGGTCAAGGCCAAGGAGCTGTACCAGCGCGACAAGGACTACATCGTCCGCGACGGCGAGGTCATCATCGTCGACGAGTTCACCGGCCGCATCCTGGTCGGCAGGCGCTACAACGAGGGCATGCACCAGGCGATCGAGGCCAAGGAGCGGGTCGAGATCAAGGCCGAGAACCAGACCCTCGCCACGATCACCCTGCAGAACTACTTCCGCCTCTACGACAAGCTCTCCGGCATGACCGGTACCGCCGAGACCGAGGCCGCCGAGCTGCACCAGACCTACGGCCTCGGCGTCATCCCGATCCCGACGAACCGCCCGATGGTGCGTGTCGACCAGGGCGACCTGATCTACAAGACGGAGGAGGCGAAGTTCGACGCCGTCGTGGACGACGTCGTCGAGCGGCACGCCAAGGGCCAGCCGGTGCTGATCGGTACCACCAGCGTCGAGCGCTCGGAGTACCTGTCCAAGCAGTTCACCAAGCGCGGTGTCGCGCACAACGTGCTCAACGCCAAGTTCCACGAGCAGGAGGCCACGATCGTGGCCGAGGCCGGCCGCACCGGTGCGGTCACCGTGGCCACCAACATGGCCGGTCGCGGCACCGACGTCGTGCTCGGTGGCAACCCCGACATCCTCGCCGACCTGCACCTGCGCAAGCAGGGCCTCGATCCGGTGGAGACACCGGACGAGTACGAGGCAGCCTGGGAGCCCGCGCTCGACGAGGTGAAGACCCAGGTCAAGGCCGATGCGGAGAACGTCCGCACGGCGGGCGGCCTGTACGTCCTCGGCACCGAGCGGCACGAGTCCCGCCGCATCGACAACCAGCTGCGCGGCCGTTCGGGACGCCAGGGCGACCCCGGCGAGTCCCGCTTCTACCTCTCGCTCGGCGACGAGTTGATGCGCCGGTTCAACGGTGCGGCGCTGGAGTCCATCATGACCCGGCTCAACCTGCCCGACGACGTGCCGATCGAGGCGAAGATGGTCTCCAAGGCCATCAAGAGTGCACAGACGCAGGTCGAGCAGCAGAACTTCGAGATCCGCAAGAACGTCCTCAAGTACGACGAGGTGATGAACCAGCAGCGCACGGTCATCTACGCGGAGCGTCGCCAGATCCTCGCGGGCGAGGACATGGAGGGCCAGGTCGAGAAGATGATCACCGATGTGGTCACCGCCTATGTCGACGGCGCCACCGCCGAGGGCTACGTCGAGGACTGGGATCTCGACCAGCTGTGGACGGCGCTGAAGAC
Organism: Rhodococcus sp. NPDC127527; assembly: GCF_042672245.1. Lineage (NCBI taxonomy): Bacteria > Bacillati > Actinomycetota > Actinomycetes > Mycobacteriales > Nocardiaceae > Rhodococcus > Rhodococcus sp. NPDC127527. The sequence continues at coordinate 259,607 of NZ_JBHXVP010000002.1, forward strand.
GCTGTACCCGGTCGGAGTCACCCACCAGGAGCTGACCGGCGAGACCGCGGACGGTGAGCGCGGCGACGTGTCCCGCGACGAGCTGCGGGAGGCTCTGCTCGCCGACGTGCGGGCGGCCTACGCCGCGCGCGAGGAGCAGATCGACGCCATCGCCGGCGAGAACGGCATGCGCGAACTCGAACGGCGCGTGCTGCTGTCCGTCCTGGACCGCAAGTGGCGCGAGCACCTCTACGAGATGGACTACCTCAAGGAGGGCATCGGCCTGCGCGCGATGGCGCAGCGTGACCCGCTGGTGGAGTACCAGCGCGAGGGTTTCGACATGTTCGCGGCCATGCTCGAGGGCCTCAAGGAGGAGTCGGTCGGCTTCCTGTTCAACCTGCAGGTCGAGGCTGCTCCGGCACCCGAGCAGGAGCAGTCGGGCTGGACCGCGGCCGCCGCGGCGGCCCGCACCGCTCCCGCGCCGTTGCCCACCGAGCAGGCCGCGGCGGAGGCCGAACGCAATGCCGCGCCGACCGCTCTGCGCGCGAAGGGACTCGACCAGAAGGACGAGACCCGGCTGACCTTCTCCGGACCGAACGAGGACGGCAACGCCGCGGTGCGCCGCAGCGCAGCGGCCGCGGGCGACGGCGCGGGCAGTCGGCGCGAGCGCCGGTCCAAGCGCAAGCGCTGAGCCGGGCCTGAGGCTCAGCCCAGCTGCAGTGAGGTGATCAGCCAGCCGTCCCGAGTTCCGTTCGGGGCGGCTGGTCTGCGTTCGACCCGCCCCGCCACCGCGAACGTCCGGTTTCCGCGCGCGTAGGTGCCGAACATCTCGGCGACGTCGGGTCCGCTCGGGCGCAGGTGCACCCGCTGCAGCTGCGCAACGCCGAGCCGTCGTGCGGGGGACCCGGCCCTCGCGAGGGCGGCCACGAGGTCGATCGGGGCGGGCTCGAGCAGCGTCCGCAGTTGTGCGGGCTGGCGTCGCCGGTCGAGCACCTCCAGTGTCAAGCGCAGCGCGGTCTCGGCGAACCGCAGTGCCGCGGGATCGGCCGGATGCACCGGTGCTCCGCGGCTGGGGGACCGGCCGTCGTGCGCGGAGCGGCGGGGTGCGTGCAGGCCCGAGGGGCCTGAGTGCCTCGGCAGGGGAGGTTCCGTGGTCCGGGGCGTGCCCGGGGTGTCCAACGGCGGCTCGGCGGGCGGCGCGCCGGTGACGAACAGTCCGCCGCGAAAGGGAAGTGGTCCGGTCATAGCTCTCTCCCGTGCTCGATCGACTTCGGTCGTGTCTTCCGGGGAGAGGCCGGACGTTGCCGCCGAGGATGGCACGAATTGTCCGTTCGCGCACGGATTTCGGCATCCTCCCCTCGCGCCGGCCCAGGCCGCACCCTAGGGTGAGCGCATGCGCGGCTTGGTGATGGACTTCGGCGGCGTGCTGGCCGGGCCCGGCTCGGGCGGGCGTGTGCTGGCCGGGATCCTCACGGACCTGCGCAGGCGCGGCGTGCGCACCGCGATCCTGAGCAACGACCCGGGCGGCCCGGCAGGCGCGGGGCTGCGCGAGCTCGGCGAGGGTCGGTTCGTGGACACGGTGGTGCTCTCCGGCGACGTCGGACTCGCCAAGCCGGATCCGCGGATCTACCGGTTGGCCGCGCGGCGCCTGGATCTGGCCCCGGTGGACTGTGTGTTCGTCGACGACCTGGTGACGAACGTGCGGGGCGCGGTCGCGGCGGGGATGGTCGGCGTCCACCACGTCGACGCGGAGACCACGGCAGGGGAGCTGGGCATTCTTTTCGATCTGGAGCAAGCGGGCATGGGGGGGCACGGACTGACATGGCGACGAGGCTGACCACACAGGACGCATCGTTCTACTTTCTCGAGGCGAGTACGACGCCGATGCACCTCGGGTCGCTGGCGATCCTCGAGGCGCCCGAGGGCGGCCTCGACTACGAGGACCTGCTCACGCACGTCGAGCGCAGGCTGCCCCTGGTGCCGCGGTACCGGCAGCGAGTGCGCGAGGTGGCGTTCGGCCTGGCACGACCGGTCTGGGTGGACGATCGCGACTTCGACATCACTTACCACGTGCGACGTTCGGCGCTGCCCAAACCCGGCTCCGACGAGCAGTTGCACGACCTGGTGGCGCGGTTGACGTCGCGGCCGTTGGACCGGTCCCGGCCGCTGTGGGAGATGTACCTCGTCGAGGGGCTGGCGAACAACCGGATCGCGATCTTCACCAAGTCGCACTCCTCGCTGGTGGACGGGGCGAAGGCGCTCGAGATCAACCAGGTGATCCTCGACCCGAGCCTGCAGCCGCGCGAGGTCGCGGAGGAACTGTGGATGCCGGGGCGCGAACCTCGTGAGGCCGAGCTGGTGCTCGACGCCGTCGCGGAGATGATCGCCCGCCCTAGCGAGGGTGCCGCCACCATCCGGATGGTGCTCGGTGACCTCGTGGGCGAGGCGACCAAGGCGATAGGGAACGTTGCCGCCGTGGTCCGGACCGCCGCCACCACGGCACCGTCGACCCCGCTCAACGCGACCATCTCCCGTAACCGCCGGTTCGCGACGGTCAAGACCGACCTCGACGACTACCGGACCATCCGAGCCAAGTTCGGCTGCACCGTCAACGACGCCATCCTCGCGGTGCTCACCGGCGCGCTGCGCAACTGGCTGCTCTCGCGCGGCGAACCGGTCATCGCGTTCTCGTCGGTGCGGGCGCTGGTCCCGATCGCCGTCTACGTCACGGGGGAGGGGCCGGCCGAGGCATTCGACCCGGAGGTGGACCCCGCCGAGCGCGAGACGATGCGTGAGAGCGCCGAGCGCCGGGTCTACTCGTGGATGATCGATCTTCCGGTGGGAGAGCCCAATCCGGTGGTGCGGCTCTCGCACATCGCGCACGCGTCGGAGGCGCACGCCAAACAGAACCGGACGGTGAGTGCACAGACCCTCGTCCGGATGTCGGGCACGGCGCCCGCGACGCTGCACGCGATGGGGCTGCGGGTCGCGAGCGGGCTCTCGCAGCGCATGTTCAACCTGGTCATCACGAACGCACCCGGGCCGCGGACCCCGCTGTACCTGGACAATGCGAAGCTGCTGGAGATGTACCCGGTGTCGCCGCTGCTGCGCAACCAAGCGCTCAGCGTGGGGCTGACGTCCTACGACGGCCACGTCTACTACGGTTTGAACGGAGATCGGGACGCGATGTCCGATGTCGACGTGGTGGCGGCGTTGCTGTACGAGGCGCTCGAGGAACTGTTGGATGCCAGTAAGTGAAGGGGTGTGCATGAGGGTCTACGTGCCCGCGACGATCGCGATGCTGCAGCGGTTGGTCGCAGACGAACGGCTGGATCCGGTGAGCCGCACCGCTTTTGCCGTCACTCCGGCACTTCGCGAGGCGTACGCCTCGGGGGACGACGACGAGCTGGCCGAGGTCGCGATGATCGAGGCGTCGCGTGCGTCGCTGCGACTGCTGGCCGCGGAATCCGGCGAGGGCGAGACGCCCGTGCATCGCCGCGCGGTGATCGCGGCGGACGTCGAGGACGTCAAGCTGCGTCCCGACCTCGACGACGCGGTGGTGCGGCTGGCCGCGCCGGTGGAACTGTCGGCCGTCGCCTCCGTGCACGTGGATCTCGCGGAGGCGGAGGAGTCGATCGCGCGTGCGGCCCAGTCGATCGACGCGGCCGACCTCGGTGACGCCGACGCCGAGTTCGTGCTCGGTGACGCCGAGGACCACGAGCTCGCCTGGTACGCCACGCAGGAGCTGCCGTTCCTGCTCGAACTGCTCTGAACTTCTCCGTCCGACCGCGTGACAGCTCGGTGCACCTGCGGGTAACCTACGGTCCCGTAACCTAGGCGAGTGGACGGGAATCTGATGGGTCTGAGGAAGTGGCTCGAGGCGCCGGCGGCAAATGTGTCGGCACCCCGGCGGCCGAGTTTGAACATGCTGCGCGGGGCGGTGACCCGGGTGACCACTCCGCTGTTGCCGGACGACTTCCTGCATCTGGCGAATCCGCTGTGGTCGGCCCGGGAGCTGCGCGGCAAGGTCGTCGAGGTCCGCAAGGAGACCTCCGACTCCGCGACGCTGGTGATCAAGCCGGGCTGGGGCTTCGACTTCGACTACCAGCCCGGCCAGTACATCGGGATCGGCCTGCTCGTCGACGGTCGCTTCCACTGGCGCTCCTACTCCCTGACCTCCCCGCCCAGCCGCGAGCACAAGCTGATCACCATCGCGGTCAAGGCGATGCCGGAAGGTCAGCTCTCCAGTCACCTGATCAACGGCGTCCCCTCGGGGACCGTCGTCCGGCTCGCGGCGCCGCAAGGAAACTTCTCGCTGCCCGAGCCGCCGCCCGCGAAGATCCTCTTCATCACCGCGGGTAGCGGGATCACCCCGGTGATGGCGATGCTGCGGGCGATGGTGCGTCGCGACGAGCTCCCGAACGTGGTGCACGTGCACTCCGCGCCGACCGCCGGCGACGTGATGTTCGGCGACGAACTCCTCGCGCTGCACGAGCGGTACCCGAACTTCGTCTCGCACGTTCAGCACACCCGCACCGGCGGCCGGTTCAAGCTGGCCGACCTCGACGAGCTCTACCCGGACTGGCGCGAGCGGCAGACGTGGGCCTGCGGGCCCGCGGAGATGCTCGACGAGGTCGAGCGGGTGTGGGCCGACGCGGACATCTCCGACCGCCTGCACACCGAGCGGTTCTCGATCTCACGTGCGGACACGTCGGGGCAGGGTGGCACCGTCACATTCGCGAAGTCCGGTCGATCGGTCGAGATCGACGGCGCGACCACGGTGCTCGAGGCGGGCGAGAAGCTCGGCGTGCAGATGCCTTTCGGTTGCCGGATGGGAATCTGCCAGACGTGCGTGGTGCCGCTGGTCTCCGGACACATCCGTGATCTGCGTTCGGGTCGCGAGCACGCCGAGGGGGAGCGCGTGCAGACCTGCATCTCCTCGGCCGCGGGCGACTGCACCTTCGATCTCTGATCGGGCCCACCGCCGCCCACCGAAATTCGTCTATCGTTGTTCTCACGCGCCGTGGTGTCCTTCCCGGTGATCTTATCTAGCCCCTTACGGAGGGCCGCCCCTGATGGCCATCACGGACATCAAAGAGTTTTCCCACCTCAGCCAGTCGGACATCGACACCCTCGGCCGCGAACTCGACGAGATTCGGCGTGACGTGGAGGAGTCGCTGGGTGCGCGTGACGCGCGGTACGTCCGCGGCGTCATCCGTCTGCAGCGCGCGCTCGAGTTCGGCGGCAGGCTGACGCTGTTCGGGAGCAAGTACCGTCCGGCCTGGCTCGCGGGCACCGCCATGCTCGCGCTGTCCAAGTGCATCGAGAACATGGAGCTCGGCCACAACGTGGTGCACGGGCAGTGGGACTGGATGAACGATCCGGAGATCCACTCCACCACCTGGGAGTGGGACATGACGGGTCCCTCCGCGCAGTGGAAGCGGGCGCACAACTACTCGCACCACACCTACACCAACATCGTCGGGATGGACCAGGACGTCCAGTTCGGCATCATCCGGATGACCCGTGACGTGCCGTGGCGTCCGATCAACCTGCTCCAGCCCGTGGCCAACCTCGTGTTGGCCGCGGGTTTCGAGTGGGGCATCGCCCTGCACGACTGGAAGATCACCCAGGATGCCGCGCGCGAGCGCGGCGACGACCAGCTGGCCGAGGTCAACCGGGACTTCGCCCGCAAGATCGCGCGGCAGGTGATCAAGGACTACGTGCTGTTCCCGGCGCTGACCGGTCCGGCGTGGCGCAGCACGCTGACCGCGAACGCGACCGCGAACCTGGCCCGCAACCTGTGGGCCTACACGGTGATCTTCTGCGGACACTTCCCGGACGGTGCGGAGAAGTTCACCGTCGAGCAGTACCGGAACGAGACCAAGCCGGAGTGGTACCTGCGGCAGATGCTGGGCTCGGCCAACTTCAGGGCGGGCCGGGTCATGGGCTTCATGAGTGGAAACCTCAGCTACCAGATCGAGCACCACCTGTTCCCGGATCTGCCGAGCAATCGGCTGCGGGAGGTCTCGGCTCGGGTCCGGCGGCTCTGCGACGAGTACGACCTGCCCTACACGACGGGATCGCTGGGCAAGCAGTACATGTTGGCGCTGCGGACGATCCACAAGCTGTCGCTGCCGGACCGCTTTCTGAAGGCGACCTCCGATGACGCCCCGGAAACGTCGTCGGAGCGTAAATTCTTCGTCGGCGACTCCGCGGTGAACCCGTTGCGGGTGGATCCGGCCACCGGGCGCCGGATCGGTCTGCGGTCGGCGCTGCGTCGGGTGCGCGAGCGCGGCCGGCCGCTCTCGGTGTGAGCTGCCCCACAATGTCCCGACCGTAACCTACGGAGTCGTAGGTTACGGTACGGTAGGTCCCTGTACGGGAACGTCTAGGTCCGGGAGAGTCGATGGCAATCGCCGACATCAAGGAGTACGCCCACCTCACCGAGGCGGACGTCGAGGCGCTCGGTCGGGAGCTCGACGCGATCCGCCGTGACGTCGAGGACTCGCGCGGCGAACGCGACGCGAAGTACCTCCGCAACACCATCCGGCTGCAGCGCTCGCTCGAGGTGGCCGGCCGAGCCGTGCTCTTCGGCAGCCGCAAGCGCCCGTTGTGGCTGCTCGGTGCCGGACTGCTCGGTACCTCGAAGATCATCGAGAACATGGAGCTCGGCCACAACGTCATGCACGGCCAGTGGGACTGGATGAACGATCCCGAGGTGCACTCGAGTGCCTGGGAGTGGGACGTCGTCGGGCCGTCCGCGCACTGGAAGCAGACGCACAACTACATCCATCACAAGTACACCAACGTCCTCGGCATGGACGACGATGTGGGATACGGCCTGCTCCGGGTGACCCGCGACCAGCGGTGGAAGCCGTTCAACGCGGGCAATCTCGTCTACAACACCCTGCTCGCACTGTTCTTCGAGTTCGGCATCGCGGCGCAGCACCTCGAGCTGGGCAAGGTCGCGAAGGGCCGAGTCGACATGGCCGAGTTCAAGGTCAAGCGCGACGAGGTGCTCGAGAAGATCGGCAAGCAGGCGCTCAAGGACTACGTGATGTTCCCGGCGCTCACCGGAAAGGCCTGGAAGAGCACGCTCACCGCGAACTTCACCGCGAACGTCATTCGCAACGTGTGGACCAACGCGGTCATCTTCTGTGGGCACTTCCCGGACGGCGCCGAGAAGTTCACCAAGGCGGACATCGACGCCGAGACCCACGAGCAGTGGTACCTGCGGCAGATGCTCGGCAGCGCGAACATCAGCGGCGGCCGGGTCATGGACTTCATGACCGGCAACCTGAGCTACCAGATCGAGCACCACATCTTTCCCGACCTGCCGTCGAATCGGTACGCCGAGATCGCGGTGAAGGTGCGGGCGCTGTGCGACAAGTACGACCTGCCGTACACCACCGGTCCGCTGCTGGTGCAGTACGGGAAGTCGTGGCGCACGATCGCGAAACTGTCGCTGCCGAACAAGTACCTGCGCGACACCGTTGACGACGCCCCGGAGACCGCATCGGAGCGTAAGTGGGAGGGCCGCGAGGCGGTGCTGACCGTGGACCCGGAAACCGGCCGCAGCCGTGGCCTGCGGACCGCTATCCGCGAGGCGAAGAAGCGTCGTGGCCTGCGGGGAGTGTTCACCCGCTGACCAGTCGCGGTACCGACTCGGGTGCCCGCCCCCGACGGGTGGGCACCCGAGTCAGAACCGTCCGGTCGGGACCTACTTGTCGGTCGAGCCGACGATCGCCGAGCCGGTGCTGATGAGCGTCTTGATGATGCTCTCGATGTCGCCGAGAATGGACGATCCGGCCGCAATGATCTCTGAACTCATCTGAACTCCTTCGTCGTGACTTGTGAGATGTCGTGACCTGTGAGCTGATTCGAATCAGAACTGAGCTCGTACAGTGTAAACACGGGTCGCGAATCGGCGACGGGCGAATTCGGCAATTGTCCGAACCGTGACCTGGGGGACCTCGTGTCTACCAGGCCTCGTTGGAGGTCAGCGCGACCAGCAGCAGGCGCACCGCGGCGGCGCGGCGGGCGGCCTCGCCCTCGAGTCGGTCCAGTGCGCACTCGGGGTCCGCCGGCGGACCGAGATGGCTGCATCCGCGCGGGCAGTCCTCGATGGCGGCGGCGAGATCGGTGAACGCGCCCATCACGTCGTCCGGTGAGATGTGGGCGAGTCCGAAGGATCTGATGCCGGGTGTGTCGACCACCCATCCGCGCGGCAGTTCCGCGGACTGGCCGGGCAACGCGGGCAGCGGAAGCGCCACCGACTGGGTGGACGTGTGCCTGCCCTTGCCGACGCCGGACACCACGCCGGTGGCCCGATCCGCGTCGGGCACAAGGCGATTCACCAGGGTTGACTTGCCGACGCCGGAATGTCCGATGAGCGCGGTGACGGTACCCGCGAGGATCGCCTGCACCGCGTCGAGCGCGTCGTCCTGACCGGCGAGCACCACCGGCACGTCGAGGTCGGCGAACGCGGCCGCGAACTCCTGGTGGTCGGCGAGATCGCCCTTGGTCAGGCACAGGACGGGTTTCAGGCCGCCGACGTAGGCCGCGACCAGTGCGCGCTCGACGAACCCGGTGCGCGGCGGGGGGTCCGCCAGCGCGACCACGATCAGCAGCTGCGAGGCGTTGGCCACCACGATGCGTTCGTACGGATCGGTGTCGTCGGCGGTGCGGCGCAACACCGTGCTGCGGTCCTCGACCCGCACGATCCGGGCGAGGGTGTCGGTGCGGCCGGAGACGTCGCCGACCACACCGACCCGGTCGCCCACGACGATCGGGGTGCGGCCGAGCTCGCGGGCCCGCATGGCCACCACCGGGCGGTCCGGGTCGCCGTCCAGCACGCACCCCCAGCGCCCACGGTCCACCGAGACCACCATCGCGGACTCGGCGCTCCTGTGCTCGGGCCGGGTCTTGGTGCGCGGACGCGAGCCCTTGCCCGGGCGGATCCGGACGTCGGACTCGTCGTACCGGCGGGCGGTCAGGAGGGTGCCCCGATCGGGCTGAGCATTGTCTCCCACAGCTTTTCGAACCCCGGCAGGGTCTTCGCGGTGGTTCCCACGTCGTCGACGTCGATGCCCGGGACGACGAGGCCGAGGATCGCGCCCGCGGTCGCCATCCGGTGGTCGGCATAGGAACGCCAGGCGCCGCCGTGGAGCGGTCGCGGTTCGATCCGCAATCCGTCCTCGGTCTCGGTCACGGCGCCGCCTAGGTTGTTGATCTCCGTGGAAAGTGCTGCGAGCCGGTCTGTTTCGTGGCCACGCAGGTGGGCGATTCCGCGCAGGACCGACGGCCCCTCGGCGAGCGCGGCCAGCGCCGCCACGGTGGGGGTGAGCTCGCCGACGTCGTGCAGGTCCACGTCGATGCCCCGCAGGGTGCGGGCGCCGGTGACTGTCAGCAGTGAATCGTGAAGGGTGACATCGCATCCCATCTCACCCAGGATCCCCCTGATCGCGTCGCCCGGCTGGGTGGTGGCCGACGGCCACAGTGGCACGCTCACCGTGCCCGCGGTGACGGCGGCGGCGGACAGGAACGGAGTCGCGTTCGACAGGTCCGGCTCGATCACCCAGTCCACCGCGGTGACGGGTCCGGGCCAGACCTGCCAGGTGTTCGCAGTCCCGTCGGCAGGCGTCTGCACGCGCACGCCCGCCTCGCGCAGCATCTCCACCGTCATGTCGATGTGCGGCATGGACGGTACCGACGCGCCGGCGTGTCGCACCGTGACGCCGTCCTCGAACCGGGCCGCCGAGAGCAGGAGTCCGGAGACGAACTGGGACGAGCCGGAGGCGTCGATGGTCACGCCGCCGCCCGCGACCGATCCGTGACCGGTCACCGTGAACGGAAGCCCGTCCCCGTCGATCCGGACGCCGAGTCCGCGCAGTGCCTCGAGAATGGTGCCGAGCGGCCGGGTGCGCGCCTGCTCGTCGCCGTCGAAGGAGACGAGTCCGTCCGCGAGCGCCGCGACCGGCGGCAGGAAGCGCATCACCGTGCCCGCGAGGCCGCAGTCCACAGTGGCGCTGCCGAGCGGTCCGGGGGTGACGCGCAGCGTGGTCGGCGAGCCGCCGACCTCCTCGATCCCGACGCCGAGTGCGCGCAGCGCGTCGATCATCAGGTCGGTGTCCCGGCTGCGCAGCGCCCCGGTCACGGTGGAGGGTCCCTCGGCGATCGCCGCGAGGATCAGGGCTCGGTTCGTGATCGACTTCGAGCCCGGCAGGGTCACGGTCGCGTGCACGGGCGATTCGGCGAGGGGCGCTCTCCACAGACTCACGCGCACAATGGTCCCATGTGCGGCAGATATGCGACCACGGTGGACCCGGCCCTGCTGGCGGTCGAACTGGACGCGGTCGACGAGACCGGGTCCGATTCACGCGAGCCGACCGAGAACTACAACGTCGCACCGACCGACCCGGTGCTGACAGTGGTCAGCAGGCATTCGCGCGAGCATCCCGACGACGCGCCCGCGCGCCGGATTCGTCGGATGCGCTGGGGCCTGGTGCCGCCGTGGACCAAATCGGGGACACCGGGCGTGCCGGCCAAGGGCGCGCCGCTGTTCAACGCCCGCGCGGACACCGCCGCGACCAAGCCGGCGTTCCGCACGGCGCTGAAGACCAAACGGTGCCTGGTCCCGATGGACGGCTGGTACGAGTGGCTGACCGAGCCCGCCGGGTCGGGGAAGGCGGCGAAGGTCCCCTACTTCATGACCCCGGCCGACGGCTCCCGGCTGTACATGGCGGGGCTGTGGTCGGTGTGGCATGACCGGGACGCCGACGCCGCGCCGCTGCTCAGCGCCACGATCCTCACCACGGACTCCGTAGGCGAGCTGCAGGCGATCCACGACCGGATGCCGCTGATCCTCCCGACCGAGCACTGGGACCGATGGCTCGACCCGGACGCGGACGCACCGACCGAACTGCTCGGCGAGGTGGCCGCGGAGGTGGCCGGGGGAATCGAGATCCGGCGGGTGTCGGACCGGGTGAACAGCGTCCGCAACGACGGCCCGGACCTGATCGCGCCGGCGGGCCCCGCGGGGTCGGCGGTGGGCGAGCAGATCAGCCTGCTGTGACCAGCCCGCTGACCTGGGCGAGGAGCTCGAGCGAGCGCAACCAGGCGGTCCGGTCGGTAGCCGAGGAGACGACCATCAGCTCGTCCGCGCCGGTCTGCTCGGCGAACCGGTCCAGATAGTCGCGCACGACGGCGGGGGTGCCGACGGCCGAGTACCGGACCATCTGCAGCACCTGCTGGCCCGCGGGGGACTCGAGGATGAGGTCCGCCTCGTCCGGGGTGAAGGTGCGGCCGCGGCCGACGAACAACCCGACCCGCTTGCGCTTGGCGTCGAGGAACAGCCGGTCGGCCTCCTCCTGGGTGTCCGCGGCGATGACGTTCGCGGCCGCGATCACGTACGGCTCCGACAGCTGTGCCGACGGCCGGAACTCGCGGCGGTAGATCGCGATCGCGTCGTGCAGGGCGTTGGGCGCGAAATGCGAGGCGAACGCGTACGGCAGACCCAGCATCGCGGCAAGCTTCGCGCCGAACAGCGAGGAGCCGAGAATGTACAGCGGCACGTCGGTGCCCTTGCCCGGCGTCGCCTCGATGCCAGGGACACGGGACGGTCCGGTGAGGTAGCCCTGCAGTTCCAGCACGTCCTGCGGGAAGGACTCCGCTGAGCTGGGGTCGCGGCGCAACGCCCGCATCGTCTGCTGGTCGCTGCCCGGCGCGCGCCCGAGACCGAGGTCGATCCGGCCGGGGTGCAGCTCGGCGAGGGTGCCGAACTGCTCGGCGATGGTCAGGGGCGCGTGATTGGGCAGCATGATGCCGCCCGCGCCCAGTCGGATTCGCTCGGTGTGCGCGGCGACGTGCGCGATGAGCACGCTGGTGGCCGACGAGGCGATGGACGGCATGTTGTGGTGCTCGGCGTACCAGATGCGGTCGTAGCCCCACCGTTCGGCGGACTGCGCCATGTGCACGCTGGACCGGAAGCTGTCGGCGGCCGTTTCCCCGTCTCCGATGTGGGCCAGGTCGAGGATCGAGAGTGGAACGGTCACGGTGGTAGCGCCTTCTGTTCGATGACAACGGTCGTTCGTGGTGACAAGTCGTTGTGTGGTGCAACAGTCCCTGACCGGAGAGTAATTCCCCGTGCACGGACTTTCGGGCTCAGCCCGCGGTGATGGGCGCGAGCACCGCGCCGGTCAGCCGGACCAGGTCGGCGGGATCCATGTCGATCTCGAGGCCGCGGCGGCCCGCGCTGCAGAGCACCCGGTCCCACTTCGCCGCGGACGAGTCGATCACGGTCGGGAGCTTCTTGCGCTGGCCGAGCGGGGAGATGCCGCCGAGGACGTAGCCGGTGGACCGCTGCGCCTCCGCCTGGTCGGCCATCACCGCCTTGCCCGCCCCCAGTGCCGCGGCGGCGGCCTTGAGGGAGAGCTTGTCCGGGACGGGCAGCACCGCGACCGCCAGCTTGCCGTCGGCGGTCTTGATCACCAGGGTCTTGAAGATCTGCGCGGCCTCCAGGCCGAGGTCGGCGGCCAGCGCGTCCACTGCCTCGGTGCCGTACGAGGCGCTCGCGGGGTCGTGCTCGTAGCTGTGTACGCGGTGCGCGACCTTGCCCTTGACGAGTGCCTGCGTTGCCGGGGTTGCGGAGCCTGCCATGGCGACGACTCTAGTTTCGCGGGAACACACCGCGCCGACCCGGCGTTGCACCGAGCACGTTGATCCGTCCCGAGAGGAGTCCGTAGGTGTCGGTGCAGTGCCTCGAGCGCCCCGCTGACCGCATCCCCGTCGAACGGGTGGCGGTAGCCTTGATCCCTACGGCGACTGAAGGGATCAGCGTGCCTAACGACCGGCGTGAGCCAGAAGACCAGCAGCCAGCGGAGTCGGCGGCCGAGCTGACCGCGCGGTTCGAGCGCGATGCGCTGCCGCTGTTGGACCAGCTGTACGGCGCAGCTCTGCGCATGACGCGCAACCCCGCGGACGCGGAGGACCTGGTCCAGGAGACCTACATCAAGGCCTACTCGGCGTTCCGCTCCTTCAAGGAGGGCACCAATCTCAAGGCCTGGCTGTACCGGATCCTGACCAACACCTACATCAACTCGTACCGCAAGAAGCAGCGTCAGCCGGCGCAGTACCCGACCGACGAGATCACCGACTGGCAGCTCGCGGCGACGGCCGAGCACACCTCGCAGGGTTTGCGGTCGGCCGAGGTCGAGGCTCTCGATGCGCTGCCCGACGACGACATCAAGGCCGCGCTGCAGGAGTTGCCGGAGGAGTTCCGGATGGCGGTGTACTACGCCGACGTCGAGGGATTCCCGTACAAGGAGATCGCCGAGATCATGGGCACCCCGATCGGCACCGTGATGTCGCGGCTGCACCGCGGTCGCAAGCAACTGCGGGGACTGCTCGCCGACGTGGCCCGCGAACGAGGATTCAACCGAGGAGCCGCCACCGCGGCCACCGGCCAGGAGCAGGAGGCGTCCCGGTGAGCGAGCAGAACGAATTCGAGCGACTCGACTGCTCCGCCGTGATCGCCGACGTGTGGCTGATGCTCGACAACGAGTGCGACGACCGCACCCGGGCGCGGCTGCAGCAGCACATGGAGGACTGCGGCTCCTGCTTCGAGGCGTACGGAATCGAGGCGAAGGTCAAGTCGCTGCTCGCACGCAAGTGCGGCGGCGAGCACGCCCCGGACAGCCTGCGGCAGCGGCTGCGCATCCAGTTGACGCAGACCACGATCGTCAGTCGTATCGACCCGGGGCTGTAGCCCCGAACGCCATGGGCCGGGACACGAACAGTGTCCCGGCCCATGGCGTTTGCCCTGTACCGGGAGTCGTGGCCGCCCGGTGTCCAGTTGCTGGAACCTGCGACACAGGGCCGGACACCCGAAGGTGTCCGGCCCTGTGGCTGTCTTTCGCTTGGGGGCGAAACGTTCTCATGAGAACGGGCGGGTCAGCTCCCGAACAATGCGGAGCCGAGCACCATGTCGACCGAACCGGCAGGGCTGCCGGGGATGAGGCAGGAGGCGGCGCAGGTCACGGTGACACCCGTCGGGCGCCAATCGAGGGGCGCGAGGCCGTCGACTCGGACCGTCAGCGAGGCATCGATATTCGATGGGGATGCGTGGCCCTCCCAGTCGCAACCCACGGCGGGTCCACCGAACGCGGTCCTGAATTCACGGACGGTGTCGTACGCGACGGTTGTTCCCGCTGCAGGATCGACGGTCCACGACCCGACCGCCGCGTACTCGTGGCCACGGACATATGGCATTGATTCGGACACCCGCTCACCCGAATCGTTTGTGTACGTCACGGTTCCGGACTTTGCCGTCGTCCACGTGTTGAAGCAGCCCACCCTGTCCGAGATGAATTCCTCGATCCCGGTGACCTGGCGTGCCGGGCCGTCGGCTGCGGAGATGGTTGTGCGGTAGTGGATTTCGTCACCCTCCAATCCGATGTTGCTACCGATGATTTCGTGGGTGACGGTGAGATTGTCGTGGGTCGTGGTGGCGCGCTTCGTGGTCGCGGACCCGGTGTCGGCGGACTGGGCGGTGGCGATGCCGGTGACGCCGGCGGCGAGCAGTGCGGTGGCCGCGGTGGTGACGGCGAGGCGGGCGAGGGTGCGTCGGCGGGTGTGGGGCACTGGTTCTCCTGGGTGAGTGGTCGTCCGTGGACTGTCGGGAGCCGGGTGCCGGCGACACGGAAACATACCGATTGGTCCCCCCCGACCCTGGCGTGGAACGATAGCCCGTTTGCGATTGTCGGGCGGGCGAATTGACGGATTCGCCGTGGCCCAGGTGAGGGGGTCGAGGCCGTCTGCAGGGGGCCTCTGGCCGCATTCCATCGAGTTCGAACAGTTGGACTGCTCTGCGGTGATCGCGGACGTCTGGTCGCTGCTCGCCCGCAAGTTCGGAGGCGAGCACGCCCCCGACAGCCTGCGGCACCGGCTGCGGATCCAGCTCGGTCAGACCACCATCGTCACCCGGGTCGATCCGGCGCAGTAGGCGCACCGGTGGAACAACGAATCGAGCCACCCCGAAGACGTCGGGGCTGTCGCGCCGGTCGGGTGCCAGTCGGGGGTGCAGAGGCCGCTGATGTCGATGCTCAGCGCGGTGTCGAGGTCCACCGAGTCCACGGACGGACACGGAGCCCCGCAATCAATTCCCTCCATTGTGCCCGTGTTCGGATCGACCCAGTGGTACGTGCTCTCGTAGACCACGGTGGCGCCCGTGGCGGCATCGACGGTCCACGAACCGGTCGCGGCCACGCTCTTGGTGGTGCGGTGGGTGAAAGTGTCGCCGGGGAAGTCCGACGTTCGTGTCGACGATCTCGCGGGTGACGGAGACGTTGTCGTACACCTTCGTCGCAGTCCGTGACACACGTGTGGACGGTGTGCGGACGGAGAACCGAGCCGATTTGGACGTCTAGCTCGGCAACTGCGACGAGGGCCGCCAGGAAGTGTCCCGGGCGGCCCTCGTCTGGCATCTAGCTCCCGTGGCTGTGCAGGTCGAACAAGGTGCCGATGAGCATGTTGTAGATGTTGACTCCAACGGATCCGGATGGCGCTGGCGAGCAGCCGGGCAACCCCGCAGGGCCGCACACGTCCGTGGCGGGCAGCGCTGCCGCAGCGGTGCCGGTTCCTGCGACGATGCCGCCGGTGAGCAGTGCGGTGGCCGCGAGGACCGACGCGAGGCGTCGGACCGCGGGACGGGTCAAGGAGGGCATGGGTCTCCGTTCCAGAGTGAAGGTGAAATGTGCGGTGGGGCTGTACGATCGCGAAAACTGTTGTGCGTAAGTGTTGTTCGTGGGAGTTGGGGCGCGTTCCTATGGCGCGGTCAGCTTCCTGGCAGAAGGATTGTGAGCGGGTAGGTCAGGAGGGCGAGCGGCATCGACTGGCAGTCGAGGGTGCAGGTCGCCGTCACCCCCGTCGGATACCAGTTCAGGGTGTCGAGGCCGGCGACGCTGATGCGGAGACCGATAGTGAGGTTTACCGAACCCGCGCTCGCCGGCTTTGCGGTGTCGGCCACGCGGCAACCCACCGCGGGCCCGAGCCGAGGATCGTTGTAGGTGTACACGCTGTCGTAGACGACGGTGGTTCCCGAGGCGGGGTCGACCGTCCATGATCCCCGTGCGGGGTAGTTGGGGGGCACCGTGTCGGTAGTGCGTGCGCCCGCCGCGCCGGTGTACGTCACGGTGCTGGACTGCCGATTCAGTGAGGGGTCGACGCACGAGTACCACTCGGGGTACTCGCTGATCTCGGTGACCTGCCGTGCGGGGCCCTCGACCGCCGAGATGGTGGTGCGGTAGTGGACGGTCTCGCCGGCAAACCCGAGGTTGGGTCCGATGATTTCGTGCCTGACGGTGAGGTTGCCGTGCGTCGTGGTCGCGCTCGTTGCGGTCGGGTCGTGGGCGGCGGGTCCGGCGGATCCGGTGGCCGCGTCGACTGCGTCGGCGGACCCGATCGCGCCGGCGACGCCAGTGAGACCAACGACCATCAGCGCGGCGACTGTGGCCGTGGTGGCGGCGCGAGCGAGGGTGCGACGTGTCCTGGCGAATCGGCGCAACGGTGTGTCGGTCATGGATCTCCAGTCGAGGTGTGGTGGAAACATGCCGAATGGTCTCCTCCGGGGTCGCGGGCTGAAGGCTATCCCGCAGTGCCAGATTTGCGAGGAAAATTCCGAAAAGTGTTGCGTATAACGTTCATTCGGGGAATGTGCACCCTGCCCTCCCCGAGACGCAACGAGGGCCGGGACACAGTGTGTCCCGGCCCTCGTGAGGCTTCGCCTACGGCGCGTCAGCTGTTTGGACGCTTGCCGTGGTTGGCCTTGTTGCCCTTACGGCTGCGCTTCTTGCGACCACGCTTACCCATGGTTGTCTCCTTCCCTCAGATCTCGCTCGGGGACATTCTTCCACGTGTGGTTGGCTGTACTTCCATTGGCAGGTCAACACAAGCGAGGTGCTCGATGGCAGAAGACGTGCGTGCCGAGATGGTTTCCACCGTTTTCCAGGTGATTGTCGCCGAGGGCGACGAGGTCGAGGAGGGTGACACCCTGGTCATCCTGGAGTCGATGAAGATGGAGATTCCGGTCCTGGCCGAGGTGCCCGGCACGGTGACCTCGGTCGGCGTCACCGTCGGGGACGTCATCCAGCAGGGCGACCTGATCGCCGTCATCTCCTGACTCGCCGACGCTGACCGATGTCCACACTGAGCGACCTGCTCGCCGAGTACACCGACCTGCCCGGTGACGCCGTCGACCACCTGCAGCGGGTGGTCGGGGAGTGGCAGTTGCTCGCGGACCTGTCGTTCGCGGACGTGCTGCTGTGGGTGAGCGCGGACGTCGGCAGGCTCGACATCGGTGGCCCCGGCGACCTGGTTTGTGTCGCCCAGTGTCGGCCGACCACGGCGCCGACCGCCTTCGCCGAGGACGCGGTCGGCTGGGTCGCCTCGGATGTCCAGCACCCGCACGTGCGCCAGGCCATGGCCGAATGGCGGATCGTGCGGGTGCCCGACGAACGGCCCGTCGACGGGACCCCGGTGCGGCGCGAGGCGATCCCGGTCCGATGCAACGGCGAGGTGATCGCGGTGCTCAGCCGGGACACCAACCCCACCCAGAAGCGCCAGTCCAGCCCGCTCGAGGTGGCCTATCTGGGCTGCGCGGGCGAGCTCTGCCAGATGATCAGCGAGGGGACCTTCCCCACGCCGGAGGAGCACAGCGAGATCCTCTCCAGCCCCCGCGCGGGTGACGGATTCATCCGGCTCGACTCGGACGGCACGGTCGTCTACGCCAGCCCCAACGCGCTGTCGGCCTATCACCGGATGGGGCTGACCACGACGACCCTCAAGGGCCGCGACCTCGCCTCGGTGACCCGGACGCTCGTGACCGACCCGTTCGACGCGCAGGACGTCGCCAACGACATCCGCAGCGCGCTTGCCGGCAAGGCGGGCAAGCGGATGGAGGTCGAGGCGCGTGGCGCGATCGTGCTGGTGCGCACCCTGGTCTTGCGGCCGGGCGGCCAGCCCTCCGGTGCGGTGGTCCTCATCCGGGACGTCACCGAGGTCAAGCGCAGGGACCGCGCGCTGCTCAGCAAGGACGCGACCATCCGGGAGATCCACCACCGGGTGAAGAACAACCTGCAGACCGTGGCCGCACTGCTGCGACTGCAGGCGCGGCGCACCGGCAACGACGAGGCTCGGCAGGCGCTGAGCGAATCGGTGCGGCGGGTCACGTCCATCGCGCTGGTGCACGACATCCTGTCGATGTCCGTCGACGAGGAGGTCAACCTCGACGAGGTGGTCGATCGGCTGGTGCCGATCATGGCCGACGTCGCGGTGGTCAACAGCGCCGTGCAGATCCGGCGCGAGGGCAGTCTCGGGGTGTTCCCCGCGGAGCGCGCGACCCCGCTGGTGATGGTGCTCACCGAACTGGTGCAGAACGCCATCGAGCACGCCTTCGAGCCGGGGGCGCCCGGCACGGTGACCCTGCAGGCGCGGCGGTCGGCCCGCTGGCTGGACGTGGTCATCCACGACGACGGAAGCGGACTGCCGCCCGGATTCAGCCTGGAACGGTCGGACCGGTTGGGTCTGCAGATCGTCCGGACGTTGGTGTCCGCGGAACTGGGCGGATCGCTTGGCCTGAACCCGGGACCCGACGGCGGCACCGACGCCGCGCTGCGGGTGCCCCTCGGCCGCCGCGCACCCCGACCCTGACCGTCCCCGCGGACGACAAAGGCCCGGCACCTGTGGGTGCCGGGCCCGTTCGTATGCTGGGCGGTGACTAGACCGCGCTGCGGGCGCGAGTGCGCGCGTTGCGACGCTTGAGCGCGCGACGCTCGTCCTCGCTCATGCCGCCCCACACGCCTGCGTCCTGGCCGGACTCGAGTGCCCAGGACAGGCAGTCGGCGGTGACGGGGCAACGGTTGCAGACCAGCTTGGCGTCCGCGATCTGCGCAATGGCCGGACCGCTGTTGCCCACGGGGAAGAACAACTCCGGGTCTTCGTCCCGACAGATTGCCTTGTGGCGCCAGTCCATCCTTCTGCTCCTTTACCGGGTGCGATTCGCACCGTCTCGTATCGCGTCATTCATGCGCGGTCAGTCGATTGTTTCCGCGCTGTTGCTTGTGAATGCTTTCACGAACGCGCAGGAAGTCAATAGAAATTGGCCCGTCCGTGGGGTAACTCACTCTCACGGTCACCCTGGTGTGGTCTGCGTTACTTTGTACCCCGCTCGCGGCTGTTTTGCACTAGGGGCGTAAGATTTCGTGCGAACTGTCTCCGCGGAACGCGGAGCGTCAGGCCCTGCTGGGGGCGATCACGGTCAGTGCGTGGGGCACGGACACGAACTCCACCTCGCTGCGCATGCCGATGTAGTCGCCGTCCATCTGCAGGGCGATCGGGACCCGCGAGCGGATTCGCACCTTCGGCACGTCGTCCACTCGAAAAAGCTTGCGCGACTTGGGTTGTGAGCCGGGGGTGAGCAGCTGGCGGACCACTCGCAGGCTCGGCGCGACGGCCGTCGTCCTCATCGCGAACACCCCGAGTCCATTGTCGAACGAGGTCTCCGGGTTGACCCGAACGGGCCGCTCGTCCAGATACGTCCACGGGCTCGAGTTGGACACGAAGGCGTAGTGCACCCCGTCGACCGGATCATGGCCGGGAACCTCGACCGTGAGCGCCGGTTCGAGGGACTTGTTGCGGAAGAAGGTGCGGATCGCTGTTCTCACATAGCGGGCGGGCGTCGCGGGATGACCGTTGCTGCGGCTCGCGTCGATGGCCTCGCACACCTGCGCGTCGAGCCCGAGGCCGGCGTTGAAGGTGAACCAGCGGCCGTCACAGTGACCCAGTCCCACGCTGCGACGCTCGCGCAGCGCCAACAGTTCGATCAACTGATTGGTCGCGACCACGGGATCCTGGCTGATGCCCAGGGACCGGGCGAACACGTTCGCCGAGCCACCCGGAACGACGGCGACGGGCGGGATCGGGCCGATGGTGACCGCGCGCATGGATCCGGGTTCTGGCGCGCCGAGCAGGCCGTTGACGATCTCGTTCACGGTGCCGTCCCCGCCGTGCACGATGATCAGTCCGACGCCCTCGAGCGCGGCGCGACGGGCGAGTTCGGCGGCGTGACCACGATGGGTGGTCTGCACCACTCGAACCTGCACCTGGCTCGACAGCGCGTGCGCGAGCAGGTCGCGCGCCGCGGGAGTGGTGGAGGTGGCATTGGGGTTGACGATCAGCAGCGCGCGCACGGGGCATCAGCCTAGCCGGGTCGCCCTGTTCTATAGGCTGGCGCCGTGTCCGAGCCTTCCACGTCGTCCGCCCCGCCCACCACAGTCCGAGTCGCGGGTGTGCTGGTCGCCCTCGAGGGCGCCGTCGCCGTCGGGTACGCGGTGTTCCTGGTGATCCGGGTCCTCCTGGGCTACGACCAGAGCGTGGCCAGCGGCTACGGCACCGCCGCCTGGCTGGTGATTCTCGGTGGCGCGGTGCTCGCGGCCGGCCTCGCGCTGTTCCTGGGTCGGCGCTGGGGGAGGACGATCGCCGTCGTCGCGCAGCTGCTGCTGCTGCCGTTCGTGTGGTCGCTGCTGACCGGCTCGCACCAACCCTTGCTCGGGGTCGCGTTCGGCGTGGTCGTCGTTCCCGCCCTCGTTTTGCTCTTCAGCACGCCGACGTCGCGGTGGATGGCGCAGGCGTACGACGACGTGTCCGAGGACTAGCCGGCGGCGGCCAGCTTCTCCAGCGCGTCGCCGGAGAGCCGGTACGTGGTCCACTCGTCCTGGGCCTTCGCGTCGAGCGATTCGTAGAACGCGATCGACGGCGCGTTCCAGTCGAGCACCGACCAGCTCAGTCGCGAGTATCCCTGTGAGGTGCACTCGCGGGCCAGCGTGGCGAGCAGTGCCGTCCCGTGGCCGCCGCCGCGGAACTCGGGCTTGACGTACAGGTCCTCGAGGTAGATCCCGTGCACGCCGTCCCAGGTGGAGAAGTTCCGGAACCACAATGCCGTCCCGACCACCACGCCGTCCTGGACGGCAACGTGTCCGAACACCGACGGGTGCTCGCCGAACAGCGCGGTCGTCAACTGCGACTCGGTGACCGTGCACTCGTGGCGCGCCTTCTCGTACTCGGCGAGCTCGTACACGAGGGCGGTGACCGCGGGGACGTCCTCGGGGGTGACCCGTCGGATCATGGGGTCTTCCTCTTTTCGTTCGGTGACTGCGACACGATGTTGAGCGAGACGATCTGATGGGTGCCGTGTTCGAAGCCGAGCACGGACAAGCTGCCGGGGGAGGCGGCGAACCGCCTGCCCTCGTGCACCGGCAGGCTCGCCCAGCGGGCGAGCAGGGACCGCGAGAAGTGGCCGTGCCCGACCAGGACCACGTCGCGCTCGTCCAGACACGAGGCACAGATCGCGAGCACCATGTCGGCGCGCGCCTGCACCGACTCCGCCTTCTCGCCGCGAGGGCAGGGATGGGTGAACACGGTCCAACCGGGAACGCTCTCGCGGATCTCGGGGGTGGTCAGCCCCTCGTAGTCGCCGTAGTCCCACTCGACCAGTGCGTCCCACGGCATCGCGTCGAGCCCTGCCAGCTCGGCCGTGCGGGCACCGCGCAGGAGGGGGCTGGTCAGCACCATCGGATCGCGCAGGTCGAGGGTGGCGATCCGCGCGCCGGCCGCCCGGGCCTGCCGTTCGCCGTTCGCGGTCAGCGGCACGTCGGTGTGGCTGGTGTGCCTGCCGGTACGAGCCCACTCGGTCTCGCCGTGCCGCAGGAGCACGATACGGGCGTCGGCGGTGGTCACCGTTCCATCATGGCAGGCGGTGGCGACGTCAACACTCGCCATGTCGGCCGAAGTAGGCAAAGATCACTGCCGTGACAACTGTGCTCGCTGTGGCGAATCAAAAGGGTGGGGTCGCCAAGACCACGACCGTGGCCTCGCTGGCGGCCGCGCTCGCCGGACTCGGCCGCAAGGTGCTGGTGGTGGACCTGGATCCGCAAGGCTGCCTGACGTTCTCGTTGGGCCACAATCCGGACCGGCTGGAGTCCTCGGTTCACGAGGTGCTGACCGGCCAGGTCTCGATGCGGGAGGTGATCCTCGAGACCGACGAGGGCATCTCGCTGGTCCCGGCGACCATCGACCTCGCGGGCGCCGAGGCGGTGCTGCTGATGCGGCCCGGTCGCGAGTTCAGTCTCAAGCGCGCGCTGGCCACGCTCGACAACGATTTCGACGTCGTGTTGATCGACTGCCCGCCGTCCCTCGGCGTGCTCACGCTCAACGGGCTCACCGCCGCGAACGCCGTGCTGGTGCCGCTGCAGTGCGAGACGCTCGCGCACCGCGGCGTCGGACAGTTGCTGCGCACCGTCGGCGAGGTTCAGCAGATCACCAACCCGGACCTGCGCCTGCTCGGCGCGCTGCCGACCCTCTACGACGCGCGCACCACGCACAGCCGGGACGTGCTCTCGGACGTCGCCGACCGGTACGACCTGCCGGTGCTCGCACCGGCGATCCCGCGCACGGTGCGGTTCGCCGAGGCGAGTGCCTCGGGCGCGACGGTGCTCGCGGGAAGGCGGAGCAAGGGTGGGCAGGCATACCGTGAGCTCGCGGAAAACCTGGTGGCGCACTGGGATTCGGGCGCAGACCTGAGGACCTTCAGCGCAGGCTAGCCTGGCTCGCGGTCAGTGCAGGGCGACCAGTTCGTCGCCGCGTTGCTCGAGCAGGATCGACCCAAGGGCGGCGCTGGTGATCGGCCGGCCGCCGAGTGCCGCGGGGGCCGGGCCGGGCCGGTCCACGGGGATCCGGCCGGTCTGGGCACCGGTGGTCGGGTCGACGACCGCGACCGCGCCGTCCACCGGAACCAGGAACTGGCCGGCCATCGTGGTGCCGGGCCCGAGCGCGCCCTCGACCGTCCAGCCGGGCGTGAAATCGGTTGCGCGGAGGCTGATCACACGCGACCCGGTCCACCACGCGAAGATCGACCCGGATCGCACCACCCGGGCGGTGGGGGAGACGTCGCCGTCGACCGGGAACTGGGTCACGAGCGATCCGGAGCCGTCGTAGACGGCGATCCGGGTGCTGCCGCCGACGCCGGCAGGCACGTACACCGCCGTGCGGTCACCGGAGACGGCGAGCACCGCCGCACCGGTGACGTCCTGCCCCGCGTCGTCGAGCAGGGTCGAGCCGTACTCCTCGGGCTTCGAATTGTCCTTGGGGGACGGGTTGAGGATGCTGATCCGGTCCGCGGACTCGCCGGGGCAACGCTCGAGGACGGCGAGCCGGCTGCTGCTGGACGCGGAGGAGAGCAGGGTGCAGCCGGAGCGGGGCTGGGCACCCGGATTCACCGGTGCGTCGACCCGGCCGAACTCGAGGGTGCGCACCAGGTCCGAGCGCCACACCTCGAGTCGGGTCGATCCGCGGGAGGTCAGGTAGGTGCCGTCCTCGGACAGCGTGACCGAGTCGTCGGCGTCGCTGTTGCGCTGCGCCTGACGTGCACCCGACGAACCGTCGAGCTGGGTGACCTGGCCGCATCCGAGGCGGTCGCGATAGACCGCCACGACGGTGTGCCAGGCACCGATCGCGCCGCACAGCGGCATGTCGCGCTGGTAGCGCCACAGTTCGGTGCCGGTGGCCGGGTCGCGCCCGAGCACGGTGCCGTCGTCCGCGGTCACGGCGGCGCCGCCCGCGACCAGCGGGACCGCGGTCTCCCGGCTCGAGGCACGCCATGCCTCGGACAGGGTTGCCGGGACGGACAGTGCCGACTCGGCGGGAGAGGCCGGGTGCTGCGCGGTGACCGAGACGGTGCCCCGCGCGTCGCTGCGCAGCCAGACGACGCCGGCAGCGACGAGCAGGCTCACCGCGATGGCGCAGGCGACGAGGACGTCGACGCGGGTGCGCCGCTCGGGTGCGACCATGCGGGCGGTTACTCCGCGGGTGCGGCGACGGCGGCCGACGCGCCTGCGGCGGCGGGCTTGCGACGGCGGCGACGGCGGCGCGCGGGCGCGGCCTCCGCGGACGGTGCGGTGGACTCCGCGGCCGACGCGTCGGCGCTCACGGTCCCGGCCGCGGGGGCCTCACCTGCGTGCCCACCGCGGGTGCGCTTGCGGGTGCGGGTCCGGCGCGGCCGCTCGGACTTGTCGGCATCGCCGGTCTCGACCGAGCGCTCGCCGGACGAAACCTCTTCGGCTCGTTGGGTTCTCGGCTTCCGGATGGTGCCCTTGGCGTCGGTCGGGATGTTCAGCTCGGCGAAGAGGTGGTCCGAGCTCGAGTAGGTCTCGACCGGCTCGGGGATACCGAGACCGAGGGCCTTGTCGATCAGCTGCCACCGCGGGATGTCGTCCCAGTCGACGAGGGTGATCGCGATACCGGTGCGGCCGGCGCGGCCGGTGCGGCCGATGCGGTGCACGTAGGTCTTCTCGTCCTCGGGGCACTGGTAGTTGATAACGTGGGTGACGTCGTCGATGTCGATGCCGCGGGCGGCGACGTCGGTCGCCACCAGGACGTCGACCTTGCCGGTGCGGAACGCCTTGAGCGCCTTCTCCCGGGCGATCTGACCGAGGTCGCCGTGCACGGCGCCGACCGTGAAGCCGCGCTCGTTCAACTCGTCCGCGACCTTCTGGGCCGTCCGCTTGGTGCGGGTGAAGATCATCGTCGCGCCGCGGCCGTCGGCCTGCAGCACCCGGGCGACCATCTCGGCCTTGTCGAGCGCGTGCGCACGGTAGATGTGCTGGCTGGTGCGGTCGTGCACCGCGGAGGACTCGGGTTCCTCGGCGCGGATGTGCGTCGGCTTGGTGAGGAAGGTGCGCGCGAGGGTGATGATCGGGCCCGGCATGGTGGCCGAGAACAGCATCGTCTGGCGCTTGTCGGGGACCATCCCGAGGATGCGCTCGATGTCGGGCAGGAAGCCCAGGTCGAGCATCTCGTCGGCCTCGTCGAGGACGAGCACGCCGACCTTGCCGAGGATCAGGTGACCCTGCTTGGCGAGGTCGAGCAGGCGACCGGGGGTACCGACCACGACGTCGACGCCCTTCTGCAGGGCCTCGATCTGCGTCTCGTACGGGCGGCCGCCGTAGATGGAGAGCACCTCGAGCTTGCGGTCGCCGGCCTTCAGGTACTTGCCGGCGTTGACCAGGTCCTCGGTCACCTGGATGCAGAGTTCGCGGGTCGGCACGATGATCAGCGCGCGCGGGGTCCCGTCGAGCGCGGTGGTGCCGGAGTCGGTGGTCGCGATCCGGTGCAGCAAGGGGACGCCGAAACCGAACGTCTTGCCCATGCCGGTGCGGGCCTGACCGATCAGGTCGTCGCCGGCCAGGGCCAGCGGCAGGGTCAGTTCCTGGATTGCGAAGGTGCGGTCGATGCCGATCTCCGCCAGGGCCCGGACGATCTCGTCGCGGACGCCGAGTTCGGCGAAGGTCGGTGCGGTGTGGGTCTCGTCGAGCTGGGCGGACAGTGTCGTCTCGCTCGCGTCGTCTTCATGGTCGATCGTGATCTTGCTCAGTGCTCTGGCCTTCCTCGTTGGCACGCGCGCACGAGCTGGGGCCAGGCCGGGTGTCGGCCGATGTCGGTGCCCTCGTCCGTGAGTCGCGCTTCCTGCTGCCCGGCGTGGAGATCGTGGTGATCTCGACGCGGCGCGGGAAGGGACCTCGAATCAGGTGCGCGCACATTATCTGCGGGGCGCCGCGCCAATATCGTGTACCCGTTTGCTCGGGTAACGGGCGGCTCCCCGCGTCAATGGTAGCTTGCGCGGCCGTGTTCGCAGGTAGGCGCATGGGAAATGTCACGTCGGCGTGCTGGCGACCGGGCGGTCTAGGCTAGCCGCATGGCAGCCAATTCCGCGGATTCCCTGACCCCTGTAATCGCCGCCGATCACCCCGGCGTTGGCGAACTGTTCGCCGTCCTGGCGTACGGCGAGATCTCGGCCTTCTACCGCCTCGCCGAGGATGCGCAGATGGCCCCCTCGCTGCCGGGGAAGGTCGCGCTGGCCAGCATGGCGGCCGCGGAGATGAGCCATTTCGAGACGCTCCACGCCGCACTGACCGACCGCGGTCAGGAGGTCTACGCCGCGATGGCGCCGTTCGTGCAGCCGCTCGACGACTACCACGCCTCCACCCGGCCCTCGACGTGGCTCGAGTCGCTGGTCAAGGCGCACGTGGGCGACGGCATTGCCGCCGACTTCTACCTGGAGATCGCGGACTCGCTCGACCCGTCGGTCGCGGCGGTGGTGCGCGAGGTCCTGGCCGAGACCGGGCACTCCGAGTTCGTGGTCCACGAGGTCAGCGCCGCCGTCGCGGCGAGCAAGAGGGACAAGGACCGGCTGATGCTGTGGGGCCGCCGACTGCTCGGCGAGGCGATCACCCAGGCGCAGTTCGTGATGGCTCAGCGTGAGGCGCTGACCGAAATCGTGATCACCGCCAGCGGTGACCTCAACGGCATTGCGGCGCTCTTCGACCGCATGCAGCAGCGGCACGCGGAGCGGATGGCGGTCCTCGGTCTCGTCTGAGTGGCTGTTCGCTCTCAGCACATCGTGGATGACGGCAGTGCGGTAGTCGGCTGCACTAGCCTTGGGCATCGGTAGTGACGGCACGAGATTTCGGAGGTTGGCCGTGGAGGTCAAGATCGGCGTTTCTGACAGCCCGCGCGAGCTGATCGTGAACAGCACGCAGACCCCGGAGGAGGTCGAGGCGCTCGTCGCCAGCGCATTCAGCGGAGATTCGGCCGGAGTCCTCGCCCTCACCGACGACAAGGGCCGCAAGTTCCTGATCCAGGCGGCGAAGGTCGCCTACGTCGAGATCGGGCCCTCGGACACCCGCAAGGTCGGCTTCGCGAGCTGACGGGTCGCAGACACGACAATGGGGCGCGGATCTCGATCCGCGCCCCATTGTCGTGTCCGGGTCAGGACTGCAGCGGCACGTGCGACAGACCGCCCCAGGCGAGCACGACGGTGGTGTCGACGGCCTCTTCCTTGGGGATCGGCCGGTTTGCCTGCAGCCAGTACCGCGCGGTGAACTGGCTGGTGCCGACGAGTCCGACGGCGAGGATGCGGGCCCGGTACGGGTCGAGGCCCGAATCGTGGGCGACGAGATCGAAGACGGCGTCGACACAGGCCTCGGTGGCCCGGTCGACGCGGGCGAGCACCTGCGGATCACCCATCAGGTCGGACTCGAACACCAACCGGTAGCCCTGGCTCTCGTTGTCGACGAAGTCGAAGAACGCCTGCACCGCCGCGCGCACACGCTGTCGGTTGTCGGTGGTCGAGCGCAGCGCCTGCCGCACCCCGGAGATCAGGCTGTCCACGTAGCTCTGCAGGACCGCGAGGTAGAGGTCGAGCTTGCCGGGGAAGTGCTGGTAGAGGACGGGCTTGCTCACGCCGGCGCACTCGGCGATCTCGTCCATTCCCGCCGAGTGGTAGCCGCGGCTGACGAAGACCTCACTGGCGGCCTGGAGCAGTTGCAGTCGACGTTCGTCCCGAGGCAGGCGGGTGCTGCGTTTGGTAGTCGCGCGCCCGGCCGGGGCTGCGGAACGATCGGACGAGGTCCGGTCAGCGAGTTCTGTCATCGTGCTCCCAATCTGCGTAACCACCATCGCGTGCCTCGTGCGGCGTGTGTGAGGGTGCTCACTGCACTGGGTGCACAAAGTAGTCGAACGATACCGGATGGTTCCCGGGTCGATCTGCGTAATGGCGCGGGCTGTGCGACCCAGTATTCCAGGTACCGCAATGGGCACCAGTGGCCAGCATCCCTTCACCCCCTCTGCGGTGACCACCGTCACGTTCTGGTAAAGGCGCAATCGGCGTGCCGGACGTCGGCGGCCCGGGACTGTGAGATTCTGGCTTGGTGACGGATCGAGGTGGACCGCGTCTGCGCGGCGAGAACCCCAGGGTTCCCGACGACCGCACGAGCTCCGGCGACACGTTTTCGGACGACCGCGAGCCTGGTCGCGTGGGTTCGCACCAGCCGTTGCGGGCCCAGTGGGATCCGATCGGTCGGGAGGTCGGCCGGCCCAGGAGCCCGCGCCCGGAACGCAGCGCGCGCAAGCAGAGCAAGCTCGGCAAGTTCGTCGCCATGTACGGCTGGCGCGCCTACGCGATCCCGATCCTGCTGGTGGTCACGGTGTTGGTCGTGGTGGACGCGGTGCGCGGGGACGGCGGCTCGGTCGATCAGAGCGCGACGGGCGACCCCGGATTCGGCACCCGGAGCACCGGCACCGACGGCACCGGCGTGATCGGCGCGCCGCCGAAGGCCGACGGCGCCTTCGCGGCGTCGCTGCCGTCCGGGGCGCTCCCCGACGGCGGTCCGTTCACCGCCACCGGTACGGGGAACTGGCGAGTGATTCCCGGTGCCACGCCGAAGACCGGACAGGGCACCGAGCAGGTCTTCACCTACACCGTCGAGGTCGAGGACGGCGTCGACACCGCGGGCTTCGGTGGCGACGAGTCCTTCGGGCGCATGGTCGACCAGACGCTCGCCAACCCGAAGAGCTGGACCAACGACCACCGGTTTGCGTTCCAGCGGGTCGACAGCGGCGACCCGACCTTCCGCATCTCGCTGACCTCGCAGATGACCACCCGGCAGGCGTGCGGATACGACATCCCGGTCGACAGTTCGTGCTACAACCCCGGCATCGACCGGGTGGTGCTCAACGAGGCGCGCTGGGTGCGCGGTGCGGTCGCGTTCCAAGGCGACATCGGGTCGTACCGGCAGTACCAGATCAACCATGAGGTCGGGCACGCCATCGGGTACCAGCAGCACCAACCGTGCGAGGTGGACGGCGGGCTGGCGCCGGTGATGATGCAGCAGTCCTTCGGCGTCTCGAACAACGACATCGCCCGGCTCGATCCCGAGGGCGTGGTCCCGATGGACGGCAAGACCTGCCGGTTCAATCCCTGGCCGTACCCGCGAGGCTGAGCGGCCCTCGGCCGGTCACGCCCGCACCCACGGCTCCAGGTGGGCGCGTTCCTGCGCGGTCAGCCGCCGCAGGCTCTGTGTGTACGGGTCCCCGAGGGCGAGCTGGGTGCTCGCCTCCACGGCGGGCTTCGAATCGGCGGGCGCGTCTGCCGCACGGACCTCGTAGCGGACCGTCAGGTCCACCGTGCGCACCCGTTCCAGCCACATCGTCACGGCCAGCGGCGCATCGGAGTGCGTCAACGGCGAGCGGTACCGGACCTCGAGATGCGCGACCACCGAACTCTGCAGCAGGGCCCCGGCGCCGGGGTCCACGTTGTGCAGCCAGTCGATCCGGGCCTCCTCGAGCAGGGTCACCATCCGCGCGTGGTTGATGTGCTTGAACGCGTCCATGTCCGACCACCGCACGGACACGACGGCTCGGTAGGCGGCGGGATCGGACGGGCTGTTCATCGGGGCTCCTGGGATCGGTGGACCGGCGCGCTAGACCGTAGCCGACCGGGGGACAATGGGGTGGTGTCGTCCAACTCGTCGCCTCGCACGTCCCTGCCGCCGCTGGTGGAACCCGCCGCCGCGCTGAGTCGGGAGGAAGTGGCGCGCTACAGCAGGCACCTGATCATTCCGGATGTCGGGACGGTCGGGCAGCGGCGCCTCAAGAACGCCCGAGTGCTCGTGATCGGGGCCGGGGGACTGGGTTCGCCCGCGTTGCTCTATCTCGCGGCCGCCGGGGTCGGCACCCTGGGCATCGTGGAGTTCGACGAGGTGGAGGAGTCGAATCTGCAGCGTCAGGTCATCCACGGCAGCTCGGACGTCGGCCGGCCGAAGGCGCACAGCGCCCGCGACTCGATCCGCGAGATCAACGACAACGTCGAGGTGCGGTTGCACGAGTTCCGGCTCGAACCCGACAACGCCGTCGAACTGTTCGCGCAGTACGACCTGATCCTCGACGGCACCGACAACTTCGCCACCCGCTACCTCGTCAACGACGCCGCGGTACTGGCGAGCAAGCCGTACGTGTGGGGCTCGATCTACCGCTTCGAGGGCCAGGCGTCCGTGTTCTGGGAGGCCGCCCCCGACGGCCGCGGGTTGAACTACCGCGACCTGTACCCGGAGGCCCCGCCGCCGGGGATGGTTCCCTCCTGCGCGGAGGGTGGGGTTCTCGGCGTGCTGTGTGCGTCGATCGGATCGATCATGGCGACCGAGGCGATCAAGCTGATCACCGGCATCGGCGAGTCGCTGCTCGGCCGGCTGATGATCTACGACGCGTTGCAGATGAGCTACCGGACGATCCGGCTGCGCCGCGACCCCGCCCGCCAACCGGTCACCGCGCTGATCGACTACGACGCATTCTGCGGTGTGGTCTCCGACGAGGGCGTCGCGGCCGCAGTCGGGTCGACGGTCACCGCGCCGGAGCTCGCGGACATGATCGGGGCGGGCAAGGAGATCGAGCTGATCGACGTCCGCGAGCCGGTGGAGTGGGACATCGTGCATCTGCCCGGGGCGGTCCTGATCCCCAAGGATCGGATCCTGTCCGGCGAGGCCCTGGCCGAGTTGCCGCAGGACCGGCCGATCGTGCTGCACTGCAAGACCGGGGTGCGGTCGGCGGAGGTGCTGGCCGCGCTCAAGCAGGCGGGATTCGCGGACGCGACCCACCTGCAGGGCGGAATCATCGCCTGGGCGCAGCAGGTCGACCGGACCCTCCCGGTCTACTGAGTGGCGGCGCGTCAGGCTCGGCGCGCCGGGTCACGGCGGTAGCGTTGGGGGCGTGAGCTCCGTCGAACCACCCTCGCATGTGCGGTCCACCTTCGGCCTGCGTGAGGTCGAGCCGATCCCGCTCG
This sequence comes from Rhodococcus sp. NPDC127527, assembly GCF_042672245.1. Classification (NCBI taxonomy): domain Bacteria; kingdom Bacillati; phylum Actinomycetota; class Actinomycetes; order Mycobacteriales; family Nocardiaceae; genus Rhodococcus; species Rhodococcus sp. NPDC127527. The sequence goes on from NZ_JBHXVP010000002.1 coordinate 290,310, forward strand.
GTGCCGACTGGGAGGGCGGCTGGCGTTGCGACGACGTGGTGCTCTCGCCCGTCGCCGATCACGCCCGCGCGGCCTGGTCGGCGAAGGTGCGCGAGACGCTCAACCCGGACGGGGTTCGGTTGGCGCGCCCGGTGCGCGCCACCGACGGCCGCTACGTGGTCTCCGGTTGGCGCGCCGACACGTTCATCGACGGCTCGCCGGAGCCCCGGCACGACGAGGTGGTCTCGCTCTCGATGCGGCTGCACGCGGCGACGGCGCCGCTCGAGCGACCCCGGTTCCTGGTGCAGCCGCCGGTGGCGCCGTGGGCGGACGTCGACGTGTTCGTCGCGGCGGACCGGGCCGCGTGGGAGCAGGTTCCACTGCGCGGGGTCAAGGGACAGTTCGAGGCGACCTCCGCCGACGGTCGCACGAGTGTCGAGCTGATCGGTCAGCTGGCGACGCTGCGGAAGCAGGTGCTCAGCCCGGACCAGTTGGTGCACGGCGACCTGTTCGGCACGGTCCTGTTTTCGGGTTCGGAGGCTCCGGGCATCACCGACATCACCCCGTACTGGCGACCCGCGGGCTGGGCAGCGGGTGTCGCCGTCGTCGACGCGCTGTCCTGGGGTGGGGCGGACGAGGAGCTGATCGGGCGCTGGGAGGACCTACCCGAGTGGCCGCAGATGTTGTTGCGCGCGTTGATGTTCCGTCTCGCGGTGCACGCCCTGCATCCGCGGTCCACACCGGAGGCGCTGCCGGGGCTGGTGCGGACCGCGGACCTGATCCGACTGATGCTCTGAGCGCGACGCCTCATTCCGGCGGTGCCGGCCCGACCGCCGGCCGCCGCATCGGCACATGGTCGATTCCGGCCTCGGAGAAGTTCGGCCCCGTGCGCCGAAACCCGAATCGGCCGTACCAGCTCTCGAGGTAGGCCTGGGCGGAGATGTCGACCTCGCCCGGGATCGACGCGAGGGCCGTCGCCAGCAGCTCGCCGGCAATACCCCGGCCCCGAGCGGTGACCGCGGTGGCCACCCGCCCGATGTGCACCGTCGGTTCGTCGGCCAGAACCCGCAGGGTGGCCACCACCTGTCCGTCCTCTTCGGTCCAGAACAACGTCGTGGACGCGTGCAGGTCGCGGCCGTCGAGTTCGGGTTCGGAGACGACGCCCTGCTCGTGAACGAACACCGCGGTACGCAGCATCATGATCCGATACAGCGTGGCGGGGTCCGTGGCGGCCAGCCTCGCGTGGTGGACGGTACGCACGGCCTCAGTCTAGGGACGGTTACCTGGTCACGGGGTGTCGACGCGGCCACTCGGGTGCTTGGCGAACCGTCCCGCATCCGCAGGATGCACCGGCCCGTCCGACGGCCAGGGCCAGCCGCCGAAACGGGTGCGGCGGTAGTCGTCGAAGGCCTGCACCAGCCCCGCCTCGTCGTTGAGGACGAACGGTCCGTGCTGGGCGACAGGCTCGCCGATGGGCCGACCCTGGAGCAGCAGAATCTTGACGCCACCGTCACCCGCGGTCAGCGTCACGGGTCCGGTGGCGTCCACGAGGATCCCGGTGCCGGTGTCGATAGGCGCAGCGCCGATCCGGACCGTCGACCCGTCGTACACGTACAGCACCCGGTGGGTGTCGGCCGAGGCGGCCGCGGGTAGCTCGTACTCGGCGCCGGGCCCGAGGTCCAGGTGCCAGATCGCCAGATCGGAGGAGTCGCTGGACGCCCACGACTCGGGCGGCGGCATGAGCGGCTCGGCGTGGTCGAGGCGTCCCGCGATCACGATCACCTCGGTGACACGGCCGGCGTCGTCCGTGTGTGTGACGCGCGGGGTGTGCTCGTTCCAGAACATGGAGAAGTGCGGCTCGGCTCCCTTGGACGCGGCCGGGAGGTTGAGCCAGATCTGAAACAGTTCCAGCGGATTCGCGTGGTCGCGCTCGAGCAGGGGGAACATTTCCGAATGCGACACGCCGCGGCCGGTGGTGAGCCACTGGGTGTCGCCTGCCCCGTACCGCGCGGTCGCGCCGAGCGAGTCGGCGTGGTCCACGTGACCCTCGCGCACGTACGTCACGGTCTCGAAGCCGCGATGCGGATGCTGGGGGAACCCCGGGACGGAATCCCCGTGGTACATGTTCCAGCCTGCGGGGTTCCCGAAGTCCTGGCCGAGCGGCCGACCGGCCAGCGAGGCGTCGGGGCCCAGCTCGGCTGTGCCCTCGGGATAGTCGTCGCGGTGGAAGGCGACGAAGAGGAACGGGTCCACCGCCTGCCACGGCGTTCCGAGTGGGAACTGCTGGAGGACCGGATTGTTCGATGTCATAGAAACTTCAACTAAACGGCCCCTCGGGTCATTCCCGCGGGGTGCGCTGCGAAAGCAGTTCGGTGAGGAACCGTCGGGCCGCGGTGGCGGCCCGCTCGGCCTCGCCGTCGATCACGGCCTGCACCAACTCGTGGTGTTCGGTCTCGAAGGAGTTCGCGGGGTCCACGGGATGTCGCGAGATGGTCTGTTCGATGGTCGGCAGCAGGGAGTCGTAGAACTCCAGGTAGACCTCGTTGTGGCTGGCCGCGACGATCGCGCGATGCAGGGCGAGGTCCGCCGCGACGGCCGCCCTCTGTTCGGTGTCGGTCACCGTTGTGGTGTTGCGCCACAACGCGTTCCGTGCTTCCAGTAGCGTGCGAAGCCGGTCGATGTCGGTGGCGTCGCGGCGGCGCGCCGCCAGGGCGGCGGCGGTGACGTCCAAGGCCTGACGCAGTTCGAGCACGTCCCGCTCGTGCGCAGACGCGAAGTACTTGCCGAGCGTTCCGCAGAGGTCGCTGGTGGCGATCACGTAAGTGCCCGAGCCTTGCCTGCGCTCGAGCATGCCCGCGTGCACCAGTGCCTGGACCGCCTCGCGGACGGTGTTGCGTCCGGTCCCGGTCAACTCCGCGAGTTCGGGCTCGGTCGGGATTCGCTCGCCGATCGGCCATCTCCCGGCCGTGATCTCGGCACGGAGTTGGTCCGTGACCTGGGCGATGAGGCTGGTACGGCGAACGGGCTGCACGGTTGTCACTCTCTCTGCTGGGCTGTCACCCGCATCATAGTCGGTTGCATCCGATCATCCAGTCATCCTATGATTTCTCGGTCCGATGTCAGGGGCGAAGTTCGAGAACACGCGAGGTGAGTGGTGACGGTGCAGACGGCCCGACGGCAGGATGAGGCGATGTCCAGGCGCTCGCTCGTGGCCGGACGGCTGATGGTGCTCGTTGCGATCGTGCTCTCCGCGCTGACCCTGCGCACCGCCGTCACCTCCATCACGCCGCTGCTCGACGAGATCGGCGCGGAGGTCGGTTTCGACTCGACCGTCACCGGGGTCTTCGGCATGCTGCCGACGGCGATGTTCGCGGTGTTCGGGATCCTCACCCCGCGCTTCGCGCTCCGCTTCGGGCTGGAGCGGGTGGCGCTGGCGGCGATGGCCATGACCGCGATCGGGATCGCGACGCGCTCGGCGATGTCGGGCACCCTCGGGCTGCTGTTCTTCTCGGCATTGGCGCTCGGCGGCATGGGCATCGGCAACGTGGTGATCCCGCCGCTGGTCAAGCGCTACTTCTCGGACCGACTGGCCGTGGTGAGCACCGTCTACATCACGTGCGTGCAGATCGGCACCATGCTGCCCGCGCTGGTCGCGGTGCCGCTCGCCGAGGCCTTCGGCTGGCGGACGTCGCTCGGCGTGTGGGCGTTGCTGCCCGTCGCCGCCGCGCTCCCGTGGATCGGGGTGATCCTCAGCCGGCGCGGCCGGGACCGGTCCGACGTCACCGCGGAGCGGGTCGTCACCTCCGGGGAGTCGAAGGGGCAGGCCTGGCGCTCGCCGGTCGCGTGGGGCATGGCGGGCATGTTCGGCATGACGTCGCTGATCACGTACTCGATGTTCACCTGGATTCCCAAGATTCTCACCGAGGCCGGCGCCAGCGCGGGGTTCGGTGGCGCGATGGTCGCACTGTTCTCGGCCGTGGGATTCATCGCCGCGATCGGGGCGCCGTCGCTGTGCATCCGGATCGCGAACCCGTTCCCCGTTGTGCTGGGCTGCGTTGTGGCCTACCTGATCGGCTTCTCGGGACTGTTGTTCGCCCCGATGGCCGCGCCGATCGTGTGGATCATCGCGCTCGGACTGGGTCCGAGCACCTTCCCGATGTCGCTGACGCTGATCAACCTGCGCACCAGGACCGGTGCCGGGTCCGCGGCGCTGTCCGGCTTCACCCAGGGCCTCGGCTACGCGGTGGCCTGCATCGGACCGCTCCTGTTCGGCGTCCTGCACGACGCCACCGGCGGCTGGACCTGGCCGTTCGCGCTGCTGCTCGGTGCCGTGGCCGTGATGACCCTGGGCGCCTACCAGGCCTGCAAGCCGCGGTTCCTGGAAGACTCCTGGGGTGCCCGTCACACCGGGTAACGCGGCGTTTACCTGCGAAAACCTCCTCACCGGAATGGTCCGGCGATGGTGAGCGCAAGTTCACTGCGGGGTCACTGACCGCAGCACCCGGGCAACATCCGACTCGTAGCTTTGGGACTCCCAAGCACACGAGGAGGCCCGGTGACCACACGTTCGGACGACGCCACTGCAGTGGCCGGCGCGGCAGAGGCTCCGGCCTCGCCGCGCCCGCACTACATCGAGCACTGGGACGCCGAGGACGTGGCGGCCTGGGAAGCGGGCGGCAAGCAGATCGCCCGGCGGAACCTGATCTGGTCGGTCATCGCCGAGCACGTCGGCTTCTCGGTGTGGTCGATCTGGTCGGTGATGGTCCTGTTCATGCCCGTCGGGGTCTACGGCATCGACGCGGGCGGCAAGTTCTTCCTCGTCGCGGTCCCGACACTGGTCGGTTCCATCCTGCGCATCCCGTACACCGTCGCCACCGCGCGATTCGGCGGTCGCAACTGGACCGTCTTCAGTGCACTGGTGCTGTTCGTCCCGCTGCTCGCGACGCTGTACCTGATGCTCGATCCGGGCTTCTCGTACACCACGTTCCTGCTGGTGGCGGCGCTCGCGGGCGTCGGCGGGGGCAACTTCGCCTCCTCGATGACCAACATCAACGCCTTCTACCCGCAGCGACTCAAGGGCTGGGCGCTCGGCCTGAACGCGGGCGGCGGCAACATCGGTGTCCCGACGATCCAGCTCATCGGTCTGCTGGTCATCGCGACCGTCGGCAACACCGAGGCGTGGATCGTCTGCGCCGTGTACCTGGTGTTCGTCGGAGCCGCGGCGGTCGGCGCTGCCCTGTTCATGGACAACCTCGGCAACCAGAAGGCCGACCTGCGCGCGATGGGTGCGGCGCTGAAGTACCGCGACTCCTGGGTGATCGCCTTCCTCTACATCGGGACGTTCGGCTCCTTCATCGGGTACAGCTTCGCGTTCGGCCAGGTCATGCAGATCAACTACCTCGCCGGCGGCGACACCCCCGTTCAGGCGGCCCTGCACACCGCCCAGATCGCGTTCATCGGGCCCCTGCTCGGATCCATCGCCCGCCCGATCGGCGGCAAGCTGGCCGACCGCATCGGCGGCGGCAAGATCACCCTGTACACCTTCGTGGCGATGGCGCTGGCGGCGGCGGTGCTGGTCACCGCGAGCAGCAAGGGCTCGATGACCGCGCTGGTGCTCGGGTTCATCGCCCTGTTCCTGCTCTCGGGCCTCGGCAACGGGTCGGTCTACAAGATCATCCCGTCGATCTTCGAGGCGAAGGCGCAGGGGCTGGACGAGCTGGGTGCGTCCGGGAAGGCGGCCTGGTCGCGCAGCATGTCCGGGGCGCTGATCGGGTTCGCCGGCGCCATCGGCGGCCTCGGCGGTGTCGGCATCAACCTGGTGCTGCGCGCGTCCTACAGCAGCCCGGCGAAGTCCGCGACGATGGCCTTCTGGGTCTTCCTCGGCTTCTACCTCGCGTGCGTGGTCGTTACCTGGGTGGTGTTCCTCCGCCGCCCGGCCGAGCGCGGCGTCACCGACGACAACCAGTCTCCCGTGCTGGTCTGACAACCGAGTATCACGATCGATCGAGGAAGAGGCTGCGGCATGAGCGACAAGTCGGTAGTGGTGGTGGGCCACGGCATGGTCGGACATCGGTTCGTCGAGGCACTGCGCGCCCGCGACGAGGCGGGCGCCTGGCGGATCACCGTCCTGTGCGAGGAGGAACTGCCGGCGTACGACCGGGTCGCGCTGTCGTCGTACGTCGGATCTTGGGACGCAAAGGAACTCGCGCTCGCCGGCAACGACTACCGCGGCGACGCCCTGGTCGATCTGCGGACCGGCGTGCGCGCCGACACCGTCGACCGCGCGGCCCGCACGGTCACCACGTCGGCCGGTGACACGCTCGACTACGACGCTCTCGTGATGGCCACCGGCTCGTACGCGTTCGTGCCGCCGGTGCCCGGGCACGACCGGCCGGAGTGCTTCGTCTACCGCACCCTCGACGACCTCGACGGCATCCGTGCCCGCGCCGAGGCGGCCGGTCCGGGCGCCGTCGGTGTCGTGGTCGGCGGCGGGCTGCTGGGCCTCGAGGCGGCGAACGCCCTGCGGCTGATGGGCATGACTCCGCACGTCGTCGAGTTCGCGCCGCGGCTGATGCCGCTGCAGGTGGACGAGGGCGGCGGCGCGCTGCTGTCGCGGCTGGTCACCGATCTCGGCGTCACCGTGCACGCGGGCGTCGGCACCGCGGGCATCGCCCCTGGCCCCGACGGGGTGACCGTCGAACTCTCGGACGGTTCGGTGATCGAGGCGGCGCTGCTGGTGTTCTCGGCGGGCGTGCGGCCGCGCGACCAGCTGGCGCGGGAGGCGGGGCTCGAGGTCGGCGAGCGCGGCGGCATCCTCACGGACCACGGTTGCCGCACCTCGGACGAGGCGATCTACGCGGTCGGCGAGTGCGCGGCGGTGGCGGGCACCTGCTACGGACTCGTCGCCCCCGGGTACACCACCGCCGAGATCGTGGCGGACCGGCTGCTCGGCGGCGGCGCCGAGTTCCCCGGCGCGGACCTGTCCACCAAGCTCAAGCTGATGGGCGTGGACGTCGCCAGCTTCGGCGACGCGCACGCGAAGACACCCGGCGCACTCGAGGTGGTGCTCTCCGACGCGGCCAAGGGCACCTACGCCAAGCTGGTGGTCTCGGACGACGCGAGGATCCTGCTCGGCGGCATCCTGGTCGGCGACGCGACGCCGTACTCGTCGCTGCGGCCGTTGGTCGGCCGTGAACTGCCGGGTGATCCCGCCGCCCTGATCTCGCCGGCGGGGGAGAAGCCGGGAGCCGGATCGTTGCCGGACGATGCCGAGGTGTGTTCGTGCAACGGCGTCACCAAGGGGGCGATCTGCGGGGCGATCGCGGAGGGCGCGTGCGACATCGCGTCGGTCAAGGCGTGCACCAACGCGGGGACGACCTGCGGCGGCTGCCTGCCCACCGTCAAACAGCTACTCGCTTCGTCGGGCGTGGTGATGAGCAAGGCGCTGTGCGAGCACTTCGAGCAGTCCCGTGCGGAGTTGTTCGAGATCGTCCGGGCCACCGGCACCCGCACCTTCTCCGCGTTGATCACCAAGTTCGGCACCGGGTCCGGCTGCGACATCTGCAAGCCGGTGGTGGCGTCCATCCTCGCGTCCACCGACTCCGACCACATCCTGCACCGGCAGCAGGCCGGTCTGCAGGACACCAACGACCACTTCCTGGCGAACATCCAGAAGAACGGCACCTACTCGGTGGTGCCCCGGATGCCCGGCGGCGAGTGCACCCCCGAGCAGCTCATCGTGATCGGTGAGGTGGCACGGGACTTCGGGCTCTACACGAAGGTGACCGGCGGTCAGCGCATCGACCTGTTCGGTGCCCGCGTCGAACAACTGCCCGCGATCTGGAAGCGACTGGTCGACGCGGGAATGGAATCGGGTCAGGCGTACGGCAAGTCGTTGCGCACGGTGAAGAGCTGCGTCGGCTCCACCTGGTGCCGCTACGGTGTCCAGGACTCCGTCGGTATGGCCGTCACCCTCGAAAACCGTTACCGCGGACTGCGTTCGCCGCACAAGATCAAGTTCGGGGTCTCGGGTTGCGCGCGCGAGTGCGCGGAGGCGAGGGGCAAGGACGTCGGCGTCATCGCCACCGAACACGGCTGGAACCTGTACGTCGGAGGCAACGGCGGGCAGTCGCCCAGGCATGCACAGTTGCTCGCCGGTGGACTGGACGACGACACACTCGTCCGCTACATCGACCGGTACCTGATGTTCTACGTGCGCACCGCCGACCGGCTGCAGCGCACCGCGCCGTGGGTGGAGGCGATGGAGGGCGGTCTCGACCACCTCAAGGCGGTGGTGTGCGAGGACAGCCTCGGCATCGCGTCGGAACTCGAGTCGGAGATGGCCAAGCACGTCGAGGGCTACCGGGACGAGTGGGCGGGCGTGCTCGAGGACCCCGAGAAGCTCTCGCGGTTCGTCTCGTTCGTCAACGCCCCGGAGGAGGCCGACCCCACGGTGGTGTTCGACGAGTCCGGCTCTCGCAAGGTGCCGGTCCTGATGGGAATGCCGCCGATGCCGCTTACGCTCCGGGAATCGTAGCTTAACGCCCAGGTAACACCGGAAACGTAGAAAGTAAGCCTGCACGAAGGAGGGGTCGTGATGACCGTTACCGAAACGAGGGCCCACAACGTGACCGGACCCGGACGCGACAGCGTCAACGACGGAAAACTCGAATGGACCTCGGCCTGTCCGCTCAGCCATCTGATCCCCGGGCGGGGCGTGGCGGTGCTCATTCGTGGCGCCGAGCAGGCCGCACTGTTCCTGCTCGAGGACGGTTCCCTGTACGCGGTCGGCAACATCGACCCGTTCGGCCGCGCCGCGGTGATGTCGCGCGGACTGGTCGGCGACCGGGCGGGTGAACCGATCGTGGTCTCGCCCCTGCTCAAGCAGGTCTTCTCCCTGGTCGACGGCCGCTGCCTGGAGGACGAGTCGGTGCGGCTGCCGGTCTACGACGTGCGCGTGTGGGCCGGCGTGGTGCAGGTTCACAGCGGCTCCGCCGCTCAGAGTGCCAGCGGCTCCGGCGTCGATCGGGCCAGCGCATGAGCGAGTCGGGGGCGGTACCCCGGATCGGCGAGCCGCTGCTCGGGTTCACCGTCGGGGTGACCGCCGCCCGCCGGTCGGAGGAATTCAGCACCCTGCTGACCCGGCGCGGGGCGACAGTCGTCTCGGCGGCCGCGATCCGGATCATCCCGCTCGTCGACGATGCCGAGCTCGAGCGGGTCACCAGGGAGCTGATCGACGTGCCCGCGGAGATCACGGTGGCCACCACCGGCATCGGCTTCCGCGGCTGGATGGAGGCTGCGGACGGCTGGGGCCTGGCGGAGGGATTGACTGCCGCACTGTCTGCTTCGCGGATCCTCGCTCGCGGACCCAAGGCGAAGGGAGCCATCCGCGCCGCCGATCTGCGCGAGGAGTGGTCGCCGCCTTCGGAGTCGTCCGCCGAGGTGATCGACCACCTGCTCGCGGAAGGAGTGGAGGGCAAGCGGATCGCGGTGCAGCTGCACGGCGCGACCACGGAGTGGGAACCGTTGCCCGACTTCTGTGAGGTGCTGCGCCTGGCAGGCGCGGAGGTCGTGCCGGTTCCGGTGTACCGGTGGACACCACCCGAGGACCAGAGCGGCATGGACCGGATGATCGAGGCGACCGTCAGTGGCTCGCTGGACGCGGTCAGCTTCACCAGTGCACCGGCGGTCGCGTCGATGCTGATGCGAGCCAAGGAGATCGGTCTCGTCGACCCGCTGCTGCACTCGCTGCGCGGCCGCGTCCTCGCGGTCTGCGTGGGACCGGTCACCGCGGCGCCGCTCGAGGTGCTGGGTGTCCCTACCAGCATCCCGGCGCGGGCCCGACTCGGTTCGCTGGCGAGGCACATCGCCGAGGAGCTGCCGCGCCGATCGCTGCTGCTGCGGGTGGCCGGACACGATGTGAGCGTGCGCGGCAGGTGCGTGGTCGTCGACGGAGAGGTTCGCCAGTTGCCCCCGGCCGCAATGGCATTGATGCGCACCCTGACGCACCGGCCGGGACGTGTCGTCTCGCGGGACGAGCTGCTGACGGTGTTGCCTGGCGGCGGCGGTGACACCCACGCGGTGGAAACGGCGATCGCCCGCCTGCGGTCCTGCCTCGGCGCGCCGAAGATCGTGCAGACGGTGGTCAAGCGCGGCTACCGACTGGCGCTCGATCCCGTGGACTGCGGTGACGCCCCCGAGCGTGGCGATGACTAGGCCCGCCCTGGTGCTGGTGGCGCACGGCACCCGCAGCACGCGAGGTGTCGACATGGTGGCGGCGCTCGCCGACCGGGTGGCCGCCGAGGTGGGACCTACCCGGGTCGCATTCGTGGACGTGCTCGGACCCTCGCCCGCGGAGGTCCTGCGAGACCTTTCCGGTCCGGCGGTGGTGGTGCCGGCCTTCCTGGCCTCCGGCTATCACGTGCACACCGACGTGCCCCGTGAGGTGTCGGACTCGGGGCACCCGGACGTGCGGGTGACGCCGGCGCTGGGGCCGGACCCGGTGCTGGCACGGGTGCTGCTCGAACGGCTGCGCGAGGCGGGCTGGCGTCGGGGAGACGCGGTGGTGCTCGCTGCCGCCGGATCGTCGGATCACCGGGCGCTCGCGGACGTGCGCCGGGCCGCGGCCATGCTGGCCGCGTCGACCGGCGATCGCGTGGAGATCGGATACGTCGCCACGGCGCAGCCGCGAGTGCCCGATGTGGTGGCACGCCTGCGGGAGCAGAGCGGGCGCCGCGTGTTCGTGGCCTCGTACCTGCTGGCGCACGGGCTCTTTCACACGCGACTTGCGGATGCGGGCGCCGACGGGGTGGCCGAGCCGCTCGGCGTGCACCCGGAGCTGGTGCGGCTGCTGGTGTCGCGCTACGTCAACGCGGCAGCGGCAGAAGCTCCGCGCGACCACCGTCAGGTGTCCCCGGTTCGATGATCGCCAGCGCCTGAGCGCCGACGAGCGCGGCCAGGTGGGCGGTGCGCACGTGACCTGCCGCATGCCACCGGCCGTCCGGCAGGAGGGCGAGCGGAACGACCCGCGGGAAGTCCGAGCAGGCCTGCGTGGCGTTGGCGACGACACCGGTCGTGGGTACCGGGCTCGGTTCGCCGGTCATCGCCGCCACCACCGTCGGCGCGGTCAACAGCAGTGTCGCCACGGCAGCATACGGATTTCCCGGCAGCCCCAACACGATTCGTCCGTCCGGCAAGGCCGCGACGATCTGTGATCCACCGGGGCGGACCAGGACCCGTCCGACGATCGTCCGGGCGCCCCGTCGCTGCAGGGCCAGCCGCATGTGGTCCGCCGCCCCGCCGCCGGTGGCGCCGACGATCACGATCAGCTCGGCGTCGGTTCCGGCGGCAGGTCGGGCGAGCAGTTCGTCGAATCCGCCCGCGGTGTCGCGCAGGTGCGACTCGGTGGCGGTGCGGACCCCGCACCAGGAAAGGAACTGCGGCAGCAGTGGTCCCAGTGAGTCGCGGGTCTGCCCCTCGCGCAACGGGCCGTCCCGGCGGATCTCGTCACCGGTGACCACGACGTGGGCGCGGACCGGTCCGCGGACCGCCAGCCGGGCGACCTCGCCGCTCAGCGCGACCGACGCCGCCGCGGGCGTTACGCGGGTGCCGACGGCCGCCAGGGGAGTGCCCGCCTGCCAGTCCTCGCCGCTGCGACGGGTGTCGTCGCGGATCGGCGCATCGGCCCGTCGGCTCAGCGAGGTGCCGGTGCGCTCGACGTGCTCGTCGCGCACCACCGACGTCGAGCCCGGCGGTACGTGTGCCCCGGTCGCGATGCGCACCGCGTGGCCGGGCGCGAGGGCGAGGTCCTCCTCCGACCCGGCGTACCGGATCGCGGTGTCGAGTTCCCACGGGCCCGGACCGGACACGGCGTAGCCGTCCATCGCGGAGACGTCGAAACGGGGCAGGGGAGCGGCGGCGACCAGTGGTTCGGCGAGCACGGCCCCCAGCGCGGCAGTCGGTGCCAGGACGCGCACGGGCAGGGCGGGCACGCCGTCGCGTATCGCCTGCCGGGCCTGTGCGATCGTCACCGGCTCTGCCGCGCGGGCGCGGGCGGCCGCGACGTCGGTCTCGGTGTCGCAGTCGGAGATCCCTGACATCGACACGGTGACATGGTTTTTCGGAACGACGGACTTCATCGCCCGGTTCACCGCGCCGTCCGGACCGAGCGCGTCGAGTCGTGCCGTCAGCGCCGGACGGCGCCACACCCCGAGCAGGAACTGCACTCGTCCGGAGTCGTCCATCGCGAACGCGGCATCCGCGGCGGGGTCGGCGGCGAGCGCGTCGAGCAGCCGCTCGATGGTGGACGGCGCGAGGAACGGCAGGTCCGCGGCCAGCGCAACGACCAGCGAGCCCTCTCCCACGCTCCGCAGCCCAGCGGCGAGGGCCGCGACCGGGCCCGAACCGCGCGGCGACTCCTGGGTCTGACGCACGCTCGGGTCGAGGTCCTCCCGGTACGGTCCGACGACCACGATCCGAGCGGCTCCCGCCACGGCATCCAGCGCGGTGCGGAGCATCGTGCGCCCGCCGACCTCGATGGACGGCTTGTCGACGCCGCCCATGCGCGTGGCCGATCCGCCGGCCAGGACGATGGCCTCGAACGGTTCGGCAGTCATGGGTTCATCGTCCCATGTTCGATTGGTCGACTCGCCGCGTGGCGCCATCGTTGACCGAGCCCCGTGCACCTGCGAGATTCGTCGGTGATCGTCGTCATACAGCCGCCAGGAGGCAGTGATGGCCGGAGACTCGAACTTCCGGGAGCTCGAACCCGGCATCGTGACCGATTTCAGGTCCGCGATGAGCTACGGCTCCTACCTCGATCTCGACACCCTGCTGCGCGCACAGAATCCCGTCAGCGAGCCGCAGCACCACGACGAGATGCTGTTCATCATCGCGCACCAGACCACCGAGCTGTGGCTCAAGCTCGTGCTGCACGAGATCCGCGCGGCGCGCCGGGCGTTCGCCGAGGACGACATCGGGATGGCACTCAAGTGCATCGCCCGGGTCAAGCACATCCAGAAGACACTCACCGAGCAGTGGTCGATCCTGGCGACGCTCACGCCCACCGAGTATGCGCAGTTCCGTGGTTTCCTCGGCAACGCGTCGGGGTTCCAGTCCTGCCAGTACCGCGCCGTGGAGTTCGTCCTCGGCAACAAGAACGCGGCCACGCTGACGGTCTTCGAGTCGGACCCGCCCGCCCACGCCCTGCTCGAGGCCTTGCTGCGCGAGCCGAGCCTCTACGACGAGTTCTGGCGATGTCTGGCGCGTGCCGGCTACGACGTCCCGGTCTCCGCGCTGGATCGCGACGTCAGCCGGGGCTACGTGCTCAACCCCGACCTGATGGCACTCGTCAGGCGTGTCTACGAGCACCCGGAGGACAACTGGCGTGCGTACGAGTCGTTCGAGGAGTTCGTCGACCTGGAGGAGAGCTTCCAGCTGTGGCGGTTCCGGCACCTGCGGACGGTGCTCCGAGTCATCGGTATGAAACCGGGGACCGGCGGATCGTCCGGCGGCGCCGGGTATCTGCAACGGGCGCTCGACCAGAGCTTCTTCCCCGAACTGTTCGCCGCGCGCACCGAGATCGGGCAATGACGAGTTCGACGGTCACCCTCGACGTCGAAAACCTGTGGCGCGGAGCCTGGTCGGGACCGTGCCGGCTGAGGGTGCGCGGCCGTCGCGTCGAGCTGGTCGAATCGCGCACCCAGTCGGACGGTCGTGGGGATCTCACGGTCCCGGGATGCGTGTTCGCCGGGATGCGGGACGCTCACGTGCATCTCGACCTCGTCGAGGCCCGCGACCTGTACGCGGGCGGGTTGAGTGTGGTGCACGATCTCGGCTCCGCGCTGCCGACGCTCGCGCCGTTCGCCGGCGGCCGGGTCCGCGCGGGCCTGCCCGAGGTGCGATTCGCCGGCCAGTTCCTCACCGCTGCAGGCGGTTACCCGAGCGACCGAACCTGGGCCCGGGCCGGCTCGGTGCGTGCGGTGACCGGGCCCGCCGACGCGGCGGCCGCGGTCGACGAACAGGCGCGGGCGGGTGCCGACTTCGTCAAGGTGATGCTGAACGCGGACGCCGGACCGACCCTCGACGAGGCGACGCTGGGCGCTCTCGTCCGCGCCGCGCACGAGGGCGGTCGCCGGGTCGTCGCGCACGCGGAGGGGACCGGGCAGGTCGAGCGGGCCTTTGCTGCGGGGGTGGACCGGCTGGCGCACGCGCCGTGGACCGAGCGGCTGTCGGCGGACCTGCTGGGTGCGATGGGGCCGGCCGTGCAGTGGATCAGCACTCTCGACATCCACGGGCGGGGTGGCGACGGTGCGGCGTTCGAGGTCGCCGTCGACAACGTTCGACGCTTCCGCGCCGCCGGCGGCACGGTGATCTACGGCACCGATCAGGGCAACGGACCCCAGCGGGTGGGCGTCAACGACCGTGAGCTGCTCGCGCTGTTGGCGGCCGGCCTCGATCGCGCGGCGGTACTCGACGCGATCGCGCTCGCCTGGCCGGCGCGGTGCCGGGGTTTCGCGTGGGCGCCCGGACCGCCGCCGTCCGGCGATCAGGACTGGGCCCGGTGGGTCGCCTCGGTGCGCAACGTCGCGGTGGAGGAGTGGGAGGAGCAGTTCGGATGAACGAGGGCAATGCTGCCGCAGGGGTATTCGCGGTCCGTGCGGCCGAACTCGATGCGGGCGACCCCTTGCGGGAGCTGCGTGGTCGGTTCGTCGGCGCGGGAGACGAATCCGTCGTGTCGTATCTGGACGGGAACTCGCTCGGCCGTCCGCCCCTGGCCAGTGCCCGGCGCATCGAACGATTCGTCACCGAGAGCTGGGGCGCGCGGCTCATCCGCGGCTGGGACGAGGAGTGGTTCGATATGCCGTTGACGATCGGCGACGAACTGGGCGGGGCGGTGCTCGGCGCGGCCGCCGGCCAGACCGCGGTCGGGGACTCGACCAGCGTCCTGCTCTACAAGCTGGTCCGCGGTGCGCTCGCGCTGCGACCCGGTCGCGACGAGGTCGTGCTGGACACGGACAATTTCCCCACCGACCGCTACGTGCTCGAGGGTGTCGCGGCCGAGTCGGGGGCGACGCTGCGCTGGATCGCCGCGGACCCGCGCTCGGGGGTGTGCGCCGAGCAGGTGGCCGCCGTCGTCGGCGAGCGGACGGCGCTGGTGGTGCTCAGTCACGTCGCGTACCGGTCCGGATACCTGGCCGACGCCGCGGCGATCACGGGGATCGTGCACGACGTCGGGGCGTTGATCCTCTGGGACCTGTGTCATTCCGTCGGTGCGGTCCCGGTCGAACTGGATTCGTGGGGAGTCGATTTCGCCGTCGGCTGCACCTACAAGTATCTGAACGGTGGCCCCGGATCGCCCGCCTTCGGATACGTCCGGGCCGGACTCCTCGACACGTTCGTTCAACCGATCTGGGGGTGGATGGGCCGCGCGGACTGCTTCGAGATGGGACCCGGGTACCTGCCCGCGGTCGGCATCCGCCGGATCCTCAGCGGCACCCCGCCCGTGCTGGGCATGATCGCCCTGCGTGACACCGTCGCGATGATCGAGGAGGTGGGCATCGCCGCGATCCGGGAGAAGTCGGTCGCCCTGACCGGGTTCGCGATCGAGTTGGTCGACGACTGGCTGGTTCCGCTCGGCGCCACGATCGCGTCGCCGCGCGACCCGCGGCGACGCGGCAGCCACGTCACCGTCGACCACCCGGAGTTTCGCGAGATGACGCCCGTGCTATGGGAGCGGGGTGTGATCCCCGACTTCCGAGCTCCCGAGGGCCTACGTCTCGGATTGAGCCCGCTCACCGCGAGTTTCGCGGAGGTGGTCAGGGGGCTGGAGGTGATCCGCGACGAGCTGGCGGCACGGGTTCGGTGATCAGCCCGCGCTCCACCTGCTCGAGAACGGCTCCAGAACGGTCCGCACCGGACGGGCCAGGGTCTGGCCATATCGTGCGAACAGGCCGTCGCGGGAATCGAAGGATCCCAGCGACTGGACGACGTGGCCCGAGAGGTCGAGGCAGGCCGCGGACTGGGTGGCGGCGCTCCAACTGATGGGGCTGCGGCCCGCGGCGTCGAACAGGGTCTCGGCGCCGCTGTTGGTGAAGGGTTCCGAGGTCGTGCACCCCTGTCCGCTGAACGCGGCGGACGCGTCTAACCACTGGCCGTCTACGCGGAAGCTCGGCCAGGCCAGCAGCACGCGGTCGGGGACGAACGGTCGAAGGTACCGGAAGCGCGGGTACCAGAATTCGCCGCGCAGGACGAGGCCCTCCACGCGCGTCGCGATACCGGCGCGCCGGGCCAGAGCCTCGACTACCGCGAGGCGCTGGCTGCAGGAGCCGCGGCCATGCGCGAGGGTCACCGAAGCGGGTTGTGTGTCGTCGAGGGCGTAGACGGCGCGAATGTGCTGCTGGACCCAGCGGTGCGTCGACCTGAGGAAGTCGTCGGTCGCTGGGGTGACGGGTCCGAAACGGCCCCAGTCGAGGATGGTGGTGGCGTCGATTCCGCCCGCGGACTCGCCGGTGGTGGGTTCGAGTTCACGTCCGCGCCAGGTGGTCACCAGTGTGCACGTCATTACGCAACGCTAGTCGTATCTTCGGCGGAGGATCGGCAGGGTGATGTCGTGTTGGCCGATGGTGTTGTGGGCGTGGATGATTGCGTCGGCGAGCATGTCGTAGTGCCAGTAGCCTGTGGTTTTCAACTGGTGGTGCAGGAGGCAGAGGCACTGGAGGTTGGTGGCGATGGTCCAGCCGCCGAGCCGGGGTCTGTCGTGGTCGAACGGGACGATGTGGTCGATCTGGCAGCGGTCGGCGGGCACGGTGCAGCCGGGGTGGCGGCAGGTGCCGTCGCGCAGTCGGATGGCTGCGGCGAGGGTGGCATTCGGTCTCGGTGAGCAGGGATCGTTCGTGGTCGGTGATCGGGATGTGTTCGGCGTGTGGTGCGCGGCTCATGTCGATCAACCCCCCCGAGTTCGAATATGTGTTCGATTCTACGCGGGGTTGCGGGGTGTGGCAACCAACGCGGCGAGGGCGAGGTCTGCCTTCTCGACCGGCACGAGGAGATGGTCGTGATGGAACCCGGCGATCACGTTGCAGCTGATCCCGGCCTCGGCGAGTCGGGTACTCACGGCAGCGGTCAGCCCGACCGCATCCAGTGCGGAGTGCACTCGGAGCGTGATCCAGGCGGCCTCGAAGTCGTAGTGCCAGCCGCGGTCGTCGGCCTGGGCCTTCGTCACGACCACGGTGACGCCCTCGTCCTCGACCACCGTCGCGGCGGCGCGGATGCCGTCGGCCTCGTCGACCGGCACGGACACGAAGACGTACGTGCCCGGTCGGCGTGCGGGGTTCATCGAGGAGAGCAGGACATCGAGGTCACGTTCGCCGGACATGGGACCGACGATGCCATCCGCCGCGGCGAGCCGCGATCAGAACCGGTGCCGTGCCGCGCGCAGATCCACCCGCCCGTCGTCGATCGGCACGCCCTCGAGCGCGAGCTTCGAGATCTGCCGGTGCGCGAGATGCGGGGTCGGTCGCCCGGACGCCGGGACCACCCGGTGCCAGGGCAGGTCGGAGGAGTCGGTGCGCATGATCCAGCCGACCGTCCGAGGGCTCGACAGGCCCGCCGCCGCGGCGATGTCGCCGTACGTGGCGACCTTCCCTGCGGGGATCGAGGCGACCAGATCGCGGACCCGCTCGACCTGCTCCTCGGTGGTCGCGGCCACCTACAGCAGCTTCTCGATCAGCGCGGCGATCTCCGCAGGTCGCGACTGCGCCACCATGTGGTCGACGTCCATCTCGACGACGGTGAACAGGTCGCCGAGCCGCTCCGCCAGCGCCCCGCGCAACTCGGCGCTGACGTACGGTGGCTGCACCCGCATCGCCTGCACGAGCACGGTCGGCAGGTCCGCCCGCGGGACCACGATCGGGCGGGCGAGCTCACCCCAGGACGCGACCACCGCCGGCACGGCGTACCGCCACCCGACCCGACCGCCCTCGACATCGATCAGGTGTTCGGCGATCTCCGCGTCCAGGATCTCGTCGGGGACGTCGGCCCACGCGCCGTGCACCTTCTCCGACCTGGCCTCCGCCGCGTCGGTGTAGTCCGGGTAACGCACCGTGAGATCCGCGATCTCGAGCAGCTTGGTCGGATCGATGGCTACCGCGGGGTCGAGGAGTAGCAGCCCGCGTACCAGTTCCGGCGCCCGCGCGGCCAGGTGCAGCGCAATGGTGCCGCCGTAGGAGTGCCCGACCAGCACGACGGGTGCGGTGGCCTCGGACTCGAGCAGTTCGACCAGGTCGTCCACCTGACTGTCGATCGACCACGGCGGCGCCCAGGTCGACCGGCCGTGCCCACGCAGGTCGGGGGCGAGCATCCGGACCTGCGGCAGGAACCCGTCGGCCAGGTGTCGCCAGCGCTGACCGTGCCCGGTCATTCCGTGCAGGGCGAGGACCGGGGGTCCGTCCACCGGGCCGTATCTATGGGTTTCGAGGTCAGCCACGACCGCCATCTTGCCCGATCGTCGGCGCGGTCAGGTACGGACGCGGTAGTGCAGGTGGACCACACCCGACCCGAATCGGTGCACGTCGACCAGCGTCAGGTCCAGCCGGAGATCGTCGGGCAAGGACCGGGTGCCGCCGCCGACCACCACCGGCGTGACGAAGAAGTGGAAGTCGTCGACCAGTCCCGCCCGGATCGCGTGAGCGGCGAGCGTCGGACCGCCGACGCTGATGTCGCGCTCGGACACCGCCTTCAGCTGCCGGACCGCCTCGGGTTCGAAGCGTTGCTCGATCCGGGTCCTCGCGCTGGCCGGGCGCGTCAGGGTGGTGGAGTACACGATCTTGTCGGCCGCCCGCCACAACTGGGCGAAATCCAGCGCGGCGGACGGGTCGCCGCCGGCCATCTCGCCGACGTACTCCCAGGTGACCATCGTCTCGTACATCCGGCGCCCGTACAGGTAAGTGCCGACGGGCCGCTCGAGATCGTTGACGAAGGCGTGCACCTCCTCGTCGGGGGCGGCCCAGTCGAAGCGACCGTCCTGGTCGGCGACGTAGCCGTCGAGTGAGGCGATGGTCGAATAGATCAGCTGGGCCACGGTGCTCATCCCTTCGTCGACCCTGAGGGCCATCTTCCCGCACGCGGGCCTGTCGGTGCCCCGTGGTGGAATGCTTGCCATGACCGACGCGGGGGGACAGGACAGGGCGCAGCGGGCGACCGCAACCCTGGTCCGGCGCCCAGCCGAGCCCGCCGAGCCGCGGACATGGGGCCCCGACGTCCAGCGGATCGCGGCGGAACTCACCGGCCGGTCGGCCCGACGCCCGTGGCAGGTGCTCGGCGGCCCCGGCACCGGAAAGACGTCGCTGCTCGTCGACCTCGCGGTGTCCCGGATCGCCGGACCGGACGGCGATCCGGAATCGGTTCTGGTGCTGACACATTCGCGCAAGGCCGCGACCGCGGTCCGAGAGTCGATCACGGCGGGGCTGCTCGGCGCCGGATCGTCGCGCGCCACCCGGGAGCCGCTGGTGCGTACCGTGCACTCCTACGCGTTCGCGGTGCTGCGCCTGCAGGCGGCCGCACACTCTAACCCGCCGCCGCGCCTGATCACCGGCGCCGAGCAGGACGCGGTGCTGCGCGAGATGCTGCGGGGAGACGTCGCGGACGGGGCGCACCAGTGGCCCGAGCGGTTACGGCCGGCGCTGCCGATGGCCGGGTTCGCGGTCGAACTGCGTGACCTGATGCTGCGTGCGGGCGAACGCGGGATCGGCCCGGAAGACCTGGTCAAGCTCGGTCGCGAGCACCATCGGCCGGAGTGGGTCGCGGCCGGGAAGTTCGCCATCCGCTACGAGCAGGTGACGCTGCTGCGCGGTGCGGTGGGGGTGGAGGCGCCCGAAGCGACCGCGCCTGCACTCGACGCGGCGGAGCTGGTCGGGGCGGCGCTCGCTGCCTTCGCCACCGATCCCGACCTGCTCGCCCGCGAACGCGCGCGGGTGCGCTACCTGTTCGTCGACGATGCCCAGCACCTCGACCCACAGGCCGCCGAGCTGGTCCGACTGCTCGGACGGGGCGCCGACCTGGCGGTGGTCGCGGGCGACCCCGACCAGTCCGTGTTCGGGTTCCGCGGGGCGGACTCGCGGTTCCTGACGGACCTGGCCGAGCCGGGGTCCGATCGGCAGGTCGTGCTGGACACCAACTTCCGCAACACCGCGCGGATCGCTGAGCTCACCGGTGCGATCGCGGCACGCCTGCCGGGACTGCCACCGCATCGCGGCGCGGCGGTGGGTCCCGGTGCGGAGGGCGAGGCCCAGGTGGCGGTGCTCGGCACCGCGGGCAAGGAATCCGCTCTCATCGCCGACACCCTGCGCCGAGCGCACCTGCGCGACGGCGTGCCGTGGTCCCGGATGGCGGTGATCGTGCGGTCGGTCCCGCGGGCGCTGGCCCCGCTGCGCCGGGCGCTGCTGTCCGCCGGCGTGCCCGTCACCACCGGGTCCTCCGAACTGCCCCTCGCCCGCCAGCACGCGGTGGCCAGCCTGCTGCTCGTGCTCCGCGCGGTCGCGGGTGGAACCTTCACCGGCGAGGACGCCCTCGCGCTGGTGTCCGGCCCGGTGGGCGGGGCGGACCCGGTCACGCTGCGCCGGCTCCGGCGCGGCCTGCGCCGGGTCGAACTCGCGGCGGGCGGTGAGCGCGACTCGGCGGAACTGCTTCGTGTGCTCATCGTCGAGGGTGAACAGTCGCACCAGGACCTGGTCGGAAAGCTCACCGAAGGCGAGTTCGCCGCCCTGCGGCGGGTGCTCACCATCCTCGCCAGGGCGAGGAAGGCGCACCACGGCGGCCGCGGGGTGGAGAACGTCCTGTGGGCCTGCTGGCAGGCGACCGGGTTGGAGAAGCGGTGGGCCGCGGCCTCCGCGCGCGGCGGACCGATCGCGGCGCAGGCCGACCGAGACCTCGACGCCGTGGTCGCGCTGTTCGACGCGGCGGCGAACTACGTCGACCGACTCCCGCGCTCCACGCTCGCCGGATTCGTGGAATATCTTGCCGACCAGGAGATCCCGAGCGATCCGCGGTCGGCCGCCGCGGTACCCGGCGAGGCGGTCGCGGTGCTCAGCGCGCACTCCGCGGCGGGTCGCGAGTGGGATGTCGTGGTCGTCGCCGGCGTGCAGGAGGGCATGTGGCCGGGACTGCGAGCCCGCGGGACCCTGCTCGGGACCGAGGCGCTCGTGGACCTCACCGCCGGGGTCGGCGACCCCTCGCCGGGTGGCGAGGCGACCCTCTCGCGCACGGCGCCGCTGCTCGCCGAGGAGCGGCGACTGTTCCTGCTCGCCTGCAGTCGGGCCCGCCGCACCCTGCTCGTCACGGCGGTGCGCTCGGCCGCGGGCGACGCCGACCTGGTGCAGTCGCGGTTCGTCGACGAACTGCTCGGTCGCGGCGACGTCGACGGTGGACCCGAGGATCCGGACTCGTGGCTGGAACCCACGTTGCCGAGTCGGGTGCTCGCGCTGCCGTCGCTGATCGCCGAGTTGCGCAGGGCCGTGTGCGATCCCGAGCTGGCCGAGACCGATCCCGCCGCGCAGGCACGGGCCGCGAAGCAACTCGCCAGGCTGGCCCGCGCCGGGGTGCGCGGCGCGCACCCCGAACACTGGTACGGCGTCGGCGGTGGGAGTTCGGCGGCGCCGCTCTGGGAACTCGAGGACGGCCCGGTTCCGCTCTCGCCGTCGACGATCGAGCAGCTCGAGGCGTGCCCGCTGCGCTGGGCGCTGGAACGGCACGGCGGCACCGACGGGGAGAACAGCCACGCAGTGACGGGCACCCTGGTGCACACCCTGGTGCAGGCCGTCGCCGGCAAGATGCCGCCCGACCAGGTCCGGCTGGCGCTGGCCACCGCCTGGGACGCGGTCGACCTCGGGTCGCAGTGGTACTCGCGTCGCGAGATGGACCGCACCGCGCAGATGATCGACTCGTTCTCCGAGTGGCTGAGCCGCACGCGCGGTGAGCTCACCGAGGTCGGCGTCGAGGTCGCGGTGGACGGGGTGCTCGAGCCGCGCGCACCCGGCGAACCCGCCGTCCGGCTTCGCGGTCGCATCGACCGGCTCGAACGTGACCAGGACGGGCGGCCGGTGATCGTGGACGTCAAGACGGCACGCACGCCGGTGAGCAAGGAGGCCGCCGAGCAGCACGCCCAGCTGGCGACGTACCAGGTCGCCGCGCTCGCGGGTGCGATCGAGGGCGAACCCCCGGCGAAGTCGGGCGGCGCTCGGCTCGTGTTCGTGGCCAAGCCGAGTCGCAAGGAGGGCGCGACTCAGCGGATGCAGGCGCCCCTGACCGAGGAGTCGGAGGAGCAGTGGCTGGACGCGGTGCACGCGGCCGCAGCGGCGACGCGTGGGCCGCAGTTCGTGGCGAAGCCGAACGACGGCTGTCGGCACTGCCCGGTGTCGTCGAGCTGCCCGGCTCAGGAGACGGGACGGCAGGTGACCGGCCGATGACGCCGCGACAGGTGCGGGTCACGCCGGCGGAGCTCGCCGCCGCGCTGGGCCAGTTCCCGCCGACCGACGAGCAGGAAGCGGTGATCGCCGCCACGCTCGGGCCGACCCTGGTGGTGGCGGGTGCGGGCGCGGGCAAGACCGAGACGATGGCCGCCCGCGTGGTGTGGCTGGTCGCGAACGGTCTGGTCGACCCGGAGCAGGTGCTCGGGCTCACCTTCACCCGCAAGGCCGCCCAGCAGCTCACCAGCCGGATCAGGCAACGTCTTGCCCGCCTGGCGGGTTCGCCGTTGCTGCGATCGATCGACCCGAGCGGGCAACTGCGGGGCCGCATCCTCTCGGGTGAGCCCGAGGTCAGCACCTACCACTCCTACGCCGGTCGGCTGCTCACCGAGCACGGTCTGCTGCTGCCGATGGAACCGTCCGCGGAACTGCTCTCCGAGACCGCCCTGTGGCAGCTGGCGTATCGCGTGGTCAGCTCCTGGGACGGGGACCTCGACACCGACCGCAACCCCACCTCGCTGACCGAGGCGGTGCTCGCGCTGTCCGGCCAGCTCGCCGAGCACCTCGTCGAACCGGAGGACCTGCGCGAGGCGCACACCGAGCTCGACAAGCTGGTCCACACCCTGCCCGCGGGTCCGCGCCAGCGCGGCGGCCCGAAGAAGGATCTGCTCGACATCCTCGACACCCAGCACGAACGGATCGCGCTGCTGCCACTGGTACAGCGGGTCTCCGAGGCGCTGCGGCGCGAGGGTGCGCTCGACTTCGGCAGCCAGATGTCGCTGTCCGCGCGGGTGGCCGCCGAGCATCCCGAGGTCGGGCGGTCGGAGCGGTCGCGGTTCCGGGTGGTGCTGCTCGACGAGTACCAGGACACCGGGCACGCCCAGCGGGTACTGCTGTCGTCGCTGTTCGGCGGCGGTGAGGACGGTGGCCTGGCGCTGACCGCGGTGGGCGATCCGATGCAGTCCATCTACGGCTGGCGGGGCGCCTCGGCCGCCAACCTGCCGCGCTTCGCGACCGACTTTCCACTGCCGGACGGGCGGCCCGCACCGCGCCTCGAACTGCTCACCAGCTGGCGCAACCCGGCGGAGGCGTTGACCCTCGCGAACGCGGCCTCCGCGTCGTTGCGCGAGCGGGGCGTGCCGGTGCAGGAGCTGCGACCCAAGCCGGGTGCCGAGCCCGGTGACGTCAGGCTCGCCCTCGCGGAGGACGTGGAGAGCGAACGGGACTGGGTCGCGCAGCGGATCGCCGCCGACTACGCCTCGGCACGTGAACGCGGCGAGGCTCCGCCGACCGCCGCGGTCCTGATCCGCCGCAACGCCGACGCGGCGCCCGTCGCGGCTGCACTGCGCCGACGCGGCCTGCCCGTCGAGGTGGTCGGTCTCGGAGGGCTGCTGCACATTCCGGAGGTCGCCGACGTCATCGCGATGCTGCGTCTGGTGGCGGACCCGCTCGCCGGCAGTGCGGCCATGCGGGTGCTCACCGGCGCACGCTGGCAGCTCGGAGTGTCCGATATCGCCGCGCTGTGGCGACGAGCACGTGAGCTGGCGATCGGCGCCACCCGGGGCACGCCGGGCGCGGTCGCCGATGCCGCCAGCCTGGACCAGGCGCTCGAGGCGGCCCTGCCCGGCGAGCACGCCGAGCTGGCGGGTCTCGCGGATGCCATCGCGGATCCCGGTCGACCGCAACGCTATTCGACGCTCGGTTACGCCCGCATCGGAGCGCTCGCCGCGGAGTTGACCTCGCTGCGCGAGCGGATCGGCCAGCCCTTGACCGAGTTGGTCGCCGAGGTCGAGCGGGTGCTCGGCATCGGCATCGAGGCGCAGGCGCGGCTGCCCTGGTCGCCGGACGGCGGCGCCGGCCGCGAACACCTCGATGCGTTCGCCGACGCCGTCGCCGCGTACGCCCGCAACCCGTCCGCGACGCTGACCGGACTGCTCGCCTTCCTGTCCGCGGCGGAAACCGTCGAGAAGGGGCTCGCACCCGGGGAGGTCGAGGTCGCCAAGGACCGCGTGCAGGTGCTGACGGTGCACTCGGCCAAGGGCCTCGAATGGGAGGTCGTCGCGGTGCCCCACGTGGTGGACGGGGTGTTCCCCTCGACCACGGCCTCGGGCAGCTGGCTCGGAGCGGTGGCCGAACTGCCGCCTGCCCTGCGTGGGGACCGCGCGCACGAGGGGGACGGCGCAGACGGCGTGCCCGTTCTCGACCTCGAGGACGTCTGCGACCGCAAGGACCTCGAGGACGCGCTGGCCGCCCACAAGGACGCGTTGACGCGGCGCAAACTCGACGAGGACCGGCGCCTGTTCTACGTCGCGCTCACCCGCACCGAGCGCGCGCTGTACGTCTCCGGCCACCAGTGGTCCGAGTCGGGTACCAAGCCCAAGGGGCCCTCCGAGTTCCTGCTCGAGATGCGGGCCCTGCTCGACGCCGCGGTGGCGGAGGGCAGCCCGATCGGGGTGGTGGAGCAGTGGGCGGACGAGCCCGAGGCGGACACGGAGAACCCGCTGACCGCGGAGCCGGTCACGGCGCTGTGGCCACAGGATCCGTTGGGGGAGCGGCGCGCAGGCGTCGACCGTGGCGCGCAACTCGTCCTCGACGCGATCGGCGCCCCCGAGGGCGGGCAGCCGGCAGAGGAGGACGATCCGGAGGGCTGGGCGGCGGACGTGGACGCTCTGCTGGCCGAACGCGCGCGGCGCGCCGCCGCGCGAGCGGAGGTCGCCCTGCCCACCCAGTTGTCGGTGAGCCAGCTGGTCGACCTCGCGGCCTCGCCGGACGAACTCGCGGCGCGGTTGCGGCGCCCGCTGCCCTTCCCGCCGAACCCGTTGGCGCGCAGGGGAACCGCCTTCCACGCCTGGATCGAGCGACGGTTCGGCGCGACCCGGTTGCTGGACATGGACGAGCTGCCCGGCGCCGCCGACACCGATGGCGCCGCCGACGGCGAGCTCGACGCGCTCCAGGCGGCGTTCCTGCGGTCGCGGTGGGCGCACCGCAGTCCCGTCGAGGTCGAGGTGCCGTTCGAGACCTCCATCGCGGGCACGGTCGTTCGCGGCAGGATCGACGCCGTGTTCGCAGACCCGGACGGCGGCTGGACGGTGATCGACTGGAAGACCGGCGCCGAACCGAGTGCCGCCAACGAACACGCCGTCGCCATGCAGTTGGCCGCCTACCGGATCGCCTGGGCCGAACTCATGTCGGCACGTGCGGTGTCGCGAGGGCAGGAGCCGATCGCGCTCGAGCGGGTGCGGGCCGCGTTCCACTACGTGCGGACCGGGCGGACCATCGCTCCCACGGACCTGCCGGACCCCGACGAACTGGTCGCCCTGATCGAATCGGCGGGCGCGAGTGCCGCCGAGATGGCGGTCGAGACCCCGGACCGAACCTGACCTCAGGCGGCGTCGCGCCTGACCTTCAGCGCCGCCGCGATCAGCGGGATCTGCAGGGGCAGGCGGGCCACCCCGAGCACCTTCAGCGGCAACGGAATCGAGCTCCTGCCCAACCAGTCGGCCGCCATCTGCACGTTCGCCGGGAACACCGCGACGAACAGAGCGGCCGCCAGGGTGCCGCCGAGCCTGCGGGTCCGCGGCACCGCGATCGCGGTGCCGACCACCAGTTCCGCGATGCCCGAGGCGTAGGTGTAGGCCCGCGCGTCGCCCGGTAGTTGCCTCGGCACGATCGCGTCGAACGGCTTCGGGTTGAGGAAATGCAGGGTGCCCGCGCCGAGCAGGATGGCGGACAGTCCGGTGCTGCGTGTGGAGGCCATGGGATCGACGGTACCGGCGCGCGAGCAGAGGTGGGGTTGTGCCGCGACCCGGGCGGGCGTCGAATGGACGAATGGGCCCGGAGGAGCGTTTTTCCGCGCTGGTCGAGCATTTCACGGGGGCACCCGGCGTCGCGGCACCCGATGCTGTCGGCTCGGGCGGCTTCGGTTCCTCGGCGCTGAAGGTCCACGGGTCGATCTTCGCGATGCTCGCTCACGGGCGCCTGGTGGTGAAACTGCCCCGGGAGCGGGTCCGGTCGCTGATCGAGGAGGGCGTGGGGGTGCCCTACGACGCGGGCAAGGGGGTCCCGATGAAGGAATGGCTCGGGGTCGACACCGACGACGACCACGTGTGGTTCTCGCTCGGCCAGGAGGCACTCGATTTCGTAGGCTCGCGCCGGCGGTGATCCGTCCCCACCCCCGGCGTCCGGGCCTCGGATAGGCTGCCAGCCGATGTCTGCGAACGGGAAACACCCTCATGGCCGGTAAATTGCGTGCGCGCCTACGCGATCCGGAGCTGTTGACCGAACGGCCCGACTACGCCCTCGTCGGTGTGCTTCGGATCCCCGAGCTGGTCCGCAGCCCGTTTCAGCTGATCTTTCGGCGCGTGATGATGGCCGTCGCGGTTCTGATGCTCGCGGTGCTCGTCGTCTACCTCGATCGGGGCGGGTACAAGGACGCACAGGAGAACGAGCTGTCGTTCCTGGACTGCCTCTACTACGCGACCGTCTCGCTCTCGACCACCGGCTACGGCGACGTCACCCCGCTCAGCCCGAGCGCCCGACTGATCAACGTCGTCGTGATCACGCCGTTGCGGGTGCTCTTCCTCATCATCCTCATTAGCACCACCATGGCTGCGCTCACCGAGCGATCGCGCCAGGCATTCAAGATCCAGCGTTGGAGGCACGCCGTGCGCAATCACACCGTCGTCGTCGGATACGGCACGAAGGGCAGGACCGCGGTCGACGCGATGCTCGGCGACGGCATCAAGCCGTCCGAGATCGTCGTCGTCGACACCGATCAGGCGGTGCTCGACTCGGCCAACGCACTCGGCCTCGTGACGGTGTGCGGGTCGGCGACCAAGTCCGACGTGCTGCGCCTCGCGGGTGTCCAGAACGCGGCGTCGGTCATCGTCGCCACCAACCGCGACGACACCGCGGTCCTGGTCACCCTCACCGCCCGCGAGGTCGGCCCCGAGGCGAAGATCGTCGCCGCGATCCGCGAAACCGACAACGCACACCTGTTGAGCCAGTCTGGTGCCGACTCGGTCGTGGTTTCGTCGGAGACCGCCGGCCGGTTGCTCGGCATCGCCCGCACCACCCCCACCGTCGTCGAGATGATCGAAGACCTGCTCACCCCGGAAGCCGGTTTCGCCATTGCCGAGCGCGAGGTCGAACGCGACGAGATAGGCGGGTCGCCGCGGCACCTGTCCGACATCGTGCTCGGGGTCGTCCGCGACGGAAGGCTCGTGCGGGTGGGTTCACCCGAGGTCGACGCGGTGGAGGAGACCGATCGCCTGCTCTACATCCGCAGGGTCGGGCACTAGTGCCCAGCACTAGCGTGCGAGCCGACACGGGGCGACGAATAAGGTTGGCGCCGTGGCCGACTTTGAGATGACCGAGGTGCCGCTGCTGTCGCGATCGGCACTGGACCGTGCCGAGGAACTGCGCTCGGACACCGACGCACTGCGCGCGGGCTGGGCCGATGCACAACTGCTGCGCGTCAACCACCGGGGGCAGGCACGCCTCGACGGCAGAGAGCTGGTGCTGGAGCCCGCCACCGTCCTCGGCCCGGAACCCATACCGGGCGCAGTCTTCCTCGGCAGGCTCGACGGGCGACACCTGTGGGGCGTGCGGGTGCCTGCGCTGACCGGCGACCTCGGCGATCTGCGCTTCGTGGGCGACAGCCTCGACGACTCCAGCGCCGGGCTGCTCACCACCGCGATCGCCGTACTGAACTGGCACGACGCCGCCGGTTACAGCCCCGTCGACGGGGCGCCGACGATCCCGACCATCTCGGGCTGGTCGCGGCACAGCACCAGCACCGGCCAGGAGGAGTTCCCTCGAACCGACCCGGCGGTGATCTGCCTGGTGCACGACGGTGCCGACCGGGTGCTGTTGGCACGGAACGGGAACTGGCCGGAGCGCCGGTTCTCCGTCCTCGCCGGGTTCGTGGAGGCGGGCGAGTCGCTCGAGACGTGCGTGGCGCGGGAGATCGGCGAGGAGGTGGGTCTCGCGGTCCGCGACATCCGCTACCTCGGCAGCCAGCCCTGGCCGTTCCCGCGGTCGGTGATGATCGGGTTCTCCGCGGTCGCCGACCCGGACGCCCCGCTGGCGTTCGCGGACGGCGAGATCGCGGAGGCGCACTGGTTCGGCCGGGCCGAGGTACGCGCGGCCCTCGAGGCGGGGGACTGGGCCTCGGCCACGGACGCCCGACTGTTGGTGCCGGGGTCCGTGTCCATCGCCCGAGGCATGCTCGAGGCGTGGGCCAAGTAGCTGGAGGCTTAGAGGCCGAGCGCCTTCTTCACATCGACGAGGGTCGGGTTGGTGGCCGTGCTGCCGTCGGCGAACTTGACGGTCGGGACGACGTGATTGCCGCCGTTCACGCTGCCGACGAACTCGGCGGAGGCGGGATCGTCCTCGATGTCGATCTCGACGTAGCTGATGCCGGACTCGTCGAGCTGCTTCTTGAGTCGGCGGCAGTACCCGCACCAGGTGGTCGAGTAGATGGTCAGGGCGGTGTCGGTGTCAGTAACGGTCACGGCGCGTACAACATCACGACCCGCGTGAATTGTTCCGGGCGGACGCGGCGCCCGCCCTGTCGGTGGTCCCTGAGATGATGGGTGCCATGTCAGCCGACGCCACAGGACTCGACCCGCAGCAGTCGGCAGCCGTGCTCGCACCGCGGGGGCCGGTGTGCGTGCTGGCCGGCGCGGGCACGGGCAAGACCCGCACCATCACCCGCCGCATCGCGCACCTCGTCGCGGGCGGGCACGTCTCGGCCGGACAGGTGCTCGCGGTCACCTTCACCGCGCGCGCCGCGGGGGAGATGCGGGCTCGGCTGCGCACGCTCGGCATCGGTGAGGGTGCGAGCCAGGTGCAGGCCCGCACGTTCCACGCCGCGGCGCTGCGGCAGCTGCGCTACTTCTGGCCGCAGGTCGTCGGCGACACCCAGTGGGACCTGCTGGATCGCAAGTTCGCGATCGTCGCGCAGGCGGCGAACCGGGTCGGCCTGTCCACCAGCACCGAGAGCGTGCGGGACCTGGCGGGTGAGATCGAGTGGTCGAAGGCGTCTCTCATCGCGCCGGAGGACTACCCGGCGGCGGCGGCCAGGTCGCGGCGCGAACCGCCTGCGGACGCGGGCAAGGTGGCCGACGTGTACGCCGCGTACGAGGCGCTCAAGGTCCGCGGCGAGGGCATGCTGCTCGACTTCGACGACCTGCTGCTGCACACGGCGGCCGCGCTCGAGGATCACGCGGCCGTCGCCGAGGAGTTCCGGGACCGCTACCGCTGCTTCGTGGTCGACGAGTACCAGGACGTCACGCCGCTGCAGCAGCGGGTGCTCGACGCCTGGCTCGGCGAACGCGACGACCTCACCGTCGTCGGCGACGCGAACCAGACCATCTACTCGTTCACCGGTGCCACCCCGCGCTACCTGCTGGACTTCTCGCGTCGGTTCCCCGATGCGACGGTCGTCCGG
The DNA here is from genome assembly GCF_042672245.1 of Rhodococcus sp. NPDC127527. NCBI lineage: Bacteria > Bacillati > Actinomycetota > Actinomycetes > Mycobacteriales > Nocardiaceae > Rhodococcus > Rhodococcus sp. NPDC127527. The sequence goes on from NZ_JBHXVP010000002.1 coordinate 320,202, forward strand.
CTCGAACGCGACTACCGCTCCACCCCGGAGGTCGTCTCGCTCGCCAACCGGGTGATCGGCGCCGCCCGCGGCCGGATCGCCGGTACCCGGCTGCAGCTGATCGGCCAGCGGCCCCCCGGGCCGGAGCCGGAGTTCGCGGAGTTCGACGACGAGCCGGCCGAGGCCGCGGCGGTCGCGAAGTCGATCCAGAAGCTCATCGCAAACGGCACGCCGGCCGCGGAGATCGCCGTCCTGTACCGGATCAACGCGCAGTCCGAGGTGCACGAGCAGGCGCTCACCGAACTCGACATCCCCTTCCAGGTCCGCGGCGGGGAGGGCTTCTTCACCCGGCCCGAGGTGCGGCAGGCGGTCGGCGCCCTGCGGCAGGCTGCGTCGCGCGACGACCTGCCCGAGGGTGCGGACCGGGGTGACGCGCTGGTGACGCTGGTGCGTGCGGTCCTGGTCCCGCTCGGGCTCACGGACGCCGAGCCGGCCGGCGCGCAGGCGCGGGAACGGTGGGCCTCCCTCGGTGCGTTGGTGGCCTTGACCGAGGAGTTGCTCACCCACGAGCCGGATCTCGACCTGGCCGGGCTGCTGCGCGACCTCGCCGCGCGAGCGGAGGCCCGGCACCCACCCACCGTTCAAGGCGTGACCCTCGCCTCCCTGCATGCGGCGAAGGGGCTCGAGTGGGACGCGGTGTTCCTGGTCGGGGTCACCGACGGCACGCTGCCGATCGCCCACGTGCTCGGCGACAGCAAGTCCGCGCCCGACGAGGCGGGGATCGAGGAGGAGCGGCGGCTGCTGTATGTCGGCGTCACCCGAGCCCGCGAGCACCTACAGGTGTCGTGGGCGCTGGCTCGCAACGAGGGCGGCCGCAAGTCGCGCCGGCGATCCCGCTTCCTGCACGGGCTCATCCCCGAGGACTCGCCCGCGTCCCGGATCGCCGCGCCCGCACCGCAGAAGAAGCGGCCGCGCTGCCGGGTGTGCGGTAAGCAGCTGCTCGGCACCGCGGCGACGATGCTCGGGCGCTGCGAGTCCTGCCCGTCGAACCTCGACGCTGCGCTGTTCGACGCTCTCAAGGCCTGGCGATCGGCGAAGTCGAAGGAACTGAAGGTCCCGGCGTACGTGGTGTTCAGCGACACCACGCTGACCGCGATCGCCGAGCAGCAGCCGCGCGACGACCGCGCGCTGGTGACCATCCCGGGGATCGGGGCGAAGAAACTCGAGCGGTTCGGCGCCGACGTGCTGGCGGTGGTTCGCGGCGACGATCCGGTCGCCACCGCGCAGGCGTCCCTGGTGGAGGACGTATAACCGCAGGTCAAAAATAGGTTGTGCGGTTTGCAGGAGACCGCATACCCTGGTTCCCGACGCGGTGAGCTCCGGCCTGCCGCAGTTGGACACAGCAAGGAACGACAGTCCACACGAACGAGAGGGAGGTGATTGGCCATGATCGATTGGAACGGCAGCGCGCAAGGCGTCGCAGTGACCGCTCGTATCGCTCCCGCCGCTCACCTGCCCGCGGCAGCGTGGTTGGCGGCGCCCGAGCGCCTCGCTCGCCATCGCGCATATGCAGTCGGCGAAGCACCCGCATCGCGCGCAGCAGCCCTCTCGTCCGTGCCCAGGAGTAGACGCCGAGTCACCACTCGGTAGGAATCACTCCTTCCTCTCGGCCACGGACGCACCAGCGGACCGTGGCCTTCTTTGTTTCGAGCACCAGCTCCAGGCCCGGCTACAGGTTCGCACCACGACCTGACACCACCGAAGAAGCCTAAGGAGCATGACGTGCCAACCGTCACCTGCCGAGACGATTCCCGGGCCGCCACGAGCGAGCCGACGGTGATCGGCGCCGTGCGACGCGAGCTGCCGTGCCGAGCCGACAACCCCGACCTCTGGTTCGGGGAGACTCCTGCCGAGCTGGAGCAGGCGAAGTCCCTGTGCGGGCAGTGCCCGATCCGCGCCCGCTGCCTGAGCGCCGCGCTCGACCGCGCCGAGCCGTGGGGGGTGTGGGGCGGGGAGATCCTCGACCAGGGCGTCGTCATCGCCCGCAAGCGCCCCCGTGGGCGGCCCCGGAAGGTGGCCGTCTGCGCGTGAGCCGTGCGGGCTCAGAGGGCGTAGTCGACGACCACGGGGGCATGATCGCTCAGCCGCCGGTCCGCCGCCGGCTCGCGGTCGGTGCCCGCGGCGACGGCCGTCCGGGCGAGCCCGGGCGTCGCGAGGTGGTAGTCGATGCGCCAGCCGACGTCGCCCTCGAACGACTGGCCCAGCCACGACCACCAGCTGTAGGGCCCGTCGGTGTCCGGATGCTGGGCACGGACGACGTCGACGAGCGTGCGCGGCGACAGGATCGAGTCGAACCATTCGCGTTCCTCGGGGAGGAAGCCCTCGACCTGGTTGCTGCGCCGCCAGTTCCGCACGTCGTGCCGGCTGTGTGCGATGTTCAGGTCGCCCATGAGCAGCAGCTCCCGGCCGCGTGCCCGGGCATCGAGGCGTGAGCGCGTCAGCTGACGCGCGAACGCGTCGAGGAAGCGCATCTTGCGCTCGTAGCGGGCGCCGCCGTCCGGTGCCTCCCGCATTCGCCCCGGCTTCTGCAGGTGCGCGGGCAGGCCGCCCTTCGGCAGGTACAGCGACGCGACGGTGATCGGTGCGTCGGCGAGGTCCACCTCGACGTACCGGCCCTGGGTGGCGAACTCGCGCAGCCCCCGGGCCAGCGGCACCGGGTCGAGATCGGCTGTGGCGGTGTGCACTTCGCTGGGGGACCGCAGCAACGCGGTGCCGCTCCACGTCCGCACCGCGTCGGGAGCGTGCCTCGTCAGGATTGCGACGCCGTTGCGGCCGGCGTGCACGCCCTCGTCGTAGGCGAGGTGCAGGGGACCGAACACTCCGGGGGGAATGGCGGATGCCCGGGCCCGCACCTCCTGCAGTGCCACCACGTCCGGATCGCGCTCGCGCAGCCACTGCTCGAATCCCCGTCGCTGCGCCGCTCGAATGCCGTTGACGTTGAAGGTCGCGATCCGCACGGTCGCCCAGTGTAGGTCGTCCTCGGGTGCGGGCCGACCTGCCCTACTCGGCCCGCCGCACGTCCTCGGTGAAACCGGGCAGCCATTGCGTCAGGATCCCCATGTAGGGGGCCTCGGCGTCCAGCTGCGCGCAGATGCCCACCGAGCCGAGCAGCACCCGGAAGATCATCACGTACTCGGCGGGCAGGTTCAGCGCGCGGGCGGTGCGGAAGTGGGCCGACGAGAAGTCCGTGGCCGTGCCCGCCGCGCGCTGCAGCCACGTCCGCGTGAAGTGGAACGACTCGGTGTGGATGGGATCGGTGAACGGGCGCAGATAGTTCGCGATCTCGTCATCGGTCACCTTTCTGCCCGGCAGCACGAAACCGTTGGCGCGCAACAGCTCCGTCAGTTCCTCGAAGCGTTCCTCGAGCGCGAGCCGGACCATTCGGCCGAGCACCGGAGGCAGCCCGCCGGGCATCGGTGCGCAGGCGCCGTAGTCGAGCACCCCGAGCCTGCCGTCGGCGAGCATCATGAAGTTTCCGGGGTGTGGGTCGCTGTGCAGCAGGCCGACTCGCGCGGGGGAGGCGAAGTGGAACTCGGCGAGCAGCGCGCCGGCGTTGTTGCGCTGGTCCACGATGCCGTCGACGATGATCGACGACAGCGGGGTCGCGGACATCCACTCGGTGATCACCACCTTCGGGGCACTCGCGATCACGTGCGGGATGGCGAACTTCGGGTCGCCGTCGAAGGCGGCGGCGAAGGCCCGCTGGTTGTTCGCCTCGATGCGGTAGTCCAACTCGTCCTCGGTGCGTGCGCTCAGTTCGTCGAGGACGGGCTTGACATCCGCGCCCGGCATCACCGAGTTGAAGAGTCCGGCGAGCCGCGAGAGTGTCTTGAGGTCCGCGCGCAGCGCCTCGTCCGCCCCGGGGTACTGCACCTTCACCGCGACGTCGCGGCCGTCCGACCACACCGCCCGGTGCACCTGACCGATGCTCGCGGAAGCAGTCGGCGCGTCGTCGAAGCTGCTGAAACGTTCCCGCCACCGCGTCCCGAGTTGCTCGTCGAGGACGCGATGCACCTTCCGGGCAGGCAGCGGCGGGGCCTCCGCCTGCAGTTTCGTCAACGCGTTCCGGTAGGGCTCGGCGAACTCCTCCGGGACCGCGGCCTCCATCACGCTCAGCGCCTGCCCGAGCTTCATCGCGCCGCCCTTGAGCTCGCCGAGCACGGTGAACAGCTGCTCGGCGGCCTGCTGGGTCAGTCTCGCGTCGATCTCGTCGCGGTCGCCGCCCGCGAGCTTGCGGCCGAATCCGACGGCCGCCCGCCCGGCAATCCCCAGCGGAATGCTCGCGAGCTTGGCGGTGCGGGCGGAGCTACGGCGAGGGATGTCAGGCACGACCCCCATCATTGCTGACGATCCTGAGATTCGCCTATACCCGCGCTGTGCCCGCCGCAGCCGCAACGCGGGTGCGGCCGCCATCTCCGCCGCAGCAGTCGTGGCGAGCCGAGATCGAGTTCGAGGGTGGTGTCCAGGGTCGCGGGGGCGCGCGAGGGGTCGCCGCGCACGAGCGCGTCCAGTTCGGCCAGCACCAGACCGGTGGTCGCGAGGACGGTCTCCGGGCCCGCGTGCCCGACCGCGCCGAGCAGTTGGGCGGCCAGGTGCGGCCATTCGCCGTCGAGGTCGGTCCGGGTGAGGTCGGCACAGCGCAGGCAACTGGTGCGTCCCGGGAGGACCAGCGGGCCGACCACGCCGCGGCCGTCGCGCAACCGGACCTGAAGGTGCGCGGTCCCCTCGGCGACCAGGTCGGCCACCATCCGCGGGTCGGGTACGAGATCGTCGGCGAGCACCACGCAGTCGGCGGCCGGCAGCCGCGGCCGGTCGCCGACGCCACCGGGCACGCTGCGGGACAACCGGATTCGGCCGTCGGCGAGCGCGTCGGCGATTCCGTCCGAGAGCGGTCCGCGGCCGTGCAGGTGCACCGACCGCACCGCGGCCGCGCGCACGCCGGATATCAGGATCGCGGCCTCGTCGAGTTCGGCGAGGATCTGTGCGATGTCGGCGGTGTCGATACCGAGCACGGTGGCCTGCCAGACGACGTCCGCGCGGTCGTGCCGGCCGTCGAGCCGGCGCAGCAGCGTGGCCAGCGCGGACGCGGTCACCCCGTGCGGCGGACGCAGCAGCAGTGCGCGTTCGGGGTCCCAGCCCAGTTGCAGTGTCCCGCTGGGCCGGACCAGTACCGGAATCCGGGGGTCGAGCCGTGGCCCGGCGGTGAGTGCGGCGACCGGTGTCATGGTCCGACAGTGCCACGACCGCACCCACGGGTTGCGGGTTCGGGCCGGGTTGTCCACAGGGCCACAGCGCTGTGGCCTGCGGCGTTCGGGTCGGCGGACTACTTCTCCGGCGAACCGGCGCCGCTGGGACCCTCGCGCTCCTCCCGCTCTCGTGCCTCGGTGGCCTCGAGCTGCGCGATCGGGTCGTCGAACGTGCTCGAACCACCACCGACGACCCGGTCGACGAAGGCGGCGGGGTCGTCCAGGTCGGTCGAGTCGGGCAGCAGGTCGGGATGCGCCCAGACACCGTCACGGCCGTCCATCCCGGCCGCCTCGGTGAGCTGGCGCCACAGCTGGGAGGCCTCGCGGACCTTGCGGGGCCGAAGTTCGAGCCCGACGAGGGTGGCGAAGGTCTGCTCGGCGGGACCGCCGGTGGCGCGGCGGCGGCGGAGGGTCTCGCTGAGGGCGGCCACCCCCGGCAACCGTTCGCCGAGCGCGGCCGCGACCACCGTCTCGACCCAGCCCTCGATCAGCGCGAGCAGCGTCTCGAGACGTTCGAGGGCCTGCTTCTGCTCGGGGGTGGTCTGCGGCTCGAACGTGCCCTGCTGCAGCAGTTCCTCGAGCTTCGACGGGTCGGTGAGCGCGCTGGGGTCGATGCCCCGCGCGGCCTCCTCGATCGCGGAGAAGTCCATCTTGATGCCGCGGGCGTAGTCCTCGACGGTGGCGAGCAGCCGCTGCCGCAGCCACGGCACGTGCACGAACAGTCGCTGGTGGGCGGCCTCACGCGCGGCCAGGAAGACGAGGATCTCGCGGTCGGGCTGTTCGAGGCCCTCGCTGAACTTCTCGATCGCGGCCGGGAGCAGCGCAGCGACCCCGTTCGGCCCGAGCGGCAGTCCGATGTCGGTGGAGGTCAGCACCTCGGAGGAGAGCTGGCCGAGCGCCTGGCCGAGCTGCGAGCCGAATGCCAGCCCGCCCATCTGACCGAGCATGCCGAGCATGGGGCCGGCCATCTGGCGGGCCTCCTCGGGCAGGCCGGAGACCCACATCCCGGACACCTGCTCGGCGACCGGATCGCACAGCCGCTTCCAGGTGTCGAGGGTGTTGTCGAGCCATTCGGCTGCGGTCCACGCCACCGTGCGGGTGGCGCCGGCGGGCAGCGTCGTCGACCCGTCCAGCCACAGCTCGGCGAGGTGCGCGGCGTCCGCGACCGCGGCCGAGGTGCCGCTGGAGACGGGCGCGACCGTGCCCAGCTGCTGCAGGGCGAGCTTCTTGGCGAGGTCGTAGTTCACCGGCCCGGACGAGCCTCCGGTGCCCATCGCGCTGCCCATGCCACTGAGCATCTGTCCGAACTGGGTGAGCATCTGCCCGAGCTGCGCCGGGTCGAAACCCTCGGGGTTGAAGCCGAACGGGATACCGCCGGGGCCGGTCGGGTCGCCGCCGGACCGGTTCTTGTCGGGGTCCTGGTCGTCGTCGGAGTTCGAGAAACCAAACGGCAGATTGCTCATGTCTCAACGGTACAAGGCGCAGCGCTCCGGAGGGCCGGCGGAAATCACGCCGAGGGCGAACACGGCCGACGTGGGCCGACCTCTACCCTGGACCGGGTGAATCGACGGAGGGTGACCCTGTTCGCGGCGCTGGTGCCGGTGGTGGCGCTGCTACTGGTCGGGACGTGGGTCACGGTGCCGTTCGTGGCGCTGGGGCCGGGCCCGACGTTCAACACCCTCGGTGACGTGGACGGCAAGCCCGTGGTGGACATCGAGGGCACCGAACTCGACCCGACGTCGGGCAACCTCAACATGACCACCGTGTCGGTTCGCGACGGACTGAACATCTTCGAGGCATTCGGGTTCTGGCTCAGCGGCGACCACGGACTGGTGCCGCGCGAGGAGGTCTACCCGGCGGACAAGAGCCGGGACGAGGTGAAGCAGGAGAACCAGGCCGACTTCCAGCAGTCCGAGCAGTCCGCCGAGCTCGCCGCCCTGCACTATCTGAACAAGCCGGTCGCGCTCGAGGTGTCCGAGGTGAGCCCGGACGGACCGTCCAAGGACGCCCTGCGCGTGGGCGACCAGCTGGTCAGCATCGACGGGAAGCCCGTGGCGACCGTCGGCGAGGTGCAGCGCGCGGTCGCCGATCTCGCTCCCGGCGCGGTGGTGAGCGTCGTCGTCAAGCGCGACGGCCAGGACGTCACGGTGCCGGTCACGCTCGGCGCGCGCCCCGGCGCCCCGGCCAAGGGTTACCTGGGCATCACCCCGACCGAACGACCCGAGGTGCCCTTCACGGTGGACTTCAACCTCGCGGAGGTCGGCGGACCGTCTGCGGGGCTGATGTTCACGCTCGCGGTGATCGACAAGCTCTCGCCGGGCGAGCTCAACGGCGGGAAGTTCGTCGCGGGCACCGGCACCATCGACTCCGACGGCGACGTCGGCCCGATCGGCGGCATTCCCTACAAGCTCATCGCGGCCCGCGACGCGGGCGCGACCACCTTCCTGGTGCCGGCGCGCAACTGCGACGAGGCCAAGCAGCGGACGCCGGACGGACTGCGACTGGTCAAGGTCGAGAACCTCGACGGCGCCGTGCACGCGCTCGAGTCGCTGAACGCCGGCGGGGACGCGCCCGCCTGCTGACGGCGGTCAGTATTCGTCGGGCGCGTCGAAGGTCGCGTACAGCGCGTTGATCAGGTTCGGGGCGAGGTCCTCGTAGGTGAGCAGCTCCGGCTCGGCGTCCGGGTCGTCGTCGGTCGGCTTGAGCTGCAGGACGCAGACGGACGGTCCGTCGCGCAGGACCGCGGCGATCAGCCGGGCGTCGCGCCTCTCGGGGTGCGCCTGCGCGGTGGCCCGGGCGATCTCGTCGGCCGCGTGCTGGTCGGTGACCACCGGCGCGACCGCGCTGTCGAGGTCCGACTCGGCGGTCGGCGGCAGCACCACGATCTCCTGGACAAGTACGCATCCGGCCACCTCGGACGGCCAGCTGGTGGTCGAGAGGAACTCGTCGAGGGCGGGGGAACCCCCGCCGATGTCCTCGGGGAACGGTTCCTGCTCGAGCGGGGTCAGTTCGGCGCCGTCCTCGAGCTGGTCGAGCAGGTCGGGTTCGGCGGCCGCCAGGACCGCGGTGGGCACGAGGGCGAACATCTGCGGGGGGTGCCCCCAGCCACCGGCGTCGGCGTAGTCGGCCACCTCCCGCACGCAGCGGGGCAGTGCGTCGGGGGACAGATCGGCCGGGCTGTGGTACTCGCCATCGAAATCACTCACCGGTCCATCCTCCCACTCGGGCATCTCGGACGAGGCCGCTGCCCGGCGCCGGAGCGACGTAGAGTGGGACAAAACACCACGCGGTCGCCCGGCGCGCCGCCCGAATCACGGGAGTGTGGCACGTGGGCATGCGGCCCCCCACCGGTCTACCGTCGTTGTCCAAACGGAGCCGAGTGTTGTTGGTACTCGCGCTCGTAGCGGCGGCACTGCTGCTGATCGGACCCCGCCTGATCGACGCATACACGAGCTGGTTGTGGTTCGGCGAGGTCAAGTTCCGTAACGTCTTCACGACCGTGCTCGTGACGCGACTGCTGCTGTTCCTGGTGGTCGGGCTGCTCGTCGGCGGCGCGGTGTTCCTCTCCCTGTTCCTCGCGTACCGATCCCGGCCGGTGTTCGTCCCGGTGGCGGGGCCGAACGATCCGATCGCGCGCTACCGCACCACGGTGATGGGCCGGCTGCGGCTGTTCGGCGTCGTGGTGCCCGCGGTGATCGGCGTGCTCGCCGGACTGGTCGCGCAGTCGAACTGGGTTGCGGTGCAGTTGTTCCTGCACGGTGGTTCGTTCGGCATCAAGGATCCACAGTTCGGCCTCGACGTCGGCTTCTACACGTTCGACCTGCCGTTCTACCGTCTGGTGCTGAACTGGATGTTCGTCGCGGTGGTCATCGCCTTTCTGGCGAACCTGGTAACGCACTACGTCTTTGGCGGGCTGCGGCTGAGTGGCCGCGACGGCGCGTTGACCCGGGCGGCGCGTGTCCAGCTGGCGGCCCTGGCCGGCACGTTCGTGCTGTTGAAGGCGGTGGCCTACTGGCTGGACCGGTACTCGTTGTTGTCGAGCAGCCGTAAGGAACCCACGTTCACCGGCGCGGGCTTCACCGACATCAACGCGGTGCTGCCCGCCAAGCTGATCCTGCTCGCGATCGCGGTGATCTGCGCGCTCGCGTTCTTCGCGGCGATCTTCCTGCGGGACATGCGGATCCCGGCGATGGCGACGGCGCTGCTGGTGTTGTCCTCGGTCCTCGTCGGTGCGGTGTACCCGCTGGTGGTCGAGCAGTTCTCGGTCAAGCCGAACGCCGCGCAGAAGGAGGCGCCGTACATCGAGCGCAACATTCAGGCGACGCGGCAGGCATACGGGATCACCGACGATCAGGTGCAGTACGTGAACTACAGCGGTGACGCGAAGGTTCAACCGCAGGACCTGCCGGCGGACGTGACCACGATCGCGAACGCACGACTGCTCGACCCGAACATCCTCTCGCCCACGTTCACCGCGCAGCAGCAGCTGAAGAACTTCTACGCCTTCCCGCCGAACCTCAACGTCGACCGGTACAACATGAACGGGCAGTTGCGCGACTTCGTGGTGGCCGCCCGTGAGCTGTCGCCGTCGAATCTCAGTGGCAACCAGACCGACTGGATCAACCGGCACACCGTGTACACGCACGGCAACGGCTTCGTCGCGGCGCCGGCAAACCAGGTCACCGCGGTGGAGGGCGAGAGTCAGAACGCCACCGGCGGCTACCCGATCTACAGCGTCAGTGACCTCAAGACGCAGCCTTCGGATCCGGTACTGCACGTGGACAATCCGCGGATCTACTTCGGAGAGGTGATCGCCAAGTCGGATGCGGACTACGCGATCGTCGGCGCGAACGGCAGCGCCCCGCGCGAGTACGACACGGACGACTCGAAGTACACCTACACCGGTTCCGGTGGCGTGCCGATCGGAAACTGGTTCAACCGCCTCGCCTTCGCGGCCAAGTACACCGAGCGCAACATACTGTTCTCCGGCGCGATCGGGTCCGACTCGAAGATCATCTACAACCGGGATCCCCGGGACCGGGTGAGCAAGGTCGCGCCGTGGCTGACCACCGACGGCACCGTGTACCCCGCGGTCGTCGACGGGCGGATGCAGTGGATCGTGGACGCGTACACCACGCTCGACACCTACCCCTACGCGCAGCGCAGCTCGCTGGAGGGTCTGGTCACCGACAGCGTCGACGCGAACACGGGCCGGCTGCTGCCGAAGAAGGAGGTCTCGTACATCCGGAACTCGGTCAAGGCGACGGTCGACGCCTACGACGGCACGGTGACGCTGTATCAGGTGGACGACACGGACCCGGTCCTCAAGGCCTGGATGGGCGTCTTCCCCGGCACGGTCCAGCCGAAGAGCGCGGTCACGGACGACCTGCGTGCCCACTTCCGGTACCCGGAGGACCTGTTCAAGGTGCAGCGCGAGATGCTGGCGAAGTACCACGTGGACGATCCCAACGAGTTCTTCACCAACAACGCCTTCTGGTCGGTGCCGAGCGATCCGACGATCGAGACGGACAAGAACCAGCCGCCGTACTACGTGTTGCTGGGCAACCAGGAGACGGCGAAGCCGGAGTTCCGGCTGACGAGCCCGATGGTCGGCTACAACCGTGAACTGCTCTCGGCATACATCTCGGTGGCCGCCGATCCGGTGAACTACGGCAAGTTCACGGTGCTGCAGTTGCCGACGGACACCCAGACCCAGGGTCCGCAGCAGGCGCAGTCGTCGATGACGTCGAACTCTCGGGTGGCGAGTGCGCTGTCGCTGCTCAAGCAGTCCAACAAGGTGCAGTACGGCAACCTGCTCACGTTGCCGATCGCGAACGGCGGGATCCTGTACGTCGAACCGCTGTACACGCAACGGAATTCGACGAACGCATTCCCTCAGCTGACCAGTGTGCTGCTCAGCTACAGCGACACCAAGGGCATCCGGGTGGGCTACGCACCGACACTCGCGGAGGCCCTGAGCCAGGTGTTCAGCCCGGCCGTCGGAGCGCTTGCCACCGCGCCGAGTGCGGTGGCGACGCCGCCGGCCCAGCCCGAGCAGGGTCAGGTGACGCCGCCGGGCGCCACGGCACCGCTCACGCCGGTGCCTGCGCCCGCCCCGTCGGCCGCCGTGGACAAGGCGCTGGCGGAGGTGGACGCCTCGATGGCCGCGCTGAAGGTGGCGCAGCAGAGCGGCGATTTCAATGCGTACGGCGCGGCTCTCGATCGCCTGCAGAAGGCGGTGTCTGCCTACCAGGCTCTGCCGAAGTAGCGGCTCCACCAATCAGAGGGGCCCTGCCGTCCGAGGATTCGGATGGCAGGGCCCCTCTGTCGTCGGGTCCGGGTCAGCGGGCGATGCCGGCCAGGAAGGCGCCGTTGTTGTCGATCAGGTGCTGCACCTGGTCGCCGTAGCCGTACTGCCTGGCGGTCGCGACGGCCGCATCGGTGACCTGCTTGACCTGGTCGGTCGACGGTGCCGGGACGTTGGCGGGCAGGGCCGGTGTGGTCGGCACGGCCGGGGCGGGCGCGGGCGCCGGAGCCGGGGTCGGCTCGGGTGCGGTCTCCTCGGAGGCGCCCGCGGACAGGTACTGGCCGCAGACGGGCCAGGCGCCGGCGCCCTGGCTCGCGAGGGTGTTCTCGGCGACGCGGATCTGCTCGGCCTTGGACGCGCCGTGCGGCGAACCGCTGCCGCCGTTCGCGGTCCAGGTGCTCTGGGAGAACTGGAGGCCGCCGTAGTAGCCGTTGCCGGTGTTGGTCGACCAGTTGCCGCCGCTCTCGCACTGTGCGACGCCGTCCCAGTTGTGGGTGGCGGCGGAGGCGGTTCCGGAAGCGAGGCCGAAGGGGACTGCGACGAGGGCGCCGGTGACGGCGGCCCAACCGAGCGCACGCGTGGTCGTCTTGCGAGTGGTCATGCGGGTGAATCCTCTCCGCGCTTGCTGACGGGGCCGGCCTGGGCGGGTCGAACATCTCTCCATCGCCCGGCGTGCGAATTCGGCGCTACCGTCCCTGCCCCTCGAAGGTTTCGGGGTTGCCCATCCCGCGGGGCAGAGTCGTGCAGCGGCGGGTCGGCTCGGCCCGGTCGTTTCGGGCCGTTTGCGACCGTACGCAACAACTTTCGGGCGGTCACATCGAAGATCGGCAGACCGGGCGGTCCGCCGCGTCCCTCGAAACTCGACGTTCAGCCAGGTCAGTCGGGATTGCTGGAGGTTGTCCACGGGGTCGTTACCGGTCCGTTATTGTGCGGTGTATCACCGACATTCTGTGCGCCCGGTCACACTCGGGAGGGCCGCACGAGTCGCCGCGAACGGGTCGGCACCCGCGATTTGTGTTTCGTTCGACCGCTCGTGTAACTTCGTTCATGCATCGCGGGGTGGAGCAGCTCGGTAGCTCGCTGGGCTCATAACCCAGAGGTCGCAGGTTCAAATCCTGTCCCCGCTACCAAAGAACGAAAGCCCGGTCTTCGGACCGGGCTTTCGTCGTTTCGGGGGTGCGCGGGCGCCGGCGGCGAGTGGCGCAGCCCACTCCGAGGGTGGTCGGAGGTGCCCGAAAGTTCGTGTAGAGTGGTTCTTGCAGCGCGGGGTGGAGCAGCTCGGTAGCTCGCTGGGCTCATAACCCAGAGGTCGCAGGTTCAAATCCTGTCCCCGCTACCAATGAACGAAGGACCCGGTACCCAGGTACCGGGTCCTTCGTCGTTTCCGGAGTGTCAGGACGGCGGCACGGGCCGAACCGATCGGGACCATGTTGGACGCCAAGGGAATTCGGCACGAGCTCTGCGTATTCGATGGTCCCGCATGGTCATCGGTGTCTTCCTCGGGCACTCGTCCGCACGTGCGCTCGCTCGCCCTGCGGACCGAAGAGGCTGACGATCTCGGTCGGTTCGTCGGACGGATTGCCGAACCAGTGCGGGACGTGGGTGTCGAACTCCGCGACCTCCCCGGGGGTGAGGACGACGTCGTGCTCACCGAGCAGCAGCCGGAGTCGGCCGGACAGCACGTAGAGCCACTCGTACCCGTCGTGTACCTGCCGCCGCGGTTCGCCGCGCGGCCAGTGCGGGGGATAGACCTGTTTGTAGGCCTGGAGGCCGCCGGGGCGTCGGGTCAGGGGGATGATCGTCACCCCGTGGCGGGTGACGGGGCGTTGGTGGATGCGTGGGTCGCCCGTCTCGGGTGCGCCGACCAGTTCGTCCAGAGGCAACTGGTGGGCGCGGGCGAGCAGCAGCAGGAGTTCGAGGGTGGGTCGGCGCCTGCCGGACTCGAGCCGCGAGAGGGTACTCACCGAGATGCCGGTCGACTCGGACAGCTGGGCCAGTGTCGCGCCGCGTTGTCGGCGGACCTCGCGCAGTCGGGGGCCGACGGCGTCGAGCACCTCGTCGAGGCCGGACTGGTCGTGGGTCATGCCACAGTTTGCCGTTTCCGCAACGGTTCTTGTCAAGAGCGGTGACGAACCGGGACAGTCGGGGGCGAGACGACACGAGCGAGAGGAGAACCGGTGAACGAGAAGTACGACGTGGTGGTGGTCGGTGGGGGTGCGGCCGGGCTCGGCGGGGCCCTGACGTTGGCGAGGGCGCGGCGGTCGGTGCTGGTGGTCGACGCGGGCGACCCGCGGAACGCCCCGGCCGGGCGCGTGCACAACTACCTGGCGCGGGAGGGCACGCCGCCGGGTGACCTGCTGGCCGCAGGTCGGGCCGAGGTGACCGGCTACGGCGGCGAGATCGAGTCCGGTCGGGTCGCCTCGGCCCACCGTGCCGGCGCGGACGGGTTTCGCGTGCTGCTCGACGACGGCCGGTCGGTGCTCGCGCGCCGGCTGCTGGTCACCACCGGCCTGGTGGACGAGCTGCCCGCGATCCCCGGGGTGGCGCAGCGGTGGGGGAAGGACGTGCTGCACTGCCCGTACTGCCACGGCTGGGAGGCGCGCGATCAGGCGATCGGGATCCTGGCCACCGGCCCGTTGGCGGTCCACCAGGCCCAGATGTGGCGGCAGTGGAGCGCGGACGTGACCCTGTTCCTGCACACCGCGCCCGCGCCGACGGCGCTGGAACTCGAGCAGCTGACGGCCCGCGGCATCGCCGTGGTGGACGGGGAGGTCGCCGGGCTCGAGGTTCGCGGGGATCGGCTGATCGGCGTGCGGATGACGTCCGGGGAGATCGTCTCGCGCGCGGCGGTGGTGGTCCCACCCCGGTTCACCGCCCGCGCCGACGTGCTGGCGAGCCTGGGCATCGAACCCGTCGAGCAGGAGATGGGCGGGCACGTGATCGGCAGCTTCGTCGCCGCCGACCCGACCGGCGCCACGACGGTTCCCGGTGTCTGGGTGGCCGGAAACGTCGCCGACCCGCGAGCCCAGGTGATCGTCGCGGCCGCGGCCGGCCTGAACGCGGCGGCGGCGATCAACGCGAGCCTGATCGAGGAGGACATCGAGTCGGCAACGAAGGTCGCGGTGCGCTAGCCCATCTCGTACAGGTTGCGGCGCAACAGTTTTCCGGTCGCATTGCGGGGAAGCTCGTCGAGGAAGACGATCTCGCGAGGCACCTTGTAGCGGGCGAGGTGCTCCTTGACGTGCGACTTGAGCGCCTGCACGTCCCGGGCGGATTCGGGGGAGGGGACGACGAACGCCTTGAGTCGGTGACCGAAGTCGGCGTCCTCGACCCCGATCACGGCTGCCTCCAACACATCCGGCCGGTCGACGAGCAGGTTCTCCACCTCCAGCGGATAGACGTTCTCGTCGCCGGAGACGATCATGTCGTCGTCGCGGCCGTCGACGAACAGCAGGCCGTTGCGGTCGAAGTGCCCGATGTCGCCGGTCGAGAGCAGTCCGTCGATTCTCTCCTTGTCGCGACCGTCGGTGTATCCGTTGAAGCTCAGCCCGCTGGAGACGAAGATGCGGCCGACGACCTCGGGCTCGGTGATCCGGGTGCCCGCATCGTCGAAGAGTTCGACGTGGCAGGTGACCGGCGCGCGGCCGGCGGTGCCGGGTGCCAGGGCGAGGTCCGCCGGGGTCGCGACGGTCGCGACGGCGACCTCGGTGGAGCCGTACAGATTGTGCAGTACGGGCCCGAAGGACTCGGTGGTGCGCTTGCACAGGTCCGGCGAGATGGCCGACCCGGCCGCGAAGATCACCTTGAGATTGGTGGTGTCGTAGCGGGTCAGGGTCTGCGGGCCGAGATCGACGATGCGTTGCAGCATGGTGGGCACGACGACGAGCACGTCGGCCCGGTTCTCGGCGACCAGTGCGACCGCCCGTTCGGGGTCGAACCTGCGTTGCATGACGACGGTCTGGCCGAGCGCGAGGGCGAGGGCGAACTGCGACAACCCGGTGCCGTGGAACGCGGGCGCGGACATCACCATCGTCTGTCCAGGCCGCAGCGGGACCCGATCGAGGAACTGGGCGGAGGCGAGCGGTGACGTGTGTTCGCGCGGAGCGCCTTTCGGGGTGCCGGTGGTGCCGCTGGTCAGCAGCACGAAGCTGCCGTGCACCGGTGGGGGTGCGAGGGTGTCCGTGCTTCGGCCCGTGACGAGGTCGTCGACGGCGGTCGCGCGGCCCGTGGTGTCCTCGCCCCAGGACAGGAACAGTCGCACGTCGGACGGCAGTGCCGCGGCAACGGACTCGAACTCCTCGTCGTAGACGAACGCTCGAACCTGTTCACGCGCAGCGACATCCACTAGTTGCGGGGCCGCGAAGCCGGTGTTCATCAGCACCAGCTTGGCGCCGAGTTTCGCCGCGGCGAGCATGGTGAGCACCAGGCCACGGTGGTTGCGGCACATCGCGCCCATGACCGAGCCCGGTGTGATGCCCTCGGCCGTCCATGCCCGTACCAGGGCGTTGGACTGCTGCTCGAGGTCGACGTAGGTGAGCTGGCCGCGCTCGTCGATCACGGCGACCGCATCCAGTCCGTGCACGGCGTGGGCGTGGATCGGTCCCGCGAAGGGGCCGAACTTGCCGACCGCGAGGATCGAGACGATGCCGCGATCGAGGCGGGGGAAGGGCACCAGCCCCGACCGGACCATCACCCGGGCGGCACCGAGTGTGTCGATCAGCTTGGTCACTACACCTGGCATCGCTGTCCCCCTGGGAAACGGATCCGGTACGCCCTCGAGCCTAGTGGTGGACGGCCCGCCACCGCCGCGCTTTGGCCGAGTGGGGGTAGCCGCTACCCGCCTGCCGGGATCAGTTCATCGGGCTTGATCGTGACCGGGTCGACTGTGTCGCGTAGCTGTGTTCGCACGCTCTCGATTTCGGCGTCGGACAACCCACCTGCACGCAGGTATCCAGCTGCGCCGCCGTGCACCCGATCAAGCCAGTCCATAGCTGTCTCGATCGCATCGGCCGGCGACTCCGTTGCCAGGGCGCGAAGTCTCGGCACAGCAGGAATGCCCAGGGACGTGATGAGGCCGAGTAACTGCTCGGCGAACGGGCCCGCCAGGTTCTCTCCCGTGCACGTGTAGTCCTCGACGATCGCCCGCCGCTCGACATCGGCGAGCATCAGCAGCATCGCCGATACCAACCCGGTTCGGTCCTTTCCGGCAGTGCAGTGGAAGAGCACGCCGGGACGAGACCCGTCCGCAGGAGTGACGATGCTCCTCGCTGCAGTCGCGAACGCGGCAGCACTGTTCTCGAGAATCGTCACGTAGAGATCACTCAACAGCGGAACCTGGTCGACGATGTTCTGGATCTGATCGTGCGTCAGTGATCCACTGCGGCCATCGGAGGGAAGCAGTTGCTGCACGAGCTCGTCCATGGCCCCACCCTGAACGGGCAGCGAGATGAACCGGACGGAACCATCCGTAGGAAGCACATCCGGTGCCCGATGCCGCTCGCCCTCGGTCCGCAGATCCACGACCGTCCCGATCCCCAACGACACCAACTGCTCGACTCCCATCGGGGTGAGCGAACTCAGCGCGTCGGAGCGATACAGCACCCCCGCACGGACCGCACCGCCACCCACGAGTGGTAGCCCCGCAAGACCGCGGGCGTTATGCGTTACCTCGAGCATCGTGGACAGATCCATCCGAAATACTCCCCACTCGACGTCAAGTGAACCTGGATGAGCCGACAACGATGCAAATCGTACGGGGCAGGAGTGCAGCACGGGTGAAACCGGAAATCCAAGCGAGTCCGCCCCCGCGGCGCGTGTGGCGGCGGGGGCGGACTCGAACGTGGAATTCGTTCCAGTGCAGTCTATTTGAGCTCTGCGGACGACTTTCCGAGCAGGCGGCGCGCGATGATCAGCTGCTGGATCTGCTGGGTGCCCTCGAAGATGTCGAGGATCTTCGAGTCGCGGGCCCACTTCTCGAGCAGCGGTCGCTGCGAGTAGCCGTAGCTGCCGGCCAGCTCGACGGCCTTGAGCGAGACGGCGGTGCCGGTGCGGCCGGCCTTCGCCTTGGACATCGACGCCTCGAGCGAGTTCGGCTGCTTGTTGTCCGCCATCCAGGTGGCGCGGAGGGCGAGCAGGTACGCGGCCTCCCAGTCGGCCTCGAGCTGCAGGAACTCGGCGGCCGCGGCGTGCTGGTTGTAGGCCGGGGTGTCGTACGAGATCTCGACACCGGCCTCGGTCAGGACCTCGCGCAGCTCCTCGAGCGCGGCGCGGCCCAGGCCGACCGCCATGCCCGCGACGATCGGACGGGTGTTGTCGAAGGTCTGCATGACCCCGCCGAAACCCTTCTCGACGTTGACCTCCGGGTCGCCGAGGATGTTGTCCTTGGGGATCCGGCAGTCCTGCAGCAGCAGTACCGCGGTGTCGGACGCCTTGATGCCGAGCTTGTGCTCGAGCCGCGCCACGGACAGGCCCGGTGCGTCCCGGGGCACGACGAAGGACTTGATCGCGGCGCGGCCCTTCGACTTGTCCACGGTCGCCCACACGACGACGTGGGTGGAGCGCTCGCCTGCGGTGACGAAGATCTTCTCGCCGTTGAGCACGTACTCGTCGCCGTCGAGCACCGCCGTGGTGGTGACCGCGGCCGAGTCGGAGCCGAAGCTCGGCTCGGTGATGGCCATCGACGCCCACACCTTGCCGAAGCGCTCGAGCTGCTCGTCGGTGGCGACCGCGGCGATCGCCGAGTTGCCCAGGCCCTGGTAGGGGATCGACAGGGTCAGGCCCACGTCGCCCCAGCAGGTTTCGATGACGTTCATCAGCGAGGCCATGTTGCCGCCGTTGGCGTTGCCGATGACGCTGGGTGCGTCGCCGCGACCGAGGGCGGCGCCGGAGGCTCCGGTGCCGGAGTCGTTGAGGCCCTCGACCATGGCGGCCATGGTGTCGAGCTCGACCGGGTACTCGTGCTCGGCGAGGTCGTACTTGCGCGAGACCGGCCGCAGGATCTGCGCTGCGACCTGGTGCGCCTGGTTGGCCGAGGCCTTGAGCTTCTTGGGAAGTTCGAGATTGATCATGAAAGTCTCCTAGTGGGGCAGCAGCGGCGTCAGATGAGGACGATGCCCTCGGCAACGCCGATGGCGCGAAGGTCGCGGTACCACCGCTCGACCGGGTGCTCCTTGGTGAAGCCGTGCCCGCCGAGCAACTGGACGCCGTCGAGGCCGATCTGCATGCCCTTCTCGGAGGCCAGCTTTCGGGCCAGAGCGGACTCGCGGGCGAAGGACAGGCCCTGCTCCGCGCGGGACGCGCCGCGCAGGGTCACCAGGCGCAGCCCGTCGAGCTCGATCGCGATGTTGGCGACCATGAAGGCCACCGCCTGCCGGTGGCTGATCGGTTCGCCGAACGCCTCACGCTCGTTGACGTAGGGGATCACGTAGTCCAGCACGGCCTGGCCGGTGCCGACGGCCAGCGAGGCCCAGCCGAGGCGGGCGAGGCGGACGGCGTTGGCGTAGTCGGCGGCGCGCTGGTCGGCGTCGCCGTCGCCGAGGATGGCCGACTCCGGGACCGCGACGTCGGTCAGGACCAGTCGACCCAGACCGGCGGCGCGCAGACCCATGCTCGGGTCCGCCTCCACGACAAGGCCCTTCGCGTCGGACTCGACGATGAAGAAGGCCGGCCTGCCGTCCAGCTCGGCGGCGACGAGGAACAGTTCGGAGCTCGCCGCGGCGGGCACCAGGGACTTGACGCCGTTGAGCTTGTATCCGCTGGGGGAGCGAACGGCCTTGGTCTGCAGGGCGAACGGATCGAAGAGCGCACGCGGCTCGTTGACCACCACCGCGGCGCCGGGGACCTGCTCGCCGGTGAAGGCGGGCAGGTAGGTCTTCTGCTGAGCGTCGGTGCCCCACTGGGTCAGCGCGACCGCGACACCGCTCGGCGCCAGGATCGGCAGGGCCAGGCCCATGTCGCCGTGCGCGAGGGCCTCGGCGACCAGGGAGTTGGTCACCGCGCCGCGCTCGGAGGCGGCCCCGTCGAGTTCCTCGGGGACGTTGATCAGGGTGATGCCGAGTTCGCCGGCGCGCTTGGTGAGGTCAGCGGGCGCCGCGGTGGCCGCGTCGGCGTCGTAGGCGGCCGGGCGGAGGATCTCGGCGGCGAACTCGCGGACGGTCTCGACGATCATCTGCTGCTCGTCGGTGGGGGTCAGGTCGAAGTAGTCGGCGTTCTTCGCGGCCGCGTCCGGCAGTCGCTTCGGCTGTCCGCCGCCGGAGACCTTGGCGAAGGTGCGGGTGGCCGCGCCGAGGGTCTTGAACCCGGTCTTCGTACCCTCGTAGGTGACGCGATTGATGGGCTCGCGCAGGTTGTACTTCTCGGCCAGGTCCGACCCCGTGATCCTGGTCAGCACGCGCATGGCGGCCCCCATCGCGTCCCGCTTGATCGGGTTGAGGCCGACCGCGGACGTGTCGCGGGGCTCGCGCGCGGCGCCGTTCGATTTCACAACGTCTTGCTTGCTCATGATCACCAGTTTCTCGGTGTTCGGTCGGTGGACGATCGTTATCTTACTCCGGAGTAAGAAGTGAAGTCGAGCGTTCCCGACACGTGACGAGGGTCACCCCCGAATTTCCGGTCAGCGGATGATGATCTTGGTCCTCGGCGACGGGCACGGCATCCTCGGCAGGATGGCGGACACACCGGGAACCACGATCGTCGACCCGCACGTACATCACTGGCTTCCGTCCGAGCGGCGGTGGTACCCGCTGATGCAAAAGCCGGACGAGACCAACCCCTCGACCCTGGGCGACCTGCGGCGGATGGCGCACGACTACACCGAGGACGACTACCGCGCCGACACCGCCGGCTACGACATCCGGGCGATGGTGCACGTCTCCGCGACCAGCAGGCCCGGTGCGCACCTCGACGAACTGGCGTGGCTCGACGAGCTCGCCGCGACGGGCGGCTGGCCGGCCGCGGCGATCGGCACCGTCGACCCCGGCCGCGACTGGCCGAGCATCGAGGCCGACCTCGACACACAGCGCCGCAGCCCGCTCTTCCGCGGTATCCGGGTGCTGCGCGGGCTGGGTCCGGACGATGAGTCGGTCACCCCGCTGCTCGACTACCTGAGGCGGCACGCGCTGGTCTTCGACCTCGTCGCGCACCCGCACTCGATGCCCGGCTGGTCGGCTGCGCTGCACGGCTACGAGGACCTCACGGTGGTGCTCGAGCACGCCGGATGGCCTGTCGTGGCAACCGATTTCGACGAGTGGTCCGCGGCACTGGGTGTGCTGGGGCGGCGACCGAACGTGCACTGCAAGATCTCCGGACTGGGCATGACCCTGCACACCCTCGACGCCGCGGTGCAGCGGCCGTGGGTGCAGCGGTGCCTGGAGGTGTTCGGCACGCAGCGCGCCATGTTCGCGAGCAATTTCCCGGTAGACCGCATGTACGGCGAGTTCGACCGGCTCTACGACGGATACTTCGCAGCGGCAGACCAGTTCGCGGCCGACGAGCGATCGGCGCTGTTCGCGACCACCGCGCGCAGGATCTACGGACTGATCGAGGAGGAGAGCTGACATGGGCATGCTGGACGGACGGGTCGCGGTGGTCACGGGTGCCGCGCGTGGGCAGGGGCGGGCGCACGCCGTCGCACTGGCCGCGGAGGGCGCCACGGTGGTGTTGGCCGACATCGTGGACCAGATCGCCACCGTGGCGTACCCGATGAGCACCCGTGCGGATCTCGACGAGGCCGTTGCCGAGATTCGCGACGCCGGTGGTTCCGCGATCGCCGTCGAAACCGACGTCCGGAGTTCGGAGTCCGTCCGCGACCTGTTCGAGCAGGTGGACGCACGTTTCGGTCGCCTCGACGTGCTGGTCGCGAACGCGGGCATCTGCGCGTTCTCCGAGGTCGACGCGATTTCGGACGAGATGTGGTCGGACATGATCGAGACCAACCTCGCGGGCGGCTTCCGCTGCATTCGGGCCGCCGTGCCGCTGATGAAGCGCGGTGGGTTCGGGCGGATCGTCGCGATCTCCTCGGGTGCGGGTCGCGGCGGCATGCGCAATCTCGGCCACTACAGCGCGTCGAAGTGGGGGCTGATCGGACTGGTCAAGACGGTCGCCCTCGAGGTGGCGACGGCCGGCATCACCGCGAACGTGGTGTGCCCCACCACGGTCGCGACGCCGATGGTGCTGAACGAGAGCACATTTCGAGTCTTCTGCCCCGAGCTCGAGCATCCGACGCTCGAGGACGCCCGGCCCCGGTTCGCCGGACTGTCACCGATGCGGGTTCCGTGGGTCGAGCCGGAGGAGGTCACGCGCGCGGTGATGTACTTCGTCGGCGCGGCACACACCAGCGGTGCCGTCCTCGAGGTCGATCTGGGCAGCAGCGCGAATCGGACCTGAACCCGGTCCGCGATTCACCTACCGTTGGGTGGTGACCAGGATCCGCACGGCCCGCAACGCACGACTGCTGGTGCGGTGCGCGCCGCTCGTCCTGGTCCCGATTCTCCTGCTGGCGAGCACGTATCCGGGCGAGTACCGGGTGCCTGCGAGCTATTGGTTGCTCGCGATGACGGCCGCGGCCGTGTTCCTGGTAGGCGACCGGTGGCCGTTGGCGGTGTCGATCGCCGAGTCGGCGCTGGCGGTACCGATGTTCGCGGCGCACGCCTGGGGGTTGTCCGGCCTCGTCCCGTACCTCGGCGCGGTCGCGATGGCAGAGCTCACGATGCGGGATCGACGGACCGGGGCCGTGGTCGCCGCCGCGGGGTGCTGGACGCTCGCGGTGGTCGCCGGAATCTGGTTCGACAACTACTCGGGCTTCTGGCGGGCCGCCACCGCCGTCGAGACGGTGGCGTACGTCGGGTTGCCACTCCTGCTGGGGCTGTACCTGCGCGCGCAGCGAGACCTCGCGACCACCTTCCGTGCGCAGGCCGCCGCGGCCGAATCGCGCCGCGCCGAGGCGGCGGTGCACGCGCGGGTCGTCGAACGCAGTGCGGTGGCCCGGGAACTGCACGACCTGGTCGCGCACCACATGGCCTCGATCGTGCTGCGAATCGGGGTGGCGAGGCACGTGCTCGCGGATGCCGACCCGCGCGTGCAAGACGTGCTCGACGACGTGCACGCCACCGCGTCCGACGCGCTGGGAGACATCCGCCGACTGCTCGTCGCGCTGCGCGATCCGGCGCTCGGCGAGGTCGCGCTCGTCGAATCCGACGCTGTGCGGACCGAGATCGACGCCGCCGTCGAACGGACCCGCGCGGCGGGTTTCGTCGTCACCACGGAGGTGGATCCCGAACTCGGTGGCCTGGACGCGATCGGGCGCCTGACCCTGTTGCGGGTCGTGCAGGAGTCGCTGACCAATGTGATGAAGCACGCGGACCCGACCGGCGAGGTGCACCTCGCCGTGCAGCGACGCAGCGCCGGCATCGCCGTGCGGATCACCAACAACGTTCGCGGCGAGGGGCCGTCGAACCCGGACGGTCACGGCATCCTCGGGATGGGCGAACGGGTCGAACTCGTCGGCGGAACCCTCGACGTGGGGGCCGCCGACAGCGGGTGGGAGGTCGACGCCTGGCTGCCCGCGGGCGTGGCCGCGCCGGCCCACGAGCGCGCGAGCAGGGACGGCGACCGATGATCCGCCTCGTGATCGCGGACGACCAGCGTCTCGTCCGGGCCGGACTCGCGATGCTGTGCGAGTCCACCGGCGACCTCGACGTCGTCGGTGAGGCGTCGAACGGGGCCGAAGCCGTCCGGCTCGCCGCCGAGCTGTCACCGGACCTGGTCCTGATGGACCTGCGGATGCCGGGGCTGGACGGGATCGAGGCGACCCGGCAGATCCGGGCGGCCGGATCGGGGACGAAGGTGCTGGTGCTGACCACCTTCGACGACGACGATCACCTCTACCCGGCGCTGGCGGCGGGCGCGGCGGGTTTCCTGGTCAAGGACACCGCCCCCACCGACCTGCTGAGCGCGATCCGCCGAACCGTGGAGGGGGACATGCTGTTCTCGCCTGCCGTGCTGCGCCGGGTGGTCGAGCGCGCCCTCGACACCGGTCCCGCAGCGAAGTCCGACGCTCCGACGGTGGCCCTGACCGCGCGGGAGAACGAGGTGCTCGCACTGGTCGGGGACGGGCTCGGCAACCAGGAGATCGCCGACCGACTGCATCTCGGGGTCACCACGGTCAAGACGCACGTCGCCAACCTGATGGACAAGACGGGGTGCGACAACCGGGTGCGCCTGGCGGTGTTCTGGCACCGGCGCGGCGGGCGTCAGCCCGAGTGACCGCCGTGACCGCCGCTGGTGGGCACTGTTGCTGTCGGCGCGGGGCGTTGGCCCGGTTGGAGAACGAGGAACTGCCCCATCATGCCCTGGTCCTCGTGCATCAACAGGTGGCAGTGGTACATGTACGGGACGGCCGGGTCGGTGTGTTCGGTGAAGCGCAGCGCCAGCCGGATCCGTTGCCCCGGAGGGGTGTACACGGTGTCCTTCCAGCCGGCCAGTTCCGGTGGCGGCGGGCCGCCGTCGATGTCGACGATCCGGAACTGCGCGTCGTGGACGTGGAAGTTGTGCGGCCAGTTGTCGACATTGCGGACCGTCCAGATCTCGGTGGTGTCGACGGTGGCGGAGAAGTCGACGCGGTTCATGTCCATGCGGACGTTGTTGATCATGAACCACCGCAGTTCGAAGTCGCGCTCGGCCGCCGCTCCGGACGGATCGACCGGGTCGAGGGCGGCGAGCGACGCGGGAATCGCGGGGGAGGCGTCCGGACTCCGGCCCTGTCGCAGTTCGAGGACGTCGAAGCTGTCCGCGACACCGAAGCCGGCGGCGTCTCCCGCGGGCAGCCCGGCCCGATCCTCGAACGGGTGGGACCGCAGCAGTGCCGACGCCCCGGCGTCCACGGCCACCACGATCTCCACCCGTTCGCCGGGACTGACCCGAATCCGGGTGAGCGCCACCGGCGCCGCGAGCAGTCCGCCGTCGGTCGCCACCAGGTGGAACTGCCGGTCGTCGGAGAAGCCCAGGTTGTACATTCGCCCGGACGAGCCGTTGAGGATGCGCAGGCGGACCCGTTCCGTGGTGACCGGTAGGTAGGCGCCGGCGATTCCGTTGGTGACCAGGGTGTCCCCGAGCAGGCCGACGTCGGTCGAGTCGGACTCGTCGAGCGACCCGTCGGCGGTGAACCGCTTGTCCTGGATGATCAACGGAATATCGTCCACGCCGTAGGTCTTGGGCAGGTCCGCGGAGTCGGTCACCTCGTCGTCGACGATGAAGAGCCCGGCCAGGCCCCGATAGACGTGCTTCTCGGTGCTGCCGTGCGGATGCGGGTGGTACCAGAGCGTGGCGCCCGGCTGGTTCACCGTCCACGCCGGCTGCCACCGGCTGCCGGGCTCGATGCTCTGGTGCGGTCCGCCGTCGAAGCGGGCGGGCACGTGCATTCCGTGCCAGTGCACCGTGGTGGGCTCCGGCAACGCGTTGTCGACGGTGAACGCCACCGGCTCGCCGCGCCGGGCGCGGATCGTCGGCCCCAGTAACGACCCGTTGAATCCCCATGTCGGCGTTGACTTCCCGGCCACGATCTCGGCGGTGCCGACGCCTGCGCGCAGCGTGAAGTGTCGGGTGCCCGCCGCGTCCACGGTCGAGGTGGCGAGCGGCGGGACGGGCAACCGCCGGGCGGCGCTCGAGAGTCCGGCCGGGTTCGACTGCCCGAGAGCACATCCGGCGCTCAGTGCGATCGGGGTGACGGCCAGTCCGAACAGGAATGACCGCCGGGAGATGTCGTGCATGGTGCTCCTCGAGACGTCGGCGCTGTCGATACCGAGTCTTCGTGGGGCGAGTGACGAACGCGTCCGTCCCGGGGCCGGAGTCCGGGGCGCGCCGGTCCGCCGTCCGGGCCTTGTGGTGACGGTTCCGCTGTGCTAGCTACCGCGCGCGTGGCATCGTTTCCTCATGCCGGTCATCGCGCAGGTCTTCGCTGGAATCGCCGCGGCGCTGCACGTCGCGATCTTCGGGATGGAGAGCCTGTGGTGGAGCAGACCGCAGGTGTGGAGACGCTTCGGGCTCACCAGCCAGGCCGACGCCGACGTTGCCCGCCCGCTGGCCTTCAACCAGGGGTTCTACAACCTCTTCCTGGCGATCGGCATCGTGGTGGGGTTGGTGGTCGGTGGCGTCGCCGGCCACGCGATCGTGGTCTTCTGCTGTGTGAGCATCGTCGGCGCCGCGCTCGTGCTGGCGTCGACCGGGTCGAAATACCTGCGGCCCGCCGTGCTGCAGGGCATCACGCCGCTGCTCGCGCTGATCACCGCCGCAATCTTCTAGCCTCGGCGGGTCCCCAGGAGGTCGAGGACGTGCTCGTGCAGCAGTCCGTTGGTCGCGACCGCGCTGCCGCCGTGCGGACCCGAGCTGCCGTCCAGCGCGGTGAACCGCCCACCCGCCTCCCGGACCAGCAGGTCGAGCGGTGCCAGGTCCCACAGCGAGACCTCCGGCTCCGCGGCGATCTCGAGGGTGCCCTCCGCCAGCAGGCAGTAGGAGAAGAAGTCGCCGTAGCCGCGCACCCGCCACACTGCGTCCGTGAGGTCCAGGAACTGGTCCCGGATGCCGAGGTCGCGCCACCCGCTCAGGCTCGCGAAGCTCAGGCTCGCCGATTCGAGGCGGTCGACGGCGGACACCGAGATCCGCCTCGGGGCGCCGCCGTCGAACGACGTGAAGGCGCCCGCGCCGGCGGACGCCCACCAACGCCGGGACAGCGCAGGCGCGCTGACCACGCCGACCACCGGCACGCCGTCCTCGAGCAACGCGATCAGCGTCGCCCAGACCGGCACCCCGCGCACGAAGTTCTTGGTGCCGTCGATCGGGTCGATTACCCACTGCCGACCCTGGAACGACGCGTCGCCGCCGAACTCCTCGCCGAGCACCGCGTCGTCGGGTCGGTCGGCGGTCAGCACCGCGCGGGCCGCGCGTTCCACCGCGAGGTCCGCGTCCGAGACCGGGGTGAGGTCGGGCTTGTCGTCGACCACCAGGTCGAGCGCACCGAATCGTGCCCTGGTGATCGCGTCGGCTTCGTCGGCGATTCGGAGGGCGAGGGCGAGGTCGGCTGCGCGGTCGGTCACGGACAAAGAGACTACCGGCGCGTCACCTCGGTGAGCGCCCCGGTCGCGACGTCGAACACGAACCCGCGCAGCGAGGTCGTCGCGGTGACGAAGGGGCTCGTCTCGATCCGTCGCAGCGACTGGCGCACGTCCTCCTCGAGGTCGCCGAACGACTCCGCGGACCACGACGGCTTGATGCCGGTCTCGTCCTGGATCGACTTCTTGAAGTCGTCGTCGGTGAAGGTGAGCATGCCGCAGTCGGTGTGATGGATCAGGATGATCTCGGTGGTGCCGAGCAGTCGCTGACTGATCGCCAGCGACCGGATCTCGTCGTCGGTGACGACGCCCCCGGCGTTGCGGATCACGTGTGCCTCGCCGTCGCGGAGTCCGAGAATCCGGTACACGTCCAGTCGCGCGTCCATGCACGCGAGCACCGCGACGTGCCGACTCGGCGGCAGCGGCAGGGGCCCGCGGAAGGTCTTGGCGTACTCGGCGTTGTTTCGCAGGTATTCGTCGGTCACGGTCATGATGGCTCCCGTCCGGTCGGTGTCACTCCCATGCAACGCGGGGACACCGGGTCGGGCAAGGTTTCGGCTCCGGACGATCGCAATGATCGGATGCGCGCGGGCGCAGCCTGGGGTGGGCGGCGGACCCGGTAACCTTGACTCTTGTGCATCCCGACGTTTCCGCTGACCTCGCCGAGCTCGACACCACTCTGACCACCGTCGAGGCGGTGTTGGACGTCGAGGAGCTGCGCCGCCGCATCGACGAGCTCGAGCATCAGGCGGCGGATCCGGACCTGTGGAACAACCAGGACCACGCCCAGCAGGTCACCAGCGCGCTCTCGCACGCGCAGGCCGAACTGCGGCGCGTCGTGGACCTGCGCTCGCGCCTCGAGGACATGTCGGTGCTCTACGAGCTCGCCGAGGAGGAGGGCGCCGAGGCGGTGGCCGACGCCGACGCCGAGCGGACCAGCCTGCGCACCGACATCGAGGCGATGGAAGTCAAGACCATGCTGTCGGGGGAGTACGACCCGCGTGACGCGCTGGTCAACATCCGGTCGGGTGCGGGCGGCGTGGACGCGGCCGACTGGGCCGAGATGCTGATGCGGATGTACATCCGCTGGGCCGAGAAGCACGGCTACGGCGTCGAGGTCTACGACACCTCCTACGCCGAGGAGGCCGGCATCAAGTCGGCGACCTTCGCGGTCAAGGCGCCCTACGCCTACGGCACCCTCTCGATCGAGATGGGCACCCACCGGCTCGTGCGGATCAGCCCGTTCGACAACCAGGGCCGCCGCCAGACCTCCTTCGCGGAGGTCGAGGTGCTGCCCGTGGTCGAGACGACCGACCACATCGACATCGACGAGAACGACGTCCGGGTCGACGTGTACCGCTCGTCCGGACCCGGCGGTCAGTCCGTCAACACCACCGACTCCGCGGTGCGGCTGACGCACGTGCCGACCGGCATCGTGGTGACCTGTCAGAACGAGAAGTCGCAGCTGCAGAACAAGGTGTCCGCGATGCGGGTGCTGCAGGCCAAGCTGCTCGAGCGCAAGCGCCAGGAGGAGCGGGCCGAGATGGACGCGCTCAAGGGCGACGGCGGCAGCTCCTGGGGCAACCAGATGCGCTCCTACGTGCTGCACCCGTACCAGATGGTCAAGGACCTGCGGACCGAGTACGAGGTGAACAACCCGTCCGCGGTGCTCGACGGCGATCTGGACGGGTTCATCGAGTCCGGCATCCGCTGGCGGATGCGCGGGGAGCAGGACTAGTTGTCCGTCGTCGCCCTCGGCTGGGCCCCCGGGACCACGTTCACTACGTGGCTGCGCACCGACGGCCTCGAGATCGTCTTGTACGTGCTCGGCGGGTTGCTCGCCGGCCGGTTCCTGAGCTGGATCGGCAACACGGTCACCGAGCGGATCGACCTGAACTACAAGGAGGGCGACGCGCTGGTCCGGTCGGAGACGACCAAGCACCGGCACGCCCTGGCGCAGGTCATCACCTGGGTGCTCATCACCATCGTCTACACCCTGGTGACGATCGAGGTGCTACAGCGGCTCGGCTTCGCCATCGGAAGCCTGGTGGCGCCCGCGACAGTGCTCGGTGCCGCGCTCGGTTTCGGCGCGCAGCGCGTCGTCCAGGACATCCTGGCCGGCTTCTTCATCATCGCCGAGAAGCAGTACGGCTTCGGTGACGTCGTGCGGATCGCGATCACCGGCTCCGGCGACGACGCGTACGGCACCGTCGAGGACGTCACGCTGCGGGTGACGCGGCTGCGCTCGTCCGACGGCGAGGTGATCACCGTCCCGAACGGGCAGATCGTCAAGGCGGTCAACCTGTCGAAGGACTGGGCCCGCGCGGTCGTCGACGTGCCCGTCCCGGCGACCGTCGACATCAACCACGTCAACGACGTGCTCCGGGAGGTCGGCCGGGACGCGTTCGCCGACCTCGATCTCGAGCCGCTGCTGCTCGACGAGCCGTCGGTGATGGGCGTCGAGTCCCTCGAGGTGGACACCGTGAACATCAGAATGGTCGCGCGGACGCTCCCGGGCAAGCAGTTCCAGGTGGGGCGCGCGCTGCGGGTGCGGGTGGCGGCGGCCCTGCGTCGGGAGGGCATCTTCGTCGGACCCGATCTCGCCGTCGACACGGACGTGGAGGAGTCCTGATGGCCGATCAGCGCTGGCGGATGCCGACGAAGCTGTTCGGCGGTCGGATCCGCACGTCGACGGTGTTCCTGGTCCTCGCCTTCCTGGCCACCGCCCTGATCTACACCTACGCCAACCAGGACGAAACGCCGACCGGTACGGGCGGGCCCGCGCCGAGCGAGCAGGCCCCGGCGCCGAGCAGTGCGCCGGCGAGTCGGCCCACCACCACCGTCCACCCGACCACCACGCCCGCGACGACCACCGCCACGGCAACGAGTGGGACGTCGACCTCGACGACCTCGACGATGCCGCCGCTGATCGTGCTGCCCCCGGGGCTGCACGTTCCGCCCGGGATCCAGCTGCCGCCGGGGGTGGTGGAGGCGCCGTCCGAGTCCGGCGCGGTGACCACGTCCGAGCCCCCGCCGAGTACGCCCTGACCTTCCGACCTGCGGCCCCACGGTTACAGACTGGGCACGGTCGGATCACGGCTAGACTGGCGCCTCGTGATCAGCGTGGAGAATGTGTCGAAGTCGTACAAGGCGTCGTCTCGGCCCGCACTGGACAAGGTGAGCGTCTCTGTCGACAAGGGCGAGTTCGTCTTTCTCATCGGTCCGTCCGGGTCCGGGAAGTCCACTTTCATGCGCCTGCTCCTCAAGGAGGAGACCCCGACCTCGGGTGAGGTGCACGTGGCCGACTTCCACGTGAATCGGCTCTCCGGCCGGCGGGTGCCGAAGCTGCGGCAGACGGTCGGCTGCGTGTTCCAGGACTTCCGCCTGCTCCAGCAGAAGACGGTCTCGGAGAACGTCGCCTTCGCCCTCGAGGTGATCGGCAAACCGCGCAACATGATCGACCGCACGGTGCCCGAGGTGCTCGACCTCGTCGGCCTGTCCGGCAAGGCGGACCGGCTGCCCAGCGAGCTGTCCGGCGGCGAGCAGCAGCGCGTCGCCATCGCGCGGGCATTCGTGAACCGGCCGCTGGTCCTGCTCGCCGACGAGCCGACCGGAAACCTGGACCCGGACACCAGCGGCGACATCATGCTGCTGCTCGAGCGGATCAACCGAACCGGAACCACCGTCTTGATGGCCACCCACGACAACCACATCGTCGACTCGATGCGGCGGAGGGTGGTCGAACTCGACCTCGGACGCGTGGTGCGCGACGAGGCCCGCGGCGTGTACGGCGTGGGGCGCTAGCCGCGACCCGCCCGCCGTCCCGCCCCGACACACGAAGGACAACGACTTCCGATGCGCGCCAGCTTCATCTTCGGCGAGGTTTTCACCGGCCTGCGCCGCAACATCACCATGACGATCGCGATGATCCTGACGACTGCGATCTCGCTCGGCCTCTTCGGCGGCGGCCTGCTGGTCGTCCAGATGGCGGGCAAGACGCAGCAGATCTTCCTCGACCGGGTGGAGGTGCAGATCTTCCTCACCGACGACGTCTCGGTCAGCGACCCCGGCTGCACCCAGGACATCTGCAAGGGCCTGCGCAAGGACCTGGAGGACACGCCCTCGGTGGTGTCGGTCCAGTACCTCAACCGTGACGACGCGGTCGCCGACGCCAAGGAGCGGGTGTTCAAGGACCAGCCCGAGCTCGCGTCGATGGTCAGCCCCAATGCGCTGCCCGCCTCGTTCAAGGTCAAGCTGTCGGATGCGGAGCGGTTCGGTGTCGTCAACGACGCCTTCGCGACCCGGCCCGGCGTGCAGAGCGTGCTCAACCAGCGGGACCTGGTGGAGCGGCTGTTCAGCGTGCTCAACGGTATCCGCAACGCCGCATTCGCCATCGCGATCGTGCAGGCGATCGCGTCGATCCTGTTGATCGCGAACATGGTCCAGATCGCCGCGTTCACCCGCCGGACCGAGGTCGGCATCATGCGACTGGTCGGTGCGACCCGGTGGTACACCCAGCTGCCGTTCCTGCTCGAGGCCGTCGTGGCCGCGCTGGTCGGCGCCGCGCTCGCCGTCGCCGGACTGTTCACCGCGAAGACCCTCTTCATCGACGACATGCTCAGCGACGTCTACGACGCCAACATCGTCGCCCGGATCTCGAACAGTGACGTGCTGCTGGTCTCGCCGTTCCTGGCGCTCGTCGGTGTCGGAATGGCCGCGGTGACCGCGTACGTGACGCTGCGTCTGTATGTGCGGGAATAACGAGTTGCCGGGCGAACTATCCTTGAGTACTGGACATTTCTCGTACACCGCAGCGGACTGAAGGGCCCGGACGTGAAGGAAAAGGGCCGCAAGGTCATCGCAACCAACCGCAAGGCGCGGCACAACTACACCATCATCGACACCTACGAGGCGGGCATCGCACTGGTCGGCACCGAGGTGAAGAGCCTGCGCGAGGGCAAGGCGTCGCTGGTCGACGCGTTCGCCACCGTCGACGACGGCGAGGTGTGGCTGCGCGGACTGCACATCCCCGAGTACACGCAGGGCAGCTGGACCAACCACTCGCCGCGCCGCACCCGGAAGCTGTTGCTGCACAAGCGCGAGATCGAGCATCTCGTCGGCAAGACCCGGGAGGGCAACCAGACCCTGGTGCCGCTGTCGATGTACTTCTCGGACGGCAAGGTCAAGGTGGAACTGGCTCTGGCCAAGGGCAAGCAGGACTACGACAAGCGTCAGGACCTGGCCCGGCGGACCGCCGAGCGCGAGGTCACCCGCGAACTGGGTAGGCGGGTCAAGGGCATGAGCCGCTGACCGCGGTCCTGCTCGCACTGCTCGCCGCCGTCGGCTACGGGGTGAGCGACTTCGTCGGCGGTCTCGCCTCCCGGCGGGTGGCTGCCCTGCGGGTGGTGATCGTCTCCTATCCGATCTCGCTGCTCATGGTGCTCCTCGTCGCGCCGCTGGTGGGCGGCGAACTCACGACCGCCGCGCTCCTGTGGGGCGCGGCCTCGGGCGTCGCCGGCGGACTCGCGGTGTGGTGGTTCTACCTGGCGCTCGCCGACGGCCCGATGTCGGTGGTGTCGCCGCTGACCGCGGTCCTGGTGGCGGGCGTTCCGGTCGCGGTCGGGTTCGTGCTGGGGGAGCGGCCCGGGGCGCTGGCCCTGGCCGGCGTGGTGCTCGCGCTGGTCGCGGTGGTGATGGTGAGCCGGGAGACGGCCGAGACCGCGGGCGAGGCGGTCGACGGCCACCGCGTGAGCTTCACCCCGAGGATCGCCTGGCTGACGGTCGGGTCCGGGTTGGCGTTCGCGTTGGCCTTCGTGTGCCTGCACGAGATCGGGGACGGCGGCGGGCTGTGGCCACTGGCGGCGTCCCGAGCCTCGGCGACGGTGGTGGTGTGGGCGGTTGCGTTGGCGTCCGGACAGTTCGTCGTGCCGCCGCGCGGGGTGATCCGGCTTGCGCTGCTGATCGCGTTCCTCGACGTGGTCGCGAACGCCGCGATGATGTACGCGTTCTCCGGCGGACTGCTGTCCCTGGTCAGCGTCATCGGATCGCTGTACCCGGCGGCCACCGTGCTGCTGGCCATGACGATGCTCGGCGAGCGGGTCGGCCGGCTGCAGCGGGTCGGCATGGTGCTGGCCGTCGCCGCGGTCGCGATGATCGCGGTCGCCTAGGGATTACGAGGCCACGACGTCGCTGACCGCGGCCGCGGGTTCGGGCAGGTGTGTCCGGGTGGGCAGTAACAGCGGGGTGGCGAGCAGCAGAACGCCGGAGACGGTTATCGCGGCGAGCGGGCTGGTGAGTGTGGCGAGGACACCCCAGACCGCCACCAGGGCGGCCTGCAGGAGCCTGCTGCTGACACTCCATGCGGTGAGGACGCGAGCGGCGTGACCGGCAGGCGTGCGCCGCAGGCGTTCGGTCGCGTTGACGGGGTTGAAGATGCCCATGCAGGTGATCAGCAGGCCCTCGACGACGATCACCGTGAGGAGTCCGGGGATGCCGGGTCGGATGAACGCGAGGCCGAGCGGGAAGGTCGAGCGCAGCCAGCCGGAGACGATCACGACCCGGTGCCGGCCGTAGCGGGCGACGAGGCGAGGGGACAGGCGGGCACCCACGAAGCCGCCGAGCGCCGGGATGCCGAAGGCGAGGCCGTACTGCCAGGCCGGGAAATGGTACTCGCCCAGCAGGAGGACGGCGAGGAGGGGGACGGTCGCCATGATCAGCGCGCTGACCAGTACCGAGTTGAGGAACAGCCGCCGCAGGACCCGGTCGCGCAGGATGAAACGCCAGCCGCTCAGTAGGTCGGTGGTGCGCAACCGGGTGGACGCGTCGCGGGACGCGGCGACATCGTCTCCCCGGATGCGGAGGATCGCGAGCGCGGACAGCAGAAAGCTGAGCGCGTCGGCGGCGACGGTGACGACCGGGCCGAGCACCCCGACGAGCGCGCCGCCGAGGGGCGGTCCTGCCGCGGTCGCCACCCAGCTCGTGCCCTCGAATCGTCCGTTCGCGACGAGGAGGTGATCGCCGCGGACGAGGTGTTTCAGGTAGGCGCCGGAGGCAGCGGTGAAGACGATGCCCGCGGTGCCGGAGACGACGGAGACGACCAGCAGTTGGCCGTAGGTCAGGATGCCGAGGAGGTACGCGATCGGCACGCTCGCCATCGCCAGGAACCGGGCCAGGTCCGCCGCGATCATCGCCGGCCGTTTGGGGTGGCGCTCGACCCACGGCCCGAGTGGGACCGCCGCGATCGCCGCGACGGTGAGCCCGACCGCCTCCAGCAGTGAGACGGCGACGGCCGACGCGTGCAGCACGTGCACGGCGATGAGCGGGAATGCTCCGAAGGCGATCCACGTGCCGTACGTGCTGACGGCGTAGGCCGACCACAGCCGGTCGAAGCCGGGTCCCAACTGCACTCGCACGCGACTCCCTCGTGACAACTCATGTTCGGGTCCGTGGATCACATCAGCAGCACCGAGCATGGATCAAACAACCAGCCTTCCCGCGAGCCACAACGATTGGTTGGGCACGCATAGGCTGTGGCCGTGGACACCGAGGCAGTGCGATCGTTCGTCCGGGCCGCCGAGCTCGGGCAGCTGCAACTGGCGGCCAACGAGTTGGGCGTGACGCAACAGGCCGTCTCGAAACGGATCGCGACCCTCGAGCGCGAGCTCGAGGTCCGGTTGTTCACCCGTACCGCCCGCGGGGTCGAGCTGACCCTCGACGGTCAGGCGTTCCTTCCCCATGCGCGCGGCATCGTCACGGGTGTCGATCGTGCCGTCACCGCGATCAGACCGGGTTCGCGGGCCCTGCGGATCGACGTCCTCGGCCTGCGATCCGCGCAGGCGGTTGTGCTGCACGACTATTGGCGGTCGCATCCCGAAACCGCCCTCGACGTGGTGACCCTCAAGGTCAACGACCCACGCGTGGCGGTCGCCGCCGTCGAAGCGGGCGATATCGACGCCTCGTTCCGCACGGTCACCGATCCGGCCACCCTCCCGCGCGACGTGCGCATGATCCACGCGTTCGACTCACCGCTGGAGCTCCTCGTGGGCCCGAGACATCCCCTCGCCTCCGCCCGGACGCTGACGCCGCCGCAGCTGCGCCGGCACCGGATCTGGGTGCCGGGCATCGCGCCCGGCAGCGAATGGGGGGAGTTCTACGATCAGCTCGCCACCGAATTCGATCTCCGCATCGACGCCGCAGGCCCGCACTTCGGTGACGAGGTGCTCCTGGACACCCTCGCGGACTCTGCGGACGTGGCCACCCTCGTCGGGGCGCGTGACCGGTACATCTGGCCGACGAACTACGACCTACGTCGCATCCCGATCGTGAATCCGACGCTCGCGTACCCGATCTCGCTCATCCTCCCCCGGGCGAATCCGCACCCCGGGCTTCGGCCGATCGTCGACCACTTCGGAAGCCTCACACCGCTTCCGGAGACGACCTGGCGCCCGTCCTGGGCAAGGACGCCCCGCCGCTGACGCTCGCGTGCGCTCAGGTGTACTGCGCCGCCACGGACGTCGGCATCAGCTCGTACCGCAGGTGGGCTCGCGCGAACTCGGCGGTGCCGTGGGTGAGCGAGCGCAGATCCACCGGATAGCGGGACAGTTCGATCTCGGGGACCTCGGCGCGCAGCAGCGCCAGTCCCGGCTCGGTGGTCTCGGTCCCGAGCACGTGGCCGCGCCGCGCCGACAGGTCGCTCAGCACCGCGCCGAGATAGTCGTCGGGCAGGATCACCCGCACCGCGGACACCGGTTCGAGCAGCCGGATGTCGGTGTGCGAGGCGGCGTCCCGCAGGGCCAGCGCCGCCGCGGTCTGGAACGCCGAGTCCGAGGAGTCCACCGAGTGCGCCTTGCCGTCGACGAGGGTCACGCGCACGTCGACGAGCGGGTGGCCGGTCGCGACGCCCGCGAGCAGTTGGGTCCGCACCCCCTTCTCCACCGACGGGATGAAGTGCTTGGGCACCGATCCGCCGACGACCCGGACCACGAACTCGAAGCCCTCGCCGGTCGGCAGCGGTTCCACCTCGAGATCGCAGATGGCGTACTGGCCGTGGCCGCCGGACTGCTTGACCAGTCTGCCGTGGCCGGATGCGCTGGCACCGAACGTCTCCTGCAGCGCCACCCGGTAGTCGGCGGTGTCGACGTGCACGCCGTGC
This sequence comes from Rhodococcus sp. NPDC127527, assembly GCF_042672245.1. Classification (NCBI taxonomy): domain Bacteria; kingdom Bacillati; phylum Actinomycetota; class Actinomycetes; order Mycobacteriales; family Nocardiaceae; genus Rhodococcus; species Rhodococcus sp. NPDC127527. The sequence continues at coordinate 356,046 of NZ_JBHXVP010000002.1, forward strand.
CGGTTGCGGAGCCGGTCCAGGGTCACCTCGGCGTGCGCCTCGCCGGTGCACCACAACACGATCTGATGGGTCTGCGGGTTCTGCTCCAGCCGCAGCGCCGGATCCTCCGCGAGGAGCCGGGTCAGGGACTGGGACAGCTTGTCGTCGTCCGTCTTGCTGTGCGCCTCGACCGCGATCGGGAGCAGCGCGGCCGGCTTCGGCCAGGTCGCGAGCGCGGTGGCCGAGCCGTCGTCGGCGAGGGTGTCCCCGATGTGCGCGCTGGCGACCTTCGCCACGCACACCAGGTCGCCGGCGACCGCCTCCGGCACGGGATGCTGCTGTTTGCCGAATGGCCCGGTCAGCGTCGTGATGCGCTCCTCGGTGGGGTCGGTGCGGTCCGGCCCGATCACGTGGACGTGGGTGTCGGGTCGCAGGGTGCCCGCGAAGACCCGGATCAGGCTGATCCGGCCGACGTAGGGGTCGCCGGTGACGCGGACGACCTGCGCCGCCAGGGGAGCGTCCGGGTCCGCGGCCGGCTGGTCACCGACGCGATGGGTGGGGTCGGGGAACGAGCCCGCGATCAGGTCGAGCAGTTCGGCCGAGCCGACGCCGTAGTCGGTCACAGCCAGCGCGGGATGCAGTGTGCAGTCCACGATCTCGTGCCGTAGGCCCTCGGCCAGCGCTTCCTCGTCCAGTGTCTCGCCCGCGAGGAAGCGCTCCATCAGGGTGTCGTCCAGGCCGGAGATGGCCTCGACCAGGCTCTCGCGTGCAGCCCCGACCTCCGGTTCGTCGCCCGGTTCGCCGTAGCGTCGGCCGGTCAGCAGATCGACCGAACCGCACGGCTTTCCGTCGGCGTGGACCGGCACGAAGACCGGTCGCAGAGTGTCGGTGCCGAGGCCGAAGGCGTCGTGGCAGGACGTGAGGATCTCGTCGAAGCTGCTGCGGGCGACGTCCAACTTGGCGACCGCGATGGCCCGGGGGATCCCCACCGCCGCGCACTCGCGCCACAGCGCGCGGGTCGGCGCGGTGACCGGGTCGGTCGCGGAGACGACGAACACGGCGGCGTCGGCGGCGTGCAGTCCGGCGCGCAGCTCCGCGGCGAAGTCGGGGTGGCCGGGCGGATCGAGCAGGTTGATCCGGACGTCGTTCCAGTCCAGTGGCAGCACCGCCAACTGCACTGACCGCTGCTGCTGGTGCTCGATGTCCTCGTAGTCGGAGACCGTGTTGCCGTCCGGGATCCGGCCCGCCTTGCCGATCGCCCCCGCGGCCAGGGCGAGGGACTCGGCGAGGGTGGTCTTGCCCGCGCCGCTGCACCCGATCAGCACGACGTTGCGCAACTGCTGCGGACTCGAGACGGGCATCAACTGCCCGACTCGGGCCGAGGTGCGGTCGGCCATGGGATCTCCTCCCGATGCGACTTCGCTGCCCGCCTGTCGAACATCGAGTCTAGGCGGGTCCGGCGGTCGCATCGGGAGGAATGACCTATCGAGACTGCATCGGACTACTTGGCGACGCGCTCCCACATCTGCAGGTACGCCTCGGCCCCACGGCTCATGTCCTCGATGATCTGGTCACCGTCGGCGCCCGCCGCGATCTTCATGTCCGCGATCCAGTCCGGGATCATGCCGTACTGCGCCACGCCGTCCTTGTTGAGGTCGAACACGCGCTGCCCGGTCCGTTGCCGGTCCATCACGGTGCCGCCGTCGAACGTCCTGTACGGGTACTGCAGCGGCTCGGTCTCGGCGCTGTCGCGCGGGGCGGCCTGAGGGCCGAAGCCGTTGGTGTCCGCGCCGTAGCCGAAGCCGAAGTAGTACTTGTCGCTGCGCGCCTTGCGGGCCTTGCGCCAGGCCTCGACGAAACCGGGTTCGCGATCGGCCTTCGGGTCCTGACCGGGCTCGGCCTTCTGCGGCTCGAGCTGGCTGGCGTACAGCGCGACGAACCCGCCGAGCGCGTAGATCCGCTTGTAGAGGAGGGGGTCCGACCAGCTGTGGCTGGACACCACGCCCGAGTACTTCGCGTCCTCGAGGATCTTCAGGGTGTCCTCGGCGGTCCTGACGCTCATGTGGTCGATGTCCACGATCATGCCGCGGTCCATCATCCCGCGAATCATGTGTTCGCCGAGGGTGGTCAGGCCGCGGGTGTTGCACAGCGGGCCCTCCGGGTACACCGGGGTGGTGACGCCGGGCGGCAGGGCGGACAGCGCCTCGGCGGGACCGTCGCCGACGCTGAGCAGCGGGTTGTCGTGAGCCGCGCCGGTGCACGGCTCGGCCTGCCAGAACCTGCCGGTACTGAGGAAGTTGCCGACGTTGACCGCGACGCCCTGCACGGCCGGGTCGAACCGGACGCCGCCGAAGGCGTTGTCGAACTTGTGCGTGACGATCATCTGCCGCACGCCCATCGCGTACACCTCGTCCAGGCCGCGGTCGACGTCGGCCTCGGTGCACTGCGGGACGTCACCGACCACCTTGCAGCCGAACGGTTCCGACGTCTCGATGCCGATGGTGACGGCGAGCTTGCCCTCCGCGGCGACCTTGCGGACCTGTTCGGGTGAGGACACGATGCGGAACCATCCGCGGCCCGGACCGCCGTACTGGGCGTCGATGTAGTCCTGCATCTCGTGGACCTGGGCGGCCTCGGCCCGGATGGTGTCCATGTCGTCGCAGGACCGGTTCTTGATCGGGTAGAGGTCGCACAGCACCCGGTTGTTGACCAGCAGGTTGGTGAAGATGCGCAGTCCGCCGCGCCACGCGCGCTCGACCCACTTGTAGTAGGTCTGCTCGTGGGTCAGCGAGTCGTGGGCGGGCCAGTCCGCGAAGGTGGGCCAGCCGGTGGTGTCGTGTTCCTCGAACGGGCTGCCGTGCGAGATGACGTTCTCGAGCAGGGCGGGCAGCCCGTTGCTGCCGTGGTCGGGGCAGTCCTGCAGTGCGACGGTGATGCCCTGCGGGTCGAAGGGCTTGCCGCAGTGCACCTGTCCGCCGATGAAGAGGTTGGCGTCCAGGTGGACGTGCGCGTCGATGAAGCCGCGCACCTCGCCGTTCGGCCCGGTCCCGGACAGCGGCGTGCCGGTGGCGTTCACCTCGGAGTCGGGGAAGTCGGCGCAGCCCGAGGTCGCGACGAGGGTGAACCGTCCGCCGGTCGGGTCGACGCCCGGGTTGCTCAGTGCCAGTCCGTTCGGGCCGGCGGTGAGCTGGTTGCCGTTGGCGGTCGAGGTGATGGCGTAGGTGCCGTCGGTGTGGGTGAGGGTCCAGTCCGTCGCGGGGGTGGCGGCGCGCGTGGAGACCACCTTCTGGGTGCCCTCGCCGGCGATCATGTCGCCGCCGCGGCCGTAGAACATGAACCGGCCCAGCTGGGATGCGTGCATGCGCAGCGGTTCGGCGTCGCCGACCGCGGGTGCGTCGGCGCGATAGCCGGCGTCGGCGCGGCGGACGAACTGTCCGGTGGGCTCGGACTTCAGTGCGTAGCAGCCGTTCGCGAGGCCGTAGACCGGGTCGTCGCCGGGGCCGACGGGGGCGGGCGAGGGTGCGGAGGCCGCGATCCCGGCCGTCGCGACGGCGAGCGCCAGCGAGAGGGACAACGCGTGAACGAGACGGCGGCGGGTGCGCCGGGCGAGAAGAGTCATGTGCGTCCGTGGTCCCCCGTCGAAACAACTGTCTGATTGTGATCGGAAGCGTAGATCATTCTGGACAAATGTCCAGGATTTGCGGCGCTCGGAAACCGGGATGATTTTCCGGCGCCGGGGCGTTACAGTGTGTGGTCCCAGCAGGTTGCTGGGAACGTACGGGGCTGAACGGTTTCGACTTTGTACGTTGAGTCAGGGGAAGCGTGTCGGTGCAGGCAAGAGACCACCGTAAGCGTCGCTGCAAACATATAAGCGCCGATTCCAATCAGCGCGACTACGCTCTCGCTGCCTAAGTAGCGAAGCGTGTCTGTCAGTCCGATCTCGCCCTCGGGTCGGGTACTGGCATCAGCTAGAGGGCTTTACCTACCGGCTCGGTCGCGGAGTCGGATGGGACATCAAACAGTGACTGGGATCGTCATCACGGCTTGTTCGCGAGACCGGGAGATCCAAGTAGAGGCATAGCGAACTGCACACGGAGAAGCCCTGGCGATCCGGCGAAGGACCCGGGTTCAATTCCCGGCAGCTCCACCGAAAGCCCCCCATCAGCAGAGATGCCGATGGGGGGCTTTTTCGTGTGCGTCGACGCTATGGCTCACTGACCGTTTACCAACCGCTTTGGTCGCGCCTCGCTACCGCCGAATCCAGCGCATCGGCGACCGCCGAGTGCGTTCTGCTGCGCCCCATGTAGACCTCCTGGGTCATCGACGCCTGCGGGTTCAGGTGTCGCCGTCACGGCCTGCCGGCCATGGCGCGGTGCCGTCACCCGGAGGCAGGTCGTCAATCTGTGCCGCGAGTTTCACGCGGGCGACCATCTCACCGATGACGTTGCGCACCGCCGCAACAACTCCCCAACTCATGACGGAGAGGTTACCTGTTCTTTGTCTAACTAAGGAGCTGGTAACGGGTTCGATTCCCGGCAGCACGTCGATGGGGGGCTTTTTCGTGTGTGACGACCTATTCGCGCCAGGCTGGGCCGTCGCCGGGTGGAAGGTCGTCCACCCGCGCCGCCATCCGGATGCGAGTCCTCACCTCGGTGACGAGGCGGGCGAGCGCAGTGGTGAGGCTGTGCAACATTGCCGAATCCAACCACACGGGACGCGCTCGACCTGCCGGTATTCGGATCCGGGCAGGCGCCGATAGGCTCGGGTACGTGGATTCCGGCGACGTCGACTTTGCGCACACCGACGAGGCATCGCGCAAGCGACGCGACAAGGCGGTCGGACTCGCCCGGTACATCTGGGACCGGGGGATCGGCGGCGCCGAACTGCTCGCCCTGCCCGACGATCGGTTGCGCAAGCTCGCCCGGGCCGCGGGAGCGAACCCGCCGAGCACCCGCGAGACCTGGTCGGTAGTCGCGGAACTGCTGGGCGAGAAGTCGCGGTGGGCGGCGGAACATCCCGACGACCCGCGGGCGGTGCCCGCGCACGCCGACGAGAAGATCATGTGGGTGAAGCCGCCGCTGCCGCCCTGGCCGAAGAGCTGAGTCAGCAGTTGCTGGGTGCCGGCACCCCGGCGAACCTGCCGTCCAACCAGGCGAACGCCCCGGGCACGCCCTCAACCGAGGCGGGTCCGTGGTCGCCGGGCAGCACGTCGAACTGGACGGGCACGCCTGCGCCACACCATCTCCGGACCGTCGCGGCCGCGGAGTCGAGCGGCGCCAACTGGTCGCCGGTGCCGTGCCACGCGAACACCGGAGCGCGCGGGACGCCCGGGTAGAGCTGCAGGCTGTTCTCGTCGAACACCGAGCGCAGGCTCGGGGCATTGACCTCGGACGGGTCCTTCGTCACCTCCGCGGTGCTGTGCCCGGCACCGTCGTCGATGATCTGCTGGGTGCATGCGTTCGCGATCTGATCCCGCAACCGGAGTCCCGCGGGGGTGAGGTAGTTGTCGACCGCCACTCGCGAGGGGTATTCCCGCTCGAGTCCCAGCGTGGCGGCGAAGGCGAGTCCGAAGAGCGGGTGTGGTGCGGAGCCCAGGCCGTTGGCGAGCTCGTTGAGGTTGGTGGGGACGCCGCCCTGCGCGATCCCGACGATGTTGAGCTCCGGCGCGTAGGTGGGCGCCAGTGCGCCCGCCCAGCCGGTGGCCATGCCGCCGCCCGAGTATCCCGTCAGCCCGACCGGGCTGTGCCCGAGACGCGCCTGCGGCAGGCGCTGGACCGCGCGGATCCCGTCGAGCACGATCTGACCGCCGAGCCGCGCCGCGCCGTAGGCGCTGGTCGGGCCGAGATGGTCGGGCAGCGCGACCGCCCACCCCCGGGCCAGCAGCACCGGTATCGCCGGCGCCTCCGTCAGCTGCCCGTCGAACAGCGTGTGTGAGGGCCCGCATTGGGTGCCCAGGGCGTTGATGATCGCCTGGAACGACAGCAGCGGACGGTCCACACCGCCGCGCGGCACGAGCACCGTCGTCGTCGCCGCGATCGGCGCACCGGCGGAATTGGTGGAGCGGAACAGGATCTGCCAGCCGTCGGCGTTGCCGTACCTCGACACGTCGACCGGGCGTGCGCGCAGCACGTCGCCGTTCGCGCGCGGGGCCAGGTCGGGTGGCGACCAGTAGAAGGGGTCGGGATCGGCGACGGGCGCGGCCGGCTGGGCCGAGGCAGTCGGTGTGGCCAGCGCGAGGCCGGCGAGGATAGCGAACGCAGCGGCTGCGGACCGCCTGAGCCAGGTGTCCATGGACGTCCCTTTCCAGATCACACCCTAGCGCGGTCGCCGCGACGCGTCCCGGTTCCGGCGGGGCCCGATTGTTAGCCTGGGCCCATGCATCTCCCGATGTTCCCGCTCGGCGCGGTGCTGCTCCCAGGCGAGGAGCTCCCGCTTCAGGTCTTCGAACCGCGATACCGCGAGATGGTCGAGTACTGCACGTCATCGCCCGACCGAATGCGGTTCGGGGTGGTGCTCATCTCGCGCGGGCACGAGGTCGGCGGCGGCGACGAGCGGACCGATGTGGGGACGTCGGCGAGGATCGTCGACTGCCGACCGGGCGCGGGCGGACGGATGCTGCTCGGCTGTGTCGGCGAGCGCCGGATCCGGGTGCGGCGCTGGCTTCCCGACGATCCGTATCCGCAGGCCGAGGTGCAGGAGTGGCCCGACGAGGGATCGGTGATCGGAGCGAGCGCCGTCGAGGAGGTCGACGCCCGCGTCGTCGAGTTGCGCGAGGTGGTCGCCGAGCTGGCCAGGGTCGGGGGCGGGCGGGCACCGGACTTTCCGCCGCTGGGGTCGCTTCCCGGGGGTCCGGGCGAGCAGGCGTTGGCGCTCGCGGCGCGGCTGCCGCTCGGTGCCGCGGATAGACTTCGAGTGCTGGCCGCACCGGGTCCCGGTGAGCGACTGGTGGTTCTCGCCGACGCGCTCGCCGACGTCATCGCCGCGGCGCGGTTCCGGTTGTCGGACTAGGAGATGTGGATGCGCGGTGACTGGTCGTTGCTCGCGGTCGTCGCGGCTGGCGGTGCGCTCGGTTCGCTGGCGAGATACGGTGTTGCGCAAGTAATTCCAGTGCAGGCCGGTCAACTCCCCTGGGCGACGTTGATCACCAACGTGGTCGGCTGCTTCCTCATCGGTGTGCTGATGGTGGTCATCACCGAGGTCTGGACCGCGCACCGGTTGCTGCGGCCCTTCCTCGGGGTCGGCATTCTCGGTGGTTTCACCACCTTCTCCACCTACGCGGTCGAGGTTCGCGGGCTCCTCGCCGACGGCCACTACCCGCTCGCGTTCGGCTACCTCGCCGGCAGCGTGATCGCCGCGCTCACCGCCGCCCTGGCGGGGGTCTCGCTCACCCGGGTGGCCGCGGGCGCCCGGATCGGGAAAGGAATCTGACGATGTCGTCCTCCAACACCCCGTCGCCGAACACCTCGTACACGTGCACCTCGCGCACTGAACTGCGCCTGTCGATCATCGTCGGCCAGGACGACCTGTGGCACCACAAGCCCACGTACCAGGAGATCGTGCGGCGGGCCCGCGACGCCGGGCTCAGCGGAGCCAGCGTGTGGCGGGGAGTCGAGGGATACGGCGCGTCCTCGCACATCCACACCACCCGGCTGCTCGACCTCGCCGACGGCCTGCCGGTGCTCGTCGTCATCCTGGACGACCCACCGCGTGTTCGTTCGTTCGTCCAGGCGATCGCCGAGTTGCTCACCCAGGCCACCGTCACCCTCGAGGACGTCGAGCGGGTGCACGTGGCGGAGGGTCCCGCGTGAGCGTGCTGCTGGTGTTGGTCGGCGGCGCCGTCGGCGCGCCCGCACGGTTCCTGCTGGACCGCACCGTGCAGTCACGCCACGACAGCGAGTTCCCGTGGGGCACGCTCGCGGTCAACGTGATCGGATCGCTGATCCTCGGCGGGCTCGTCGGTGCCGCGACCGCGCACGGCGGCGCGCTGATGACGCTGATCGGCACCGGCTTCTGCGGGGCGCTGACCACCTTCAGTACCTTCAGCTACGAGACGCTGCGCCTACTGCAGGACCGGGCACGGTTGTACGCCGTCGCCAACGTCGCGGTCACCCTCGTGGCCGGGATCGGGGCCGCATTCCTCGGATTCGCGGCGGCACACGCCGTCGTCGCGTGATCGAATGAGGCAATGGTGAACGATCGAGCAGGCCGACCCGCGGAACCCGAAGACCTCGAGGACCTCCCGCACCTGGTGACGGCCTACTACACCCGAACCCCGGACCCCGAGGACCCCGGCCAGCGGGTGGCATTCGGGACCTCGGGGCACCGCGGGTCGAGCCTCGACGGCGCCTTCAACGAGGCACACATCCTCGCCACCACCCAGGCGATCGTGGAATACCGCGCGGCCCAGGGCATCACCGGACCGTTGTTCCTCGGCCGGGACACCCACGCGTTGTCCGAACCCGCCTGGACCTCCGCGCTCGAGGTGCTCGCCGCGAACGGGGTCGACGTGCTCGTCGACGCCGCCGGCCGGTACACCCCCACCCCCGCGGTCAGCCATGCGATCCTGCGGCACAACGCATCCGCGTCGTCCGCCCGCGCCGACGGCATCGTGGTCACGCCGTCGCACAACCCGCCGCGTGACGGCGGCTTCAAGTACAACCCGCCGCACGGCGGACCGGCCGATTCCGACGCGACCTCCGCGATCGAGCGCCGCGCCAACGAACTGCTCGTCGAGGCCCTGTCCGGTGTGCGCCGGGTGTCGCCGGCTCGGGCGGGAGCCAGGCCCTACGACTACCTCGGCAGCTACGTCGACGACCTGCCGAGTGTGGTGGACCTCGACGCGATCCGAAGTGCCGGAGTCCGGATCGGGGCCGACCCGATGGGCGGGGCGAGCGTCGACTACTGGGGCGCGATCGCCGAGCGGCACGGTCTCGACCTGACGGTGGTCAACCCGCTGGTCGACGCGACGTGGCGGTTCATGACCCTCGACACCGACGGCAAGATCCGGATGGACTGTTCCTCCCCGGCCGCGATGGCCTCCCTGATCGGTGCGCGCGAGAGCTACGACATCGCAACCGGCAACGACGCCGACGCCGACCGGCACGGCATCGTCACCCCGGACGAAGGCCTGCTGAACCCCAACCACTACCTGGCCGTGGCGATCGAGTACCTGTACACGCACCGGCCGGACTGGGCGTCGGGCACGAAGGTCGGCAAGACGGTGGTCAGTTCGTCGATGATCGACCGGGTCGTCGCCGGGCTCGGCCGGGAGCTGGTGGAGGTGCCGGTCGGGTTCAAGTGGTTCGTGCCCGGTCTGCTGTCCGGCGAGCTCGGGTTCGGCGGGGAGGAGAGCGCGGGAGCGAGCCTGCTGCGCACCGACGGCTCGGTCTGGACCACCGACAAGGACGGTCTCGCGCTGGCGCTGCTCGCCTCGGAGATCCTCGCCGTCACGGGCGAATCGCCGTCGCAGCGATACCGCGCTCTGACCGCCCGCTACGGCGACCCCGCCTACGCGCGGGTGGACGCGCCGGCCGACCGGGCGCAGAAGGCGGCGCTGTCCGCGCTGTCGCCGGAGCAGGTCAGCGCGACGGAACTGGCGGGCGAACCCATCATCGCGGCGCTGACCGCCGCGCCGGGCAACGGGGCGCGGATCGGCGGTCTCAAGGTGTGCACCGAGAACGCGTGGTTCGCGGCACGACCGTCCGGCACCGAGGACAAGTACAAGATCTACGCCGAATCGTTCCGCGGCCCAGAGCATCTCGCCCAGGTGCAGGACGAGGCCCGCGAGGTCGTCGCGCGAGCCCTGGGAGCGGTCGACTGACGAGTCGGGCCGCGCACTAGCATCGGCGGTACATGAACACCTCCGAAACCAAGCTGCCGCGCGAGATCTGGGTGCTGGTCTCGGCCAGCTTCGTCATCGCCCTCGGCTTCGGCATCGTCGCTCCCGCCCTGCCCCAGTTCGCCCGCAGCTTCGACGTCGGGTACATCGCCACGTTCTCGGTCATCAGCGTGTTCGCCCTGATGCGGTTGCTGTTCGCGCCGCTGAGCGGCGCCTTGGTGCAGCGGCTGGGGGAGCGGCCCACATATCTCACCGGCCTGCTGATCGTGGCCGCGTCGTCCGGTGCGGTCGCGTTCGCCGGCGACTACTGGCAGCTGCTGCTGTTCCGGGCGCTCGGCGGTGTCGGTTCGACCATGTTCACCGTGTCCGCGCTCGGTTTGCTGATCCGGATCACCCCGCCGGGCATCCGCGGCCGGGTGTCCGGCCTGTACGCGACGTCCTTCCTGTTCGGCACCATCGGCGGCCCGCTGGTCGGCGGCGCGCTCGCGGGCCTGGGGCTGCGCGCTCCGTTCCTGATCTACGCGGTGGCCCTGCTCATCGCGGCGGCGGTGGTGTACCTCAGTCTGCGGCAGTCCGAGCTGGCCGCGCCGGATCCGGGCGGTCCCGTCCTCACGATGACGCTGCGTGAGGCGCTGGCCTCGGCGACATACCGGGCGGCGTTGGTGTCGAACTTCGCCAACGGCTGGGTGTCCTTCGGCGTCCGGGTGGCGATGGTGCCGCTGTTCGTGGTCGAGGCGCTGGACGCGGGCACCGCGTTGGCGGGTGTCGCGCTCACCGTGTACGCCGTCGGCAACGCGCTGGTGCAGATCCCGGCCGGGCGTCTGTCGGACCTGCGCGGCAGGCGGCCCTTCGTGCTGGCCGGGCTGGTGGTCAGCGGGACCGCGACCGCCGTGCTCGGGTTCAGCGACAACCTGCTGGTGTTCCTCGCGCTGTCCCTGGTGGCGGGCATGGGGTCCGGGCTGATGAATCCGGCCCAGCAGGCCGCGGTCGCCGACGTGATCGGCTCCAAGGTCAGGGGCGGCCCGGTGCTCGCCACCTTCCAGATGTCCTCGGATGTCGGCGTGGTGGCCGGTCCGCTGGTCGCCGGGGTGCTGGCCCAGTACCTGTCCTACGGGGTCGCCTTCGCGGTCACGGGCGCGCTCATGCTGCTCCCGATCGGGTTCTGGGTGCTCGCGCCGCGCACGATCCCGCAGGCGTCAACCGGGGACGCCGCCGATGAGCACGCCGACCAGGTAGGTGGCGCCGACCGCGACAGCGCCGAAGAGCAGCTGTCGCAGGGCTCCGCGAATCTTGGACTGCGAGGTCAGCCCGGCCGCGACCGCGCCCGCGACGAGTAGCCCGAGCCCGCCGACTGCGAGTCCGGCCGGGAGCGAGTCGAATCCGAGTAGGTACGGAAGCAGCGGGATGATCGCGCCGATCGCGAACATCACGAACGACGAGCCGCCTGCCACCAACGGGGACGGCTTCTCGGTCGGGTCGACACCGAGCTCGTGGGTGAGGTGGATGGTCACCGCTCGCTGGGAGTCGCCGTGCACCTCGGTTGCCGCGGCGCGGGCGGTGGTCTCGCTCATCCCCATGTCGACGAACATGCCGACCAGTTCGGCCTGCTCGGCCTGCGGATGCTTGGCCTGGGCGCGGGTTTCCACGCGCACCTCGGCGTCGATCTGTTCGTTCGCCGTCGACACCGACGCGTACTCCCCGAGGGCCATCGAGAAGGCGCCCGCCGCCAATCCGGCGATGCCGCTGAGAACGATGGCGTGCGCGTCCAGTCCGCCGCCGCCGACGCCCGCGAGCAATGACGTGTTGGTGACGAGCCCGTCCATGGCGCCGAACGTCGCGGCCCGGAGCCAGCCGCCGGACACGTTCGCGTGCGTGTGGTCGAACTCGTGCGGCAGCGCACCACCGTTCGGGTCCATGACCGCGAATCTACGCGGGGCCTCGGTACCGTGGGCGGCGTGTGGATTCGTGTCGTCAGCTTCCTTGCCCGCCTCGGCCTCGCCGCGGTCTGGCTGATCTCGGGCGGAATCAAGTTCGCCGATCCGACGCAGACGGTGGTCGCGGTGCGCGCCTACCAGTTGCTGCCGGAGGACTTGGTGCGCCCGGTGGCGTCGGCGCTGCCGATGTTCGAGATCGCGCTCGGCCTGCTGCTGCTCATCGGGCTCGGTGTTCGGCTCACCGCGGTCGTGTCGGTGCTGGTTCTGGCCGGTCTGATCACCGCGGTCGTGTCGGCGTGGGCGCGCGGCCTGTCGATCGACTGCGGCTGTTTCGGCGGCGGCGGTGCGGCGGAGGTGGACGGGTGGGACTACGCGCGCGAGGTCGCCCGGGACGTCGGATTCATGGCCATGGCGGTGTGGCTGATCGTGTTTCCCCGCAGCCCGTTCGCACTCGGCCCACGATCGCGGCCGCTCCTCTCATTGCCTCCTCAGCCTGAGGTGGCAGAGTCGTGAGTCGGCACCGTAAAGCCGTACCCGGAATCGGACCCGAAGGACTTCATCAGTGAGCAAGAAGGTCAAGCCCGTCAAGTACTCACCCCAGCCGACGTCGAGTCGCTCGACGTACCTGCTCGGCGGACTGGCGATCGTGGTGATCGCCGCGGTCGTCATCGGCGGCGTGTTGTGGAGCAGCAACCGCAGCAAGCCGCGCAACGAGGGCTACGGCGGGGTGTCGAACTCGGCGGTCCAGGTCGCGGTCCAGGAGGACGGGGTGGTCCGGCTCGGGACTCCCGGCGCGACGACCACCATCGACGTGTTCGAGGACCCCATGTGCCCGTACTGCGCCCAGTTGGAGAACACCAACGGCCAGGAGGTCGCGCAGAAGGTCGACGAGGGCACCCTCGCCGTGCGCTACCACACCCTCGACTTCCTGAACCGGCTCTCCGCAAGCGGCGACTACTCCAGTCGCGCGGCCGGGGCGCTGCTCTGCGTCGCCGACAGCGGCAACGCCATCGCCTACTCCAGCTTCCACGGGGCGATCTTCGCGCCGGCGAACCAGCCGAAGGAGAACGGCAAGTCCGACCACAGCAACGACGATCTCGCGCAGCTCGCCAAGGACTCGGGGGCCGATGATGCGACGGCGCAGTGCATCGCGACCGGCGCGAAGGTGGCCGACGCCACCGCGGCCGCGGAGAAGGGCAGTGCGGCCCTCGCGGCGAGCGGTGCGCGGGGCACGCCGACGGTGATCAAGGACGGCACCATCATCGACGCCCTCGGCGACGTGAACTGGGTGACGAAGCTCAACTGACCCTGCGGACGGGGGACAGACGAACGGGTACCGGGTAGGCCATCTCCGAGGGGTATGGCGGATCCCGGTACCCGTTCCCTTTTACCCAGGTAATCGGGCTGTGACCAGCCGATTTGTTGGCCACGCTCGCGATGGTGTAACTTTTTCCAGGCAAGCGGGACACGGTTTCCGAGTGCGACAACAGAACACGGGGCTATGGCGCAGCTGGTAGCGCACCACACTGGCAGTGTGGGGGTCAGGGGTTCGAGTCCCCTTAGCTCCACAGACGGAACCCCAGGTCAGAATAGTATTCTGACCTGGGGTTCCTTGTGTGCTGGGTGGTCGGTGTGCCAAGCGGCGGTGATCGAGCCGGGAGCATCTCGGCAGGTTCACCCCGTCCGGATGAGGTCTTCGCCATCACGACGTTTCATGCTGTCGCCATGACCTCCACATCGAAGTCGGCATCCGATACCGTCATCCGCCAGCAGAAGGCGCTCCTCGAGAGCCTGCCGTTCTCTGACACCCGGGACTTCGACGACGCCACCCGCGGTCTCGTGGGTCGTCGCGTGCCGAACGCGATCCACGCCGCGGACGGTGCGGTCGTCTGGGACAACGACACCTACGCGTTCATCGAGGGTGACGCCCCCGACACCGCCAACCCGAGCCTGTGGCGGCAGTCGAAGCTCAATGCGATCCAGGGTCTGTTCGAGGTGGTGCCCGGCATCTACCAGGTGCGCGGTTTCGACCTGTCGAACGTGTCGTTCATCGAGGGCGATACGGGTGTGCTGGTCCTGGACCCGCTCGTCACGGAAGAGACCGCGGCCGCTGCCCTCGCGCTGTACCGCGAGCACCGTGGCGACCGTCCGGTCACCGGTGTCCTCTACACCCACCCGCACGTCGACCACTTCGGCGGCGTCCGCGGGGTCACCACGCAGGAGGATGTCGACTCCGGTCGAGTTCCGATCATCGCCCCCGCAGGGTTCGCCGAGCACGCCGCCTCGGAGAACGTCTACGCGGGCACCGCGATGGCACGGCGGTCGGCGTACATGTTCGGTGCCGCGCTCGCCCGTGGCCCGCAGGGCGCGCTGGGGACCGGCCTGGCGCAGACCGTGGCGACCGGCAACATCACGCTGATCCCACCGACCCTGGACATCACCGAAACGGGTCAGGAGGAGACGGTCGACGGCGTCCGGATGATCTTCCAGATGGCGCCCGACACCGAGGCGCCGGCCGAGTTCCTGGTGTACTTCCCGCAGCACAAGACGTTGTGCGCCGCGGAAGATGCCACCCACACGATGCACAATCTGCTCACGCTGCGAGGCGCCCTCGTGCGCGACCCGCACGCCTGGTCGAACTACCTCACCGAGACGATCGACCTTTTCGGGGACGAGACCGAGGCCGTGTTCGCGTCGCACCACTGGCCGACGTGGGGCAACGAGCGGGTGGTGGAGTTCCTCTCCGCGCAGCGTGACCTGTACGCCTACCTGCACGACCAGACGCTGCGGCTGATCAACAAGGGCTGGACCGGAATCGAGATCGCGGAGGAACTCCAGCTCCCGCCGATCCTCGAGAACGCCTGGCACGCACGCGGGTACTACGGGTCGGCGAGCCACAACATCAAGGCGATCTACCAGCGCTACATGGGCTGGTACGACGGCAACCCCGCTCACCTGTGGCAGCACCCGCCGAAGGAGCAGGGCAAGCGGTACGTCGAGCTCGGCGGCGGTGCGGACGCTGTGGTGGCCAAGGCTCGCGAATCGTACGAGAAGGGCGACTTCCGCTGGGCCGCGGAGATCCTCAGCCACGTCGTGTTCGCCGAGCCCGACCACGCGGCCGCCCGCACCCTGCTCGCCGACACCTTCGAACAGCTCGGATACGGTGCGGAGAACGGTGTCTGGCGCAACATCTTCCTCTCCGGGACCACCGAGCTCCGCGAAGGCCGATTCGGCACCCCCACAGTGTCGGCCTCGCCCGACGTCATCTCCGCGCTCACACCGGACATGCTGTTCGACGCCATCGCGATCCAGGTCAACGGGCCGAAGGCGTGGGACGAGAACCTCACCCTCGACGTGGTCCTCACCGACGACGACGAGCGGTACCGTCTGCGGCTCGCGAACGGTGTGCTCACCTACAGCGGCCGGCCGCAGAAGGGCACGGCGGACGCGACCGTGACCGCGACCCGACGGACCTTGCCGGCCCTTGCGCTGGGCGGGCTGTCTCCCGAGGGACTGGCCGATGCCGGAATCGAATTGAGCGGCGACTCATCGGTTCTGACGCGACTTGCTGCCGTCCTGGATCCGGGCGACCCGGACTTCGCGATCGTCACCGCCGACTGAGCACACCTGCAGCCGCTTGACCGCGCTCGCACCACATTTTCCCCCTGGCTCCACCGACAAGAAGCCACTCGCCAACAGGTGAGTGGCTTCTTGTGGTCTCGGGGTTCGGGCGGGTCCGCGGGTCACAGAACGTCAACGGTTCGCTGAGAACCGCGGTGAACCATGGCACCGCGGTGCCTGCCTCTGTTTCACTTGGTGCGCTTGTGACCGGTGTGACTCGTGTAGTGCGCAGTGAAAGGAGAGTGGTGCGGCGGCTCCGTCCGTGTGCGCCCATCCGGGATGAAGAAGACCATCGTGACCGCCGGCCTCGTCGCCGCTTCGCTGACCGCCATGCTGCTGCCCGCCGTGGCCGCCGCCGATCCCACCGCGGCCCCCGCGACCCCCGCTGCCGAAGGCGCGGCCAACCCGACACCGCTGACCGGCAAGACTGTCTTCCTCGATCCCGGGCACCAGGGCACCAACCACAGCGAGAACCTCTCCCGGCAGGTCGACGACGGCCGCGGCGGCAAGAAGGACTGCCAGACCACCGGCATGACCAGCCTCGGCGGCGTGCCCGAGCACACGATCAACTGGAACGTCTCGCAACTGGTCAAGACCAGCCTCGAGACGCTCGGCGCCAAGGTCGTGCTCAGCCGCGCCGACGACTCGGGATGGGGCGGCTGCGTCGACGAGCGCGCCCAGGCCGCCAACAAGTCCGGTGCAGACCTCGCGATGAGCATCCACGCGGACTCGACGACCACGGGCGCCGACGACAAGGACCACGGGTTCCACCTGATCGTGCCGACGCTGCCGGTGCCCGACGCCAAGGTCCAGGCCGTGCAGTCCACGACGGGCCTCGAGGCGTCCAAGCTGATGCGCGACGCGTACGTCAAGAACGGCTTCACCCAGGCCAACTACGCGGGCGTCGTCGACGGCATCCAGAGCCGCGAGGACATCGCCGGGCCCGCGCTCACCACCGTGCCCCTGGTCTTCGTGGAGATGGGCAACGGTTCCAATCCCGACGACGCGGCCGTGCTCGACAGCCAGCAGGGCCAGCTCAAGCACGCGATCGCCATCGTCACCGGCGCGGTGAACTACCTGATGGGCGTCACCAGCACCCCGGCGGCCGGCAGCCCGGCCACCACGACGCCGGCCACCACGACGCCGGCCACCACGACCGCCCCGGCCACGACCACCCCGAACGCGGCGCCCGCCGCGGCAGGCGAGACGACGCCGGGCACCACCGCACCCACGACCACCACGACGACGACCCCGAAGGCAACGCCGGACACGGCGCAGGCATCCATCATCACGCAGGGCCTGGCGACCGTGCAGACCCTGCTGCAGACGTTCGGCCTCGACGGGCTCAAGGACTTCGCGACCGCGGAGAACCTCGGCCTGTTCTCCGAGCTGATCGGCAAGCTGCTCGCCGTGATCGGCGTCCCGAAGGGCTGACAGCAGACCGAAGGCCGGACATCCCAGGTGTCCGGCGCCGAACGCATCACCCTCACCCCGTCCGCCTACGATGGGTGGTCGATTCGAGGAGGGTGCGACAGTGGCCAAGCGGCGGATACCGGTGATCCTGGTGGCCGGATTCCTCGGCTCGGGCAAGACCACCCTGCTCAACCACCTGCTCCGGGGCAGGCACGGGGTGCGGATCGGCGTCATCGTCAACGACTTCGGCTCGGTCAACATCGACGCGATGATGGTCGCCGGCCAGGTCGACTCGATGGTCTCGCTCAGCAACGGCTGCCTCTGCTGCGCGGTCGACGTGAGCGAGATGGACGGGATGCTCGACCGGCTCGCACATCCGCGCTCGGACATCGACGTCATCGTCGTCGAGGCGAGCGGCCTCGCCGAACCCCGCAACATGGTGCGACTGATCCTCGGCAGTGAGAACCCCCGCATCGGATACGGCGGACTGGTCGTGCTCGTCGACGCCGCCGAGTTCGAGGACACCCGGGCGCGCCACCCGGACCTCGACCTGCACGTGCGGATGGCGGACCTGGTGGTGCTCAACAAGACCGACCGGATCTCGGAGCCGGAACTGGACGCCACCCTCTCCCGCATCGGGGGACTGAACGATCGGTCGCCGGTGCTGCCGACGGTGCACGGCAGGGTCGATCCCCGGTTGCTGTTCGACGAGGTGACCCGGTTCGACGACGGTCCGCGACAGCTGAGCCTCGACGAGCTGCTGGCGGAGCCGGACGAGCACGACCACGACTGCGCCGGCCACGAGCACCTGCACGACCACTACGAGTCGGTGACGTTCACGAGCGCGCGGCCGCTGGATCCACGGGCGTTGGTGCGACTCCTCGAGGATCCGCCCCCGGGCCTGTATCGCGTCAAAGGCTATGTGTACTTCGGCATTCCGGGCCATGCGCAGCGGTACACCCTGCAGACCGTCGGCCGGCACATCCGCTTCGATACGGCCGCCTGGGGCCGCGGGCAGGCCCGGGCGACCGAGTTGGTCCTCATCGGATCCGGTCTCGACACCGACGACGTGCTCCGTCGTCTCGACGACTGCGTCCGGGTACACGAAAGCGGTGCAGAGGCCATGACCGGCGTGCACCGCTACGTGGTGGAGAACTAGACCTTAGTGCCCCGCGCCCGAAGTCTTCTCGCGGTTGCCGGGGCCCACGCGGCGCCTCGCTGCGTTGTCGGAGCCCCAGGTAGAACACCGCTACCTGGGGCTCCTCCGCCTTCCGATGCATCCACGTGGATCCCCGGCAACCATCAATGGACTTCGAGCACGAGGCACTAGGGCCGCGTGGCGCGCCGACGGCGCTGGTTGCTGCCGCCGCCCTGGGAGCCGCCCGACCCGGGGGTCTCGCTGCTGTACATCACCTTCGGCTGCCCCGATCCCTGTCCGCGTCCGCGGCCGCCCGAGCTCCGACCGCCGCCGGTCGCGGCACCGTCGCCGCCTCGTCCCGCTCCGGAACCGGACTGCCCGCGCCCGCGGCCGCCGCCCTGGCCGCCGCCGCTGCGGGCACCGCCCTGCCCGCCGCGACGCGGACCGCCACCGCCTGCGCCGCCACGGCGGCCGCCGCCCTGGCCCTGCGGCTGGGTGGCGGGCTTGGGGACGGGAACCACGTGCGGTGCGATCTCGCCGACGAGCGCGGTGACCGGATCGGAGTCGGCGGTCACCTGCTGCGGCGTCACCTTGATGGCGGCCTTGCGCATCAGGATCGCCAGATCCTTGCGCTGCTCGGGCAGCACCACCGTCACCACGTCGCCGGCACTGCCCGCGCGCGCCGTCCGGCCCGAACGATGTAGGTAGGCCTTGTGTTCGGCGGGTGGGTCCACGTGCACGACCAGCTCCACCTCGTCGACGTGCACGCCGCGGGCGGCGACGTCGGTCGCGACCAGCACGCGTGCCTCGCCCGCGGAGAACGCGGCCAGGTTGCGGTCGCGCGCGGCCTGGGAGAGGTTGCCGTGCAGATCCACCGACGGGATGCCCGCCTCGGTGAGCTGACGAGCGAGCTTGCGTGCCTGATGCTTGGTGCGCATGAACAGGATTCGACGACCGGTGCCGGACGCGAGCTTGTGCACGAGGGCCTTCTTCGCCTCGACGCCGGAGACGTCGAACACGTGGTGGGTCATCGCGGCGACGGGGGAGTTGGCCTCGTCGACCGAGTGCAGCACCTCGTTGTGCAGGAACTTCTTGACCAGCTTGTCCACCCCGTTGTCCAGGGTGGCCGAGAACAGCAGTCGCTGGCCGTTCTCCGGGGTGGCGGACAGGATCCGCGTCACCACCGGCAGGAAGCCGAGGTCGGCCATGTGGTCGGCCTCGTCGAGGACGGTGATCTCCACGGCGTCGAGGGAGACGAACTTCTGCTTCATCAGGTCCTCGAGGCGACCGGGGCAGGCTACGACGATGTCGACGCCGGCCTTGAGGGCCTGCACCTGACGATGCTGGGAGACGCCGCCGAAGATGGTGGTCACCCGCAGGTCGTAGGCGGCCGCGAGGGGCTCGAGCGTCGCGGAGATCTGGGTGGCCAGTTCGCGGGTCGGCGCGAGGATCAGGCCGACCGGGCGGCCGGGGCGACGGTTGCCGCCCGCGAGGTCGCCGGCCAGGCGGGCGACCATCGGGATGGAGAAGGCCAGGGTCTTGCCGCTGCCGGTCTTGCCTCGGCCGAGCACGTCGCGGCCGGCGAGGGTGTCGGGCAGGGTGTCGACCTGAATGGGGAACGGAGAGGTGATCCCGTTGGAGGCCAGGGCCTTGACGAGGGGATCGCGCACGCCGAGGTCGGCGAAGGACTGCGTCATTGTGGTGGAGTGCCTTTCGGGCATCGGGTTGCGCTGGGCACCGCACGGTCGGACTCGGGGTCCGCACGTGAAAGTCAGCACAAAAGTGGCGAGATTGCCGGTGGGCAAAATCGATCGCCGCAAGAAGAGCTCGTGCTGGGGTGCACCGGTCGGCGCGTGGGAAGCGGCATTCGATGCCGTGACCTGCGCGCCGAGGAAGCGTTCCACGACGTTTGGCGCGCAAACTGTCCGCGCCAAGTGACTTCCAGCATAGCCGAAGTTGGGAACTGCTCCGGCGTCGCCTGCGTCACACCTGTCCTAGAGTCCCACCCACTCCGTGACGCCGTCCGCGAAGCGCTGACGCTTCCAGATCGGCACCTCGGCCTTGATCCGTTCCACCAGAAGGGCGCACGCGGCGAAGGCCTCCGCGCGGTGCGGCGAGGCGACGGCCGCGACGAGCGCGAGATCGCCGACCACGAGCGCGCCCACGCGGTGCACCGCGGCCACCGGAAGGCCCGACTGCGCGGACACCTCCTCGCAGCAGCGCCGCAGGAAACGCTCCGCGTCCGGGTGTGCCTGGTACTCGAGCGCCGAAACGGGTTGCCCGCCATCGTGGTTGCGGACGACGCCGCTGAACAGGACGACGGCGCCGTGCTCGGGGCCTGCGACCGCGGCGTCGACCGCGGCCGGGTCGAGGGGTTCGGACGAGATGCGGGCCAGCAGTTCACGCATCGTGCATCCCTCCGCCCGAGACCTGCGCCAGCAGGTGGTCGAGGATCGGTTCGAGTACCGACATGCCGTCGCGCACACCGCCGGGGGAGCCCGGCAGGTTCACCACCACGGTCCGTCCGGCGAGGCCGGCGAGTCCGCGGCTGAGGGAGGCGTGCACCGTCTTCTCGGTTCCCTTGCGGCGCATGGCCTCTGCGATACCGGGGAGTTCCCGGTCCAGGACCGCCCGGGTGGCCTCGGGGGTCTGGTCGGTGGGCGAGGCGCCGGTGCCGCCGGTGCTCACCACGAGGGACGGCGCGCCGGCGAGGGCGTCCGCGAGGCCGGCGGCGATCTCGGCGTCCGCGTACACCAGGGGGCCCCGCACCGAGAAGCCCTGTGCCGTGAGCCAGTCCGCGAGCATCGGGCCCGTGGTGTCCTCCCGGGTGCCGGCGGCGCCGCCGGTCGAGGCGACCAGCACCACGGCGCTGCGATCGCCCGCGGCGGGTGCCTGCGTCTCGGGGGCGGGTCGCTCGGCGCCGGCTTGGCCGCGCACCCAGTGCCCGCGCTTGCCGCCGTCCTTGGTGAGCAGCCGCACCGCGTTGAGGCTCGCCGCGGGGTCGACCGCCTTGACCATGTCGTGCAGCGTCAGCCCCGCCACCGCGACGGCGGTCAGTGCCTCCATCTCCACCCCGGTCTGCCCGGTGGTCTTGGCGGTCGCCTCGATGGTGATGGTGGTGTCGGTGAAGCCGAACTCGACCTTCACCGACGTCAGTGCCAGCTGGTGGCACAGCGGGATCAGTTCCGAGGTCCGTTTCGCGCCGGCGATGCCGGCGATCCGGGCGGTCGCGAGCACATCGGCCTTGGGCATGTCGTCGGCGCGCACCAGCGCGATCACCTCGGCGGTGGTCTGCAACTCGCCCGCCGCGACCGCGATCCGGGCCGTGCTGGCCTTGGCGCCCACGTCGACCATCCGGGCCCGGCCCTCGCCGTCCAGGTGGGTCAGGTTCGCGTTCGCGGCGTCCCCGAGGGGTTCTGCACTTCGGTCGTTCACAGGGGCCACACCCGCACGTCGTCTCCCAGTTCCATCGTCGTCACGCCCTCCGGGACGTCGATCAGCACGTCCGCCCGGGCCAGCGCCGCGACCAGGTGCGATCCCGGTCCCGATTCCAGTGTCACACCTCCGGCGACGCGTCGCCCGCGCAGGAACTGCCGTTTGCCGGGCACCGACGTCAGTGGGACCTCGAGTGGCAGCCGCTCCACGGCGTTCGGCGCGAGTCCGGCCGCGCGGCGAAGTTCCGGTCGGGCGAACACCTCGAACGAGACCAGCGTGCTGACCGGATTGCCGGGGAAGTTGAGCACCGGAACGCCGTCGATCTCGGCCAGTCCCTGGGGTCCGCCGGGCTGCATCGCCACGTGCCCGAACCAGCCGCCGAGCGGCGTGAGCACCTCCCGCACGACCTCGAACTCGCCCATCGACACCCCGCCCGAGGTGACCACGAGGTCGGCGGATGCGGTTGCGCGGCGCAGGATTTCGCGGAACAGGTCTGGGTCGTCGGTGCTGCGGTCGACGGAGACCACCTCGGCACCGTTGGCCTCGAGGCTCGCCGAGAGCGCGATGCCGTTGGAGTCGTAGATCTGCCCCGGCTCGAGCGGCAGGCCGACCTCGACCAGCTCGGCCCCGGTGGTGATCACCGCGACCCGCGGTCGACGCAGTACCGGCACCTCCACCAGGCCGACGGCCGCGAACATCGACAGGTGGCGCGCGGTGAGCAGGGCTCCGCCCGCCAGCAGCAGGTCGCCGGCACGGACGTCGCTGCCGCGCTCGCGCACGTACTCGCCCACGTCCCGGGCGACCCGCACGGTGACCTCGTCGGTGGTGGACTCGGTGTCCTCGACCGGCACCACCGCGTCGGCCCCCTCCGGAACCGGCGCGCCCGTCATGATCCGGACCGCGGTGCCCGGCGGCAGGTGGGCGGGACCGGCGTCCCCGGCCGCGACCGTCTCGGCCACGGGCATCGTGACGGGTGCGCTGCGCACCGACGCCGCCGCGACCGCGAACCCGTCCATCTGCGAGTTTCGGAACGGCGGTAGGTCGAGCGGGGAGTGCACGTCTGCCGCGAGGACACGGCCCAGCGCGGCGGTGACCGCGACGAGCTCGGTGCGGTGCGCGAGGGCCGGGGCGAGCAGGGCGCGTACGCGGCTCGCGTGCTCGTCGACAGATCTGCTGGTCATCGCGTCCTCTGCGGCATGGGTTCATATCCTAGGCAGATTTCGGGCGGCTGCGGCGGTGGGTCTCGAAGCGCGCGGTGGAGCGTCCGGACGGCATACTGGTGAGGTGACAGTGCAGGTGAGCCGATGACTGCAACCGTTCGTCCGGTGCAGATGGGCTTGCCGCGCGTCCGTTCGTCTGTTTCATCCATTTCCGACCGGCCCGAGGTGCCCGGTCTGATCGACCGATTCGGCCGGGTCGCGAAGGACCTGCGGGTGTCGATCACCGAGAAGTGCTCGCTGCGCTGCACGTACTGCATGCCCGCGGAAGGCTTGCCGGCGATTCCGCAGAACCGACTCCTGACTCCCGACGAGATCGTGCGACTCGTGCGGATCGCGGTCGAGGACCTGGGGGTGGACCAGATTCGGTTCACCGGCGGCGAACCGCTGATGCGCCGCGACCTCGAGGACATCGTGCACGGCTGCGCCCGCGCGGTTCCGGGCACCCCGCTGTCGATGACCACGAACGCGGTGGGGCTCGAACACCGCGCGCAGGGGCTGGTGGATGCGGGTCTGACGAGGGTCAACATCTCGCTCGACTCGATCGATCGCGCGCACTTCGCCGAGCTGACCCGACGCGACCGCCTGCCGTCGGTGCTCGCCGGTATCCGCGCGGCGGCACGGGCGGGTCTGGCCCCGCTCAAGGTGAACGCGGTATTGATGCCCGAAACACTCAGTGGCGCAGCCGATCTGCTGGCGTGGTGCCTCGAGGAGGGGGTCCGCCTGCGTTTCATCGAGGAGATGCCCCTCGATGCGGACCACACCTGGGACCGGTCCTCGATGGTCGACGCGCAGCGACTGCTGGCGGTGCTGGGGGAGCGGTTCGACCTCGCCGAGATCGGGCGCGAGGACCCGTCGGCGCCCGCCGAGGAGTGGCTGGTGGACGGCGGCCCGGCGACGGTCGGCATCATCGCCTCGGTGACCAGGAACTTCTGCGCGGACTGCGACCGGACTCGGCTCACCGCCGAGGGCACGGTGCGGTCCTGCCTGTTCAGCGACGAGGAGGTCGACCTGCGCGGCGCGATGCGTGCGGGGGCGAGCGACGAGGATCTGGCCGCGCTGTGGCGCGGGGCGATGTGGAACAAGTGGGCCGGGCACGGCATCGACTCGGCGGGTTTCGAGCCGCCCAGGCGCAGTATGGGGGCGATCGGTGGCTGAGCGATCCGTGGTGGTGCGCTACTTCGCGGCGGCGGCGGACGCCGCCGGGCGCACCGAGGAACTCGTTCCGCTCGCCGTGGGGGCGACGCTCGGCGACCTGCGGGCGGTGTTGGTGGACCGGCACGGCCCGGGCATGGAGCGTGTCCTCGGCGTGGCGGCATTCCTGCAGTACGACGAACTGACCCGTGACCTCGCCACGGCCGCGTCCGCCCGGGTGGACGTGCTGCCACCGTTCGCCGGCGGCTGATCAGGATCGGTTCTCGGCCAACCACTGCTCGAAGGTAACTGTGCCGCAACGGTTGTCGGGCGCCAGGTTCAATCCGGCGCGCAGGAAGCGGCCGGGCGGTCCGGGCAGCGGCACACCGAGCACGAGCGAACGGCTGCCGGTCGACTGCTTCCAGGTCTCGGCGAGTTCGTGCATCGTCGCGACCTCCGGTCCGCCGACCTCGAGCCGGTCGCCGGCGGCGTCGGCGAGTGCCGCGTCGGCGAGCGCGCGACCCACGTCGGTCGGCGCGATCGGCTGGAACCGCGCGCCGCGGACCGCGGGGAGGACGCCGACCCGGGCGGTCGCGGCGAAGACCGACCGCAACAGCGAGTGGAACTGGGTGGCCCGCACGATCGTCGTCTCCAGCCCGGACGCGGCGTAGATCCGTTCCTGCTCGGCGATGGCCGCGTAGTAGGAGAACCGGACCCGGTCGACCCCGACGATCGACAGCAGCACCGCGCGCCGCACCCCCGCGCCCCCGGCGGCCCGGGTCAGGTTCCGGGCGCCGTCGGTGAAGACGGCGCGGGTCTTGCGGGTCTGGCCGTTGACCGCGGACACCAGCACGTCCACGCCGTCGAGTGCGGCGGTCAGGCCCTCCCCGGTCAGCAGGTCGCCGGGGGCATGCTCGATTCCGGCAACGACGGCCGACGGCGCACGCCTGCTGAGCACCCTGACCCGGTGGCCGCGGGCGTGCAGTTCGGCGGCCGCCGCGCTACCCGCGGTGCCCGTGCCGCCCGCGACCAGGACGGTGCTCATCGCGTCACTTCCACCAGTCGTCGAGTGGGGTCACCGGCACCGCGCGCTTGTGCCGGGTGGCCAGGAACATGCCCTCCAGCCTCGTGGCGACCGCGTCCGTCACCTCGCGGCCCTCGAGGTAGTCGTCGATCTCCGAGTAGCGCAGGCCGAGCGCCTCCTCGTCCGGCAGGGCGGGGCGGTCGTCCTCGAGGTCGGCGGTCGGGACCTTGGACCACGTGCTCTCGGGCGCCCCGAGATGGGCGAGCAGCGCCGCGCCCTGGCGCTTGGACAGCCCCGTCAGCGGGGTCAGGTCCACGCCGCCGTCGCCGAACTTGGTGAAGAACCCGGTGATCGCCTCCGCGGCGTGGTCGGTGCCGATGACCAGGTGACCGAGCTCGCCCGCGATCGCGTACTGGATCACCATCCGTTCGCGTGCCTTGATGTTGCCGCGCACGAAGTCTCGCAGTCCACCGTTGTGTCCGATGACCTCGGCGATGCCGTCCGCGCTCTCGCCGGCGGCCGCGTCGGTGCTCGGCTTGACGTTCACCACCACCGAGCGGTCCGGATCGATGAACTTCAGCGAGACCTGCGCGTCGTGCTCGTCGGCCTGTACCCCGTAGGGCAGCCGGACGGCGACGAACTCGGCCTCGTGGCCCTCGGCCCGCAGTTCGGTCACGGCGAGCTGGGCCAGCCTGCCCGCGAGGGTGCTGTCCTGCCCGCCGCTGATGCCGAGGACGAAGCCCTTCGCAGGGGTGGACCGCAGATAGTCCTTGAGGAACTGCACGCGGGTGCGCACCTCGGACGCCGGATCGACGGTCGGCTTCGCACCGAGTTCCTGCAGGATACGAGCGCGCAGAGTGGCCATGCGGGCCACTCTATAGAGTTCTGGAGGTGACCACCGAGCAGATTCTCGTCGTGTCCGCCACCGCCGCGGAGGCCGCCCACGTTCCGTCCGGATTCGAGGTGCTGGTCACCGGAATCGGCAAGGTGGACGCGGCGGTCGCGGTCGCCGAGGCGCTCGGTCGGTACCCGGAGAGCGGGCGGCCTCGGGTGGTGAACATCGGGACCGCGGGCGCGCTGCACGACCATCATTCGGGTCTCTTCGTGCCGTCGGCGGTGCTCAATCACGACATCAGTGCGGAGGTGCTCGGTTCGCTCGGATACCCGGTGCGGGACCGGATCTCGATCGACGGGGGCGACGGGTCGGTGCTCGCCACGGGCGACATGTTCGTCACCGATCCGGCGGTGCGCGCCGATCTGGCGGCCAGGGCCGACCTGGTGGACATGGAGGGGTTCGCGATCGCCGCTGCGTGCGAGCGGATGGGGGCGCCGTGCCGGATCGTCAAGCACGTCAGTGACCGTGCCGACGACTCGGCGCTGGACTGGCCCACCGTGGTGGACGCCAGCGCGCGAGTCCTCGGGGCGTGGCTCGCCGATCACTGCTGACGACAGCTACTGGGCGTGCAGGCCCAGCCCGTGACCGTCGGGGCGCATGAGTCGCAGCCGGTCGGCGTCGATCGTCGCGGTCGTCGGTCCGTCGAGAACCGCCAGCACCGCCCGCTCGACCTCGGCGACGTCGTCGGGGCACGCCATCCTGGTGGTGGCCAGCGGCCCGAAGGTCACCGTGTCGCCGGAGACCTCCGCGGTGCCGGTGAATCTGTTGCATCCGGTCGAGCCGGTCACCTTCCCGTCGGCTGCGACAGTCAGTGTGGGAGTGGACTGTTCGAGCGCCACCGAGGTGGTGACGGCGGTCGGGTCGATGATGGTGTCGACCACCCAGGTGGTGCCGACGAGCGGGCGGTCCGGCTGCGCGACCTTCTTGTCGAGCAGGGTCACGGTGGTCGTGTCCGAGCGCAGGGTCAGGGTGTCGTCGGTCAGGTTCCAGGTCGGTGTGGACTCGAGGAACCCGGTCATCCACGCGTCGGCGCCGGCCTTGTCGCCGACGCAGGCCATCATCGTGGTGGCCAGCGGTCCGGTGGTGAGCTTCCCGTCGCTCAGGTCGGCGGTGCCCGAGGCGCGATTGCAGCCGGCTGACGCGGAGATCCGGTCGGGTGCGACGAACTCGACGGTAAGCGGTCCGCCGCCGGGGATGGGCGGGCCCTCGACGGCGGTCGAGACGAAGGTCCGGTCCAGCAGGCCGACCTGGGGTGGCGGTGACGCCGGGGTCTGGCTGTTCGAACAGGCGGTGAGGGCTGCGACGGCCAACAGCGTGGGAGCGACCACCCGGAGAATGCGCATTTCCGGAGCCTAGTGAAGTCAGGGCTTTCGGGTGACGCGGCGCGCCAGGTCTTCCCAGCTGTCGGCGATCCGGTCGATCGAGATGTGCAGGTTCCGCACCTGGTGCAGGACCAGGCCCGCCTCGAGTGGGGCGAGCAGGCTCGTCGCGAGGAGTCGGAGATCGCCGTGGGTGCCCGCCGCGTCGAGCAGTGTGACGATGTGGGTCAGGCCGACGTTGCGGGCGGGCCCGCCGAACCGGAGTTCGGGCGCGGTCTCCACGGCGCGCAGGACGTCGCCCTGGACTTCGACCATCGACAGCCGGGCACGGCCGTACGCGACGAGCCGGTCGACCGGATCGGCGCCGGGACCCAGCGGCGGCGGGCCGAACATGAAGGCCTGTTGGAGCTCGGTCTCGGTGTGGTCGAGCAGGGCCTGCATCAGTCCGGACCGGCTGCCGAACCGACGGAAGACTGTGCCCTTGCCCACACCGGCCTTCGTCGCGACGGCGTCCATCGTGACCGCGTCGGCGCCGCGCTCGGCGACGAGCAGCGCGGCCGCATCCAGCAGCAATGCTCGGTTGCGCGCGGCGTCGCAGCGTTCGGCCTCGTGGGGCTGCGCCATGGGGACTTCGGTGGGCTGCACGTCCGGAATGGTACCCCGACGGGAATACAAGTGGACCGCGGTCCGGTTGTCTTGCTATATCTAGTTGAGCCCACAACCGTCATCCATCGTTTGCGACCACCCGAAGGAATCAGTCCCATGTCACAGACCCGTGTTCTCGCCCTCGTCGGCAGCCTGCGAGCCGGCTCCGTCAACCGCCAGCTCGCCGAGACCGCCGCCCGCACCGCGCCCGAGGGCGTCGAGGTGACCGTGTACGAAGGTCTCGCCGAGGTGCCCTTCTACAACGAGGACATCGACGTCGAGGGCACCATCGCCTCGGTGGACGCGCTGCGCGCCGCCGCGGCCGGGGCCGACGCCCTGCTGCTCGTCACCCCCGAGTACAACGGCACCATCCCCGCCGTTCTCAAGAACGCAATCGACTGGATCTCCCGTCCCTACGGCGTCGGCGCCGTCAAGGACAAGCCGGTCGCCGTGATCAGCGCGTCCCCGAGTGGCAACGCCGCGAAGTGGGCGCACGAGGACACCCGCAAGGCTGTCGGCGTCGCGGGTGGCAGGGTGCTCGAGGACGTCTCGCTGTCCATCGGCGCGACCTTCGAGAAGTTCGGCGAGGGTCACCCGAGTGACAACGCCGAGGTCGCCGGCCAGGTGGCGGCGGTCGTCGCCGGTCTGGTGTCGGCCACCGGCGAGCTCGTCAGCGCCTGACGCTCAACCGAATTCGCCCGACAGGCCCCGGTCCGCACGGACCGGGGCCTGTCGTCGATCACGCCGACTGCTGCATCGCCGCGATCACGATCGTCGCGCCGAGGTCGTCGCGACGGGCCACCCGGGGCACCAGACCGACGTCGGCCATTGCCGCCACGGTCACCGGGGCCTGCTTCTCGCTCGTCTCGATCAGCAGGTGGCCGTCCGGCGCCAACCAGGCGGGCGCGCTCGCCGCGACGCGGCGCTGGATGTCCGCTCCGTCCGCTCCGCCGTCGAGGGCGACACGTGGCTCGTGCAGTCGGGCCTCGGGTGGCATCAGTTCGATGGAGTCCGTGGGCACGTAGGGGGCATTGACGACGAGTAGGTCGACCTGGCCGCGTAGCGTGCCCGGCAGCGCGTCGTAGAGGTCGCCCTCGTACACCCGACCGTCCGGGAGGTTGCGCCGCGCGCAGGCGACCGCCGCAGGATCGATATCGCTGGCGTACAGGGTGATTCGATCGAGTATGGCGGCCAGTGCGGCGCCGACGGCACCCGAGCCGCAGCAGAGGTCGACGACGACCGGTGGCCGGCCGGTGGTGGACCTGGCGACGGCTGCGGCTCGTTCGGCGAGGAACTCGGTTCGCCTGCGCGGCACGAAGACTCCGGGTTCGACCGCGATACGCAGACCACAGAACTGGGCCCAGCCGAGCACCTGCTCGAGCGGCAGTCCGGCAACACGGCGTTCGAGCATGGCGGCGAGGGAGGCGGGGGTGCTCGCGGTGGCGAGGAGCAGCCGCGCCTCGTCCTCCGCGAAGACGCAGCCGGCCGCGCGGAGGGTGCCGACGACGGCGGAGGGATCGAACGGTGACGGGGAGGCTGACATGAAAGCGTCTTTCGGGACTGCCGAACGGCTGCGAACGCACGCTACACCAGGTGACGTATAAATACATCCATGTCACGCTCCGCTGCCGACGACGACCGCGAGGACTTGCCCCCATCGATGGCGCGCTCCTCGTTGCTGCGTGAGCTGCCCGCGACCGAGCGTGGGTTGCGGACGCGGTCGGCGCTGATCGCCGCGGCCCGCAGGGTATTCGAGAAGTCGGGCTACCTCGACACCCGGTTGATCGACATCACCAAGGCGGCCAAGTGCTCGGCGGGGACGTTCTACACCTACTTCGCGAGCAAGGAGGAGATCTTCGCCGCGGTCCTCGAGCTCGCGCAGGAGGACATGATGCACCCCGGCATGCCGCACGTGGCCGCGGAGGACGACCCCGCCGCGATCGTCGCGGCGAGCAACCGGGCGTACTTCGAGGCGTACAAGCGCAACGCCAAGCTGATGGGCCTGCTCGAGCAGGTCGCCAACATCGACCCGGAGTTCCGGGTGCTCCGGCAACAGCGCGCCGATGCCTTCATTCGGCGTAACGCTCGCAGCATCGAGAACCTGCAGCGGCGAGGACTCGCGGACACCGAACTCGATCCACTGCTCGCCGCCCGTGCGCTGTCCGGCATGATCAGCCGGCTCGGCTTCGGCTACTTCGTGGAGCGGGAGGCGCTCGGTGACGACCGCGGCTCGTTGGACGAACTGATCGACACCGCCACGCGGCTGTGGGTCAACGCGCTGCGCATTCCCGCCTCGCCGACATAGCGCCGGTCCGCCGCGGCCCGGCTCGGCTCGGTCCGCCCCGGGAATTCGATGTTGACGCCGAATTCAACTTTGTCGAGAATGGTCGACATGACATCAGCGCCGCCGGATTCCACGCGTACCGCCGTCCTGGTCGACTTCGGGGGAGTCGTGACCACGAGTGTGTTCGCCGCGTTCCGGGAGTTCGGGTCCTCGATCGGCGACGCCGACCTGCCGTTGGCGCTGCTCGGACGTGACGAGGCCTCCCGCAGGCTCCTGGCGGACCACGAGAGCGGACGCATCGACGCCGACGCCTTCGATCGCGGCTTCGCCGAGCGACTGCGCGCCCACGGCGCCCAGGTCGAGGCCGACGGACTGTCGGCGCGCATGCAGGCGGGGCTGCGGCGCGACGAGGAGACCATCGCCCTGCTCGGCAGGCTGCGTTCTGCCGGAGTGCCGATTGCCTTGGTGTCCAACGCCTTCGGGCGCGACATCTACGAGGGCTTCGATCTCGACGCGCTTGCGGACGAGGTGGTCATCTCGTCCGAGGTCGGCATCCGGAAGCCGTCGCGCGCGATCTACCGGATCGCCTGTGAGCGGCTCGGGGTCGCGCCGGAACGAGCGGTCATGGTCGACGACCTGCAGCAGAACCTGGATGGCGCGGCCCGGCTGGGGATCGCCGGAATCCTACACACGGACGGAGCGGACACTGCGGGTCAGCTCGCCGACCGATTCGGCCTCGCCGGCCGGCCGTAGCGTGCACAGTGACCATCGGTCGTGGACCACTCACGGCCTGTCCACCGCAAGGAGAATCAGATGCTCGCGATCATCGCCGTCATGACCGTCAAGGACGGAAGCGGCCCCGAGTTCGAGGCGGTTGCCGCGGACCTCGTCGCTCAGGTGCGTGCCAACGAGGAAGGCACCCAGTTCTACCAGTTGACCCGATCCAAGTCGGACCCGAACGTCTACAAGTTCATGGAGCTCTACCGCGACGGCGACGCCGCAAAGTTGCACGCGGGCACCGAGTACTTCCAGGCCGCGTTCGCGAAGATGGGTCCGCTGCTGGCGGCCGAACCGCAGATCGAGTACCTGGACGCGGTCTGAGTCCTGGCATCACCAACGCGAAGGGCGCCGGCATCTGCCGGCGCCCTTCGCATGTCCGGGGGGGCGGTGGATGTGCTCGGATCTGCCCGGTGCAGAGGTTGAATATGACGCCGGATTCAACTATACAGTGAGGGGAGACCTGGATCACGTCCGACAGGCGGGAATGCCGCGTGCGATCCGGACCCCGGGCAGTGTCGACACGGAAAGAGGTGCACTTCGAGTGAAGGTTGCAGGCAAGGTTGCCATCGTCACCGGCGGCGGTGGCGGGATCGGCGGCGCAATCGCACAGGCTCTCGCTGCCGACGGGGCACGGGTCGTCGTCGCCGACCTCGACGCCGCCGCTGCGCAGGCGGTGGTGGACGAGATCAGCGCGGAGAATCCGGGCGCGGCCGTCGCTGCGGGCGGGAACGTGTCCGACACTGAGCAGATCCGCGGCCTGATCGCGCTGGCGGAGAAGAACTTCGGGCCGGTGGACATGTACTTCGCCAACGCGGGAGTCACCGGCAAACCCGGACTCGAGGCCGACGACGCGGCCTGGGACCTCTCGCTCGACGTGAATCTGCGCGCGCACATTCGGGCCGCGCAACAACTGGTCCCGGGCTGGCTCGAGCGAGGCGAGGGCTATTTCGTCAGTACCGCCTCGGCAGCGGGTCTGCTGACCCAGATCGGTTCCGCCACCTACTCCGTCACCAAGCACGCGGCGGTCGGGTTCGCCGAGTGGCTCAACGTCACCTACGGCGACCGCGGAATCCGGGTGAGCTGCCTGTGCCCGATGGGCGTGAACACCAAGCTGCTCTACTCCGGTCGGGACTCGGGCGACACCCTCGGTGCCGCCGCGACCCGGGCGGTGACCGCCGCGGGCGACGTGCTCGAACCGGCTCAGGTCGCCGCCGACGTGCTCGCCGCGATCGACGAGGAGCGGTTCCTGATCCTGCCGCACCCGCAGGTTCTGGACATGTACCGGCACAAGGGTGCCGACTACGACCGTTGGCTGCGGGGCATGCGGCGCTACCAGGACGCACTGCTGGGCCAGGGCTGAGCCACCTCGACCCGCGTCCCCCCGAATTTCCTCTCTACCCTCAGGAGTTCTCATGTCACTGTTTGACATCTCGGACCGCGCGCAGCAGCTCCAGAAGGACCTGCTGGACTTCATGGACTCGCACGTCTACCCGGCCGAGGCCGTGTACGAGGAGCAGATGCGCGAGTCCGGTGACCCGCACTTCCAGCCGCCGGTCCTCGAGGAGCTCAAGGCGGAGGCCCGCAGTCGCGGGCTGTGGAACCTCTTCCACCCGCACCCCGGCACCGGCCCGGGGCTGACCAACCTGGAGTACGCGCCGCTCGCGGAGATCATGGGTCGCAGCCACATCGCCTCCGAGGCGTGCAACTGCAATGCTCCCGACACCGGCAACATGGAGGTGCTCGAGCTCTTCGGTACCGAGGAGCACAAGGAGAAGTACCTCAAGCCGCTGCTCGACGGCACCATGGCGTCGGCGTTCGCGATGACCGAGCCGCAGGTCGCCAGCTCGGACGCGACCAATGTCGAGCTGTCGATGGTCAAGGACGGCGACGAGTACGTCCTGAACGGCCGGAAGTGGTTCGCCTCCAACGCTTTGCACCAGAACTGCAAGGTGATGATCGTGATGGGCAAGACCGACCCGACCGCGGCCCCGCACCGGCAGCAGTCGATGATGGTCGTGCCGATCGACGCCCCCGGCGTCACGGTGATGCGGGGGCTGCCGGTCTTCGGCTACCAGGACCGCGAGGGTCACGCGGAGATCGACTTCACCGACGTCCGGGTCCCGGCCAAGGACGTGCTCAAGGGGGAGGGTGAGGGCTTCGCGATCAGTCAGGCGCGCCTCGGCCCGGGCCGCATCCATCACTGCATGCGCGCGATCGGCATGGCCGAGCGGGCGCTGGAACTGATGTGCCGGCGGGCGCAGTCGCGGGTCACCTTCGGCAAGCCGATCGCCGACAATGCGAACATCCAGGACTGGATCGCCGAGGCGCGCATCGACATCGAGATGATCCGGTTGCTGACGCTCAAGGCCGCGTACCTGATGGACACCGTCGGCAACAAGGAGGCGCAGACCGAGATCGCGGCGATCAAGGTGGCGGCGCCGAACATCGCGTTGAAGATCGTGGACCGGGCGATCCAGGTGCACGGCGGCGGGGGTGTGACGGACGACTTCCCGCTCGCCATGGCGTACGCGCACCTGCGCACCCTGCGCCTCGCGGACGGTCCGGACGAGGTGCACAAGCGGGCCATCGCCCGCCGCGAGCTGCGCCAGTACCGCGACCTCCGACCTGAGGGACTGGGACGATGACAAATCTGGACCTGACCGGAAAGACCGCGATTGTCATCGGTGCCTCCCGCGGCATCGGACTGGCGGCCGCGCAGGCCCTCGCCACCGCCGGTGCCAACGTGGTGCTCACCTCCCGCAAGCAGGAGGCCGCCGATTCGGCCGCGGCGCAGATCACCGGCAACGCCATCGGTGTCGGTGCGCATGCGGTGGAGGAGGACCAGGCGCGGCGCTGCATCGAGCTCACCCTCGAAAAGTTCGGCAGCGTCGACATTCTCGTCAACAACGCGGGCACCAACCCGGCCTTCGGCCCGCTGGTCGAACAGGATCACAGCCGGTTCGCGAAGACCTTCGACGTGAACCTGTGGGCGCCGCTGCTCTGGACCGGGCTCGCCGCCGAGGCCTGGATGGGTGAACACGGCGGATCGGTGGTCAACACGGCGTCGATCGGCGGGATCGGCCGCGCGCCGAACCTCGGCATGTACAACGTGTCCAAGGCCGCGCTGATCTACCTGACCAAGCAACTCGCGCTGGAGCTTTCGCCGCGGATCCGGGTCAACGCCGTCGCCCCCGGCGTCGTGCGCACCAAGCTGGCCGAGGCGCTGTGGAAGGAACACGAGGAGCAGGTCGCGGAATCGATCGCGCTCGCCCGGATCGGCGAGCCGGTGGACGTCGCCGCCGCGATCGCGTTCCTCGCCTCGGACGCCGCCTCCTGGATCACGGGGGAGACGATGGTCATCGACGGGGGTCGGCACCTCGGCGACGCCCTCCCTTACCGGAACGGGGTGTCGGTCGGTGCCTGATGCGGTGCGGGAGATGGTCGGCATCGACCCGGACGCGGTCACCCGCTGGATCGGCGACCTCGGAATCGACGTCGCCGGCCGGTTGTCCTTCGATCGGATAGGCCTCGGCCAGTCGAACCTGACGTACCTGGTGCGGGACGAGGGGGGCCGGCGGTGGGTGTTGCGCCGGCCCCCGCTCGGCCACCTGCTGGCCTCCGCGCACGACGTGGCCCGGGAGGCGCGGATCATGTCCGCCCTCGCCGACACCGACGTGCCGGCGCCGCGGATCTTCGGTGTCGCACAGGATCCCGCGGTCTCCGAGGCGCCGCTGGTGCTGATGGAGTTCGTCGACGGCCAGGTCGTGGACACGATGGAGATCGTCCGATCGTTGACCCCGCAGCGCCGGCGCGAGATCGCGGTGTCGCTGCCGCGCACGCTCGCGAAGATCCACGCGGTCGACCTCGAGGCGGTCGGTCTGTCGGACCTGGCCAGTCACAAGCCGTACGCGGCCCGGCAGTTGAAGCGGTGGGCCGGCCAATGGGAGCAGTCCAAGATGCGGGAGTTGCCCGAGCTCGACGACCTGACCCGCCGGCTGGTCGCCGCGGTACCCGAGCAGACCGAACTCTCGCTCGTGCACGGCGACTTCCATCTGCGCAACGTCATCGTCTCGCGTGACAACGGCGAGGTCGTCGGGGCGCTCGACTGGGAGCTGTCCACCCTGGGAGATCCGTTGGCTGACATGGGCTCCATGCTCGCCTACTGGCCCGAGCCGGGCGAGGAGATGGGGGGTGACTTCCCGGCCTCGACCCTCGAGGGCTTCCCGGGCCGCGCCGAGCTGGCCCGAATCTATCTCGACGAGACCGGCCGGGATCCGCAAGCGCTGAAGTTCTGGCACACCCTGGGCTTGTGGAAGGTGTCGATCATCGCCGAGGGCGTCATGCGGCGGGCGATGGACACCCCCGCGAACAAGGCCGCGGCCGGCACCCGGACCGTCGAGCGGATCGACGCGCTGGTGCACAAGGCCCGCGAGATCGCCGACGCCGCGGGCATCTGACGACTCACCACCCGACACTTGGAGGACACATGGCCCAGGAACGCAGAACCGCGATCGTGACCGGGGGTGCCCGCGGCATCGGCGCGGCCGTCGCGAAGCGGCTCGCCGCCGACGGACTGGCGGTGGCGGTGCTCGACCTCGACGAGTCCGCCTGCGCGGCAACGGTCGACGCCGTCACCGCGGCGGGCGGCTCCGCGCTTGCGATCGGTGCGAATGTCGCCGACGAGGACTCGGTCGCCGCCGCGGTGGACAGGGTCGCCGCCGAGCTCGGGGCACCCACCGTCCTGGTGAACAATGCCGGCATCACCCGCGACCACCTGCTGTTCAAGATGACCGTCCTGGACTGGGACTCGGTGATGAACGTGCACCTGCGGGGTGCGTTCCTGATGACCCGTGCCGTGCAGAAGCACATGGTGGAGGCCAAGTTCGGGCGAGTGGTCAACCTGTCGAGCGTCTCCGCGCTCGGCAACCGCGGCCAGGCGAACTACTCGGCCGCCAAGGCAGGCATGCAGGGCCTCACCAAGACGCTCGCGCTCGAGCTCGGCAAGTTCGGCGTCACCGCCAACGCGATCGCCCCGGGATTCATCGAGACGGAGATGACGGTCGCCACCGCGGCACGGATGGGCATCGACTTCGAGGACATGAAGAAGGCCGCATCGGCGGAGATCGCGGTCGCGCGCGTCGGCCAGCCCGAGGACATCGCGCACACCGCTTCGTACCTGGTCAGCGACGGGGCCGGATTCGTCTCCGGTCAGGTCGTCTACGTAGCCGGCGGACCTCGGGACTGACCACCCGCCCGCGGCACCCACCCACCTATTCCCGTGAGGAGAACATCATGAAGGCATGGCGCGTCAACGAACTCGGCGAACCGCGTGACGTCCTGAAGCTCGAGGACGTCGACGATCCGACCGCGTCGTCGGGTCAGCTGGTGGTCAGGGTCCTCGCGGCGCCGGCGAACTTCCCGGACGTGCTGCTGTGCCGCGGCGAGTACCAGATCAAGCCGCCGCTGCCGTTCACTCCCGGTGTCGAGCTGTGCGGCGAGGTCGTGGCCGTCGGTGATGCGGTCACCGCGTTTGCCGTCGGCGACCGGGTGATCGGCAACCCCAGCCTGCCCGGCGGCGGATTCGCCGATTACGCGGTGCTGGAGGAGGCCAACGCCTTTCCCGCGCCCGAGGCCCTCGACGACGCCGAGGCGTCGGCGCTGAGCATCGGTTACCAGACGGCGTGGTTCGCGCTGCACCGCCGCACCCGGATCCAACCGGGGGAGGTGCTGCTGGTGCACGCCGCCGCGGGTGGGGTGGGCAGCGCGGCGGTGCAGCTCGGCAAGGCCGCCGGCGCCACCGTGATCGGTGTGGTCGGCGGTCCGGAGAAGGCGGAGTACGCCCGCGCGCTGGGCGCGGACCTGGTGATCGACCGCCGCGCCGAGGACTTCGTGTCCGTGGTCAAGGAGTTCACCGGCGGCAAGGGCGCCGACGTGGTGTTCGATCCGGTCGGCGGCGACGCCTACGCCGGATCCACCAAGTGCATCGCGTTCGAGGGACGGATCGTCGTCATCGGATTCGCGAGTGGCACGATTCCGCAGCCGGCGCTCAATCATGCCCTGATCAAGAACTATTCGATCATCGGGCTGCACTGGGGTCTGTACAAGGCGTACAACCAACAGGCCATCGACGACTGCCACGTCGAGCTGACCAGGCTCGCCGCGGAGGGTGCGGTCAAGCCGCTGATCAGTGAGCGGCTCGGCCTCGCCGACGTCGCGGACGGCGTCGGCAGGCTCGGCGACGGCAGCACCGTCGGCCGCGTCGTGTTCGGGATCGCATGACGGCCGGACTGTTCGACGTCGCGGGCAAGACGGTGCTGGTCACCGGCGGCTCGCGTGGCATCGGCCTGATGATCGCCCGCGGCTTCGTCGAGGCGGGGGCCACGGTGATCGTCCGCTCCCGGAAGGCCGATGCGTGCGCGGTTGCGGCCGAGGAACTCTCGGCGCTCGGCACCTGCGTCGCGATGCCCGCGGACCTGTCCACCGACGACGGCGTCGCGAGCCTGGCCGAGCGAGTCGCAGAGTTCGCGCCGAAGCTCGACGTCCTCGTCAACAACGCCGGGGCCACCTGGGGCGCGTCGATCGACGAATTTCCGGGGTCGGGATTCGACAAGATCTTCGACGTGAACGTCAAGGCCGTGTTCGCGTTGACGCAGAAGCTGTTGCCGCAGTTGCGTGCCGCGGCGACCGCCGACGACCCGGCCCGGGTGGTCAACATCGGGTCGATCGACGGGCTGGTCGTGTCCGGGAGCGAGAACTACTCGTACGGTGCGAGCAAGGCCGCGGTGCACATGCTCACCCGCAAAGTGGCGGCCACCCTGGCGCCGGACCACATCACGGTCAATGCCATTGCGCCGGGACCGTTCCCGACGAAGATGACGGCGTTCGTGCTCGACGATCCCGAGCTGCGCAGTGCGATGGAGGCCCGGGTCCCGCTCGGCCGGGTCGGTCGAGCCGAGGACATCGCCGGCGTCGCGATCTTCCTGTCCTCGCCTGCGGGTGCCTACCTCACCGGCACCGTGATCCCGGTGGACGGTGGGATCAGCGGCACCCGCTGATCCTCGTCACGGCGGGCGGGAAGCCGCCCGCCGTGACGCACGTCGCGCCGCGACCTGGTTTGATGACTCGCGCACGCCGAGCGAAGGGATTGCGCGTAGTGACAACCGATCCGATTGCCGACCTCGAAGCCGAGTTGGTGGACATGTGGCGGCGCGGCACGATCCGCACCCGTGAGCGCGCGCACCGGATCCATCCCAAGCTCGACCCCGCCTGCTACCCCTTGCTGATGCTGCTCACGCGGCAGGACGCGGCCGTGCCGATGTCGACCCTGCTCACCGAACTCGTCGTCGAGAAGTCGACGCTGACCAGGCAGATCGACGCGCTGAGCCGGCTCGGTCTCGCGCTGCGCATCCCCGACCCGGACGACGCCCGCGCCCGGCTCGTGGCATTGACCGAGGAGGGGCGGAGCCTGTTGACCGCCCAGCGAGCGGAGGCCGTCGCGGCCTGGCGCCGGGACCTGTCCCAGTGGGATCCGGACGACCTGCGGACCCTGACTTCGCTGCTGCGCCGCCTCGGCACCGCCGTCGACCCGGACTGACCACCCCCATATCGATAGTTGCTACATGCAATCAATTGAGTTATGGTTGCAGGTATCAACTAATGGAGGGTGAGATGGTCAGTCCGGAAACCGCGGCGAATCTGATCGACACCCTGCGGGGACTGGTTCGACAGTCTCGCCGGGTGTCCGCGCGGTCGCAGCATCTGGGCATGCTGCCGCCGCCGCTCGGGGCGCTGCTCGGGCACGTCGAGTGCTCGCAGGGGCACCGGCCGAGTGCG
Source organism: Rhodococcus sp. NPDC127527 (assembly GCF_042672245.1). Taxonomy (NCBI): domain Bacteria; kingdom Bacillati; phylum Actinomycetota; class Actinomycetes; order Mycobacteriales; family Nocardiaceae; genus Rhodococcus; species Rhodococcus sp. NPDC127527. Next base: position 394,535 of record NZ_JBHXVP010000002.1, read on the forward strand.
CTGGCGGAGGAGTTGCGGGTCACGCAGTCCGCACTCAGTCGCCAGGTCTCCCACGCCGAATCGCTCGGCTACGTTCGGCGCATGCCCGACCCGGTCGACGGGCGGGCGACACTGCTCTCGCTCACCGAGTCGGGGGCCGAAGCCCTGCGAATCCATCGCGAAGCCCAACTCGACCGTTTGCGCACGGCGATCGCCGACTGGAGCGAGGAGGAGGTCGCCGACCTCGTCGGTCGGCTCGACCGCCTGCATTCCGCGCTCGACGCCGAATCCGCCCCGCTGCCGGCTTCCGTTCTCTAGGAGTAACACCGCATGAGTTCACCCGTGTCCCAGGACATTCCGCCCAATACTTCAGCGTCGGAGGGCCCCGGCCCGATGACGCACAAGCAGCGCATCGAGGCGCTCGTCGGCCTGCTACTGGGCATGTTCGTCGCGTTCCTGTCGTCGACGATCGTCTCCAACGCGCTGCCCACGATCATCACGGATCTGCACGGCACCCAGGACCAGTACACCTGGGTGGTCACCGCGACCCTGCTCGCCTCGACCGCGACCACCCCCATCTGGGGCAAGTTCGCCGACCTGGTGAACAAGAAGATCCTGGTGCAGCTCGCGCTGCTGGTGTTCACCGTCGGCTCGGTCCTGGCCGGGCTGTCGACCTCCGTCGGAATGTTGATCGGCTTCCGCGCGGTGCAGGGCCTCGGGCTCGGCGGCCTGCAGGCGCTGGTCGTCATCGTCATCGCCGCGATGTTCAGCCCCCGCGAACGTGGCCGGTACCAGGGTCCGATGGCCGCGGTCATGTCCATCGCGACCGTCGCCGGCCCCCTCATCGGCGGCGTCATCGTCGACACCAGCTGGCTCGGCTGGCGGTGGTGCTTCTTCGTCGGGGCGCCGCTGGCAGTGATCGCGCTGATCGTCATCGGGCGCACCCTGAACCTGCCCGTGGTCAAGCGTGACGTGAAGGTCGACTACGTCGGTGCCACCCTCATCGCCGCGGGGGTGAGCGTGATTCTCATCTGGGTCACGTTGGCGGGCAAGAACTTCGCCTGGGGATCGGCCACGTCCTACGAGCTGGTCGCGACGGGAGTCGTGCTGCTCGGCCTGGCGATCTTCGCCGAGACCAAGGCCAAGGACCCCGTCGTGCCACTGCGGCTCTTCCGCGACCGCACCATGACCTTGGCCACCCTCGCCAGTATCGCCGTCGGCGTCGCCATGTTCGGTGGCGCGGTCTTCCTCGGCCAGTACTTCCAGATCGCCCGTGGCTACTCGCCGACCGCCGCCGGCCTGCTCACCCTGCCGATGGTGTTCGGCTCGATGATCTCGTCGACGGTCTCGGGCTCGCTGATCACCAAGTACGGCAAGTGGAAGCGCTTCCTCGTGATCGGTGCGATCGGCATGGCGACCGGCTTCCTGCTGCTCTCGACGACGGACCACGCGACCAGCATGGTGCTCATCGGTATCTACCTGTTCGTGCTCGGCACGGGCATGGGCATGACCATGCAGAACCTGGTGCTGCCGGTGCAGAACAACGTCGCACCGTCCGACCTGGGTTCGGCCAGCGCGACCGTCGCGTTCTTCCGGTCGCTCGGCGGCGCGGCGGGCGTCTCGGTGCTCGGTGCGGTGTTGTCCTCGCACGTCACGGAGCTGACCACGGAGGGCCTGACCGCGGCGGGCGTGGACATGAGTCAGTCGAGCGGTTCCGGTGCCGGGCTGTCGAACCTCAAGGAACTGCCCGAGCAGATCGGCACCATCGTGCGTGCCGCCTACGGCGACGCGACCGGCCGGGTGTTCCTGATCTCCGGCATCCTGGCCGCACTCAGCCTGATCGCGATCGCCTTCATCCGGGAGGTCGCGCTCAAGGACAAGAGCGCGATGCAGCAACTCGACGCCGAGCGCGCGGCGCAGGGCGCCGCCGAGGTGGCCTCGGTCTCCGGCGCCGTCGTCGACAGCGAACTGATCGCGGAGGTCGACGAGATCGAGGACCGGTTGGCCGCGGCCGACGCGCCGTCGGGCCGGCACGCCGCCCCGGCGGGCAGGCAGGTCTCGCCCGAACTCGACTGACGGTCGACGTCGAAACGCAGGTGCCCGTCGGATCCGGTGTCGAACCCGGGATCCGGCGGGCACCGTCGTGTCCGGCGGGTGCCGTCAGAGCCCGGCCTCGTCGAGCGCCGCGTCCACCGCGTCCCGCACTTCGTCGAAGCTCTTGCCGGACGACAGCTCCCGGGCCGCGAGCTCCTCGATCCGCGACTCGACCTCGCGGTAACGGGCCAGCCAGCGTTCCTTGTCGGCCTGCCAGTAGCCCATCACGTCGAACCGGTCGGCGCCCCAACCGAGCTCGCGGCGCAGGTGCGCGCGGATCGCGCGGGAGGCCCCGCTCTCGCCCGCCGACCAGACGTACCCGCGTCCGGGCGGCAGCGGAAGGGCGGCCAGGTGGCCGGGCAGTGCGCTGGGACCGCACCCGTTGCCGGTGCCGTGCAGCCAGGTGACGGTCAGGTCGGCCGCCGTGGCCCAGCGCTGCTCGTCGCCGGCGTCGGGGACCTCGGCGATCACGTGCACCGCCGTGCCGGGCGTCAGGTTCTCGACGATGCGGGCCGCGGCGGGCAGCGCGCTCAGGTCGGCGAGCAGCAGCTGCCAGTGTGCGTCCGCGGGCGGGTGATACCAGCCCTTGGCGCGGGAGAGCAGGACCGGTGACCCGACGGTCGCCGTGCGGGCCCAGGCCGCGGCGGCCCCGCCGGCGTGGATCGCGAAGTCGACGTCGAGGGTGCCGGTGGCGGCGTCCCAGTACCGGACGGTGTAGCTGCGCCGGTGGCCGTCGAGCTCGATCAGCACCCGCTCGTCGGGGTCGCCGCTGGACGAGAAGTCGGACAGCCCGGCACCCGCGAATCGGATCCGGCGCAGGCTCGGGGACAGCAGGCCGGTCGAGGCCACGTGGGCGCGAAACTGTGGTTCGTCGGGGGTCGGCACCGCCCCACCATAGGTGTTTGCTGGCTCGACAGCACATGTCGCCGGGCCCGGCCGCCGAGCGGCCGAAATGTGAGCTGCGACACGCCGAGGTGGGGGTGATTGCGACCCGGTCGGGGGCTTACGACCTGGGAATTCCAGCTTTGTGGTTCACAACATCTCGCGCCTTATGGATATGTCGGACACTAGGTGTAGTGTCTAGAACACCGAGAGGGCAGAGCCGGAACGGTCGAGAACTGCAGGCCAGAGCGCTGTTCCAGTAGGTGAGATAGACATCACAGTTTCGTCAAGATTTCGCTGGTTAACCAGCGAGTCGAGTCGGGCGGGGAAGCCCGAAACGACAGCGAGGCCGTTTCACCGTGTTGAGGCAGTACCGAGTTACCCGCAGTACCGAGCGACACAGTTCTCTGATCGGTTCCGTAAGCCAGGGGAGAGAGGGACTTAGATGAGCATCACCGTCTACACCAAGCCGGCGTGCGTTCAGTGCAATGCGACCTACAAGGCGCTCGACAAGGCTGGTATCGAGTACTCCGTCGTCGACATCACCGAGGACGCGGAGGCCCGCGACTACGTGATGGCGCTCGGCTACCTGCAGGCCCCCGTCGTGGTGGCAGGTGACGATCACTGGTCGGGTTTCCGTCCGGACCGGATCAAGTCGCTCGCCGCGGCCGCCGCCTGAAGACCGTGCGGAGATGATCGGCTGTGACATCGCTGGTCTACTTCTCCAGCGCGTCGGAGAACACGCACCGCTTCGTTGAGAGGCTCGGCCTGCCTGCGACCCGCATTCCGCTCCACGACCGCGAGGGCACGTTCGAGGTCGACGAACCGTACGTCCTGATCCTGCCCACCTACGGGGGTGGGACGACAGTGACCGGACGCGACACGAGCTACGTGCCCAGGCAGGTCATCAGATTCCTCAACAACAAGCACAATCGCTCCCTCATTCGCGGAGTGATCGCTGCCGGCAATACGAACTTCGGCGAGTCGTACTGCTATGCCGGAAACGTGATTTCACAGAAGTGTCAGGTCCCGTACCTGTACCGCTTCGAACTCATGGGAACCGCCGAAGACGTAGTGGCCGTCCGAGACGGGCTCGAACAATTCATGGAGAGTGAACAGTGGCACCGACAATCACAGACACAGCCCCGGCTGGGAGTGTAGAGCGCGCTGCGGCACGACCCGACGCGTCCGCGGGGGAGCTCGACTACCACGCCTTGAACGCGATGCTCAACCTGTACGGCCCGAACGGCGAGATCCAGTTCGACAAGGACCGCGAGGCGGCGCACCAGTACTTTCTCCAGCACGTCAACCAGAACACCGTCTTCTTCCACAACCAGGACGAGAAGCTGGACTACCTGATCAAGGAGAACTACTACGAGCGCGAGGTTCTCGATCAGTACACCCGTAACTTCGTCAAGGACCTGATCGACCGCGCGTACGCGCACAAGTTCCGCTTCCCGACGTTCCTCGGCGCGTTCAAGTACTACACCTCGTACACGCTCAAGACCTTCGACGGGAAGCGCTACCTCGAGCGATTCGAGGATCGCGTCTGCATGGTCGCGCTGACCCTCGCCGCCGGCGACGAGAGCCTCGCGGAGCGGCTCGTCGACGAGATCATCTCCGGCCGCTTCCAGCCGGCCACCCCGACGTTCCTCAACTCCGGCAAGAAGCAGCGCGGCGAGCCCGTCTCCTGCTTCCTGCTGCGCATCGAGGACAACATGGAGTCGATCGGCCGCTCCATCAACTCGGCGCTGCAGCTGTCCAAGCGCGGCGGCGGAGTTGCGTTGCTGCTCAGCAACGTTCGCGAGCACGGTGCCCCGATCAAGAAGATCGAGAACCAGAGCTCGGGCGTCATCCCGATCATGAAGCTGCTCGAAGACTCGTTCTCGTACGCGAACCAGCTCGGTGCGCGCCAGGGCGCGGGCGCGGTGTACCTGCACGCGCACCACCCGGACATCTACCGCTTCCTCGACACCAAGCGCGAGAACGCGGACGAGAAGATCCGCATCAAGACGCTGTCCCTCGGCGTGGTCATCCCGGACATCACGTTCGAGCTGGCGAAGAAGAACGAGGACATGTACCTCTTCTCGCCGTACGACGTCGAGCGCATCTACGGGGTGCCGTTCGCGGACATCAACGTCACCGAGAAGTACTACGAGATGGTCGACGACAAGCGGATCCGCAAGTCGAAGATCAAGGCGCGCGAGTTCTTCCAGACGGTCGCCGAGCTGCAGTTCGAGTCCGGCTACCCGTACATCATGTACGAGGACACCGTGAACCGGGCGAACCCGATCGCGGGCAAGGTCACCCACTCGAACCTGTGCTCGGAGATCCTGCAGGTCTCCACGCCGTCGACCTTCAACGACGACCTGTCCTACAGCCACATCGGCAAGGACATCTCCTGCAACCTCGGTTCGCTGAACATCGCCAAGACGATGGACTCGCCGGACTTCGCGCAGACCATCGAGACGTCGATCCGTGCGCTGACCGCGGTCGCCGACCAGACCTCCATCGACTCCGTCCCGTCGATCCGGAGGGCGAACGACGAGGGTCACGCCATCGGTCTCGGGCAGATGAACCTGCACGGCTACCTGGCCCGCGAGCGGATCCACTACGGCTCCGACGAGGGCATCGACTTCACGAACATCTACTTCTACACGGTGGTGTTCCACGCGATCCGGGCCTCGAACGAGATCGCGAAGGATCGCGGCACGTACTTCGCCGGGTTCCCGGAGTCCCAGTACGCCTCGGGCGAGTACTTCGACAAGTACACCGACCGGGTGTGGGAGCCGGCGACCGAGCGCGTGCGGCAGCTGTTCGCCGACGCGGGCGTGCACATCCCCACCCAGGACGACTGGCGCGAGCTGAAGGCGTCGGTGCAGCGGCACGGCATCTACAACCAGAACCTGCAGGCCGTCCCGCCGACCGGTTCGATCTCGTACATCAACAACTCCACCAGCTCCATCCACCCGGTGGCGTCGAAGATCGAGATCCGCAAGGAAGGCAAGATCGGCCGCGTCTACTACCCGGCGCCCTACCTGACCAACGACAACCTGGAGTACTACCAGGATGCCTACGAGATCGGGTACGAGAAGATCATCGACACCTACGCGGCGGCGACCCAGCACGTCGACCAGGGCCTGTCGTTGACGCTGTTCTTCAAGGACACCGCCACCACCCGCGACATCAACAAGGCGCAGATCTACGCGTGGCGCAAGGGCATCAAGACGCTGTACTACATCCGGCTCCGTCAGATGGCGCTGGAGGGCACCGAGGTCGAGGGCTGCGTCTCGTGCATGCTGTAGCGCCGGTGGTCGTTCGTTCGAATGGAGTGAGGAAATCGTGAGCCAGAAGATCAAGCTGATTGATCGCGTGTCGGCGATCAACTGGAACCGCGTCCCCGACGAGAAGGACGCGGAGGTCTGGGACCGCCTCACCGGCAACTTCTGGCTGCCGGAGAAGGTCCCGGTGTCCAACGACATCCCGTCCTGGAACACGCTGACCGCCAACGAGAAGCAGCTCACCATGCGGGTGTTCACCGGCCTGACGCTGCTCGACACGATCCAGGGCACCGTCGGCGCCGTCAGCCTCATCCCGGACGCACTGACCCCGCACGAGGAGGCGGTGTACACCAACATCGCGTTCATGGAGTCGGTGCACGCCAAGAGCTACAGCTCGATCTTCTCGACGCTGTGCAGCACCCGCGACATCGACGACGCGTTCCGCTGGTCGGAGGAGAACCCGAACCTCCAGCGCAAGGCCGAGATCGTGCTCGAGTACTACAACGGTGACTCGCCGCTCAAGCGGAAGGTCGCCTCGACGCTGCTCGAGTCGTTCCTGTTCTACTCCGGCTTCTACCTGCCGATGTACTGGTCCTCGCGCGCCAAGCTCACCAACACCGCGGACCTGATCCGGCTGATCATCCGCGACGAGGCGGTGCACGGGTACTACATCGGCTACAAGTACCAGAAGGGCCTCGAGCAGCTCACCCAGGCCGAGCGCGAGGAGCTCAAGGACTACACCTTCGAGCTGCTCTTCGAGCTCTACGACAACGAGGTCGAGTACACCCAGGACCTCTACGACGAGGTCGGGCTCACCGAGGACGTCAAGAAGTTCCTGCGGTACAACGCCAACAAGGCGCTGATGAACCTCGGCTACGAGGGGCTGTTCCCGAAGGACGAGACCGACGTGAACCCGGCGATCCTGTCGGCGCTGTCGCCGAACGCGGACGAGAACCACGACTTCTTCTCGGGGTCGGGCTCGAGCTACGTGATCGGCAAGGCCGTCAACACCGAGGACGAGGACTGGGACTTCTGACCGACCCGCTCCGCTGCACCACACGCGCGACCGCCCGAATGTCGCATTGGTTCACTTCAGCTGAACCAATGCGACATTCGGGCGTTGTGGGTACCGATGGGTGGGGCTAGCGTCGGCATCGTCCGAAGTTTCACTTCTGGTGAGGAGAGACTATGAGCGGCAAGGTTGTGCACTTCGAGGTCCCGTTCGGCGACGGGGCCCGCGCCCGGGAGTTCTACCAGCAGGCATTCGGCTGGAACGTCGTCGAGATGCCCGAGATGGACTACACGATCGTCTCGACCGGGCCGGCCGCGGAGTCGGGGATGCCCGCCGAACCCGGCTACATCGGCGGTGGCATGTTCGAGCGCAGTGCGGACTCGCCGCAGGGTCCGGTGATCACCGTCGACGTCGCCGACATCGACGCCGCACTGGCGAAGATCGAGTCGCTTGGCGGCCAGACGATTCAGGCCAAGCAGCCGGTCGGCGAGATGGGTTTCGCGGCGTACTTCAAGGACACCGAGGGCAACATCATGGGCCTGTGGGAGTTGGCCGGCGGATGAACCAAGCCTCGCTCTCGCCCCGCAGGGCCTTCTCGATGCGGCGCGACGAGCTGTCGGTCAGTTCCGCCGGCAGCTCGTCCGGCGCGAACCAGGCGACCTCGAGGTTCTCCTCGTCGGCGGCGTACGGATCGCCCGACAGTGCGCGAGCGAGGAAGCACACGTCGAGATAGCTGGCGACGTCGCCGTTCGGGTATGTGATCGGACCCGCGGTGTCGACGCTGGTGATGCGGACCAGCTCCGCCACGACGCCGGTCTCCTCCCGGATCTCCCGCAGCGCCGCCGGTCCCGGTTCCTCGCCGGGTTCGAGGATGCCGGAGACCACCGCCCACAGTCCGCTGTCGGCCCTGCGGGTCAGCAGGATTCGGCCGGAATCGTCGACGACGACCGCACTGACGCCGGACAGCCACAACGGGGCGTGTCCGACGTGCGCACGCAGAGCCGCGACGAAATCGGGGACCGGCATCAGTACCGGAAGCTGACCGGGGCCGCCTGCTGGCCCGAGTACGGCAACAGCACGCTCAGCTGCAGCGGCGCCGCGAACCGGGCGGGCACGTCGGTGAAGTCGGAGGTCCCCGCCTTCGCCGGTGTGTCCAACTGCGCGAACTGGATTCGGGTCATCGCGTCGGTGCCGACCATGTTGCCGTCGGACGTCTCGGCGAACGGGAACGTGCCCTCGGGGGTGACCCCTGTTGCCGTCCGAGGACGGCAACAGGGGTCAGACGATCGCCCACTGTTCGTCGCTGATCACATTCGTGCGGCGCCATACCGAATATGGTGCCGCACAGGCTTGGTCAGATCAGGGAGACATGCCCTGGTTCCCACTTGGTGTGGTGCGGCCCTCGACGCTGTCGAATCGGTGGCGCGTCACGATCGGGACTGCACGAAGCGGTCCAGGCAACGTTCGGCCACTGCGGTGATCGTCAGCGCCGGGTTGACCAGCGCCGTCGACCCGGGCAGGAGGGCGCCGTCGACGACGAAGAGGTTCGAGTACCCCTCGACCTTGCCCTCGAAGTCGCAAGCCTGCCCCATCACCGCGCCGCCGAGTCCGTGCCAGGTGCAGCCCGAGCCGAAGTCGCTCAGCCTTGTGTAGACCGGTATCCCGGTCGCGGGCGAACCCAGCCGAGTCTCGGTGCGCTCGTGGAAGCGGCCGGCGAAATTCCTACCACGCGCGTCGACGTCACTGTTCGCCTCGCCGAACGGGTAGTTGAGTTCGGCGCGGCCCGTCGCCGGGTTGTAGTCGACGCTGCCGCGTTCGTCGGTGATCACCTGGATCAGGTTGGCCATGGTGCCGCCACCGGCGACGTCCGGGAACGGCGAGGCCTCCCAGGAGATGGAGACCGGCCCGTCCGGGTTGTCGTCGTCGTACATAACGGCGACGCCCGGTCCGCCCTGCCTGGCACCGCAGTCGCGGCGCAACAGGACTCGCGACATCAGGAAATCGCCGTTGTTGCCGTATCCCTTGCCGACCTTGTCGTTCAGCCTGGTCAGGGTGCCCTTCGCCTTGGCGGTGGCCAACAGCGAGCTGGTGTAGAACGAGCCGGCGGCCATGAACACGAAGTCGGCGACGAACGTCTTGTGTTCGAGCACGGCGCCGGCCTCGTCGATCCGCTTGGCCGACACCTCGAAGCGGTCCTGCCCGGACACCTCGCGGATCTCGACCACCTCGTGCAACGGCAGGATGGTCACGTTTCCGGTGGCCTCGGCGGCAGGCAGGTAGTTGTGGTCGACGCTGTTCTTGGCGCCGGAGTTGCTGCCGTACGGGCCCTCGCCGATCGAGTAGGACGCGGGCCTGCGCCCCGCGAGCTCGCCGCGGACGACGTCCCAGTCCACGCAGAAGTCGTGCAGGACGGGTTCGCCGCCGAAGTCCTGGATGTAGTCCAGCCAGGCCCGCGCGCCCCGGTAGTTCGGATGAGCGAGCAGATCCGCCGGCAGCGGCGAGGTGCCCAGCATCTTCCGAGCCCGCGGGTAGTAGGTCCGATCCAGCTCGTCGTAGTCGATCTGGGCGGGGAAGACCCGGGTGAAGTCGTTGCGCCGAGGCTGCGGGGTGAACGCGCCGAACGCCAGTGAGCCGCCGCCGACCCCCGACCCGTACAGCGCGTCGATGCCGTTCCCCTTGACCCGGTCGATGAGGCCCGGGTAGCGGTCGATGTGCGTGAACTTGGTCAGCGGGTTGATCGGAGGCTGGTCGGCGAACCAGGCGGACCGGCGGTCCGGTTCGTTGATGGTGCAGAAGGTGTCGCCAGCCGGAGCGATGGGCCACCGACGACCGCGCTCGAGGACCGTGGTCTGCACACCGGCCTGGCCAAGGCGCAGTGCAGCGACCGCGCCCCCGAACCCACTGCCGACGACGATCGCGGTCTTACCGCGCAGCGCCGTCGGTGCAGCCCCGACCTGCGCGTTGGCCAACGGTCCGACGATGGATCCCGCGGCGATGGCTCCGAGGCTCAGGGCCGCCCCGCGAAGGACGGATCGTCGGCTGTGCGGGGCGCGTGCTGCAAACTCTGCTGTGGTCACGCGGTGGAAGATACGCGCCCACGGCCGGGCGGGGGCGCTGTCTCGCGATGAACGTGTCCGGCGGGATCACCGGGGATCGGTCACCGAATATGGTGCCGCACAGGCTTGGTCAGATTGGGGAGACATGCCCTAGTTGGCGTAGCCGTTGAGGGACGCCTTCAGGTCGTCGAGGATGCCGCGGGCGGCGACGACGCCGATGCCGGTCATCCAGATCTCGTCGTCGACCTTGAACACCCGCCTGTCCTTGACCGCGCCGAGGCTCTCCCACATGCCGCCCTCCATCACCTTCATGCCCTGCCCCTGGGCCTCGTCGCCGTAGAAGCTGACGTAGATGATGTCGCCCTCGGTCTTGGACAGCTGTTCCTCACTGATCTCGGCGAAGCGGCGGTCCTTGGCGCCCTCGAGGCGCTGGAACGGCGGGCGCTGCACGCCGGCATCGGCGAGCACCTGGCCGGAGAAGCTGTCCGGTCCGTAGATTCGGATGACGCCGGGCATGAATCGCACCACCGACGCCTGAGTCTCCGACGAGTTCAGTGACTTCCCGGTCTCGCCGGCCTCGGCCTGGTAGGCGTCGAGCGACTGGCGAGCGCTGGCCCCGCGGCCGAGTGCGGTGCCGTCGAGCGCCATGTTCGCCTTCCACGTGGTGCCCACATTCTCGGTGAACGTGGTCGGGGCGATGGCGCTGAGCTGCTGGTAGAGGTCGGGGGTGCGGAACTTCGAGCCCAGGATCAGGTCCGGGTGCAGCGTCGCGATCTTCTCGATGTCGGGCTGCTGCACGGTGCCGACCGGCTCCAGCCCGGCGATCTCGGGGCCCAGGTACTTCGGCTGCGACCCGACCGCACCGGTCACCGCGGCGCCGACCAGGCGGTCCTGCAGTCCGAGGGCGCAGACGGTGTCGAGCTTGTCCGTGTCGAGGACGACGATGCGCTGCGGGTCGGCGGGAACCTCGGTCTCGCCTGCGGCGTGCACGACCTTGCGGACGGTCCCGGTGACGCCCTCGGGATCGACGGGAGTGGTTGGGCCGCAGACATTCTCGGTCGCCCGAGCATTGCCGAGCACGCCCGCGCCCGCCACGCTGGTAGTGCTGCGCACGATGCTGCTCGCGGCGTTGTCGGTGGTGGACCCGCCGCAGCCGGCGAGCACCACCGCCGAGGCCGTGAGCAGGGCCGCTGGGGCGAGGCGGCGGATGAGCGCGGTCTTGCGCATGGGTGGATCCTCCTGACGAATGGGCGATTCGAGACTAGACGCGGTGCGGGTCGACCCCGAACGCCCCACGACGGCTCCCGAGTCAGTTAGGTAAGCGAAACCTTAGCAAATACTCCGGTGCCGATTCGTGGCCCTCCGGCGGCCGCGGCGCGCACCATGGAGGGCATGGCCGTCTCGATGCACAAGAGGGTGTTGCAGGACCTGGGCGAGCTTCGGTACCTGCCTACCGGGAAGCGGATCCGCGCTCGCAGTGGCGACCGGGTGGTGGCCGACTCCCTCGGCGCGGTGCTGGTGTGGGAGCCCCGCCGGGTGGTCCCGGTCTACGCGGTGCCGATCCGCGACGTGCAGGGCACGCTGTCCCCGGCCGCGGGCGGTGAGGGCAGGCAGATGCCGGTGTTCCTGGACGAGCAGACCGGCCCGGCGCTCGGCCCTGGTGTCGGTTTCGCCGCGCACACCTGCCACGGAACCGCGCTCGACATCGCCACCGACGACGAGGTGTACCAGGGTGCCGCGTTCCGGCCCGCGGACGAGGTGCTGTCCAGGCTGGTGCTGCTGGACTTCGAGGCGTTCGACTGGTGGGAGGAGGACGAGCCGATCCTCGGCCACCCGCGCGATCCTTTCCACCGGGTCGACGTTCGTCGCTCCTCGCGGAGGGTTCGCCTGGAGCTCGAGGGCCTGGTGCTCGCCGAGTCGGACCGACCGTCCGTGGTGTTCGAGACCCTGCTGCCGGTGACGCGCTTCTACCTGCCGCGCGAGGACGTCGGCGTTCCGCTGGTGCCCAGCGCGACCCGAACCTACTGCGCCTACAAGGGCGAGGCGTCGTACTACTCCGTCGACGGGTTCGGCGACGCCGGAACCGACATCGCGTGGAGCTACGAACGGCCGCTGCCGGACTGCCCGCAGATAGCCGGCCTGGTCGCCTTCTATCAAGAGCGACTCGACCTCGTCGTCGACGGCACGCCGATCGAACGTCCCCGTACTCCCTGGTCAGAGATGGGCTGACGGGGATACGCGACACGAAGTACGACAGTGGGTAGGACCGACTCCGCGGATCGTGGGGCGACGGTCTACGATTCCTCAGAGCGCAAGCCATGAGGACGTTCGCCTCGCTGCCCCGGGGCTGGATGTCCAGAGCGGAGCCTGCGGAGCGACCAAGGGCACATTCAGGAGGATCAGTGACTGCCGTAGCGCCCCAGCCAGTCCCCGAGATAGCGGCCAAGCGGCCCTACCCGGCGCGACTGGGACCCAAGGGCTCGTACATCTACAAGATGGTCACCACGACAGACCCCAAGGTGCTTGGGATCATGTACATGGTGACCGCGTTCGCGTTCTTCCTCATCGGCGGTCTGATGGCCCTGCTGATGCGTACGGAGCTCGCGGTCCCGGGCATGCAGTTCCTGTCGAACGAGCAGTTCAACCAGCTGTTCACCATGCACGGCACGATCATGCTGCTCATGTACGCGACGCCGATCGTGTTCGGCTTCGCGAACTACATCCTGCCGCTGCAGATCGGCGCCCCCGACGTCGCGTTCCCGCGGCTGAACGCGTTCAGCTACTGGCTGTACCTGTTCGGTTCCACCATCGCGACCGCCGGCTTCATCACCCCCGGTGGCGCGGCCGACTTCGGCTGGACCGCCTACAGCCCGCTCACGGACGCGGTGCACTCGCCCGGCGTCGGCGCGGACCTGTGGATCCTGGGCCTCGCGGTCAGCGGCCTCGGCACCATCCTCGGTGGCGTCAACATGATCACCACGGTGATCTGCCTGCGTGCCCCCGGCATGACCATGTTCCGGATGCCGATCTTCACCTGGAACATCCTGGTGACCAGCGTCCTGATCCTGCTCGCCTTCCCGCTGCTCACCGCGGCACTGCTCGGTGTGTTCGTGGACCGGCACCTCGGCGCGCACATCTTCGACCCGGCCAACGGTGGAGTCCTGCTCTGGCAGCACCTGTTCTGGTTCTTCGGTCACCCCGAGGTGTACATCATCGCGCTGCCGTTCTTCGGCATCGTCTCGGAGATCTTCCCGGTCTTCAGCCGCAAGCCTCTCTTCGGCTACAGCGGTCTGGTCTACGCCACGCTGGGTATCGCCGCCCTGTCGATCGCGGTGTGGGCGCACCACATGTACGCCACCGGCGCGGTGCTGCTGCCGTTCTTCTCCTTCATGACGTTCCTCATCGCGGTCCCGACCGGTGTGAAGTTCTTCAACTGGATCGGCACCATGTGGAAGGGGCAGGTGACCTTCGAGTCGCCGATGCTGTTCTCCGTCGGCTTCATCGTCACCTTCCTGTTCGGTGGCCTGTCCGGCGTGCTGCTCGCCAGCCCGCCGATCGACTTCCACGTCACCGACACCTACTTCGTCGTCGCGCACTTCCACTACGTGCTCTTCGGCACCATCGTGTTCGCGACCTACGCCGGCATCTACTTCTGGTTCCCGAAGATGACCGGGCGCCTGATGGACGAGCGCCTCGCGAAGTGGCACTTCTGGACCACCTTCATCGGCTTCCACACCACGTTCCTGGTCCAGCACTGGCTCGGTAACGAGGGCATGCCCCGTCGCTACGCCGACTACCTGCCCTCGGACGGGTTCACCACCCTGAACACCATCTCCACGATCGGCGCGTTCATCCTCGGTGCCTCGACGCTGCCGTTCCTGTGGAACGTCTTCAAGAGCTACCGCTACGGCGAGATCGTCACCGTGGACGACCCGTGGGGTTACGGCAACTCGCTCGAGTGGGCCACCTCCTGCCCGCCGCCGCGGCACAACTTCACCGAGCTGCCCCGGATCCGGTCGGAGCGCCCGGCGTTCGAGCTGCACTACCCGCACATGGTCGAGCGGATGCGCGCCGAGGCGCACGTCGGACCCGGCCACGGCGACAAGTCGGCGAAGGTGCTCGAGGACGCGCACTAGTCACAACCACACACAAGGCCCCGCCCGAGCTTCGGGCGGGGCCTTGCGTTTGGGAAATACTGTGGTTGGCACAATGGATCACGACCCCGCGGCGGCATTCGCGGGATGGAGGGAGTTCTCGGTGGGTTCAGGCACCACGGTCCTGGTCACGGTCACGGGACCGGACCGTCCCGGCGTCACCTCGGTTCTGCTCGCGGCGCTCGCGCGCCACGGTGTGAGCCTGCTCGACGTCGAGCAGGTGGTGATCCGGGGGCGCCTCACGCTCGGCGTGCTGGTGTCCTGCCCGTCGGACCCGGAGGCCCTGCAGGAGGCCCTCGAGGACGCGATGGCGACCGTCGGGATGTCGGTCGACGTCGAGATCGGGTCCGACGCCGGCGCCAAGCCCGCGCCGTCCACCCACGCCGTCGTCGTGCTCGGCAGCCCGGTGACCGCCCGCGCACTGCGGCAGATCGCCCGCGAACTGGCCAAGCAGGGCGCGAACATCGACTCCATCCGCGGCATCGCGGACTACCCGCTCACCGGGCTCGAGCTGATGGTGACCGCCGCCGACAGCGGAGCGGACGCCAACGGAGCCCTGCGCACCGCCCTCGCGGAGGTCGCGGTCGAGGAGAGCGTGGACATCGCCATCGAGCTCGCGGGCCTGGCCCGGCGAGCCAAGCGGCTCATCGTGTTCGACGTGGACTCCACGCTCGTGCAGGGTGAGGTCATCGAGATGCTCGCCGCCCGCGCGGGTAAGGAGGACGAGGTCCGTGCGGTCACCGAGTCGGCGATGCGCGGGGAGATCGACTTCGCCGAGTCGCTGCACCAGCGCGTCGCCGTGCTCGCCGGCCTCGACGCCTCCGTCATCGACGAGGTCGGCCGCGACCTCGAGCTGACCCCGGGTGCCCGCACCACCATTCGCACCCTGCGCCGGCTCGGCTTCCACTGCGGGGTCGTCTCCGGGGGTTTCCGTCAGGTCATCGAGGGGCTCGCGCACGACCTGGAGTTGGACTTCGTCGAGGCGAACACGCTCGAGGTGGTGGACGGCAAGCTCACCGGCCGTGTGATCGGCGCGGTCGTCGACCGGGCCGCGAAGGCGGTGGCGCTGCGCAAGTTCGCCGCCCAGGTCGGAGTGCCGATGGAGCAGACCGTCGCGGTCGGCGACGGCGCCAACGACATCGACATGCTCAATGCCGCGGGTCTCGGCGTGGCGTTCAACGCGAAGCCCGCCCTGCGAGAGGTCGCCGACACGGCCCTGTCCCACCCGTTCCTCGACGCGGTCCTCTTCGTGCTCGGCGTGACCCGGGACGAGGTCGAGGCGGCCGACGCAGCGGACGGTCTGGTACGTCGGGTCCCACTGTGACACAAGGGGTTCCGGAGACCCGGCCAGACGCCGGTTTCCGGGCCCGCCACGCGGTGCTGGCCGCCGGTTACGGCGACCGCCCGGATCCCGAGGACCCGTCGCTGGTGCTCGCGATGCCCCTGGTGCTGCACATCCCCAAGGCCGCCCCGCCCGCCCGCAGTGCCCTGCTGGCGGCCGCGGCGACGGCGACGGTCGCGCTCTGCCTCGACGAGCGGGTCGGTGCAGGCGAGGACGGCGAGCCCGGTCCGTGGAGCGCCGACTACCGTTCCTGGACCGGTGCGCGCATCCGCAAGGTCGCGCGACGGGCCCGGGGTGCGCAATGGCTGGCCGCGCAGGCGGTGGACGGGGTCACCGCCGACGTCGGCGGGGCGCAGGCACGTGCCCTGGTGCCGGGACCGGTCGGTGCGCTCGACCCCCGAATTCGCAAGCTGCAGATCGGCGGCACCGACCTCGACCACGACCGTCCCGACGATCCACACGACGGGACGGTCGTGCTGTGGGTCGACGGCTCGCTCGGCATGACCGTCGGCAAGGCCGCCGCGCAGGTCGGTCACGCCGCCATGATCCTGGCGGGCGCGATGACCGCCGAGCGGGCCTGGCTGTGGGCCCGCGACGGCTTCCGGTGCGCGGTGCGTGACGCCGACCCCGACCGGTGGTCGACGCTCGTCGGCGAGCTGGCGGCGGGTCGGGCGGTCGCGGTGCGCGACGCCGGCTTCACCGAGGTGGCGCCCGGGTCGACGACGGTGATCGCGCACGTCTGACGCGGGCAGGGGGCGGGCTTGGTAAAGAGCTGCGGATCGGCTTAAGGTGAGCGCGTCCAGCACGGGAGCCCTGGCGTCGTAGGGCTGAGAGGGAGCACGGCTGCTCCGACCGTCACACCTGATCCGGGTCATTCCGGCGTAGGGAGCAGCGCGATGTCTGTTGTGCGTTCACAACCCGGGGAGTCGTCCCCGGGTTCGGTTTCGGTCGAGTCCTCGGAGCCGTCCTTCACTCTCGACGAGAACCCCACTCGCACTCTGGGTCTCGGAGCCCAGGTCGGCCTGTGGGGGAATCTCGGCATCTCGCTGCTGCTCCCGGTCGCGGCGACCTACACCGTGCTGCAGGGACAGTCGTTGCTGGCGACCCTGCTCGCGGTGGTCGTCGGCGCGCTGATCGGTTCGACGCTGCTCGGTCTGACCGCGTCCGCCGGCGCATCCGTCGGCGCCCCCGCAATGGTGATGATGCGCGGGCTGCTCGGAAGCAAGCTGTCCGCCCTGCCGACGGTGCTGAACCTCGTCCAGTGTGTCGGCTGGGCGACTTTCGAGGTGTTCGTCATGGCGGAGGCCGCAGCCCGGCTGACGGGGTGGCAGCGCTGGCCGTTCGTGCTCGTGGCGGGCGTGCTCGCCACGCTGATGGCGTTGCGCCCGCTCAAGGTCGTGCACATCCTCGCCAGGTATGCCGTGTGGGCCGCGATCGGATCGACGGTGTACCTCCTGGTGAACGTGCTGATGAGGGACCTGCCCTCGCTCACCGACGGCAACTTCTCCGGATTCTGGACCAGCGTGGATCTGGTGATCGCGATGCCGATCTCCTGGGTGCCGCTGGCCGCCGACTATGCCAGGCACTCCCGCTCCCCGCGGGCCGCGTTCCTCGGCGCCACGATCGGATACGGCGGGGCGACCGTGGCGTTCTTCGCGCTCGGTGTGCTGGCCTTCGTGGCGTTCGGCCTCGAACCGGGATTCGACATCATCGGCAGTCTGCTCGTGCTCCCGCTCGCCGGTGTCGCGCTGCTGATCCTGGTCGCCGACGAGATGGACGAAGCGTTCGCGAACATCTACTCCACCGCGATCAGCGCGCAGAACCTGCGGCCCTCGCTGGACCGCCGGTACCTGGTCGTCGGGGTGGGCGCCGTCGCGACCCTGCTCGCGTTGAGCGTGGACGCCTACAGCTACGAGCCGTTCCTGTTCCTGATCGGTGCCGTGTTCGTGCCGCTGACCGCGACCTTCCTGGTCTCGTTCTACCTGATCAAGCGGGGTGTCTGGGACGTGTCCGAGTCGGCGCCCTCGCGGTGGGGGATGCTCGTGCCCTGGGCGGTCGGGTTCGTGGTGTACCAGCTCGTCACGCCGACCTACTTCACCGGATTCGGTGCGGGATGGACGCAATGGTGGACGAATCTGCAGTCCTCGCTGGGGATTCCGTCCGCCGGCTGGTCGGCGTCGCTGGCCTCGCTGATCGTGGCCGGCGTGCTGACCGCGGTGATCGGCCTCATCGGTGCCCGAAAGGCGGTGCGGGCGTGAGTCTCTCGACACGACTGCAGGAGCTCGGTCGGCCGCTGCTGGCGCAGCAGCTGGCGCATCCCACCGTGGCCGGGATCGCGCGCGGCGACCTCGACCCGGCGGTGTTCCGCAGCTGGCTCGAACAGGACTACCTGTACCTGCTCGACTACACCCGGGTGTTCACGCGGCTGGCCTGGCAGGCGCCCGACGGTCACCTCGGCTACCTGGTGGATCTCGCGCACTCGACCCTGCACGAGGAGCTGAGCCTGCACCGCGAGCTGTCCGAACCCTTTGGCGCGCGGTTCGACTCCGCGGTCAAGAGTCCGCAGTGCGAGGCCTACACGGGCTTCCTGCTCGACGCGGCGTCCGACTACGGTCGCGGGCTGGCGGCGTTGTTGCCGTGCATGTGGGGGTACTCGCAGCTCGGTATCGCGCTCGCGGAGCACCCGCCCGCCGATCCCCGCTACCGCCGCTGGGTGGACACCTACGCGGATCCGGGATTCGCGGCGCTCGCCGACCGGTGTGCGGCGATGCTCGACGAGGCGGACCCCGACCCGGCGGTCGCGGAGGCGGCCTTCATGTCGGCGATGCGCCACGAACTCGCGTTCTGGGACGCGCGATGAGCCGGGCCCGCGTACTGGTCGACGGCGAGGCCGAGCGCTGGCGGCGCCTGGCCGAGCACCCCTTCGTCCTGGCCACCGCCGACGGCACGCTCGCCGCCGAGTCGTTCGACCGCTGGCTGCTCGAGGACCACGCGTTCGTGGTGGAGTTCCGCCGTTTCCTCGCCGGCGTGCTGACCCTCGCACCCGACGAACGGTCCCGCGACGTCCTCGCAGGTGGGATCGCCGCTCTCACACCGGAACTCGGCCTCTTCCGCGACGAACTCGACGCCCGGGGACTCGACCGGGACGGGTACCGGCCCAGCCTCGGCTGCGCGTCGTACACCTCGTTCATGCTCGCCAGCCTGCACGACGGCTACGAGATCGCCTCGGCGGTGCTCTACGGCGTGGAGAAGGCGTACCTCGACGCGTGGACCACCGTCCGCGAGCGCGCCGCGGCCGCCGACTCGCGGTACCGCTCCTTCATCGACAACTGGAGCGCGCCGCCGTTCGCGGACTACGTCGCCGACCTCGGCGAGCTGCTGGGTGCGGGCGAGCCCACGCCGGCGCAGCGGGCGGCGTTCGGCCGGGTCGCCGAGTTCGAGGTGCAGTTCTGGGACGATCTGACGCGCTGACCCGCAAGTGCGGTCGGGCATGCCCGACACGCGGACGGCTCCCGTTGTGTGCGGGCGGCGCCGGTGAGAGAGGATGGCTGCCGTGCCCGAACCTGATCCCGATCTGCTCATCGATTTCGACGACGTGCTCATCCGCCGCGGCGGTGTCACCCTGGTCGGTCCCGTCACCTGGAAGGTGGAACTCGACGAGAGGTGGGTTGTGCTCGGGCCCAACGGCGCGGGCAAGACCTCGCTGCTGCGGATCGCGGCCGCCGAGGTGCACCCGACCTCCGGTCACGCGAACCTGCTCGGCGAGACGCTGGGACGCGTCGACGTCAGCGAACTGCGACCCCGGATCGGGCTGTCCTCGTCCGCGCTCGCGCACCGGGTGCCCGCCGACGAGGTCGTCAGCGATCTCGTCGTCTCGGCCGGCTACGCGGTGCTCGGACGCTGGCGCGAGCAGTACGAGGAGATGGACACCACGCGCGCCGTGGAGATGCTCGAGAGCCTCGGCGCCGAGCACCTGGCGGACCGCACCTACGGCACCCTGTCCGAGGGCGAACGTAAGCGGGTGCTCATCGCGCGCGCCCTGATGACCGATCCAGAACTCCTGCTGCTCGACGAGCCGGCCGCCGGTCTGGACCTCGGCGGCCGCGAGGAACTCGTCGCGCGACTGTCGGACCTGGCGGCCGATCCGGATGCGCCGGCCACCGTGCTGATCACCCACCACGTCGAGGAGATCCCGCCGGGCTTCACCCACGCGCTGCTGCTCAAGGAGGGGCAGGTGGTCGCGCAGGGCCTGATCGACGACGTGATCACCGCGGAGAACCTGACCGAGGCGTTCAGTCAGTCCATCGCCCTGGACCGGGTGGACGGACGGTTCTTCGCCAGGCGGGCGCGACTGCCCGGCCAGCACCGCCGCTGACCCCACTTCGGGATGGTTGTAACGTCCGACACATGGCCACATTCGAAGCACATCCCGAAGTTCCCCCGAAGGACGCCTCCACCGTCATCCTGGTGCGTGACTCCGCGTCCGGACCCGAGGTGTTCCTGCTCCGCCGTGTCGGCGGGATGGCCTTCGCCGGCGGGATGACCGTGTTCCCCGGCGGCGGCGTCGACCCGCAGGACGCCGAGGCCGCCGTCGCCTGGAGCGGGCCGCCGGTCTCGTGGTGGGCGGAGCGCTTCGGTGTCGACGAGGGCCGGGCGAAGGCGTTGGTCTGTGCGGCGGTGCGGGAGACCTTCGAGGAGTGCGGTGTCCTGCTGGCCGGGCCGACCGCGGACACCGTCGTCGCGGACACTGCCGGATATGCGCAGGCGCGCAAGCAGTTGGAGGCACGCGAGCTCTCGTTCAGCGAGTTCCTCGCGCGCGAGAACCTGGTGCTGCGCGCGGATCTGCTTCGGCCGTGGGCGAATTGGATCACCCCGATCGGTGAGGGCAGGCGCTACGACACCCGGTTCTTCGTGGCCGCGGCCCCCGCCGGTCAGGTCGCCGACGGCGAGACCTCGGAGGCAGCCGAGGTCACCTGGCAGACCCCGGAGCAGGCCGTCGCGGACTGGATCGAGGGCCGCGCGATGCTGCTCCCGCCGACCTGGAGCCAGCTGCGGTCGATCGGCGAATACGGAAGCGTTGCAGAGATTCTCGCCGCGCAGCCGGAGATCCCGGTGATCCTTCCGACGCTGTATCAGGAGGACGACGGCTCGTGGCGGGTGCGGTTCCCCGGCCAGGAGCCGTACTACGCCGCCGGGGCGCACCCCTGGGGCAAGCGGTAGCCTTCGCGCATGGCTGAGTTTGTGACTCTCGAGGTATCCGACGGCATCGGCACGATCCGGTTGGCCCGTCCGCCGATGAACGCCCTGAACCGACAGTTGCAGGAGGAGCTCCGGGCCGCGGCCCGCGAGGCGACCGTCAACTCGGAGGTCAAGGCCGTCGTCGTCTACGGCGGCGAGAAGGTGTTCGCGGCTGGTGCGGACATCAAGGAGATGGCGGAGATGTCCTTCGCCGAAATGGCTCCGATCGCGGGCGAACTGCAGTCGGCGCTCGGCTGCATCTCCGAGATCCCCAAGCCGACGGTCGCCGCGATCACCGGGTACGCCCTCGGCGGCGGCCTCGAGATCGCGCTCGGCGCGGACCGGCGAATCGCCGGCGACAACGCGAAGGTCGGTGTCCCCGAGGTGCTGCTCGGCGTGATCCCCGGCGGCGGCGGCACCCAGCGACTGGCCCGGCTGATCGGCCCGAGCAAGGCCAAGGACATGGTGTTCACGGGGCGGTTCGTCGGCGCCGAGGAGGCCCTGGCGATCGGTCTGATCGACGAGATGGTCGCCCCGGACGAGGTGTACAACGCGGCCCGGAAGTGGGCCTCGCAGTTCACCGGCGCCGCGAGCCGTGCGCTGGCCGCCGCGAAGGCCGCCATCGATCAGGGCCTCGACACCGATCTGGGCACGGGTCTGAAGATCGAGGCCCAGCAGTTCGCGCAGCTGTTCGCGACCGACGACCGGAAGATCGGCATGGAGTCCTTCGTCGCCAACGGCCCGGGTAAGGCGCAGTTCACGGGCAAGTAGCGGCCCTGAGTTCCGTGCGAAACTAGAACCTGTTCACACTCCTTACCACCTAGTAGGCTCTCACCCATGACTGCAAGCCCGAAGGACGGGATCGATCCCGCGCCGAACCCGCACGCCACGGCCGAAGAGGTCGAAGCCGCGCTCAAGGACACCAAGCTCGCCCAGGTCCTCTACCACGACTGGGAAGCCGAGACGTACGACGAGAAGTGGTCCATCTCGTACGACGAGCGCTGCATCGACTACGCCCGCGGCCGCTTCGACGCGGTGGCCGGCGACCAGCCGTTGCCCTACGAGCGCGCGCTCGAACTGGGCTGCGGCACCGGCTTCTTCCTGCTCAACCTGATGCAGGGCGGCGTCGCGAAGACGGGTTCGGTGACCGACCTGTCGCCCGGCATGGTCAAGGTGGCGCTGCGCAACGCGGAGGGCCTGGGGCTGCCGGTGGACGGTCGGGTCGCCGACGCGGAGACCATCCCGTACGAGGACGACACCTTCGACCTGGTCGTCGGTCACGCGGTCCTGCACCACATCCCGGACGTCGAGCAGTCGCTGCGCGAGGTGCTGCGGGTGCTCAAGCCGGGCGGCCGGTTCGTCTTCGCCGGCGAGCCGACCACCGTCGGCAACTTCTACGCCCGCTGGCTCGGTCGGATCACCTGGGAGACCACCACCCGGGTCACCAAGCTGCCGTTCCTGGCCGACTGGCGTCGCCCGCAGGCAGAGCTCGACGAGTCCTCCCGGGCCGCCGCGCTCGAGGCCGTCGTGGACCTGCACACCTTCGACCCGACCGACCTGGAGAACATGGCCAAGTCGGCGGGTGCGACCCAGGTGCACGCCGCCACCGAGGAGTTCGCGGCAGCGCTGCTCGGCTGGCCCGTGCGCACCTTCGAGGCCGCCGTGCCGCCGGAGAAGCTGGGCTGGGGCTGGGGCAAGTTCGCCTTCAACGGCTGGAAGACGCTGAGCTGGGTGGACGAGAAGGTCCTCAAGCACGTTGTCCCGCGTGGCTTCTTCTACAACGTGATGATCACCGGCGTGAAGCCCGAACCGAAGTAGTGGGATACGAGTTCACCCGGGAGGACGTCCGGTACCTGAGCTCCGCCGCCGACGACCTCGCCGAGGTGGACCGGCTCGAACTCTCCGCGCGCACGCACCTGGCCGACATCGGCCGGGTGCGTGCCCGTTTCGGCGACCGGACGGCAGCCCTGGTCGAGACGGTGCTGCTGCGCCGCCGCGCCGCCGCGAAGCTCGACGGTTCGGGCGACTGGCTGCTCACCGACGACGCGCTCCAGCAGGCCACGCCGACAGTGGTGGCCCGGCACCGGGCTCGGCGGGTCGCGGGTCGCGCCGTGCACGACGTGACCTGCTCGATCGGAGCCGAACTGTTCGCGCTGACCGGCGTCGCGGACGTGGTGGTCGGCAGCGACCTCGACCCGGTCCGGTTGGCGATGGCGGCCCGGAACGCGCCCGGCGCCACGGTGATTCGTGCCGACGCGCTGATCCCGTGCACCCGGGACACCGTCGTCCTCGCCGACCCGGCTCGGCGGTCGGGCGGCAAGCGCCGGCACGACCCGGCCGCGTTGCAGCCGCCCCTGCCGGACCTGCTCGACGCCTACCGCGGCCGTGACCTGTCGGTGAAGTGCGCCCCCGGCCTCGACTACGACGCGCTGGACTGGGACGGCGAGGTCGAGGTCGTCTCGCTCGACGGCGGCGTCCGTGAGGCGTGCCTGTGGTCGCCGGGTCTCGCGGGACCGGGGGTCCGCCGCCGCGCGACCGTGCTGCGCTCCGACGGCGGCGGCTGGGAGCTGACCGACGCCGAGCCCGACGACCTGCCCGAGCGCGAACCGGGTCGGTGGATCGTCGACCCGGACGGGGCGGTGGTCCGCGCCGGTCTGGTGCGGCACTACGCGGCCCGGCACGGCCTGTGGCAGCTGGATCCGCGGATCGCCTACCTCACCGGCGACACCGTGCCCGCGGGCGTGCGCGGATTCCGCGTCCTCGAGCAGCTCAAGTACACGGAGAAGGCGCTGCGTCAGGAGTTGGCGCGCCTCGACTGCGGAGTTGCGGAGATCCTGGTTCGAGGGGTCGACGTGGACCCGGCCGTCCTGCGGCCCAAGCTCAAGCTGCGCGGGTCGGCCTCGCTGAGCGTGGTCCTCACCCGCATCGGGCGGACGCCGGTCGCGTTCGTGTGCGAGGCCGGCGTCAGGGCTTGAGCACGAACAGCTCGCCGAGCAGGGTCGGGGTGAGCACCTCGCCGCCGGGGCCGATCGACGTGCCGACGGTGAACCCTGCCGCCCCAGGCAGCACGGTCTGACTCGCGGTCTCGCCGTTGCCGGTGTCGAACGCTAGCACCGCCAGGCCCGCCGTCCCGTCCCGCACGACGGTGAAGCCGGTCCCGCCCGCGGTCTGTGCGGGCACACCCAGCTGGAGCACGTCCTTGCGCTCCCACGCGAGCTCGGCGTGGTCGCCCTTGTCGCGCAAGGCGAGCAGGTGCCCGTCCCGGCCGCCGGCGGGGACGAGGAGCCCGTCCGCGGTCACCGACGGGCCGTCGGCGGCCACGTACCCGATGTCGTGGCTCCAGCGTGGCTTGCCGGTGCCGGTGTCGAGCGCCCACATCGTGCCCTTGGCGTCGTTGGCGTAGAGCGTGCTCCCGTCGGCGGACAGGGCCGGGCTGGAGGAGCTGCCCCCGGGCACCGCGGCGCTGGACCATTCCTCGGTGAGCGCGCCGTCGGCATAGCGCATCGCGACGATCTCCGACTGCGGACGGCCCGGACGCCAGACGTTGACGTAGAACCGGCTCGATCCCAGATCGACGGCGGGTGGGTGCGCGACCGGGCATTCGGGGGAGCCGAGGAAGCACTGGTCGAGGCCCTGCGCGGCGGGTGGCAGTGGCACGTCCTGGGCCTGGTCGGCGGTCGGCGCCGGAATCAGCTGGTAGGACGGCACGATTTCCTTGCCGGTCTGCGGGCTGAGCACCGACACGACGCCGAACTGGGTGACGAACAGGACGTTGCCGTCATCGGTGAACTGCGCCGACATCGGGGTACCGCTGACGACCGTGCGCCAGCGCAGCTGGCCGTGCTCGTTGAACGAATTCATCGCGCCGTCCTCGCCGATGTACACATTGGTGTCGTGATCGACGAGGGGAGTGGCGGCCGCGACGCCCGGACCGAGGCGGGTGCACCAGCGCTTGCGGCCGCTCTCGATCTCGAAGGAGTACAGGTTGCAGCCAGCCTCGCTGCGGGTGGTGACGAAGATCTGACCGCCGGCCGAGACGGAAGCCGCGGTGGCGGTCGGGGCCCCGAGGGGACGCGACCACGCGAAGGCCAGCGAACTCGATCCGGTGACGGGACTGGTGTCGCTGTTGCGGGCGTCGGCGTGCATCCCCGGCCAACCGCCGGTCGAGTAGATGCTGTCGACCTGCGAATCGCTGCTGCAGCCGCCGACGACCAGTGCCGAGATCGTCGCCAGCGACACTGCCGCCGACCGTAGGACACGCCGCATTCGATACTCCTCGTGTGGATTTCGCTCGATGCACACTATCTGGACGGCGGCATCGCCCTCGGCACCCGCCCCGGGGAGGGGTTGACGGCCGTGCGCCCGGTGAGCGTGCAATCGCGATATCTCAATTCGTGGAAATCTCGCGAATGTAATTTCGGCTCAATAACGGTAACGATACGTGACGTTACGAATCCGCAATTGGTGGACATTCGATCCTGAAAAGCAGTCCGTTGAATGAATAATGCAAATTCGACGCTCAATTGTGTTCAAATACGGATATGGGACGGCGGCAGAGCGACTCCACACGTCACACCGCGCACGAGGTGCGTTCCCCCTCGGTGCCCAGCAGCGAGGAGGGGTACCTGCTGGGGTCGCCCGCAGCAGGCGTCTACATCGTGCTCGCCCTCGTCATCGGCGGCGCGACCCTGATCGGGGCGATGACCGCGTCGCTGCTCGCGGTCGGAGTCGTTCTCGTCGGCGCACTCGGCGCCGCGCTGCTGCTCGGCGGGACGGGGTGGCGCGGAGGTCACGGCGGGATGGGGCGCGGCGGACTTCGCTGGCACTGATACGTAGGCTGTCGACCCATGACCAGCATGTGGGGCGCACCGTTGCGCACGAGGTGGCGTGGATCCCGTCGAACCGACAGCGAGCAGGCCCGATTCCTGACCCGTGACTCGCTGCGTTGGGTGATCGCGAACAAGGCGTACACACCGTGGTACCTCGTCCGGTACTACCGGCTCGCGAAGTTCAAGCTGGCGAACCCGCACGTGATCCTGCGGGGCATGGTCTTCCTGGGCAAGCGCGTCGAGATCCACTCCACGCCGGGGCTTTCCCGGCTCGAGATCGGTCGCTGGGTGCACATCGGGGACGGCAACGCGATCCGCTGCCACGAGGGGTCGCTGCGCATCGGCGACAAGGTGGTCTTCGGCAAGGACAACGTCGTCAACACCTACCTCGACATCGAGATCGGCGCCTCGACGCTGGTGGCGGACTGGTGCTACATCTGCGACTTCGACCATCGGATGGACGACGTCAACACCCCCATCAAGGACCAGGGCATCGTCAAGGGCCCGGTCCGGATCGGTCCCGACACCTGGATCGCGGCGAAGGTGACGGTGCTGCGGAACACCAAGATCGGCCGTGGCTGCGTGCTCGGCGCGCACGCGGTGGTCAAGGGGGAGGTGCCCGACTACAGCATCGCGGTCGGGGCACCCGCCAAGGTCGTCAAGAACCGCAAGGAGGCCTGGGAGGCGGGCGCCGCGGACCGGGCCAAGTACATCGCCGCGCTCGAGGACATCGCGCGCAAGAAGGCCGCAGCCGCGGGCTGAGGCGCTGCGCGCCCGTGCGCGGTTGAGGAGTCCATGCACTCGTCAACCGCGCACGGGCGGCGGAGCCGCCTACCGGCCCGGGAGCGGGCGGAGCGGGATGTCGGGGCGGGCGAGCGGGTGCCGCACGCGACGCTTGGCGCTCAGGTACACCTGGGCGGTGTCCCGTGCGACCTGGTGCCAGTCGAAGTCGGACGTCAGTCGCTCCCGCGCCGCGGCCGCGCGGCGCTGCGCAGCGGCCGGGTCGTCGAGCACCTCGCGCACCGCGGAGGTCAGCCCGTCGACGTCGCCCGGCTGGAACGACATGCCGGTGACGCCGTCGACGACCGCCTCGCCGAGGCCGCCCGCCGTCGAGGTGACCAGTGGCGTCCCGGAGGCCGCCGCCTCGAGCGCGATGATGCCGAACGGCTCGTACCGGCTCGGCAGCACGATGGCGTCCGCTCCGTGCAGCCACCCGAGCAGTTCCGTGTGGTCGAGCGAGCCGAGGAAACTCACCGATCGGACCACCCGGTGCGTGCGGGCCTGCTCGCGCAGCCACTCGTACTGGGTGCCCTCGCCCGCGATGGCGAGCGTGGTGCCCGGATGGCTGCGCCGGATCCGGGGCAGCGCCGCGATGATGTCCTGCACGCCCTTCTCGTACTCGAGCCTGCCGACGAACAGCAGTCGCGGCGGGCCGGACCGCGGGGCCCGCTCGCGGTAGTTCCAGGTCGCGACGTCGATCCCGTTGCGGATCACCGTGATCGGCGCCAACTGCGCGCCGTACAGCTCGGTGACCTCGTCCTCCATCGACGCCGAGCAGGTGATGATGGAGTCGGACTCGTTCGCCAGCCACCACTCCACCGAGTGCACCTGACGGTTGATGGTCCCGGAGATCCAGCCGCTGTGCCTGCCCGCCTCCGTCGCGTGCAGGGTCGACACCAGCGGCACGTCGTAGAACTCGGCGAGCGCGATCGCCGGGTGCGCGACCAGCCAGTCGTGCGCGTGCACGACGTCGGGCCGCCAGCCCTCGCCGAGTCCCGGCTTCGCGAGACCGACGCCGGCCCGGACCATCGCGTGCCCCATCGCCAGGGTCCACGCCAGCATGTCCTCGCCGAAGACGAAGTGCGCGGGGTCCTCGGCGACCGCGACCACGAGCACCCCCTCGGCGACGTGCGTGATCGTCGGATGGGTGGACGCGTCGGTGCCCGTGGGGCGGCGCGAGAGCACCACCACCTCGTGCCCGGCCGCGGCCAGTTCGGTGGCCAGGTGGTGGACGTGCCTGCCGAGTCCGCCGACGACCACCGGCGGGTACTCCCAGGAGACGATCAGGACCTTCATTGGGCACTCCCGGTTCATGTCGAACTCTCGGCGTCGTCGGGCAGGCGTCGCGCGTCGAGGCCAGGGAAGAGCCCGTCGGCCAGGTGCCACCCGTCGGCGAGGCGCTGGGCCCGCTCGCTCTGCCCGGACGCGACGGCCTCGGCGATCTCGCGGGTGGCGTGGGCGTGCTTGTGCGCGCGTTCGCGCGCGTAGCCGGCGGCGGAGTCCTTGCTCACCATGAACGCCCAGTCGCTCTGCACGGTCATGATCGCCTCGCGCAGGATCTGGTCGTTGACCCGGTCGCGTAGTTCGGGCCTGCCGGGGGCGCGCTGCGAGCCGCGGGCCTTGTCGACGGTGTCGAGCGCGGTCTGGACCACCTCGGAGTTGAGCTGCACCAGGTCGGAGACCTGGTCACCCGCCCACACCCGCCAGTCCTTGCCGCTGCCCCAGGAGGAGTCGGTCAGCTGGACGGGCTCGCCGACGTACCCCTTGGCGCGGGCCTGGGACAGGGTGCCGACCTCGATGCCCGCTTCGGGCAGCGCGCGCAGCACCTTCTCGAGCCACTGCGGACCCTCGAACCACCAGTGCCCGAACAGTTCGGTGTCGAACGCCGCGACGACCAGGGCGGGCCGCCCGATCCGGTCGCGTTCGGCGCGGATCCGGTTCTTGACGGTGTCGACGAAGTCCTGGACGTGCCGATCGACCGCGGCCGCGGCGAGTTCGGGGTCGTACGGGGCCTTGTTCGCGGAGTCGACCGTGCGCCCCGTCACCCGGGACGGCTTGAGGCCGGTGTCGTGGTCGTAGGTGTGGAAGTCGCGGTAGGCGCCGTGGCCCGGGTAGCCGGACTTCGGGGACCAGACCCGGTACGAGACCTGGAGGTCCCGGCCGAAGGCCACCACGTCGGACTCGCGCACCGGCCGCCCCAGGGAGGAGTCGCCGCGCAGCGACGGACCGTCCACCATGAAGTGGGTGACGCCCGCGGCCTGGTATTCGCGTTCCATTCCGGGGGTGTAGCCGCACTCGGGTGCCCAGATTCCGGAAGGCTTTGTGCCCCAACGGGATCGGGCGTCCGCCAGGCCCTCGGCCAGCTGGAACCGGCGCAGGCGCGGATGCAGGAGGGGCTGGAACGGGTGGGCGAGCGGGCCGCCGAGCAGTTCGATGGTGTCGGCGTCGACGAGGCGGCGCAGCACCGGCGAACCGCCGTGTGCCCACAGCTCCTCGAACTCGGTGAGCGCCTGAGCGGACAGCCGATGTTCGCGGGCCCCGAGGTCGCGGCGCGGCTGGTCGGGCATCAGTGCGGCCTCGTGGGCGCGCAGCTGCCAGTTGCCGAGCCAGTGGTGCATGCCGGCCAGGCAGTGCGGGTCGTCGAGCATCGCTGCGAGCACCGGCGTGATCCCGAGCGTGAGCAGGTTCTGCCGGCCCTCGTCGGCGAGGGTGCGCAGGACCCGGGTCAGCGGCAGGTACGACGCCGCCCAGGACTGGTAGAGCCATTCCTCGCCGACCGGCCACCTGCCGTGGTTGGCCAGCCAGGGCAGGTGCGAGTGCAGGACCAGGCAGAACATGCCCGATTCCTGCCGTGCGGATGCGTTGCTCATGGCAGGGGCTTCCTGGCGATCGCGACGAGGTCCAGGCTCGCGTCGATGTCGGGTTCGACCAGGGCGAAGTCGTCGACGGTGATCGACTCGACGTCTCGGACGAGGTCGGCGGGCCATGGCTCACCCGCGAGGGCGCGGTCGATCTGGGCGTCGATGAACGACCCGCCGTGCTCGGCGTCGAGCTCGCGCAGCCGGGGACCGTGGTGCACGCCGGTCATGAGGTCGACGACGAACCCCGCCTGCTCGAGCAGTTCGGTCAGCTCGGCCGCGTTGAGCTCGCGGGTGTGGAACGGGTTGAGCGGGGTGTCGCGGCCGGGGGAGAAGGTGATCCGGTTGGGGGTGCTGATGAGCAACTCGCCGCCGGGGGTGAGTACTCGGTAGCACTCCGCGAGGAACTGGGCCTGGTCCCAGAGATGCTCGATCACCTGGAAGTTGACCACGGTCCCGACGCCGGCGTCCTCGATCGGGAGGTCGGCGAGGTTGCCCTGGCGCATGTCGATGCGCGGGTAACGGGCGCGCACGTGCTCGACCGCGGAGGTGTCGTAGTCGAGGCCGATCACCCTCTCGGCTACATCGGCAATCATGTTGGCGCCGTAGCCTTCTCCGGATCCGGCCTCGAGGACGACGCGTCCGGCGCAGCGCGGAAGGAGCTGCTGGTAGACCACCTCGTGACGGCGGAACCAGTAGTTCTCCTCGGGCACGCCGGGGACGGTGCGCTCGCCGGTCAGCGGCAGGGTCGCGTCGGCCGAAGTCGGCACTGATGGGTTACTCACCGGTTCGAGATTAGTGCCACGTGTTCTATTCGGTGGCGGGGTGGTCCACATCACAGGCGTGAATGCCCCTTCTGGCCGTTATGGTGGACGAGATTCGACCTAAGTTACCAGCGGGTAACTTAGTGTGGGGTAATGTCACGCACGGTCATCGTGCGAACAGATGAATACGCCGAGCTCGGCCCATCCGGCGCCGCTCGCTGAGAAGACAGACACAGGAGGTCGACGAAGACCCATGACGAACATCGTCGTTTTGATCAAGCAGGTCCCCGATACCTGGTCCGAGCGCAAGCTCACCGATGGTGACTTCACGCTCGACCGCGAGGCCGCCGACGCCGTGCTCGACGAGATCAACGAGCGCGCGGTCGAGGAGGCGCTGCTCATCAAGGAGGCCCAGGGCGGCGAGGTCATCGTGCTGTCGGCCGGTCCCGACCGTGCCACCGACGCCATCCGCAAGGCGCTGTCCATGGGCACCGACAAGGCCGTCCACGTCAACGACCCGGCCCTGCACGGATCCGACGCCATCCAGACCGGCTGGACGCTGGCCGCCGCTCTCGGCCAGATCAGCTTCGAGAACGGTGAGGCCGCGGACCTGGTCATCGCCGGCAACGAGGCCACCGACGGTCGCGTCGGCGCCGTGCCCGCCATCATCGCCGAGTACCTGGGCATTCCTCAGCTCACCCAGCTGCGCAAGCTGACCATCGCCGACGGCAAGGCCACCGGCGAGCGCGAGACCGACGAGGGCATCTTCGGCCTCGAGGCCTCGCTGCCGGCCATCGTCTCGGTCACCGAGAAGATCAACGAGCCCCGCTTCCCGTCCTTCAAGGGCATCATGGCCGCGAAGAAGAAGGAAGTTCTGGTCCTCACCCTCGCCGACCTCGGCGTCGACCCGGAGACCGTGGGCGTCGCGAACGCGGGCACCACCGTCACCTCCTCGACCCCCAAGCCCCCGCGTACCGCTGGCGAGCGCGTCACCGACGAGGGCGACGGCGGCACCAAGATCGCCGCCTACCTCGTCGGCCAGAAGATCATCTGACCGCGCCCCTCAACCAGCAGACACACACGTAGGAGAGAAGTAAGCCATGGCAGAAGTACTCGTGCTCGTCGAGCACAACGAGGGTGCGCTCAAGAAGGTCAGCACCGAGCTCATCACCGCAGCCCGTGCTCTCGGTGAGCCGGCCGCCGTCGTCGCCGGCCCGGCCGGCACCGCGGCCAAGCTCGCCGACGCGCTCGCCGCGGCAGGCGCCGCCAAGATCTACGTCGCCGAGTCCGACGACATCGACGGCTACCTGATCACCCCCAAGGTCGACGTCCTCGCCTCGCTCGTCGAGACCGCGAGCCCGGCCGCCGTCATCACCGCCGCCAGCACCGAGGGCAAGGAGGTGTCCGGCCGCCTTGCCGCGCGGATCGGTTCCGGTCTGCTCTCCGACGTCATCGAGGTCAAGGCGGACGGCACCGGCGTGCACTCCATCTTCGGTGGCGCGTTCACCGTCGAGGCCAAGGCCAACGGCGAGGTCCCGGTCATCTCGGTTCGTCCGGGTGCCGTCGAGGCCCTGCCGCAGGCCGGTGCCGCCGAGCAGGTCACCGTCGAGGTGCCGGCTCAGGACGAGAGCGCCGTCAAGGTGACCTCGCGTCAGCCGATCGTCGGCGGCGACCGCCCCGAGCTCACCGAGGCGTCCGTCGTCGTCTCCGGTGGTCGCGGCGTCGGCTCGGCCGACAAGTTCTCGGTCGTCGAGGAGCTCGCGGACTCGCTCGGTGCCGCCGTCGGTGCCTCGCGTGCCGCCGTCGACTCGGGCTACTACCCGGGCCAGTTCCAGGTCGGTCAGACCGGCAAGACGGTCTCCCCGCAGCTGTACATCGCGCTCGGCATCTCCGGCGCCATCCAGCACCGGGCCGGCATGCAGACCTCGAAGACCATCGTCGCGGTCAACAAGGACGAAGAGGCCCCGATCTTCGAGATCGCGGACTACGGCGTCGTGGGCGATCTCTTCAACGTCGCACCGCAGCTCACCGAGGCCGTGAAGGCTCACAAGGGCTGATCTCGCGCCATCCCTCGGCGGCCCCGTTCCCTCCTGGGAGCGGGGCCGCTGTCGTTGCACTCCCCGCGTTCGGGTCCGGGATCGTTCACCGAACCGCCGCCGACGTGTCATTGCGCTGACGCCGGCCGGCATCCCGGGTGCCCGACGCTTCGTTGCGTGACCCCCACAGAGGTTCTCGCCCCGGCCCGGTTCGACACGCTCACGACCCCGCGCTACACCCTGCTGCTGTCCTCCGATCGTGAACATCGGACGGCGGCCCAGCGACTCCGCTACCAGGTCTTCGCGGCCGAACCGGGCTTCGAGTCCGCGGTCCGCGAGATCACCGACGGCCGCGACGCCGATCGCTTCGACGAGCACTGCGACCACCTGCTGGTGCGCGACGAGCTGACGGACGAGGTGGTGGGCTGCTACCGGATGCTCACCCCGGACGCCGCGACCGCGGCGGGCGGCCTGTACACCGCCACCGAGTTCGACGTCAGCGCCCTCGACCCGCTCCGGCCGGGACTGGTCGAGATGGGACGAGCCTGCGTGCACCCCGAGCATCGCACCGGATCGGTGCTCGGACTGATGTGGGCCGGCATCCTGAACTACCTCGATCTCACCGGCTACCGCTGGGCGATGGGCTGCGTGTCGGTGCCGATGCGCGCACACCCCGGCGACGTGCCCGGCGCCAACGTTCGCGCCGTCCGCGACACGCTGCTCGACGGGCACGCGACCGGCACGGACCGCCGCGTGCACCCGATCAGACCGGTGCCGGACCTGGACTCGACGTGTCCCGACGCGCCGGCGAGCCTGCCGCCGCTTTTGCGCGGCTACCTGCGGCTCGGCGCGAAGATCTGCGGGCAGCCCGCGCACGACCCCGACTTCGGTGTCGCGGACTTCGTCGCGCTGCTCGGGATGGACGAGGCCGACGAGCGGTACCTGAGCAGGCTGCGATCGATCGCGGCGCGGGTTCCGGTGATCACCCGATGAACCACCAGTGGATGCCGTCGAGTCCGTGCGGCGACGGCTGCGTGCTCGCAGACTCCGAGCGGGCTGGGTCGCTCCGCGTCGCAGGACGGTACGCGATGCTCGCCGCCATGGTGGTGACGCTGCCGGTCCTGCTGGCGGGCGGGCTCCTGCCCGGACGGTGGCGGCGGACGGTGCAGAGGGGCTACGCGCGAGCGGCGCTGCGCGGGATTGGCCTGCGGATGCGCGTGCGCGACGACAGCGGCGCCGAGTGGCCCCTCGGCCGCGGCGTCCTGGTGGTGGCCGGGCACGTGTCCTGGACCGACGTGCTGGTCCTCAGCGCCCTCGAACCCGCGGACTTCGTGGCCAGGGCCGACCTGCTGGAGTGGCCGATGCTCGGCACGCTCGCACGACGCATGCGGGTCATCCCGATCGACCGCGGCCGGCTGAGCGAACTGCCCGGTGCGGTGGACGAGGCGGCCGAGCGGATGCGAGGGGGGACCCGGGTGGTGGCCTTCCCCGAGGGCACCACGTGGTGCGGCCGGGCCTACGGCAGATTGCGGCCCGCGATGTTCCAGTCCGCGATCGACGCGGGAGCGCCGGTGGCCCCGGTCGGTGTCCGGTACTGCCGCGCCGACGGCGAACTCGACACCGCGGTCTGCTTCGTCGGCGACCAGACCATGGCGGGTTCGCTGCGCCGGATCGTGCGGTTGCGCCGGGTCAACGTCGAGGTCCGGTTGGCCCCGCTGCAGGAACCGGGTACCGACCGCCGTGAACTGGCGGCACGCTGCGAGGCGCAGGTCCGGGCGCTGGTCGGTGACGACACGGCTGCGCACGAGATGTTCGAACGGTCCATGGCGGGGCGCGCAGCCCTCGCATCCTGACGCGCCTACCAGCGCAGTCGCCGTCGGGCCCGGGTGCGGCGACGGGCTATCCTGGTCGGGTCATGACTTCGCCTCGCCCCCGCACTCCCGACCGCAGTGACTCCACGCGGTCCGCCCCGGTGTACCTCGATCACGCCGCGACCACGCCGATGCTGCCGGAGGCGGTCACCGCCATGGCGGAGGTGCTGTCGACGGTGGGTAATGCGTCGTCGCTGCACGGCTCCGGGCGGACGGCTCGGCGCCGGGTCGAGGAGTCCCGCGAGTCGATCGCGGCCGACCTCGGAGCCCGGCCGTCGGAGGTGCTGTTCACCTCCGGTGGGACCGAGTCCGACAACCTCGCCGTCAAGGGCATCTACTGGGCCCGGCGCGACGCCGACCCGCGCCGACGCCGGGTAGTCGCGAGCGCCGTCGAGCACCACGCCGTCCTCGACGCCGTCGAGTGGCTGGCCCTGCACGAGGGCGCCGAGGTGACCTGGCTGCCGGTGGACGCGCAGTGCCGCGTCGACCCCGCCGTCCTGCGTGCCGAGCTCGAACGCCACGGCGACGAGACCGCGCTGGTCACCGTGATGTGGGCCAACAACGAGGTCGGCTCGATCATGCCGATGGCGGAACTGGCTTCCGTCGCAGCCGAATTCGGCGTCCCGATGCACAGCGACGCGGTGCAGGCGGCCGCGCAGCTGCCGGTGGACTTCGCGGGCAGCGGGCTGTCCGCGCTGAGTGTGGCCGCGCACAAGTTCGGCGGTCCACAGGGCACCGGCGCGTTGCTGCTCGGACGGACCGTGCCGTGCGTTCCGCTGTTGCACGGGGGTGGCCACGAACGGGACCTGCGGGCCGGAACCCTGGACACCGCGGCGGTGGTGTCGATGGCGACTGCGCTGCGAAAGACCGTGACCGACTTGGATTTCCGGGCGGCAGAGCTGAGCCGGCTGCGCGACCGGCTGTGCGGAGGCGTGGTGTCGGTGATTCCCGACGCGGTGCTCAACGGACCGTCCGGGTCCGACCGACTGCCGGGCAACGCCCACTTCACTTTTCCCGGCTGCGAGGGCGATTCGCTGCTCATGCTGCTCGACGCGGCGGGGATCGAGTGCTCCACCGGGTCGGCGTGTACGGCCGGCGTGGCGAGCGCCAGCCACGTGCTGATCGCGATGGGTGTCGACTCGAGACTGGCCCGCGGCTCGCTGCGGTTCTCGCTCGGACACACCTCGACGGACGCCGACGTCGATGCGCTGATCGCGGCGCTGCCGCAGGTCGTGGACAGGGCGCGGGCCGCCGGACTTGCCGGCGCCGGATCACGGCGGTTCGAGAGCTCGGGAGGATCACGCTGATGCGAGTACTTGCGGCAATGAGTGGCGGAGTGGACTCCGCGGTCGCCGCGGCGCGCGCCGTCGAGGCCGGGCACGAGGTCGTCGGGGTGCACCTCGCGCTGTCCACCGCGCCCGGCACATTGCGCACCGGCTCGCGCGGCTGCTGCTCCAAGGAGGACGCAGGCGACGCCCGACGCGCCGCCGACGTCCTCGGGATCCCGTTCTACGTCTGGGATTTCGCCGACCGGTTCAAGGAAGACGTGATCGAGGACTTCATCGAGTCCTATGCCGCCGGCGAGACGCCGAACCCGTGCCTGCGTTGCAACGAGAAGATCAAGTTCGCCGCGCTGGCCGACCGCGCGCTCGCGCTCGGCTTCGACGCCGTCGCCACCGGGCACTACGCGCAGCTCGCCGACGGGGTGCTGCGCCGGGCGGTGGACGCGGACAAGGACCAGTCGTACGTGCTGGGCGTGCTCACCGCGGAGCAGTTGTCGCGGGCCATGTTCCCGGTCGGCGACACCCCGAAGCCGCAGATCCGCGCCGAGGCCGCGGAGCGCGGTCTCGCCGTCGCGGACAAGCCCGACAGCCACGACATCTGCTTCATCCCGTCCGGGGACACCCGGGCGTTCCTCGGCGCGAAGATCGGGATCCGGCCCGGCAAGGTCGTCGACGCCGACTCGGGCGAGGAACTCGCCGATCACGACGGCGTGCACGGTTTCACCATCGGGCAGCGCAAGGGGCTCGGGGTGGAGGGACCGGCGGCCGACGGAAAGCCGCGCTACGTCACCGAGATCGAGCCCGAGACCGGCACCGTGAAGGTCGGCTCGGCCGAACGGTTGCAGGTCTGGTCGATCACCGCGGACCGTGCGATCTGGACCTCCGGCGTCGCGCCGACGGGTCCGGTCGAGTGCGTGGTCCAGGTGCGTGCGCACGGAGGGCTCGCGGAGGCCGTGGTGACGGCGGTCGACGGCGGCCTGGACGTGCAGCTGCGCGAGCCGTTGACCGGTGTGGCGCGCGGTCAGGCAGTGGTGCTGTACCGGCCGGACCCGGCCGGCGACGTGGTCCTGGGCAGCGGCACCATCGCCGGCACCGGCTCGGGCCGGCGGTGACCGCTTCGTCGATTCCGGTCGGGGTCGCGACCGGGATCGGTTCGTGGCCGGGCACGGATCCCCGGGAGGCCGCGGCGGTCGCGGTCGGCGAGCTTGCTGCGTTGCCGCACCTGGTCGAGTTGCCCGCCCGCGGACTCGGGGCGGACCTGGTGGGCCGGGCCGCGGCGCTGCTGGTCGACCTGCCGCTCGACACCTCGACCACCGGCTACCGCGTCGCGCAGCGGCCCGGCAAGGTCACCCGCACGGCGCGGGACCTGCTCGCGCGGGACCTGGACGCGCTCGAGGAGGCGTGGGAGGTCGCCGGGCTGCGCGGCACCGACCAGCCGGTCAAGACGCAGTCGGTGGGTCCGCTGACCCTGGCCGCGCAGCTGGAACTGTTCGGCGGCCACCGAGCGTTGACCGATCCCGGCGCGGTCCGGGACCTCGCCGAGTCGCTGTCCGAGGGCGTACGCGCGCACGTCGCAGAACTCGGCCGCAGGCTCGGGTCGCCGGTGGTGGTGCAGTTCGACGAGCCGAGCCTGCCCGCGGTGCTGGACGGCTCGCTGTCGGGGGTGTCGATCCTGCAGGCGCCGCGCGCGATGCCCGAGCCGGAGGCGCTGGCGGTGCTGCAGTCGGTGGTCGCGCGGGTCGCCGGCCCGGTGCTCGTGCACTGCTGCGCCGCGGGCGCACCGCTGGACCTGTTGCGGCGCAGCGGTGCACAGATGATCGCGCTGGACGTGAGCCTGCTGCGTGCCGCTGACCTGGACGGGGTCGGCGAGGCGCTCGAGGCCGGTCTGTCGTTGGCGCTGGGGCTCGTTCCCACCGCCGCCCCCGACCGGGTGCCCGGCTGGCGCGAGCTCGCCGAACCGGCGGTCACCCTCGTCGATCGCCTCGGCTTTCCGCGTACCGTGCTCGCCGAGCGCGTCGTGGTCACGCCCCGGTGCGGTCTGGCCGGCGCGAGTGACGGGTGGGCCCGCGAGGCACTCCGTCGTTCGGCGGAGGTCGCGCGGGCCTTCGCGGAGGGCGCCGAGTTCGGTTGATCTGCAGTCCGATTCGGAAGAGTCGGGCTCGGTGATGTGCGGTCTCGACCTCGGGACGTCCTACGGCACGGCCCGTCGCATCAGGGTCGCGGTGTCGTCGCTGTAGGCCACCAGGGTGACGATCTCGACATCGGTGTCCGCGGTGGTGACCGCCTCGACGGCCAGTCGCACGGCGTCCTGCTTCGGCCATCCGTACGAGCCCGCGGAGATCAGCGGGAAGGCGATCGTGCGCGCGCCGAGCGAGTCCGCCAGCCTCAGGCTTCGTGTGTACGCCGCTCGCAGCAGGTCCGAGCGATCCTCGGTGCGCGACCAACGCGGGCCGACAGTGTGGATGAGCCACTGCGCGGGAAGATCTCCGGCCGTGGTCGCGACGGCCGCGCCCACGGTGAGACCGTCGGGAAGGGTGGTGGCCCGCAGCGTCTCGCATGCCTCGAGCACGGCCGGTCCGCCTGCACGGTGAATGGCGCCGTCCACCCCGCCGCCGCCGAGCAGCGAGGATCTGGCGGCGTTCACGACGGCGTCGACGTGCACCGTGGTGATGTCGCCGTGCACCACCCGGATCGTGAGCGGAGCCCTCGTGTCCGCCGACGTGGCCACCGGTCGGGTGGCGGCGCGCCAGAGCTCCTCCTTCGGACGCGACCAGGGCATCGCCTCGCGTACGCGACCGGGGTTGCGTCCCAACAGCATCGAGTACCGGGCGGCGACCGACGGGGTGCGGCTGTCGGCCTGGACGCAGTGCAGCAGGACCCGCTTACCCTCGCCGCGCAGCGCCAGCACGGTGCGGGCGGCGTCGTCCACGACGAAGTCGAGATTGGCGTTGTCCTCCCGGCCGTTGTCGATCAGCCGGAATTCGATGTGCTCGATGCCGACCGGTACCTGCCCGGTGCCCATCCGGCAGAGGCTGACCACCGCGTCGAACCCGCCGCGCTCGATCGCGTCCACGCCGCCGAGCAGGACGCCGGCGTCGTGCGGGTGGGTGGTCCGGTGCGTCGTGCCTCCGAAACGGGAGTAGTCGATGCGGGTCGCGGACGGCCACCCCTGCCGGTCGTCACCTCCGCGCAGGGCGGTCTTCATCGCGAGTCGCACCAGGTCCGGTGCGGTGTGTCCGGGCCACCCGTGCAGGATCCGGCGCCAGCGAGCGGGCACCGCGGAAGCCCCCCATCGGGCGCCGAGCAGTCCGCCGGCGATGGCGGCGGTCGTGTCGGTGTCGCCACCGGCCCGCACCGCGGCCTCGAGGGCCAACTGCAGGTGCCGGGCATCCGTGGAGTCCGTGGTGGTGATCGCCCACCACGCGGTCTGCAGGGCGTGGACGACCCACCCGTTCTTCGGGAAGTCCGCGGGCGAACCGCTCTCGGCCTGATCGAGCAGGGGCTGCCAGAAGTTCGCGACCTCCGGAGGAGCGGTCTTCAGGTACCCGTGGACCCCGTCGAAGGTGCCGTGCAGGACGGCGTGTCGGATGGCGTGGCTCCACAGCTGGCAGGCCTGTGCGGCGGTCGGGTCGTCGTGTGTGAGCGCACCGATCTGGAAAGCGGCTTCCAGGCAACCCTTCTCGTTGTCGAGGTAGGCAAGCGCAACGGGTGCGGTGCGCATCAGCGAGCCGTTGCCCGCCTTGCGTCCGGTCAGTGCCGCGGCCCGGGCCTGCATCGCGGCGGCGTCGGCGGGGCGGGCGGCGAGCACGGCACCGGTCTGGTTTCCGATGTCCTTGGGCTTCGAGTCGAACCAGCGGACGAACTGCGCAGCGACGGCATCGAGGCCCGCGTCGCGGCCGAGGTCGACGCCGGTGGCGGCGACCTCGGCGACCGCGATCGCCATCGCGGTGTCATCCGTCCACTCGCCAGGTGCCCACCGGAAGGGTCCGCCGCCGATCATCTCGATGGGCGTCTCGGCCGTGGGATGCGTGAATTCGTAGCCGGCCCCGAGCGCGTCACCCGCCGCTGTGGCGAGCAGGACACCCGCTGCGCGATCACTCTGCTGTGCATTCAACTTCACGACTGTGCTCCTTGGCGCGTTAGATCATTGCTGCGCTAAAGATAGCGCGCGATTGAGCTAATATGCAAGCGTGGCTGAATGGACTGATCCGAGTGGCTCACCGCTGACCGCATACCCCCGGCCCTCGGTAGCGGTGGACGTGGCGGTGCTGACCTGCAGTGGCGATGCCCTGCAGGTGGTGGTGGTCGAACACCGGCGTGGTCTGTCGGCCCTGCCCGGAACCTTCCTGCACCAGGGGGAGCGGCTGGCCGACGCCGCCGTGCGGGCCCTGCGGGACAAGGCGCACCTGACGGGCACGCGGTTTCGCCAACTCGCACTGTTCGACGACCCGGATCGCGACGACCGGGGCTGGGTGATCTCGATGGCGCACACCGCCGCGATGCCGTTTCGGGACCTGCCCGAGGATGCCCTGCTCGTCGACGTGCACGACGGGGAGGCGGCGGAAGGTCTCGCCTTCGACCACGCCGAGATGGTGCGGTTGGCGGTGGACGACCTCCGAGCCCGATATGCCGAGCGGGTGGATCCGGACCACCTGCTCGGCGAGTCGTTCACGGTGCTCCAACTGCGCAGACTCTACGAGGTGGTGTTCGGGTCGACGTTGCAGAAGGACTCGTTCCGCAGGCACGTCAGGGACGCCCTCGAGGCCACCGAGCGCAAGGAGACCGACGGGGCCGGCCGTCCCGCCGAGGTGTTCCGCAGGAAGGGGGACGGTCGGCTGTCCGCCAAGGCCGCGGCACTGTTCGCGAAGTAGCGGGCGATGCTCTCGACGGATTCGGTCGGTGGGCTGGGATAGCCTTTTTCGCGTGACCGAGAACGTGGCAGCGACGGCCGACGAACGCGACGAGTGGCAGCGACTCGCGGAGGAGGTGCGCGAGCATCAGTTCCGCTACTACGTCCGCGACGCACCGATCGTCTCCGACGGCGAGTTCGATGCGCTGCTGGGCCGGTTGATCGCGCTCGAGGAATCGCATCCCGATCTGCGCACGCCGGACTCCCCGACCCAGCTGGTCGGTGGCGGCTTCGCGACCGAGTTCACCGCGGTCGACCACCTCGAGCGAATGCTGAGTCTGGACAACGTCTTCGACGAGGACGAATTGCGCGCCTGGATCGCCAAGGTCGAGGCCGAGGTCGACGGTCGCTCCGCCGGCTCCGATCCAGGGGCCGGCCCCGACCTGCACTACCTGTGCGAGGTCAAGATCGACGGTGTCGCGCTGAACCTGGTGTACGAGAACGGCAGGCTGGTCCGCGGTGCCACTCGGGGTGACGGCCGCACGGGCGAGGACGTCACGCTCAACGCCCGCACCATCGACGAGATCCCGCACGTGCTGACGCCGAGCGACGAGTTCCCGATCCCGACGCTGCTCGAGGTACGCGGCGAGGTGTTCTTCCGACTCGAGGACTTCGAGGCGCTCAACGCCTCCCTCGTCGCAGAGGGCAAGGCGCCGTTCGCGAATCCCCGGAACTCGGCGGCGGGCTCGCTGCGACAGAAGAATCCCGCGGTCACCGCCAAGCGCCGGCTCGGGATGATCTGCCACGGCCTCGGCCGGATCGAGGGTTTCGATCCGGTGAGCCAGCACGATGCCTACACCGCGCTGGCGGCCTGGGGGTTGCCGGTCTCCACCCACACTGCCCGGGTCCACGGCGCCGACGCGGTGGTCGAGAAGGTCGCCTACTGGGGTGAGCACCGGCACGACGTGGAGCACGAGATCGACGGCCTGGTCGTCAAGGTCGACGAGATGGCACTGCACCGCCGTCTCGGCGCGACCTCGCGGGCGCCGCGCTGGGCGATCGCGTACAAGTACCCGCCGGAGGAGGCGACCACCCGTCTGCTCGACATCCGGGTCAGCGTCGGTCGAACCGGCCGGGTCACCCCGTTCGCGTACATGGAGCCGGTGACCGTGGCCGGATCCACGGTCTCGCTCGCGACCCTGCACAACGGGTCCGAGGTCAAACGTAAGGGCGTGTTGATCGGCGACATGGTCACCATCCGCAAGGCGGGCGAGGTGATCCCGGAGGTGCTCGGGCCGGTGGTGGACGTGCGCACCGGCGACGAACGTGAGTTCGTGATGCCGACGCACTGCCCGGAGTGCGGCACGGCGCTGGCGCCGGCGAAGGAGGGCGACGCCGACATCCGGTGTCCCAACCAGCGGTCCT
This sequence comes from Rhodococcus sp. NPDC127527, assembly GCF_042672245.1. Taxonomy (NCBI): domain Bacteria; kingdom Bacillati; phylum Actinomycetota; class Actinomycetes; order Mycobacteriales; family Nocardiaceae; genus Rhodococcus; species Rhodococcus sp. NPDC127527. Next base: position 436,268 of record NZ_JBHXVP010000002.1, read on the forward strand.
GCCCGGCCCAGCTGCGCGAGCGGGTCTTCCACGTCTCGGGTCGTGGCGCGTTCGACATCGAGGTGCTCGGTTACGAGGCGGCCACGGAACTGCTCAGGGCCGGGGTGATCGTCGACGAGGGCGACCTGTTCTCGCTCACCGCCGACGACCTGATGAAGACCGCCCTGTTCACCACCAAGGCCGGCGCGCTCTCGGCGAACGGGCGACGACTGCTGGACAACCTGGACTCGGCCAAGCAGAAGCCGCTCTGGCGCGTGCTGGTGGCGCTGTCCATCCGGCACGTCGGGCCCACCGCGGCCCGGGCACTGGCCTCGGAGTTCGGCAGCCTGGAGCGGATTGAGGACGCGTCGGTGGAGGAACTCGCGGCGGTCGACGGCGTCGGCGGCACCATCGCCGCCGCGGTCGTCGAGTGGTTCGCGGTGGACTGGCATCGGGAGATCGTCGAGAAGTGGCGCGACGCAGGTGTTTCCATGGAAGACGCCCGCGACGAGTCGGTCGAGAGGAACCTCGAGGGTCTGTCCATCGTGGTGACGGGGTCGCTGGTCGGGTTCACCCGGGACGGGGCCAAGGAGGCGATCCTGATCCGTGGCGGCAAGGCCGCGAGTTCGGTGTCCAAGAAGACCGCCTTCGTGGTGGTGGGGGAGGCGCCCGGGTCGAAGGCCGACAAGGCCGAGCAACTCGGGGTGCCGATCCTCGACGAGGACGGTTTCCGGGCGCTGCTCGAGGATGGCCCGGATGCCGTGGCGCCGACCGCCGAGGACGCCGACGGCGAGACCGAGGCCTGACGCGCGTCCGTCGAAAGGGGTGGCCGGTTCGGTGATTCGTACGCCGTACTCGCGATGGTCCGGCATTGGAGTATCCGACCACTCGTCGCGAGCGAGGCTCGTCGGCCGATGCTGGATCCATGAGAGCGGACGACGAACGTGAGGCGGCGATGAATCGGCTGCCCACGCCGTACTCGACGGCCCTGCGGCTGCGGGAGGCGGGACTGCCGGACGAGTTCATTGCGGACGCGGTCGGAATCGAACCGGAGGGGGTCGGCCTCCTACTCAGGGTGGGGGCGGAGAAACTCGCGACGGCGTTGCGCCGGCCCGCTGTTTCGTCACTGGATTGACGCACGCCGTACGCCGTAGTATTCGAACATGATCGGCGGATGGCCGCTGACGGGACGGGTCGAGGAACTTCGGTTGACGACCGAGGCGATCGGTGGATCCGCAGACCGCGCCGGGATCGTTCTCGCCGGCGCGGCCGGAGTCGGCAAGACCAGACTGGCGACCGAGGCTCTCACGTGGGCGCGGGCACACGGATTCAGGACTCGATGGGTCGTGGCGACGGCATCGGCACGGGCCCTGCCGCTCGGACCGTTCTCCGACCTGCCCGGCGGGCTCGGGCCGGATCCCACGGGGCGGGTGCAACGAGTGATCGAGTCCCTCGCCGACGGCGGCCGAGGGCAGCGGCGTGTGCTCGGTGTCGACGACGCACACCTGCTCGACGACATGTCGGCGTTCGTGGTGCAGCAGTTGGTGATGCGACGCAAGGCCACCGTGGTCGTGACGGTTCGCAGCGGTGCGCCGGCCCCGGACGCGGTGACTGCGCTGTGGAAGGACCGGCATCTCGAGCGACTCGAGCTGCAGGCACTCTCGTTGGAGGAGACCCACGGACTGCTGGAAGCTGCTCTGTCCGGTCAGGTCGATTCGGACAGCGCGCGCCGGCTGTGGGAGCTGACCCGGGGAAACATCCTCTTCCTGAGCCAGTTGGTCGCCGACGAGGTGTCCGCCGATCGGATGAAACAGTGTGCCCAAGTGTGGATCTGGGAGGGGAATCCCGTCGTCTCGCCCAGCCTGAGCGAACTCGTCGACGCGCGGATGGGGCGGCTCTCGGGGTCGGTAGGGGACGTGGTCGACTGTCTGTCGGTATGTGAGCCGCTCGAAGTGGAAGTGTTGAGCCGCTTGACCGATCCGACCGCAGTCGAACAGGCGGAGGAACAGTCGTTGGTCACCGTCGAGCACGACGGGGCGGAGCGGCGGGTTCGGTTGGCGCATCCGTTGTTCGGCGAGGTACGCCGGTCGCGCTCGAGTGACATGCGGCTGTGCCGGCTCCGGGGACGGGTGGCGCACCAGCTCGCGAGCGCCGGTGACCGCGACTCGCGTGCGGTGCTGCGACGCGCAGTCCTGGCACTGGATTCGGACGAGGCGCCGGACCCGGATCTGCTCGTCGACGGTTCTCGCGCCGCGATGCAGTTCTACGATCCCACCCTTGCCGGCACATTGGCCACCGCGGCGTCCGCCGCAGGCGGCGGCGTGGCCGCGCGACTGGCACACGCGATGACACTGGTTCTGCTCGGCCGCGCCGGCGATGCGGAAGCCGTTCTCGCCCGGTTGGACTCGGACGCACCCGTCGGCCCGGACGGGGTCCGCGTGACGGCGTTGCGCGCGTCGAACCTGGTGTGGATGCTCGGCGAGCCGGAACGTGCGGTGCGGGTACTTGATTCGGGCGAACGGCGCGCGGGCCGCCGTGGTGCCGATGCGGCATGTCGCGCCGCCCGCGCTTCGGTCCATGCCGTACAGGGGCGGTTCGAGGCGGCCGCGGCCGAGGCCGCGTCGGCACTGACATCGTCCGAGCTGTCCGGCTTTCACGCGATCATGGCTGTCGGTGTACAGGTGCTGGCGCTAGGCGGGCTGGGCCGCGTGGACGAGGTACGGGCGGTCGCGGACCGTGGGTACGAGGTCGCGGACGGGTCGTCCGAAGCCTCCCCGCGCCGATTCTGGCTCGGGGCGCTGGAGGCGCGGGCCTTCCGCGTCGGCGGGCTCCTGGACGCCTCCATGGCCCTCGCGCGGCGGTTGCGTTGCGATTCGGCGGGGGCGCCGGGGCTCGCGCAAGCCATGACGGCGCTCCTCGTCGGCCACGCAGAGCTCGGACTGGGCCGTCTCGACGCCGCCGTCCGATGGCTTCGGGAGGCGTTGGCCGGAGCCGAGACGTACGACACCTCGACGGGATTGCGTCCGGCCTCGCTGATGTGGTTGACCGAGGCGTTGGGCATGGCCGGAGACAAAGCCGCCGCCGCTACGACCTTGGCAGAGCTGGACAGCGCCCGGCATTCGAGCTTCACGTTCATGGATTCGGGGGCCTCGTTGGCCCGCGCATGGGCGTCGGCGGCCGAGGGCGCGACCAGCTCCGCGATCGAGACCGCCCGGGCGGCGGGGGATCGCGCCGCCGCCCGCGGCCACCGGGGCTACGAGGTCGCGTGCCTGCAGGCGGCAACCCAGTTCGGTGACTCCTCGACGGCTCCCCGCCTCGCGGAACTCGCGCGCGCCGTGCAGGGCCCCCGCGTTCAGGCCGCCAGCGCTCACGCGGCGGCGCTCGCAGCGGCGGCCGGTCCAGCGCTCGAGGTCGCCTCGCGCCGGTACGAGGCGTTCGGAGATCGGCTCGCTGCCGCCGATGCCGCGGCACAGGCGAGCATCGAGTTCCGCCGGTCGGACCGGCGGGGATCGGCGTTGACCGCCGCGGCCACCGCGCGGCGACTGGCAGTCGCCTGTGAGGGCGCGGACACCCCTGCCCTGCGTGCGGCGACGCAGCCGGTCACGCTGACCGGCAGGCAGCTCGAGATCGCGTCGCTGGCGGCCGACGGTTTGTCGAACCGACAGATCGCCGACCGACTGGTTGTGTCGGTGCGGACCGTCGAGGGGCACATCTACCGAGTCCTGCGGCTGACCGGCGTCGACACCAGGGACGAGCTGAAATCGGTGCTCCGCGGCCGGACTTGACCCGTCAGCCGTGGGGGGAGTCCTCGGGATGCAGAGCCTTCGGCAGGAAGGCCGCGCCCGGTCCGTAGCTGGCGGCGGCGTCACCGGGATTCGAGAGCGCGCAGGTCGCGAGCGAGAGACACCCGCAGCCGATGCACGAGTCGAGACCGTCGCGCAACGCCACCAGCGCCTCGATCTGCTCGTCGAGCCGGGTGCGCCAGTGCCGTGAGACCCGTGTCCAGTCCGCCCGGGTGGGGGTGCGTCCGCCGGGCAGGTCGGCGAGGACCTCGCTGATCTCGTCGAGGCGCAGTCCGATGCTGCGCGCGGCCCGGATGAAGGCGATCCGTCGCAGCACGCTGCGCTGGTACCGGCGTTGATTGCCCGACGTGCGGGTCGACTCGATCAGGCCCTCGCTCTCGTAGTAGCGCAGTGCCGAGGCGGCGAGTCCGCTGCGCCGAGTCACCTCGCCGACCGTCAGCAGGTCCGTGGTCCGCACGCCGCCTCCCTTGACATCAAGTGAACTTCAACTTCCAGGATGGACTCAGGAGCCGTTGACGGCAAGGAGCTCTCATGGACACAACTCGAACGGCACTGGTGACCGGGGGATCGGCAGGACTGGGCCGTGCGCTCGCCCGCGGGCTCGCCGACCGCGGCTGGGAGGTGGTCGTCACCGGGCGGGTCGAGGCGCGACTGAGGACCGTCGCGGCCGGATCGCCTGCGTTGACGCCCGTCGTCGGCGACGTGACCGACGCGCGGCACCGCGCCGCGCTCGTGGCCGAGGTGACGCGCCGGGGTCGACTCGACCTGCTGGTCAACAACGCGAGCGCACTCGGACCCAGTCCGATGCCCGCGCTGCGCGACTACCCGGAGCCGGCGCTCGCGGAGGTGTTCGCCACCGACGTGCTGGCCCCGCTCGCACTCACCGCCGCCCTGCTGCCGTGGGTTCGCGCGGCGGGTGGCGCCGTGGTGAACATCACCTCGGACGCGGCGTCCGAGGCCTACCCGGGCTGGGGTGGCTACGGCGCGGCGAAGGCCGCACTCGACCACGCGAGCGCGGTCCTCGCGGTGGAGGAACCCGACCTCGCGGTGTATGCCTTCGACCCCGGCGACATGCGCACCGCCATGCACCAGGCCGCGTTCCCCGGGGAGGACATCTCCGACCGGCCGGAGCCCGAGAGGGTGGTGCCTGTGCTGCTCCGACTGCTCGACGAACGGCCGCCGAGCGGACGGTACCGGGCGGTCGACCTCGCGGCGGTGCGGTCGGCCGACGCGGTGGGGGCAGGGCAATGACCACCGCCGACCGGACGTCCGAATCCTGGACCCGGTTCGAGTTGTCGCACCGGCAGGAGGCCGACGGGCCGCCGGAGGCCAGGGGCCTGGCGCGAGACGGCGTCCGGTTGCTCGTATCCGATCGAGAGAAGCTCGAACACAGCGTCTTTCGTGACCTGCCGAGGTTCCTGCGCGCCGGCGACCTCCTGGTGGTGAACACCTCTGCGACCCTGCCCGCGGCGGTGGATGCCGAGATCGACGGCGCGGGCCCGGTGGTGGTGCACTTCTCCACCCCGCTGGGCCCCAGTCCGTGGGGCGGCCAGGACTGGGCGGTCGAGGTTCGCGGGCCCGGTCCGGTCACCGGGCCGCTGTCCTGGATCGGCGTGGGGTCGCGGATCCGACTGCCGCGCAACGTATTCGTGATGCTCTTGGAGCCGTGGCCGTCCGGGTCGCGGCGGCTGTGGCGGGCGCGGGTGGAAGGGGTGGCGGACGTGGAGTCGGATCTGCTCGCCGCGGCGGGCAGGCCCATCACCTATGCCTACGTGAGCGGGCGGTGGCCGCTGTCGTACTACCAGACCGTGTTCGGGCGAGTGCCAGGCAGTGCGGAAATGCCCAGTGCGGGAAGACCGTTCACGGACCGATTGGTCACCGAGCTGGTGACCGGGTCGGTGTCGCTGGCACCCGTCCTCCTGCACACCGCGGTCTCCTCCCCGGAGGCGGGCGAGCCGCCGATGCCGGAGCGGTACGCCGTGTCCGCGCACACCGCCCGAGTCGTCAACGAGACCCGCGCCGCCGGCGGTCGGGTGATCGCCGTGGGGACCACGGTGACGAGGGCGCTGGAGGCCTCGGCCACCGCGGACGGGCGAGCCGTCGCGGATGCCGGATGGACCGATCTGGTGCTCGGTCCAGGGCGCCCGGCCAGGGTGGTCGACGGGTTGGTTACGGGATGGCATGCGCCCGGCGCATCGCACCTGATGCTGCTCGAAGCCGTGGTGGGGGCGGCGGTCGTGCGACGGGCCTACGAGGCCGCGCTAACTCACGGCTACCTCTGGCACGAGTTTGGGGACAGCGCGTTGTTGCTGCGATAGTGACCCCATGATCACGATTCGCCCCGTCGACCCCGCTGACTTCGACGCCGTCGCGCACCTCACGGTGGACACCTACGTGGGTGGCGGATTCGTCTCCGAGTCCAGCAACTACGTCGCCCGACTGCGGGACACTGCTGGCCGAGCGGACCAGGCCGAGGTCGTGGTCGCGGAACTGAACGGCGAGGTCGTCGGATCGGTCACCATCGCCGAGCCGGGAACGCCGTTCGCGGACGTCGCCGGGACCGGCGAACTCGAGTTCCGCATGCTCGCCGTCTCACCCGCGGCGAGGGGCAAGGGCGCGGGTTCGGCCCTGGTGCGGCACGTCCTCGACGAGGCCTACGACCGTGGTCTGCACGCGGTCGTCATCTCGACCGAGCCGGAGATGGTCGACGCCCGACGCATCTACGACCGCTACGAGTTCGTCCCCTCGCCCGACCGGGACTGGGAGCCGATGCCGGGCACGCCGCTCACCGTGCTGGTCCGCGAGATCGCGTAGACCCGAGCCCTCCTCGTCGGCGTCAGCCCAGCACCGTCGCGACGATGCCGGCGAGGTAGCCGAGCCGGGCGATCTCGGACGGCCGGAACTCCGGACCACCCGGCCTGCCCAGCAGCAGCGCACGTCCGGAGTGCCCCAGCGGGGCGGCCGCGAGCGTCGTGTTCATGTCCTTCCAGAACTGGGGGACCCAGTCGGCCTCGCCGTCGAGGGCGGTCGGCTTCTGCAGCGGCATCCACGGCACGTCGCCGGCCTGGGTCTCGGGGGCGCCCGCGCTGCCGACCACCCGGAAGGCGCCGTGCGGGCCGATACCCACCACGGTGGTCCACCCGACCCGCAGTACCCGGGCGGCGCCGTCCACGAGCACCTGCAGTCGGTCGTCGCGCGCGCTGGCGACGTGGTCGATGAGTTCGAGTTCGCGGTGCGCGTCGAGGAGCCCCGAATAGGGGCGGATCGAGTCGACGTGCACGCCGTTCAACTGTTCGGCCGCGGTGATGAGGGTGTCCGGGAGGGACCCCTGCGCGACGTCGACGACGAGGTCGTCCACGGCGATGCCCGCGCCGCGCTCGACCACGTCCAGGGAGAGGATGTCCGCGCCGACCGAACCCAACGCGACCGCCAGGGAACCCAGGCTGCCGGGTCGGTCGGGGAGCTGGACACGCAGTAGATAGGACACACCGATTCCTTCGTCGCGCAGGTCGACGGAGGTCGTCGTTGCCCCCGTAGGACTCATCCTTTCACCATCGATCGCCTGTGGTGGTCAGCAATGGGGCGCCACCACAGTGGGTCCGCCGGAACCCGCAGCTCGCTCCCGAATGGTGATCTCCCCGACACGTGGCCGCCGCGGAATGGAAATGCGGGCCGCGCTCGACGGCGCTGCCCGCAGCGGGATCGGCCGCAGCCGATAGGCTGACGGGCGATCGCTGTCCGTTGACCTGAAAGGGGCCCACGCGGTGCCTGCCATCTCCCGTGACGAGGTCGCCCACCTCGCCCGGCTGTCCCGGCTCGCGCTGACCGACGCCGAACTCGACGAGTTCGCCGGTCAGCTCGACTCGATCCTCAGCCACGTCAAGACCGTCGCGGAGGTCGCCGCGGACGACGTGCCCCCCACCGCGAACCCCAGCGCCCTCAACAACGTCACCCGGCCGGACGTGATCGCGCCCGGGCTGACGCCCGAGCAGGCGCTCTCCGGTGCGCCCGCCGTCGAGCAGGACCGTTTCGCCGTGCCGCAGATCCTGGGAGAAGAGCAGTGACCGCCGACCTCACCGCGCTCGACGCGTCCGTTCTCGCGACCCGGATCCACGCCAGGGAGGTGTCCTCGGTCGAGGTGACCCAGGCGCACCTGGACCGGATCGTCGCCGTGGACGGCGAGCTCAACGCCTTCCTGCACGTGGCGGGGGAGCAGGCGCTCGCCGCCGCGAAGGACGTCGACGACTCGCTCGCGGCCGGCAACGCCCCGGCGTCCGCGCTTGCGGGCGTGCCGCTGGCGCTCAAGGACGTGTTCACCACCACCGACATGCCGACCACCTGCGGCTCGAAGATCCTCGAGGGCTGGGTCGCGCCCTACGACGCGACCCTGACCGCCCGGCTGCGCGAGGCCGGCATCCCGGTGCTGGGCAAGACCAACATGGACGAGTTCGCGATGGGCTCGTCCACCGAGAACTCCGCCTACGGGCCGACCCGCAACCCCTGGGACACCACCCGGATCCCCGGCGGCTCGGGTGGTGGCTCGGCGGCGGCGCTGGCATCCAACCAGGCCCCGCTGGCGATCGGCACCGACACCGGCGGTTCGATCCGTCAGCCCGCGGCCGTCACCGCGACCGTCGGCACCAAGCCGACCTACGGGACGGTCTCGCGGTTCGGTCTCGTCGCCTGTGCCTCCTCCCTGGACCAGGGCGGTCCCTGCGGTCGCACGGTGCTCGACACCGCGCTGCTGCACGAGGTGATCGCCGGCTACGACCCGCGCGATTCCACCTCGATCAACGCGCCGGTCCGTCCGGTGGTCGAGGCGGCCCGTCAGGGCGCGACCGGTGACCTGAAGGGCGTGCGCGTCGGCGTGGTCAAGGAGCTGCACTCGGACAGCTACCAGCCCGGCGTGATCTCCTCGTTCGATGCGGCGGTCGCACAGCTCACCGCGCTCGGCGCCGAGGTGGTCGAGGTGTCCTGCCCGAGCTTCGAGTACGCCCTCGCCGCCTACTACCTGATCCTGCCGAGCGAGGTGTCCTCGAACCTGGCCCGCTTCGACGCGATGCGCTACGGCCTGCGCGTCGACGACGGCAACATGAGCGCAGACCAGGTGATGGCCGCGACGCGCGCCGCCGGATTCGGCAAAGAGGTCAAGCGCCGCATCATGATCGGCACCTACGCGCTCTCGTCGGGCTACTACGACGCGTACTACGGTTCGGCGCTCAAGGTCCGCACCCTGATCGCGCGCGACTTCGACAGGGCCTACGAGCAGGCCGACGTGCTGGTCTCGCCGACCAGCCCGTTCACCCCGTGGAAGCTGGGCGAGAAGGTCGACGACCCGCTCGCGATGTACCTGTCCGACCTGTGCACCCTGCCGACGAACCTGGCCGGGCACTGCGCGATGTCGGTGCCGTCCGGGTTGTCCGCGGACGACGGGCTGCCGGTCGGCCTGCAGATCATGGCGCCGGCGATGGCCGACGAGAGGCTGTACCGGGTCGGTGCGGCGTACGAGGCCGCCCGCGGCCCGATCACGCGCTGACGCGCCCGTGCGTGAATTTCACCCGGACCGGGGTGAAATTCACGCACAGGCGGCGCGGCCGCGTCACGGCCAGCTGAACGCCGGGTCCGACTCGTAGTCGGCGCGGCGGGCGGCCAGCGCCATGGCCACCATCTCGTGCGCGCCCGTGCCGATGATCTGCCGGATCGGCGGATTCGGATTGTCGACCAGCGCGAGGAGGGCGGCCGCGGCCTCCTCCGGCGGCGCGTCCACCCACTCGGCCTCGGCCGAATCGTCCACGTCGGGCACGGCAGCGTTCGGGTCCGGATAGTCCGAGACGCCGAGCATCGTTCGGCGGGTCTCGTCGTAGGCGCCGTTCGCGGCGGCGAACCGCATGCTCGACCCCGCCCACTCGGTGGCGAACCCGCCGAGCTGGGCCATCGTCACGAACACCCCGAACGGCCGCAATTCCTCGGCCGCCGCCGCACTGAATCCCTCCAACGCCCATTTGCTCGCGTTGTACAGCCCGAAGAGGGGCAACGCGCCGACGGCGCCGACGCTCGACACCTGCACGATGCGCCCGGACCGCTGGGCCCGTAGGTACGGGATCGCGGCCTGCGTAACCCACATTGCCCCGAAGAAGTTCGTGTCCATCTGCGCGCGGGCCTGTTCCTCGGAGAACTCCTCGACGGCACCGACGAGCCCGTAGCCCGCATTGTTGACCACCACGTCGACGCGGCCGAATCGGGTGTGCGCCTCGGCGAGCGCCCGCGCCGCCGCCGCGCGGTCGGTGACGTCGAGGGTGATCGCCGCGGCGGACTCGGGGTGGGAGGCGGCGAGGTCCGCGAGACCCGAGACGTCCCGTGCGGTCGCGGCGACCCGGTCGCCGGCGTCCAGGGCGGCGGCCGCGAAGGCCCGGCCCAGCCCGCGGCTGGCCCCCGTGATGAACCAGGTCCTCGGTTCGGCAGTGGTCATGGATCCCCCTCGTGGTCGAGTGCTTCAACGAGACGTTGCGTCTCGTTAAAGACTGTGGCAGTGCGCCTCGGGTCTGTCAAGACGGAACGTCTCGTCTTGGTTTGGTACGGTGTGGGCATGTCGGCCGAACAGGAGCCCGCCCGCGCCCGGCGGAGCGAACGCGCGCGCTCGGCGATCCTGGCCGCCACCGCGGAGCTGGTGTCCGAGGTCCCGTATCCGCGACTGACGATCGAGGCGATCGCGGCGCGCGCGGGGGTGGGGAAGCAGACCATCTACCGATGGTGGCCGAGCCGGGGTTCGGTGGTGTTCGACGCGATACTCGAGCTCTCGGGTGGTCCCGAGGGCGGCGGACTGCCCGATACCGGCGACATCGTGGCCGATCTGCGGCTGTTCCTCCGGTCCACTGCGACCGAGATGGCGGAGCCGAGGTTCGACGCGTTCCTCCGGGCGCTGTACGTGGAGATCCAGCAGGACCCGGCGCTCGCGGAGAGCTATCGCACCCAACTCCTCGAGCCGCAGCGGCAGGTCGTCCGCGACCGCCTGCAGCGGGGCGTCGAGGCGGGTCAGCTGCGCGACGACGTCGATCTCGAGCTGGCGGTGGACCTGCTGGTGGGGCCGATGCAGATGCGCTGGTCTCTCGGAATGGGCGGACTCACCCAGGCATACGCGGACTCGCTGCTCGACCTGGCGCTCGCCGCACTGGTCACCCGGTGAACCACCGACGACGCCGGGTGACGGCGAATTCGGCCTTCTCCCTGGCGAGTTCGGTCGACGGCCCGTACAACGGCGCCACCGGTGCCGGCCCGGACAGGAAGTCGGCGTCCACCTTGCCGACCAGCCCGCCGCCGAACTCGATGTAGCACGAGCCCCGGCCGAGATACTTCCCGGGCGGGGGAGTGCCGCGCAGTCGCGCGACGATGCCCTCCGCGACCGTCCTGGCGGCGTTCTCGGCGAACACCCCGGCCCGGGGAACGGGGGCGTCCGCGCAGTCGCCGACGGCGAACACGCCCGGGTACGGCGTGGCGAGGGTGGCTGGATCCACGTGGATCCAGCCGTCCGCACCGCCCTCGGTGAGGCCCGACGCCTGGACGACCTCGGGCACCCGGTGCCGCGGGATACCGATGAACAGGTCGTAGTCGAGTTCGCCGTTCCCGGTGCTCGCCACGTGCCGGACCGGGTCGAGGGAGTGGACGCGTTGTCCCGGCGTGTATCCGATGTCGCGGTCGCTCAGCGCCGCGACCAGGGCGGCCGAGGTCTCGGCGGACACCGGGATCGGGGCGGGCATGGGGGAGACGAGGTGGATGCGGGTGTTCGCGCGCACGCCCCGTCGGGTCAGCGAGTCGTGCAGCAGCAGGGCGCCCTCGTACGGGGCGGGCGGACACTTGAACGGCACGCTGAGAATCCCGATCAGTACGGTGCCACCGGTGAAGCCGTCGAGGCGGTCCCGCAGTCGGCAGGTGCCCTCGATCGAGTAGTACTCCTGGCCGTCCTCGACGAACCCCGGGGTCGCGGCGGAGTCGTACTCGGCGCCGAGCGCGACCACGAGGGTGTCGGGCTGGTACTCCGACCGGTCGGTGACGACGCGGCGGGTTCGGGGGTCGATCGAGGTGACTCGTTCCTGGCGGAACTCCACGCCGGGCCGGCTCATCTCCGCGTAGGGGATCCGGACGGACTCCGGCGTGCGGTCCCGGAACAGGACGTCGATCTTGGAGAAGCCGAAGGTGAACGAGTCGTTCTGGTCGATCAGGACCACTCGGGCCACGTCGGCGACCGATTCGGACAGGCATGCGGCCAGCTCCAGCCCGCCGAAACCGGCACCGAGGACCACCACGGTGTGCATGCGTCCAGTGTCCTCGCCTGCCCCGGCAGGCGGAAGGGTCTCAGCCGCGGGACTGTGGCGCGCAGTCGGGCAGCGCGGTGCCCTGATCGGTGCCGTACCGGTGCCCGTGCCCGGCGGGGGCGTCCAGCGCGCCGAGCAGGTCGACGGTGGTCTGCACGAAACTGACCACCGGCAGCCAACCCGGGCTCGGTGCGTCCGGCCTGGCCCCGTCCAGTCGCGGCGGGAGCAGGAGCAGCCGCGGCGACCAGCGCACGACGGGGTCGGAGGCGTTGGCCAGGACGGTGGCACCCGCGGTGTGCACGGTTCCGGCCGGTGGCCCGGCGAAGAGCGCGCCGCACACCGCCCCGGCATCGCCGTCGGCCAAGGCGGCGCCGGCGCCGACCGAACCGAGGCTCTGCCCGTAGAGGTACACGTGCGGGCGACGATCGGGGGGTAGGAGCGAGACGCGTTGCTTCACCGCTGAATACAGTGCCCGAGCGGATTCCTGCGCGCCGTCGCGGTCGAAGACGAAGGTGGCCCAGCTCGGTGCCGTCGAGTACTGCACCGCGACCTCGGCGACGTCCCCGCCGAAGCGCTCCTCGATGCCGGCGACGGCGTTGGCGTCGATCCACCCCGACCCCGTCGGCACCGCGATGACGACGTTCGATCGCGTCAGCCCGCCCGTCCGGTCGAGCTCGCGAATTGCCAGGCGGACTCGGGAATCGAGGTCGGGGGCCGTGTCCACGCCGACGTAGGTCCGCACCACCCCGGCGACGACCGGCGCCGAGACGAACCTGCGGCCCTCGGCGCCGAGGGTGTCCCAGGGTGTCGCCGAGGCGGCACTGCCCGAGATCGAGGGCGAAGTAGGTTGCGGCAGGGCGTGGTCCACGATCGAGTTGGCCGTCGCGTTCAATCGGGCGAACCCGTTCCACGCCGCCGGTCCGGCCCAGAACACGATCGCCGCCCCGACCGCGACCAGTCCCGCGACCGAACGCGCGAGGCCGAGCCTGCGCCCGGCCGCCCGAACCGCTCTGCCCATGGTGACCAGCAGGGCGCACACCGCCGCGCCGCCGGCGAGGACCGCGAGCCAGTGCCCGGGCCCGACCGCCGGTGCCCCCATGGCCGCGCGCAGCCCGTTCTGCCAACGGTCCGCGAGCACGATCGCCCCGCCGAGCACCGCCGCACCGATCAGCGCGGCGAGTGGCCGCGCCGGCCCGCCCGCGGCGGGCCGCGGGTGGCGCCGGGACACCTGGCGCCACAGGACGGCCAGCCCCCAGCCGAGAGCCGTCAGCCCGCCGGTGAGCAGCGCCTGCGTCGTCACGCCGCGGGGCAGCAGCGACGGTGCGACCGAGACCACCGCGCCGGCGGTGAGCGCGACCGTGGTGGACACCCGCGGTGCGGCGAGTGCCAGGCCGGATGCCCGGCCGGTCAGGGCCTGATCGAATGCCGTTGTGTGCGAGTCGAAGATCATGCCGGCACCGCCGTCCCGGCCGGCGCGGCAACGGGTCCCTGCCGGCGCCGGGACACGAAGGCGGCACCACCGAGCAGCAGAAGGCCGGCCCCGCCGGCGAGCGCGTACGCACCGATCGGTTCGGGCCGCGGAGCGTCGTAGCCCTGCCGCCACGAGTTCGAGTTCACCGCGGTGACAGCGACATTGGCCATCAGGTAGCACGATGTCCGGGACTCGTCGTTCGGTCGCGCGGCGCACGCGGCGTGCATGCGCTCGTCGAGCTGCCGGTCCAGACTCTGGCGAGCCCACGGCCCGAGCGGTGCGCCGGTGACGTCCGCGTACCTCAACAGGTCGTAGCCGAGGTCGTGGCCCTTGCAGGCGGTGTCGAACTCGGCGGGGAGGGGGACCGGTGAGGAGCAGTCGCCGTTCGGGTTGACGAGCATCCCGTCGAGTTGCACCGGCCGGTAGCCCATCACGGCGTCGAAGTCGGCGGGGATCGTGGCGGCGGCGCTCACGGGGTCGGTGGCGGTGACCGTCTCGATCGCCCGCGCGGCCGAGGCTCGGGCCTGTTGTGCGGCGGTGTCGAGCGCGGGGCGGGCCGTGGCGCCGGCGGGGTGCGGCGCGAGCGCGGCGGTGAGGGCGATGGCGCCGCCGACGGTGAGCACTGTCCAGGTGGTTTTCCGCATGTCTTCGACGCTATGAATCGCCTGCACACGGGCACATCACCCTGCGGCGCGGTAGTCGGGTCCCACCCGGGAGGCGGCGTCGGGTGGGTCTCGTACCTGGGTGCCACTGCGCATCTCACCCTGAGGTATGAGGACATTTCGGTCCGGGATTCCTAGTGTTTTCGGTGTGAGTAAGAAGAACAAGGTGCTCGACAGGGCCGCCCGCGACGCCGCCGCGTCGGTAGCGCCGAAACTGAGGCGCCTGACCACCGGTCAGCGGCTGGATCTCCTCGTGATCTTCGTCAGCCTCGTCCTGTATGCGATCGCGTGGCCGACACTGCAGGTCACGCATCACGTCCCGGCCGGGGTGCAACCGGTGATCGCCGGCCTCGCCGCCTTGCCCCTGTTGCTGATCCGAGCGAATCCCGCTCTCGGGTGGGCGATTTCGGCGGGGGGCGCACTGGTGATCCCGATCGTGTACGAGCGCGCCGCGGACTACGACTTCCCGTGGCAGGTCGTGCACGTGATGGTGATCATGGCGTTGCTGCTCGCCGTGAGCATGCGTTCGCCTCTCCCCGTCGTCGCGGTCGCGTGGATGTCGACCGCGCTGCTGTTCCTCGCCGACGCCCCGGGCCAGGACGGGCGCGGCTGGGCGTTCGGACTGACCGTCCTGGTCCTGTTCGGACTGCTGATCCGCTGGCTCGTGCTCTCCCGGCGCCAGCTCGCCCAGCAGGAGGAGGTCAACGAGGTCGAGCGCGCCCGGCGCGCGATCCTCGAGGAGAAGGCGCGCATCGCCCGAGACCTGCACGACGTGGTCGCCCACCACATGTCGCTGGTGGTGGTGCAGGCGCAGAGTGCGCCCTACCGGATCGACGGCGTGTCTCCGGAGGCGAAGGCGGAGTTCGAGTCGATCGGCGCCACGGCCCGCGAGGCGCTCAACGAGATCCGCGGCATGCTCGGCGTGCTCCGCAGCGACGGGCAGCTCGCCGAGAACGCTCCCGTCCCGGGCATCGGCCGCATCGACGAACTGATCGAGGGCGGCCGGCGGGCCGGGATGACGGTGTCGATCGAGCGGTCCGGGCTGCCGACCGGGATGACCGACACCGCCGGACTCGCGATCTACCGGATCCTGCAGGAGTCGCTGTCGAACGCGGCTCGGCACGCACCCGGCGCGGCGGTGCGGGTCATGCTGACGGGGGAGGACGCGTCGACCGTGTTGACCGTGACCAACGACTGCCCGCCGAGCGTGGCTGCACCAGCGACGGGCCGCTCCGGAGGTCACGGCATCATCGGTATGCAGGACCGGGCGCTGTCGGTCGGCGGCACTCTGACCGCGATCACCACCCCGGACGGTGGATTCGAGGTCCGGGCCCGGATCCCCGCGGCACCGGCGGGATTCGAGGCGAACACCGCACCGGCATAGGGTGGCCGGGTGGCGATCACGGTGTTCATTGCGGACGATCAGGCGATGGTGCGGCAGGGATTCGGGGCGCTGCTCGCAGCCCAACCCGACATCAGCGTCGTCGGCGACGCCCCCGACGGGAAGGTCGCCGTCGACGAGGTGCTGCGGCTGCGGCCCGACGTGGTCCTGATGGACGTGCGGATGCCGGAGATGAACGGGCTCGAGGCCGCCGAACGGATCCTGTCGGCGCGGCTCGACCCGCCGGTGCGGGTGTTGATGCTGACCACCTTCGACATCGACGACTACGTCTACGAGGCGCTGCGGGTGGGGGCGAGTGGCTTCATGCTCAAGGACGCGCCCGCCGAGGAACTGGTGCGCGCGGTGCGGGTGGTCGCGGACGGCGAGGCGCTGCTCGCGCCGACCGTCACGCGCAGGCTCATCGCCGACGTCACGAGTAGGCGCGCGGCGCGGCGGCCCGAACCCGCGCGTCTGTCTGCGTTGACTCCCCGGGAGCGAGAGGTGCTCGAGCTGATCGCCCGCGGCCTGTCGAACACCGAGATCGCCGAGTCGCTCTTCGTCGCGGAGCAGACCGTCAAGACCCACGTCGGCAAGGTGCTCGCGAAGCTGAACCTGCGCGATCGGGCCCAGGCGGTGGTGCTCGCCTACGAGACCGGGGTGGTCACTCCCGGGTGATCGCCCGGTCACCGGATGCCGCCGCGCCCGACCGCGTGCAGTATTGAGGGACACCAGCACGGTCACCCGAGCGAACGGGGGCGCGATGACGACGATCGGCATTCTCACCAGCGGTGGTGACTGCCCCGGACTGAACGCGGTTATCCGCGGAGCCGTGCTCAAGGGTTCCGAGGTGCACGGGCAGGACTTCGTCGGGTTCCTGGACGGGTGGCGAGGACTGGTCGAGGGCGAGGCCATCCCGCTCGACCGCAGCCGCGTCCGCGGCCTCTCACACGAGGGCGGGACGATCCTCGGCACGAGCCGGATCGGACCGTTCCAGGGTCCGAACGGGGGAGCGGCGAACATCGCCGCCACGCTGGACCGGCTCGGTGTCGATGCCGTGGTCGCGATCGGCGGCGAGGGTACCGCCGCCGCGGCCCAGCGCCTCTTCGAGGAGGGCCTGCACATCGTCGGGGTGCCCAAGACCATCGACAACGACCTCGACCAGACCGACTACACCTTCGGGTTCGACACCGCCGTCGAGATCGCGACCGAGGCGATCGACCGACTCCGCACCACGGGCAACTCCCACAAGCGCTGCATGGTGCTCGAGGTGATGGGCCGGCACGCCGGCTGGATCGCGCTGCACTCGGGCACCGCCGCGGGCGCGCACGCGATCCTCATCCCGGAGCATCCCGAGAGCCTCGAACAGATCTGCGCCTGGGTCACCAGCGTCCGCGACCGCGGCCGGGCCCCGATGGTGGTCGTCGCGGAGGGTTTCACGCTGCCGGACATGGCTACCGCGCACTCGACCAAGGGGCCGGACGGGTTCGACCGCCCGCGGCTGGGCGGCATCGCCGAGGTCCTCGCCCCGCTGATCCAGGAACGCACCGGAATCGAGACTCGGGCGACCGTGCTCGGTCACATCCAACGCGGCGGCGTGCCCACCGCCTTCGACCGCGTCCTCGCCACCCGGCTGGGCATGGCCGTGACCGATCTGGTTGCCGCGCAGCGGTGGGGACACATGGTGGCACTGCACGGCACCGAGATCGTCGAGGTGGGGTTCGACGAGGCGCTGGTCGACCACAAGTCGGTGCCGGAGCACCGCTACCAGGAGATGCGGATCATCTTCGGATAGGTCTTCCTCTGCGCCTTGGCCTTTGGGACTCTAGTCTGGCGCTGTGAGTACTCCGAAGCACGAGGCGCCGGCAGTTGTCACCGGGCGCAGCCTCTCCTACCTGGCCTTCGCCGTGATCGTCGTCGCGTACCTGGCGGTCATCAAGATCAGTGGCACGCTGATCGGCGGCTGGGCCGACGAGGACGACACCCTGACCACCCGAGGGGTGGTCTTCACGATGCTGATCCCGCTCGGACTTTCCGTCATCTTCACCTACGGTGTCATCGCCGCGCTGGGGTGGTGGCGGCCGGTGATGAAGGACGACCGCCCGGTCAACCGATGGGTCTGGGTCGTGCCCGGGATTCTCCTCGCCGCGATCCTGCTGGGAATCAACTACAGCGCGCTGTCGGAAAAGGGCTGGCTGTTCGTCGTCTGTCTCCTGGTCGCCACGCAGTTCGTCGGCTGGGGCGAGGAGGGCATGTTCCGCGGCATCGGTGTCACGGTGCTGCGCCGGCACGGCCTCAGTGAGGGCCGGGTCGCCCTGTGGTCCAGCCTCGTCTTCGGCGTGGTGCACCTGTCGAACGCGTTCACGGGCGGTGGCGCCTCCGCGATCCCGCAGGCGATCATCGTCAGCCTCGCGGGATACTTCTTCTACCTCACCCGGCGCGTCTCGGGCAGCAACGCACTGAACTCCGTCATGCACGGACTCTTCGACTTCTCGCTGCTCACCGGGGCCGTCATCCTTGTGGACCAGCAGGCGTACGTCGGTACTTTCGCGCCTCTGCTGGCCTACCCGATCCTCGCGATCATCCTCCTCGTCAAGCGGCGCGACATCGAACCGTCCCGTGGCGCCGGCGAGACAACGATCGCATCCCACGCCTAGTCGGAGCCTGCCCAGGCTCCGACCACGTGGCTCACCGCAGCCTCGGGTCCGGATGTCGGGGTCGTCCACGCCTTCGCGTATGTGTCGACGTACTCCTGGCCTGTTCTGCATCCGATTGCCAGCATCAAGGCATCCGTGGCTGCGCGGACGCCGTCGCCGCCGGCATTCCGATATGGCGTCAGGTCCAACGGCTCGAGGAACTCGACCACAACCCTGTGTCGCCACCACGGCCCACGTCGATCGGGCCGGGTGCCCGTGATTGCCACCGGCACGAGGGGTGTTCCGGTGTCCATCGCGATGCGGACAGCGCCTGTCCGTCCCCGATAGAGACGCCCATCGGGCGATCGTGTCCCCTCCGGATGGATGCCCCACGCCCCGCCGCGCTCGACGATCCGGGCCGCGGCTTCGAGCGCCGGCGACGCTGCGCCCCCGCCCCGTCGATCGACCGGGATCTGGCCCACAGCAGAGAAGAACCAACGTTTGAGACGACCCGTGACGCCGCCGCCGGTGAAGTAGTCACTCTTCGCCAGGAACGTGACCTGCCTCCTCGCTGCCAGGGTCAGATAGAACGAGTCGAGGACCGCGAGATGGTTGGCCGCCACGATGACTGCCCCGCGCCGCGGAATGTTCCTGCGCCCCAAGACCTTCGGTCGTCCTCGCAGATGCAGCGCCGGACCGACCAAGACGTGTCGGCACAGCCGATAGAAACAGGTACCCCACTTGGACATAGACAGTGTCTACACAACGATAGGAGACACTGTCTACATGAAGGCGACAGACACGAGGTCGGCGCTGGTGAGAGCTGGAGTCGAACTGCTCGAAGAGACCGGTTCGGCAGAAATCGGCCTGCGTGCGATCGCGCGGAAGGCGGGCGTTTCTCACGGCGCGCCACGACGGTGGTTCCCGACGCATCGCAGCCTCCTCGCGGCGATCGCAGAACAGGGCCTGCACGACCTTGGTGCCGCTCTCGCAGCGGCGGCGGAGCGGTCAGGAAACGACGTCGCGGAGGTGGCCACTTCCTATGTCGGGTTCGCCCGTCGTCGGCCGGCAATGTTCACCCTGATCTTCCGTCACGACCTGCTCGAAGGGTCGGGAGCCGAACTGCGAACCGTTTCCCAACCGATGTTCAACTGGGTGGTCCACCTGGTCGAACAGTCCGCAACCACGTCAGATCCGGAAGGGACCGCCGCCGCGCTGTGGGTCGGAATCCATGGAATCGCAGTGCTCTCGTCGACCGGATCGCTCGAGCTCGCCGTCGCAGGTGTGAACGAGAGCGAGTTGATCGACCGCGTCGTGCGAAGCAGCCTCCGGTGATCAGCCCGGACGTCTACGGCAGGGTGGACCCGAGCGCGTCCTCGCCACGCTACTCGAGGAGACGTTGGCACGCCTTGCGATCGGCGACCAGTTCGTCATCGTTGTCGCGGGTAGAGGCCTCCTCGCGACATGTGCTCTCGCTGTTCGCTCACGAAGCAGGACCTTACGGGCGGCCGACCCGGCAGAGCACGAACACCGCGGCGGCGGCGACTGCGGCAATCGCCGATCCGGTGGCCATGACGGCGTCGAGGCCGTGCGCGGTGGCACCTCGGGCGAGCACCGACAACGCCGGCGTCGCGGCGGCGAACTGCTCGGGCACGTACTCGAGGATGCGCAGGCCGCCACCCGCGGCCAGGCCCTCGGTGACGGCCTGAGCCTGCGGCGCGGGGACGTTCACGGTCATCGACCCGACGGCGAGGTGGGCGAGCCCGGCGCGTGCTTCGCTCGCGACCGCGTGCGAGAACACCGCGCCGAGTCCCGCGACCCCGATCACGGTGCCGATCTGGCGGGCGGTGTTGACGGCACCGGTCGCCATCCCCGCCCGATCGTCGGACACGAAGGTGAGCGCGGTCTGCGAGGCGATCACCGTCACCGCACCGAGGCCGCCGCCGCCGACGATCGAGCCGGCGACGAAGTGGGTCCACGTGGTTCCGGCGTCCGACCCGGTGCACAGCCACAGGCCGATCGCCACCGCGCCCAGCGAGATCGGCAGCGACCAGCGCGGCGGCCACCGGTGCTGCAGGATTGCGACCGGCGGCGCGACGAGCAGGCCCGCCAGCGTGAGGGGCAGCGCCCGCAGCCCGGCCTGGAAAGGATCGTGGCCGAGCGTGTTGATGAAGTACAGCGCCAGGAAGTTGGTGGCGGCCACCAAGGTTCCGGCAGAGGCGGCCGCGGCGAGGGCATTGGCCGCGAACGCGGGCCGGACCACCAGGCGCACGTCGAGCATCGGGAACTTGGCCCGAAGTTCGCGAATCACGAACGCGACCGTCGACAGTGCGGAGACCGCGCCGAGGACGAGCACCCGCGGCGACGACCAGCCCCAGTCGTTGCCCTGGATCAGTGCGAGGACGCCGGGGAATAGGCCGAGGGTGAGCAGGCCGGTGCCGATCCAGTCGGCGGGCTGCGCACTGGCCGAACGTGATTCGGTGACATAGCGGCAGGCGAGGGCGATCGCACCGATGCCGATGGGCACGTTGATCAGGAAGATCCACTCCCAGCCGAACGCCGTCACCAGCGCCCCGCCGACGAGGGGGCCGGCCGCGGTCGCCGCCGCCATCACCGCGCCGTAGACACCGATTGCCTTGGCCCGCTTGGTGGGCTCCGGGAATGCGGCGGCGACCAAGGGGAGTGAAACGCCGAAGAGCAGTGCGGCGCCGACACCCTGGACCGCGCGCACGGTGTTGAGCACCGCCACGCTGCCCACGAGCGCGCACCCGAGCGAGGCGAGGGTGAACACGGTCATGCCCGCGATGTAGAGCCTGCGCCTGCCGATCCGGTCACCGAGGGTCGCGGCCGTCAGCAGCAGCGCGGCGACCGGCAGCGTGTACGCGTCGACCACCCACTGCAGTCCGCTGAGCGAGGCGTCCAGTGAGGACTGGATGTTCGCCAGCGCGGCGGCGACGATCGTCATGTCCAGCATCAGCATGAACATGCCGATGCACACGGTCACCAGCGTGGCGGTGGGGTATCGGGTGGTGGCCTCGGACGATGCGGGCGCGTCGGTGATCGCCATCGGGCCTCCTGCGCGGGCGCGCGGATCGAGTACGGAATGTTTGGGCTACGGGCGTAAAGTAACAGCCGTAGCCCTAAGGGTGTCAATGTGAGCCGGGTCGCTCTCGGCGTCCGGCCGCACCCGGTTCCGGGTCATATCTAAGGTGGTCGGGGTGATCTCCACCAGGAAGAAACCCCGCCGCACGCCCTCCCGTCGTGGGGACGGCGACTCGCTGCGCGCCGAGATTCTGGCGGCCGCCAGCGAGATGCTCGGCGAGACCGGGAACGTGGACGAGGTCTCCCTGCGCGGTGTCGCGCGTCGTGTCGGCGTCACTCCCACCTCGATCTACCTGCACTTCGCGGACCGCGACGAGCTGCACCGAGCCGTGCGTGAACTGCGATTCGAGGAGTTCTCGGAGACCGTGGTGGCCGCGGCCCGGCAGGCCGGCGACGATCCAGCCGCCCGACTGCGCGCGATGGGGCACGCGTACGTCGCCTACGGCCTCGAGAATCCCGGCCACTACCGGGTGTTCTTCGTCGCCAACCTGACACCCGTGCCCGGGCGCTCGGTGACGGGCTCGTATGCACAGCGGGCGATCGCACTGATCACCGCGGAGATCGGCAATTACCTGGGCCTTCCCGTCGACGACCCGAACACCGTCATGCTCGCGATGCACCTGTGGAGCGCCGTGCACGGCATGGTCGCCCTGCGGCTGGCGAAGGTCGACGGCTCCGGCGACCCCTGGCCGGAGGTGCACGAGCAGATCGACAACCTGGCCGATCTGCTGCTCCCGGTACGCGACGCATAAACTCGTGACCATGACTGCAGCCGGCCGGGTGGCGACCACGACAGAACTTCTCGACTACGACGAGGTGCTCGCGAAGTTCGAGCCGGTGATGGGCATGGAGGTGCATGTCGAGCTGCACACCGCGACCAAGATGTTCTGCCCGTGTCCGACGACCTTCGGTGCCGAGCCGAACACCCAGGTCTGCCCGGTGTGCCTCGGCCTGCCCGGGTCGATGCCGGTGGTCAACGAGAAGGCCGTCGAGTCGGCTATCCGCATCGGCCTCGCGCTCAACTGCTCGATCACCCCGTGGGGTCGGTTCGCGCGGAAGAACTACTTCTACCCGGACCAGCCGAAGAACTACCAGATCTCCCAGTACGACGAGCCGATCGCGACGGACGGCTACCTCGACGTGGTCCTCGACGACGGCTCCACCTTCCGGGTCGAGATCGAGCGCGCGCACATGGAAGAGGACACCGGGAAGTCGCTGCACGTCGGCGGCGCGACCGGACGCATCCACGGTGCCAGCCACTCGCTGCTCGACTACAACCGCGCCGGTGTCCCGCTCGTCGAGATCGTCACCAAGACGATCGAGGGCGCGGGCGAACGCGCCCCCGAGGTCGCTCGCGCATACGTCACCGCGCTGCGGGATCTGCTCAAGTCCCTCGACGTGTCCGACGTCCGGATGGACCAGGGCTCGATGCGCTGCGACGCCAACATCTCGCTGATGCCGATCGGCGCCAAGGAGTTCGGCACCCGTACCGAGACCAAGAACGTGAACTCCCTCAAGAGCGTCGAGGTGGCCGTGCGCTACGAGATGCGCAGGCAGGCGGCGGTTCTCAGCTCCGGTGGCGAGGTCATCCAGGAGACCCGGCATTTCCAGGAGGCCGACGGCACCACCTCGGCAGGCCGCCGCAAGGAGACTGCTGAGGACTACCGATACTTCCCGGAGCCGGACCTCGAGCCGGTCGCACCGAGCGCCGAGTGGGTCGAGGAGCTGCGCGGCACCCTGCCCGAGCTGCCGTGGATCCGCCGCGCCCGCATCCAGGCCGACTGGGGTGTCTCCGACGAGGTGATGCGTGACCTGGTCAACGCGGGCGCGTTGGACCTGGTGATCGCGACCGCCGAGGCGGGCGCCTCCCCGGAGGCGGCTCGGTCCTGGTGGGTCTCGTATCTCGCGCAGCAGGCGAACACCCGCGGCGTCGAGCTGGGTGAGCTGCCCATCACCCCCGCACAGGTCGCGCAGGTCGTCGCGCTGATCGAAAGCGGCAAGCTCAACAACAAGGTCGCACGCCAGGTGGTCGACTACGTGCTGGACGGTGAGGGCGACCCCGAGCAGGTCGTCGCCAACCACCCCGAGCTGGTGGTCGTCCGTGACGAGAGCCTGCTCAAGGCCGCGGTCGACGAGGCGCTCGCCGCGAATCCGTCTGTGGCGGACAAGATCCGCGCGGGCAAGGTGCAGGCCGCCGGCGCCATCGTCGGTGCTGTGATGAAGGCCACGAAGGGGCAGGCCGACCCGGCTCGGGTCAAGGAACTGGTCATCGAGGCCTGCTCCTAGGTCCGACGCCCCGCGAACGCGACCACCGAAGGTCCGCGCCCGACACGGCGCGGACCTTCACGCGTATCGGGACGTGCGCCCAGGCAGAATCAGGAAATGCCTTCGGTCGGTGCCTCCCTGTTCTGGATAGCGCTCTGCGCGGTGATCGCACCGCTGATCGCCGGTCTGGTGCCGCGCAAGCTGGTACCCGAGGTGGTGTTGCTGCTCATCGCCGGCATCGTGATCGGCCCGCACGTCCTCGATCTCGCGGCGGCGGGACCGGAGATCGGGCTGCTGCGCGAACTGGGACTGGGCATGCTGTTCCTGCTCGCGGGCTACGAGATCGACACCGACGAGGTCACCGGGCGCGGCGGTCGCCGCGCCCTGATCACCTGGCTGGTGTGCCTGGCGTCGGCATTCACGGTGGTCGGGCTGCTCGGACTGACCGGGGTGATCAACGCGGAGATCGCGATCGCCCTCACCTCGACCGCGCTCGGGACGCTGCTGCCGATCCTCAAGGACAGTGGGGTGGTCAAGACCCCGCTCGGCCGGGCGGTTCTCAATCACGGTGCGTTCGGCGAGCTCGGTCCCGTGGTCGCGATGGCGGTGCTGCTCGGATCGCGCGGCACGATCGGCTCGGTGATAGTGCTGGCGGCGTTCGCGGCCGCCGCGGTCGGCGTCGCGTTCATCCCGGCGGGAGTGCGCCGCGAGGGATCGAAACTGCTGTCGATCATCCGGCTCGGTTCCGAGACCACGGCGCAGACGACGGTGCGGCTGACGATCCTGCTGCTCGTCGCGCTCGGCGCGCTGGCGAGCGTCTTCGACGTCGACGGCATCCTCGCCGCCTTTGCTGCCGGCTTCATCCTGCGCAGGGCCTTCCCCGGCGGCAACGAGCGTCTCGAGGCCAAGCTCGACGGACTGGCGTTCGGGCTGCTGATCCCGATCTTCTTCGTCACCTCCGGGATGGCGATCGACGTCTCCGCAGTCGCCGCGAAACCCGGTGTGCTGGTGGCCTTCTTCGTGCTGATCCTGGTGGTGCGCGGGCTCCCGGTCTTCTTCGCCGAACGGTTCGACCGGGGGCCGGACGGCACCCAGGCCCCACCGACCACCCGCGAACGGGGGCAGGTGGCGCTCTACGCTGCGACCGGCCTGCCCCTCATCGTGGCGGTGACCCAGGTGGCGGTCGACGCGGGCCAGATGTCCACCGCCAACGCCTCGATTCTCGTTGCGGCGGGCGCCATCACGGTGCTGTTGCTGCCGCTGGCCGCCTCGCTACTCGCGCCGAAGGCCAAGGAGGGCGCGGCGCTCTAGCGTTCAGTCGAATCCGCCGCCGCCCTGGGGTGCCGGAATCTTGACGACCCGGTCGTCGGTGGGTCCGGCCGTATTCCCGGACTTGTTGACTGTGGCGACCCACACTTCGTTCTTGTCGCCCAGGGCGGCGCCGCCGAGCTGTCCGTACTTGTTCTGCGCCAACAGGGACGGTGCAGCGGTGGCGGAGCCGGTGTGCGGATCGAGCGCGACCACCGCCAGTGCCTTTCCCGCCGTCAACGCCACCGCGACCGCGCTGGAGTCCGCGACGCAGCCGGCGACGCCGGGACGGTCCGGCCACGACCACACCGGAGCGCCGGCGGCGCCGTTCGGGGCGACGCGCTGCAGCCGGTCCTCGAGCGGTGTCCGGTCCGTCACCCACACCGTGCCGCCGTGCGGATCGACGCAGACGCCACCCGCGGTACCGATGCCGGACAGGGCGATCTGCGGCTGCGGCTGGCCACCGGGCAGGTCGGGGGTCAGCGCGGTGACCCTCAACAGCTTTCCGGCCAGCGAGGCGGGATCGGTTGCAGCGGAGGGGTTCCCGGTGTTGCCGGTGAGCACCATCAGTTCGTTCGGTGCGGTGAATGCCAGGGAGCCCGCGTTGCCGGAGGCGCCGCGAGGGATGCCGGTGAGCACGGCCTTCGGGGTGTCACCGGGCGCGAGCCGCACCACCCGGTTGTCACTCGGGGTGCTCACGTAGGCGTAGAGCAGGTTGTCCTCGACGTAGGAAGGTGACAGGGCAATCGAGAGTAGGCCCCCGTCGCCGGAGCCGTCGACGTCGAGGCGGGCGATCTCCTCGGGCGGGGCGCCGGGCGCGACCCGCAGGATACGTCCGGTGGTTCGTTCGGTGACCAGGGCAGACTGGCCGCCCGGCAACATCGCCAGTCCGCCGGTGGAGTCCAGGCAGGTGGCCACGACGTTCGGATCGGGGTCCTCGCAGGGCACGAGAGGCCGCGGCGGCTCGTCGGGGCCGGTGGTGGGGCTCGACGTCGGAGCCTGCTGACGGGGCTGCACCTCGCCGCCCGCGGAGAATGTCGGAACGGTGCTGAAGGGTGTCGAGGCGGCGTCGTCGAACCTCGCGCAGCCGACGACGGCCAGGCCCGCCAGGCACACCGACAGCGATGCGGCAGTGGCGCGGCGAATCGACTGCAGTCCCATGCCTTCGAACGGTACGCAGCCGCGGGCGGGTTCGGCGCGCCGACCCTCGACCCCCGCGTCGAACTTCCTCGCGCTCTACCCTGGGTCCGTGACCGACAAGCCGCGACAGACCCCCGACCGTGACGCCGCCGAGCGATCGGTCTCGAGCCCGTTCGACCGAGCGACAGAGCGGATCCCGACCACCGACGAGGACCTGGGGCTGCTGCCGACCGAGCAGATTCCGACGTACCGCGGCGCTTCGCTGCCGCCGATCGGTGCGGTAGAGCCGGTGGTCGAGCAGATGCGATTCGACGACCACGGTGTCGACGACGGCCGCGCCGACAACGACACCGAGGTGATGCGGCGCGACAACGTCACCGAGGAACTGCGCACGGCGGACTCGTACGACCGCGAACTGGCTGCGACGTTCGCCGCCGCCCAGGCGGTGCCCGAGGTGGTTGCGCCTGCTCCGGTCGCCGCAACGCCACGCGGCACCCTGGATCTCGGACTGCTGGTGCTGCGGGTGGCGCTCGGTGCTGTCGCGGTGGCGCACGGACTGCAGAAGCTCTTCGGCGTCTGGGGCGGACCCGGCATGGACGGGTTCGAGACCTACCTGCTCGACGCCGGCTTCCAGCAGGCGCGACTCCTGGCGGTGGTGGGCGCGGTCGGCGAGGTGGCGGCCGGAATCTGCCTGGTCGTCGGGCTGCTGACCCCGCTGGCCGCGGCGGGTCTGCTGGCGCTGATGATCAACGCGTGGTGCGTGCGCCAGGCCGCCGAACCCGGATTCCAGTTCTTCGCGCCCGGCGGCGTCGAGCTGGAGACCGTGCTCGGCGCGGCGCTGGTGGCGCTGATCCTCACCGGCCCGGGGCGGATCTCGGTGGACGGGCGGCGCAGGTGGGCGACCCGCCCGCACGTGGGATCCTCGCTGGCACTGATTCTGGGTGTGGCGGGCGGCGTGTGCCTGTGGGTCTTCCTCAACGGCTCGAACCCCCTGACCTGAGTCGGGGGATTCGAGCCGTCGGACGGTCGGAAGGTCAGACGGTGAGCGTCGTCGGCGCGGGCGCAGGCTGGGGCGAGGGCTCACGGGGTGCGGCCAGCCGCCTGCCCAGGACCGATTTGCGGTACCCGTAGGCGAAGTACACCGCGACCCCGATGACCATCCACACCACGAACCGGATCCAGGTCTCCACCGACAGGTTCAGCATCAACCATCCGCAGGCGGCCACGGCGAGCAGCGGGACGAGCGGGACCAGCGGTACCCGGAAGCCCCGCGGCAGGTCGGGCCGGGTCCGGCGGAGCACCAGCACGCCGAGGCACACCAGGACGAAGGCGAACAGGGTGCCGATGTTGACCATCTCCTCGAGGGTGCCCATGGGGAAGACCGCGGCGAGTACCGCGACGACGAGACCGACGAGCAGCGTGATGCGGACGGGGGTGCCCTTGGCTCCGGTCTTGGCGAGGCCCCGCGGCATCAGCCCGTCGCGGGACATCGCGAACAGCACCCGGGTCTGCCCGAGCATCATCACCATGACGACGGTGGTCAACCCGGCGAGGCCGCCGAAGTTGATGGCCATCTGCGCCCAGGTGATTCCGTGCGCCTCGAAGGCGGTGGCCAGGGTCGCACTGCTGTCGCCGACCAGGGGACTGCCGGTGCGCAGGTCGGTGTACTTGACCATGCCGGTCAGTACGAGGGTGACCGCCACGTAGAGGACCGTGACGATGGCCAGGGAGCCGAGAATGCCCCGCGGGAGGGCCTTCTGCGGGTTCTTGGTCTCCTCGGCGGTGGTGGCCACGACGTCGAACCCGATGAATGCGAAGAACACCAGGCCGGCGGCGGCGAGCAGGCCGTACCAGCCGTAGGTGCTGCCGCCTGCGCCGGTGAAGAACGAGAGCAGCGACTGATGGATGCCTGCGGCGGTGCTGGCCGCGCCCTCGGCGGGCGGAATGAACGGCGCGTAGTTGTCCTTGTTGATGTAGAAGGCGCCGACCACGATCACGAGCAGCACGACAATGATCTTGATTGCGGTGACGATCGCCGAGACTCGCGAGGACACCTTGGTTCCGACCGCGAGCACGATGGTCAGGGCGCCGATGATCAGCAGTGCGCCCCAGTCGAAGTCGATCGGGCCGAGGTGAGCCGTGGTCGAACCGCTGGCCCCGAAGACATTGCCGAGATACAGCGACCACCCCTTGGCGACCACGGCGGAGGCGAGGGCGAACTCCAGTATGAGGTCCCAGCCGATGATCCACGCGACGAATTCGCCGAAGGTCGCGTAGGAGAAGGTGTAGGCACTGCCGGCCACCGGGACGGTGGAGGCGAACTCGGCGTAACAGAGAGCCGCCAGGCCGCAGGCGCAGGCGGCGAGCACGAATGCCAGCGAAATCGACGGCCCGGCAACATTTCCCGCGGTTCGTGCGGTCAGCGTGAAGATGCCTGCACCGATCACGACGGCCACGCCGAACACCGTCAGGTCACGGGCTGTCAATTCGCGCCGTAGCCGTGTGCCGGGTTCGTCGGTGTCCGCTATCGACTGTTCGACTGATTTCGTGCGCCAGATACCGCTTCCGGGCATGGGTGGGCTCCTCGGTTCGCTCCGTACGGCCTCGTGGGCCGGTGATCGTGGCCACCAGGTGTGACGTGGGTCTCACTGGCGAGATGAGAAAAGCACCGGCCGCAGATCCGTGCAACACCGAGCGGCGCAGTTGTGCGCCTTGCTCAGCATCGGCCGTGGGCGTCGGTGTCCAGCTGAGCACGGTGATCACTCGATCCGCGGGCGGGGCTGCGTCTTGCCCACACCTGTTGACAATCGTGTGACGCGGCTTACAGTTCAGACCGCGGGAATCCCCGTATCCATTGCCCCACAGCGCGGTCGCCCCACGAGGGTGGCGTCGTGGTGGGTGCCGTCAGTGAAGGAGCAGCAATGAGCGCCGTCAACACCCTCGCCGAACAGGACTTCGAGCAACTGTCCATCCGGCGACTGACCGGCGGATTCGCGAGCATCATCGCCGTGCACGACACCACGCTGGGCCCGGCACTCGGGGGTGTGCGGATTCGTAAGTACGCCAGCGACGACCTCGCCGCTGCGGACGCGCTGCGGCTGGCCAGGGCGATGACGTTCAAGGCTGCCCTCGCGGGACTGCCGCTCGGGGGCGGCAAGTCGGTGATCAACGCAGACCCGCGCGAGGACAAGTCCCGTGACCTGCTCGAGGAGCACGGGCGGCACGTCGCGGCGCTCGGCGGTCGCTACATTCCGGGTGCCGACATGGGAACCGGTCCGGCCGACCTCGAGGTGATCGGGCGGTACGCGCCGCAGGTGTCGAGCGACGGCCGCGACCCGTCGCCGTACACGGCGCGTGGCGTGGTCGCCTCGATCCTCACCGTGGCGAACCGACTGTCCGGCAACGGGATCGGGCACGACGGACTCGACGGGCTTCGGGTTGCCGTGCAGGGGATCGGGAACGTGGGCCTCGGGATCGTCGAGCAGCTCACCGAGCGCGGCGCCCGTGTGCTGGTCGCCGATCCGGATCCCGCCCGGGTCCAGCTGGCGGTCGAGCGTCACGGGGCGAGCGCCACCGCGCTCGACGAGATCCTGCTCGCAGACGTCGACGTCGTGTGCCCCGCCGGACCCGGTCTGGTCGTGACCGAGGCGATCGCGGGGAGTCTGCGGGCGAGCGCCGTTGTCGGGGCGGCGAACAACATGCTCGCCGATCCGGGGGTCGGGGCGACACTGACCGCTCGTGGCGTCGTCCACGTCCCCGACTTCGTGTCCAATGCCGGCGGGCTGATCTCCTGCGCCGCAGAGGTCAGCGGCGAGACGGAATTCCTGGATCGGGTCGACCGGATCGGCGGGGTCGTCGACGAGATCCTTCGGCACGCGGCGGCGACCGGGACGGACCCCGACGCCGCGGCCATCACATTGGCGCGTAAGCGGATCGCGGAGGTGCGCGCCGCGGCCTGAGCCTGCCGGCCCCGTCCCGAGTGAACTGAACCGTTCACTCGATCAGATCGAACGAACGGCACGTTCACTCGGGACGTGAGGGCGGCTACGGGACCTGCCGAACGGCACCCTTGTCGGCGGAGGTGGCCAGCGCGGCGTACGCACGCAGCGCGGTGGTGACGGTGCGCTGACGGTCGACCGGCTGCCACGGCCGCTCGGAGGCCTCCATCTTGGCGCGGCGCTCGGCGAGCACGACGTCGTCGACGAGGATCTCGAGGGTGCGGGTCGCGACGTCGATGCGGACCTGGTCGCCGTTCTCGACGAGACCGATCACGCCGCCGGCCGCGGCCTCCGGGGAGATGTGGCCGATCGACAGACCCGAGGTGCCGCCGGAGAACCGGCCGTCGGTGATCAGCGCGCACTCCTTGCCGAGGCCGGCGCCCTTGAGGAATGCGGTGGGGTGCAGCATCTCCTGCATGCCCGGGCCGCCCTTAGGTCCCTCGTAGCGCACCACGAGCACGTCGCCCGGCTTGATCTTCTTCTGCAGGATCACCGAGACGGCCTCCTCCTGCGACTCGACGACCAGCGCCGGGCCCTGGAAGGTGAACAGTTCCTCGTCGATGCCTGCGGTCTTGAGGATGGCACCGTCGACCGCGACATTGCCGCGCAGCACGACCAGGCCGCCCTCGACGGTGTAGGCGTGCTCCTTGTCGCGGATGCAGCCGCCCACCGCGTCGGTGTCGAGTGCGCTCCACCGGTTGTTCGTGGAGAACGGTTCGGTGGTGCGCACGCCGCCGGGTGCGGCGTGGAACAGTTCGAGTGCCTCCTCGGAGGCCTTGCCGGAGCGGATGTCCCAGGTGTCGAGCCACTCGTCGAAGCTCGCGGTGTGCACGGTCGAGACGTCGGTCTCGAGCAGTCCGGCGCGACGGAGCTCACCGAGCAGCGCGGGGATGCCGCCGGCCCGGTGCACGTCCTCCATGTGATAGTCCGAATTGGGGGAGACCTTGGACAGGCAGGGCACTCGACGGCTGATCTCGTCGATGGTGTCGAGGTCGAAGTCGACCTCGCCCTCCTGCGCGGCCGCGAGCGTGTGCAGCACGGTGTTGGTGGAGCCGCCCATGGCCACGTCGAGCGCCATCGCGTTGCGGAATGCCTTGGGGGTGGCGACGTTCCGCGGCAGCACCGAATCGTCCTCGTCGCGGTAATAGCGCAGTGCGGCCTCGACGACCGTGGTGCCGGCCCTGCTGAACAGCGCGCGGCGCGCCTCGTGCGTGGCCAGCGTCGAGCCGTTGCCGGGCAGCGCCAGGCCGAGGGCCTCGGTCAGGCAGTTCATCGAGTTGGCGGTGAACATGCCCGAGCACGACCCACAGGTCGGGCAGGCGCTGCGCTCGACCTCGTCGAGTCCCTCGTCGGAAACGGAATCGTTGGCGCTCGCGGAGATCGCGGTGATCAGGTCGGTGGGGGCCTGGGCGACGCCGCCGACGACGACCGCCTTGCCCGCCTCCATCGGACCGCCGGAGACGAACACCGTCGGGATGTTCAGGCGCATGGCGGCATTGAGCATGCCGGGCGTGATCTTGTCGCAGTTCGAGATGCACACCAGCGCGTCGGCGGTGTGCGCGTTGACCATGTACTCGACGGAGTCGGCGATGATCTCGCGGCTCGGCAGCGAGTAGAGCATGCCGCCGTGACCCATCGCGATGCCGTCGTCGACGGCGATGGTGTGGAACTCGCGCGGCACGCCGCCCGCGGCGCGCACGGCCTCGGCCACGATGTCGCCGACGTTCTTGAGGTGCACGTGGCCGGGCACGAACTGGGTGTACGAGTTCGCGATCGCGACGATGGGCTTGCCGAAGTCGGAGTCGGTCATGCCGGTGGCGCGCCACAGCGAGCGCGCTCCGGCCGCGTTGCGTCCGACGGTGGTGGTGCGTGACCTCAACGGGGGCATGGGCGTGTCCTTCAACTTCGGGGCACGGTCGAGCGTGCCGTGATCGGGGGAACCCGACGCGCGGGGGCTGCCGCGGAGGAGCGGTCGCAGAGGGTGGGCGGACCGCCCGACTGTCGTCGGGTGCTTGCCGCCAACGGTACTCGCGTGTTAGTTCGCGTCCCGATCCGCGTCTTCGGCTCGCTCCGCGGGCTCCGCTCCGGTGTCGTCGGGTCGCTCCGTGGGCTCCGCTCCGGTGTCGTGCTGCTCGGACTGTTCGCGCTCCCGCTGTTCGCGGGCCGCGCGGTCGGCGGCCGCATACGGATCGGTGACGCGGCCGCCGCTCGCGGCGGCCAGTTGGGGCAGCCGCCCGAAGGTCACCACCGGCAGGGTCACCTCGCTGCCGTCGGTGAGCTCGGCGCGGGCCCAGCCACGCTTGGGAAACCGGAAGCCCTTGATCTCGCTCCAGGTCAGGCTCCGGGTGGAGAACATCCGGCGCAGGCGCAGTCCGTCCGAGTCGGCGACGGTCCGGACCCGGAGCATCCACACCGCGACGAGGACCGGAATCAGCCAGAGCGCCGAGACGTACGGCGGGCTCGGGAAGATGACGAAGGTCAAACCGAACGCGAGCAGTGCGACGGCGAGGAGTCCGAGCTTCGAGATGTGGATGGACTGCTCGGCCGGATCGGCGGTGTGGGAGGATGGTCGTGGTGGCACGGGCTGCGATGGGGATGACACAGCACCATCTTCGCATCGACGCCAGCGCTTCTCACATTCTGGGACAGCATACTCACCAAAGTTGACTGTTTACCCTTGACGCGCCTACCTTCGAGCGCGTGAAGCAGAATGAGTTGCTCGTAATCGGCCGGCGCGTCGTCGCCTGAGTCGATTCGTAGTCAACTCGCAAGCACGACGCGCCACCCTCGTACAGCAGTGAATGCTGACGGGGGTTTTTTATTGCCCGGAGTCAGCTAGAGACCGTCAATGACCAGAGGATTACCAGTGAGCGCACCAACAGCACGGCCGCAGCCCACGCCGCGCAAGTCGGGGGGCCAAGGTCAGCCAAGCCCCGCGACGGCGGCACCCCAGCCCGGCACCCGTCGTCAGGTCGCCCCGGAGCGGGTCACCGGCGCCCAGTCCGTGGTGCGGGCCCTCGAGGAGCTCGAGGTCGACACCGTGTTCGGCATTCCGGGTGGCGCTGTCCTCCCCGTCTACGACCCGCTCTTCGACTCGAAGAAGGTCCGACACGTGCTGGTCCGGCACGAGCAGGGTGCCGGCCATGCCGCCACCGGGTACGCCCAGGCCACCGGCCGGGTCGGCGTCTGCATGGCGACCTCCGGTCCCGGCGCCACCAACCTGGTCACCCCGCTGGCCGACGCGCAGATGGACTCCGTCCCGGTCGTCGCGATCACGGGTCAGGTCGGACGCGGTCTGATCGGCACCGATGCGTTCCAGGAAGCCGACATCTCCGGCATCACCATGCCGATCACCAAGCACAACTTCCTGATCACCGACGGCATCGACATCCCGCGGATCATGGCCGAGGCCTTCTACCTGGCGTCCTCCGGTCGCCCGGGTGCGGTCCTGGTCGACATTCCCAAGGACGTGCTGCAGGCCCAGACGACGTTCTCGTGGCCGCCGGAGATGCGGCTGCCCGGCTACCGCCCGGTCAGCAAGCCGCACGGCAAGCAGGTCCGCGAGGCGGCCCGGCTCATCGCCGAGTCGAAGTCCCCGGTGCTCTACGTCGGTGGCGGCGTCATCAAGGCAGACGCCTCGGCCGAGCTGCTCGAGCTCGCCGAGCTGACCGGCATCCCCGTCGTGACCACCCTGATGGCCCGCGGTGCCTTCCCCGACAGCCACCCGCTGCACTGCGGCATGCCCGGCATGCACGGCACCGTCGCGGCGGTGGCGGCCCTGCAGCGCAGCGACCTGCTGATCACCCTGGGTGCCCGTTTCGACGACCGGGTCACCGGGCAGCTCGACTCGTTCGCGCCGGACGCCAAGGTGATCCACGCGGACATCGACCCCGCCGAGATCGGCAAGAACCGGTACGCGGACGTCCCGATCGTCGGTGACTGCGGTGAGGTCATCACCGAACTGATCGAGGCGATCAAGGCGGACAAGGCGACCGGCACCACACTGGACCTGACGCAGTGGTGGGCCTACCTCGACGACATCCGCAAGACGTACCCGCTCGCGTACGGCAAGCCGTCCGACGGCGCGCTCTCGCCCGAGTTCGTGATCGAGGCCGTCGGCCGGCTCGCCGGACCCGACGCGATCTACTGCGCGGGCGTCGGCCAGCACCAGATGTGGGCCGCACAGTTCGTCAAGTACGAGAAGCCGCGCACGTGGCTCAACTCGGGCGGCCTGGGCACCATGGGCTACGCGGTGCCCGCCGCGATGGGCGCCAAGATGGGCATGCCCGACAAGGAAGTGTGGGCCATCGACGGCGACGGCTGCTTCCAGATGACCAACCAGGAGCTGGCCACCTGCGCCGTCGAGGGCGTGCCGATCAAGGTTGCGCTCGTCAACAACGGCAACCTCGGCATGGTCCGTCAGTGGCAGACCCTGTTCTACGACCAGCGGTACTCCAACACCAACCTCGGCACGCACGGCGCGGTCCGCATCCCGGACTTCGTCAAGCTCGCGGAAGCCTTGGGCTGCCACGGAATCCGTGTCGAGCGCGAGGAGGACGTCGAGGCGGCGATCCGCGAGGCGCAGTCGATCAACGACAAGCCCGTCGTCATCGACTTCATCGTCGGCAAGGACGCCCAGGTGTGGCCGATGGTGGCCGCGGGCACCAGCAACGACGAGATCCAGGCGGCGCGCGGAATCCGCCCGCTGTTCGACGACGATGAGGCGGCCGCCGAGCCGGCCGTCATCCACGAGGCGATGGAACGCGAGCAGCGCGACGGCGAGGCCGCTGCTGCCACGGAAGCGGAGGACAACCAGTGAGCACCAGCCACACCCTCAGTGTTCTCGTCGAGGACAAGCCGGGAGTGTTGGCCCGTGTGGCCGCCTTGTTCTCGCGCCGGGGCTTCAACATCGAGTCCCTCGCGGTCGGTGGCACCGAGCTGCCCGAAATCTCCCGCATGACCATCGTCGTGACCGTCGACGAGTTCCCGCTCGAGCAGGTGACCAAGCAGCTCAACAAGCTGATCAACGTCATCAAGATCGTCGAGCAGGACAACGAGGCGTCGGTGGCACGCGAGTTGGTCCTGATCAAGGTCAGGGCCGATGCAAGCGTGCGGACTCAGGTCATCGAAACGGTGAACCTGTTCCGCGCCAAGGTGATCGACGTCTCGCCCGAGTCGGTGACCGTCGAGGCGACCGGTACCCGGTCGAAGCTCGACGCGCTACTGCGGATGCTCGATCCCTACGGAATCCGGGAGATCGTGCAGTCCGGGGTGGTGGCGGTCGGACGTGGTCCGAAGTCCATCACCGCAGCCCGGTAGTACCTTCTAGACAAATTCAGCCAGGCTTTGAAGTTAAACCAGAGGAGAGGTAATACCAGTGGCAGTCGAGATGTTCTACGACGATGACGCCGACCTGTCGATCATCCAGGGCCGCAAGGTCGCGGTTATCGGCTACGGCAGCCAGGGCCACGCGCACTCGCTGAGCCTGCGCGACTCCGGCGTCGATGTCCGCATCGGCCTCAAGGAGGGCTCGAAGTCCCGCGCGAAGGCCGAGGAGCAGGGCCTGACCGTCGGCACCCCGGCCGAGGTCGCCGAGTGGGCCGACGTGATCATGGTGCTCGCGCCCGACACCGCGCAGGCGTCGATCTTCACCAACGACATCGAGCCGAACCTGAAGGACGGCAACGCGCTGTTCTTCGGACACGGACTCAACATCCACTTCGACCTGATCAAGGCCCCGGAGTTCGTCACCGTCGGCATGGTCGCCCCCAAGGGCCCCGGCCACCTGGTGCGTCGCCAGTTCGTCGACGGCAAGGGCGTTCCCGCCCTGATCGCCATCGACCAGGACCCGAAGGGCGAGGGCCAGGCGCTCGCGCTGTCCTACGCGAAGGCGATCGGCGGCACCCGCGCCGGCGTCATCAAGACCACCTTCAAGGAAGAGACCGAGACCGACCTGTTCGGTGAGCAGGCCGTGCTCTGCGGTGGCACCGAGGAGCTCGTCAAGACCGGCTTCGAGGTCATGGTCGAGGCCGGCTACGCGCCGGAGATGGCCTACTTCGAGGTCCTCCACGAGCTCAAGCTCATCGTCGACCTGATGTACGAGGGCGGCATCGCCCGGATGAACTACTCGGTGTCCGACACCGCGGAGTTCGGCGGCTACCTCTCCGGCCCGCGCGTCATCGACGCCGGCACCAAGGAGCGCATGAAGGCGATCCTGGCCGACATCCAGTCCGGCGAGTTCACCCGCCGCCTGGTCGCCAACGTCGAGAACGGCAACACCGAGCTCGAGGGCCTGCGCAAGGCCAACGCCGAGCACCCGATCGAGGTCACCGGCAAGAAGCTGCGCGACCTGATGAGCTGGGTCGATCGCCCGATCACCGAAACCGCCTAGGCGGCTGCGCCACCCGTGAGTCCTTCGGTCCCGTCCGGGGCCGACAAGACTCACGGGGCGCGAAGCGCAATTCGGGGCCCGATGTCACCCCGTGACGGTGCACACTGTCACGGAGGGCATCGGGCCCTGTGCGTTGTCCGGGTAGGTGGTGGATGGCACAACAGTCGACGCTGCGGTCGTGGCTTCCTGGCATCGCGGTGGCCCGGAACTACGAGCGGTCCTGGCTGCGGACCGATATCACCGCCGGTATCGCGCTCACCGCACTGCTCATCCCGGCGGGCATGGGCTACGCGCAGGCGGCGG
Organism: Rhodococcus sp. NPDC127527; assembly: GCF_042672245.1. NCBI lineage: Bacteria > Bacillati > Actinomycetota > Actinomycetes > Mycobacteriales > Nocardiaceae > Rhodococcus > Rhodococcus sp. NPDC127527. The sequence goes on from NZ_JBHXVP010000002.1 coordinate 473,013, forward strand.
GCCTGCCGCCGGAGACCGGCCTCTACGCCACCATCGTGCCGCTGATCGTCTACGCCCTCGTCGGTCCGTCGAAGATCCTGGTACTCGGACCGGATTCCTCGCTCGCCCCGATCATCGGTGCGGCCGTCCTCCCGCTCGCGGCCGGGGACCCGGCCAGGGCCGTCGCCCTCGCCGGACTGCTCGCGATCATCATGGGCACGATCCTCATCGCCGGCGGCTTGCTCAAACTCGGCTTCGTCACCGACCTGCTGTCCAAGCCGATCCGGCTCGGCTATCTCAACGGCATCGCCCTGGTCGTGATCATCAGCCAGATCCCCAAACTGCTCGGGTTCTCCGTCGACGGCGTCAACCTGATCGACGAGGTCCGGCAGACCGTGTCCGCGATCGCCGGCGGCGAGATCGACGCCACCGCGGCGGCCGTGGGCGTCGGCGGCATCGTGGTGATCCTGGCGTTCAAGCTGTTCCACAGTCGCATCCCCGGTGTGCTCGTCGCCGTGATCGGATCCATTGCCGTCGCCTACGCGTTCGGCCTCGACGACGAGATCCCGATGGTCGGAGCGCTGCCGCACGGACTGCCCGCGCCGGCGCTCGGCGGGCTGCAGTGGTCCGACGTGCTCGACCTCATCGGCCCCGCGGCCGGTATCGCCCTGGTCGCGTTCGCCGACACCGGGGTGCTCTCGCGCACCTTCGCGGCACGGCGAGGCGAGTCCGTCGACGGGAGCCAGGAGATGCGCGCGATCGGCACCGCCAACGTCGCGAGCGGCGTCCTCGGCGGATTCCCGATGTCGGCGAGTTCCTCCCGCACCCCGGTCGCCGAACAGAACGGCGCCAAGACGCAGCTCACCGGAGTCGTCGGTGCGGTCCTGATCGTCGTGTTCATCCTCGTCGCGCCTGGCCTGACCGGCTACCTGCCGACGGCGGCGCTCGCCGCGGTCGTGATCGTCGCGGCGACCTCACTCGTCGACATCCGCAGCCTCACCTCGATGTGGTCGATGAGCAGGATCGAGACCGGGCTGGCGATCGCCGCGTTCCTCGGGGTCGCGCTCGTCGGCGTCCTCGAGGGCATCGTCATCGCGATCGGGCTGTCGTTCGTGGCGGTGGTCGTGCACGCGTGGCAGCCGTACCGGGCGGAACTGGTGGTGGTGCCGGGCCTCGACGGGTACCACGACCTCGCCCGGCACCCCGAGGGGCACCGGATCCCCGGACTGGTCGTCGCCCGGTTCGACGCACAGCTCTTCTTCGCGAACGGGGCGCTCTTCGACGACTACGTGCGTGGGCTCGTCACCGACGCGCCCGATCCGGTCCGCTGGGTGATTGTCGCGGCCGAACCGATCACCGGGCTCGACACGACGGCGATGGACGAGCTCGTCGAACTCGATCAGTACCTGTCCGGCAACGAAATTCGGCTGGTGTTCGCGGAGATGAAGGATCCGGTCAAGGACAAGCTGCGGCAGCTGGGGTTGGGGGAGCGGTTCGGCCCGGACCACTTCTTTCCGACCCTCGACACCGCGGTCGAGGCGTTCCGGAGCGAGACCTCCCGGTAGCTCCGGCCCTTCCTGCGGCGTCCACCATGTGGTATCGGAGACCCGCGAGGTGGGTTCGGCGGCCCGCGCGCACTAAGCTGTTCGGGTCACGGTTCACGTGGGCGCCGCCGCGGCGCCTCGGACCGGGCACGATCCGCCCACACCTAAACCGCAGGGGAGTTCACTCGTGAGCCAGCCAGGCCGTCCCGTTGTTCTGATCGCCGACAAGCTCGCGCAATCGACCGTCGATGCGCTCGGTGACGGCGTCGAGGTCCGCTGGGTCGACGGCCCGGACCGTCCCGCGCTGCTCGCCGCGGTCCCCGAGGCCGACGCCCTGCTGGTCCGCTCCGCCACCACCGTCGACGCTGAGGTCCTCGCCGCGGCGTCCAAGCTGAAGATCGTCGGTCGCGCGGGCGTCGGCCTCGACAACGTCGACATCCCGGCAGCCACCGAGCGCGGCGTGATGGTCGTCAACGCGCCCACCTCGAACATCCACTCGGCCGCCGAGCACGCGGTCTCGCTGCTGCTCTCGACCGCGCGTCAGATCCCGGCCGCCGACCGCACCCTGCGTGAGAAGACCTGGAAGCGCTCGAGCTTCAACGGCACCGAGATTCTCGGCAAGACCGTCGGCGTCGTCGGCCTGGGCCGCATCGGCCAGCTGTTCGCGCAGCGCCTCGCCGCGTTCGAGACCAACGTCATCGCGTACGACCCCTACCTGCCCGCGGCTCGCGCCGCGCAGCTGGGCATCGAGCTGGTCGACATCGACCAGCTGGTCGAGCGCGCCGACTTCATCTCCGTGCACCTCCCCAAGACCAAGGAGACCGCCGGCCTGATCAACGCCGAGCGCCTGGCCAAGGCCAAGGACGGCGTGATCATCGTCAACGCCGCCCGCGGCGGACTCATCGACGAGGACGCGCTGTACGACGCGCTCGTGAACGGCAAGGTCCGCGCCGCCGGCCTCGACGTGTTCAACACCGAGCCGTGCACCGACTCGAAGCTGTTCGACCTCGACAACGTCGTCGTCACCCCGCACCTGGGCGCCTCCACGTCCGAGGCGCAGGACCGCGCCGGCACCGACGTCGCCAAGAGCGTCCTGCTGGCCCTGGCCGGCGAGTTCGTGCCCGACGCCGTCAACGTCTCCGGCGGACCGGTCGGCGAAGAGGTGGCGCCGTGGCTCGAGCTCGTCCGCAAGCTCGGCCTGATCGCCGGCACCCTGTCGCCCGAGGCCGTGCAGAACGTGCAGGTCGTCGTCAGCGGTGAGCTCTCCGCCGAGAACGTCGAGATCCTGGGCCTGGCCGCGCTGCGCGGACTGTTCTCCGCCAGCAGCGACGAGGCCGTCACCTTCGTCAACGCTCCGCAGCTCGCCGAGCAGCGCGGTGTCGGCGTCGAGGTCGACAAGCACAGCGAGGCGCAGACGCACCGCAGCGCCGTCGAGGTGCGCGCGGTCGCGGCCGACGGCACCGTCACCGCCGTCGCCGGCGCGCTGACCGGTCTGCAGCAGGTCGAGAAGATCGTCAACGTCAACGGCCGCAGCTTCGACCTGCGCGCCGAGGGCCACAACATCGTCGTGCACTACGCGGATCGTCCGGGCGTGCTCGGTGTTCTCGGCACCGTGCTGGGCACCGCGGGGATCGACATTCAGGCCGCCGCGCTGAGCCAGGACGTCGAGGGCGAGGGCGCCACCGTCATCCTGCGCGTCGACCAGGTCGTCGGGGACGCCGAGGTCGAGCAGATCGTCGCTCAGCTCGACGCGCGTGTCGCCCAGGTCGACCTGTCCTGACGTTCGAGTAACAAGCATTGCCCGGTGGCCGCGATCGTGACTGCACGGTCGCGGCCACCGTCGAATCATCGAGGAAGAGAGTGTGTCCATGAAGCTTGCGGTCATCCCCGGCGACGGCATCGGTGTCGAGGTCACGGCGGAAGCGCTGAAGGTGCTGCGGAAGCTGGTTCCCGACGTGGAGACCACCGAGTTCGACCTCGGTGCCAAGCGCTACAACGAGACCGGCGACCTGCTCCCCGACGCGGAGCTCGACGCGATCCGTCAGCACGACGCGATCCTGCTCGGCGCTATCGGCGACCCGCGGTTCGTCGCGCCGGGCATCCTCGAGCGCGGCCTGCTGCTGAACATGCGGTTCCTGCTCGACCATCACGTGAACCTGCGCCCGGCACGCACCTACCCGGGCTCGAGCTCGCCGCTGGCCGCCAACCCGGACATCGACTTCATCGTGGTCCGTGAGGGCACCGAGGGCCCGTACACCGGAAACGGTGGCTCGATCCGCGTCGGCACCCCGCACGAGGTCGCCACCGAGGTCTCGGTCAACACCTGGTTCGGTGCCGAGCGCGTCGTCCGCGCCGCGTACGAGCTGGCGCAGACCCGCCGCAAGCACCTGACGCTGATCCACAAGACCAACGTGCTCTCCAACGCAGGTCGCATCTGGACCCGTGCGATGGAGACCGTCGGTGCCGAGTACCCCGACGTCGAGACTGCGTACTGCCACATCGACGCGGCGACCATCTACATGGTCACCGATCCGACGCGCTTCGACGTGATCGTCACCGACAACCTGTTCGGCGACATCATCACCGACCTCGCGGGCGCCGTCACCGGTGGCATCGGTCTGGCCGCGAGCGGCAACATCGATGCGTCGGGCACGAACCCGTCGATGTTCGAGCCCGTCCACGGCTCGGCTCCCGACATCGCAGGCCAGGGCATCGCCGATCCCACCGCCGCGATCCTGTCGGCCGCGATGCTGCTGCGTCACCTGGGCCGTGAGGACGACGCCGCCCGCGTCGAGCGCGCCGTCGAGGCCGACCTCGCCTCCCGCGGCGACGGCCCGATCGTCACCACCGAGGTGGGCGACCGGATCGCCGCCGCCGTCTGACCCGGACTGCGCAGCTTTCGTACATCGCCGCCCGCGAACCGTGACAGGTTCGCGGGCGGTGGTGTCTGAACCGCAGTCGCACTGAGCACCCTCGGACGTCGGCGGAGCACCTCGGACGCCGGCCGCCCGCCGCCCGCCGCCCGCCGGAGTGACCGGAGTGAACGGCACGTTCGTTGCGTCAGATCGAGTGAACGCTTCCGTTCACTCGCTCTGACGCAACTGAACTTCCGTTCATTGCATGGGATTGGTGGGGTCGGTGGGGTCCTGGGGGACCAGGGGAGCGGCGACCACGGGGCACAGTGCGGACAGCGCGAAAGCGGCCGGGAATCCGAACACCCCGATCACGGCGCCGAACAGCGGCGGCACCACCGAGGCCGCCAGGTACTGGCTGGTGTTCTGCGCGCCCAGTGCCCGGCCGCTCCAGTAGGGCCCGGAGATCTCGGCGACGGCGGTGAACGCCAACCCGTTGTCCGCCACCGTGATCACCGACGCGACGAGCAGGACGGCGACGGAGATCGGCGAGTCCAGCCAGTCGGTCACGGCCAGCGCGGCCATGGCGACCGCGGCCGCCAACGCGACCTGACGCAGCGGGCGCATCCGGCTGCCAACCCGGTCCGACCACGCGCCGGCGCCGATGCGTCCGACCGCCCCGAGCAGCTGCGCGACGGTGACGAGCACCCCCGCCGACGTCGCCGACCAGTGCCGGTCGGTGATCAGCCACACCAGCGCGAACGTCCACACCAGGTACTGCGGGACCACCAGCAGCACCGACACCGCGTGGATCCGCCACAGCACGCTACGTCCGACGTACGGATTGTCGAGCAGTCCCTGATCCGCGGCATCGGCCCGGCTCGGCCGGGGCGGGTCGATCACGAGGGTCAGGCAGCACACCGCGGCGAGTGCGCAGAATGCGGCGGGAAGTGCCATGGCCCAAGCGATTCCGTGATCGGCGGCGATCCTCGGGACGGTCAGTGCGGCCACCGCGACGCCCAGTGGCAGCGCCATCTGCCGGATTCCCATGGCGAGTCCGCGTTGGTGCGCCGGGAACCAGCCGACGACAACCCGCCCGCTGGCGGCGTTCGCGCTGGACGCAGCGGTGCCGCCGACAAACAGGAAGGCGCCGAGCAGGACCAGTGAGATGTCGCAGGTGGCTGCGGCCGCGGCGGAGGCCACTGCGGCCGCACCGAGGCCGATGCCGAGCACTCGGCGCTCGCCGATGCGGTCGACCACTGCGCCCCAGGCGATGAGGCTGACCAGGTACCCCACCGTCGGCATCGCGGCGATGACGCCCGCCTGCGCGAGAGTCAGTCCGGCCCGGTCGTGCAGCGTCGGGATGAGGAAGGCGGGGGCGTTGGCGAACACGCCGCCCGCGGTCTGTGCGAACACGCCGAGGCCGAGCATCGACCAGCGTCGGGTGGTACTGACGGTGGGCGGCGCGGTTGTGGTCATTCCCCCACGTTACGAGAACTGTCTCAGCCACTGAAATATGGATCTCATAATTTGGACGGGCTTAGGATTCCGGCATGCGCCTAGGTCGAATTGCCAGCCCGGACGGGGTCGCCTTTGTGTCCATCGAGGGGGAGGGTGAGGCGCAGACCGCGAAGGAGATCGCCGAGCATCCCTTCGGCACGCCGACTTTCACGGGCCGCAGCTGGCCGCTCGTCGACGTCCGGCTGCTGGCGCCGATCCTGGCCAGCAAGGTGGTCTGCGTCGGCAAGAACTACGCCGCGCACGCCGCCGAGATGGGCGGCGAGGCACCCGAGGATCCGGTCATCTTCCTCAAGCCCAACACCTCGATCGTCGGACCTGGGGCGCCGATCCTGTTGCCGCCCAGCTCCAACGAGGTGCACTACGAGGGTGAGCTGGCCATCGTGATCGGCCGTCCGTGCAAGGACGTGCCCGCCGCGAAGGCGCTCGACGTGGTGCTCGGCTACACCGTGGCCAACGACGTCTCCGCGCGCGACCACCAGCGTCACGACGGGCAGTGGACGCGGGCGAAGGGCCACGACACCTTCTGCCCGCTCGGACCCTGGATCGAGACGTCGCTGGACGCGTCCGATCTCGAGATCAAGACCGAGGTCGACGGCGCGCTCAAGCAGCGCAGCCGGACATCGCTTCTGCTGCACGACATCCCGAAGATCATCGAATGGGTCTCCGCGGTGATGACGTTGCTGCCGGGTGACGTGATCCTCACCGGCACCCCCGAGGGCGTCGGCCCGATCGTGGCAGGCGACACCGTCAGCGTGACGGTCGAGGGCATCGGCACCCTCACCAATCCGGTCGCGGCCAAGGGCTGAGCGGCGCGCCGTCCGTTCCGAACGGGGCCAGCGGTGGGGGACTAACCTGTAGGGGACCGATTCGACCCCCTAGAGCCAAGTGAGCCATGACCACCAGCGAAGTGCGTGTTCGTTTCTGCCCGTCACCCACCGGAACCCCGCACGTCGGGTTGATCCGTACGGCCCTGTTCAACTGGGCCTACGCACGGCATCACGGTGGCAAGTTCGTCTTCCGCATCGAGGACACCGACGCGGCCCGCGACTCGGAGGAGTCGTACCAGGCGATCCTCGACGCGTTGCGGTGGCTCGGGCTGATCTGGGACGAGGGCCCGGAGGTCGGCGGCCCCTACGAGCCGTACCGGCAGTCCCAGCGCCGGGACCAGCACCTCGAGGTGGTCGCGAAGCTGCTCGCGGCGGGCGAGGCCTACGAGTCGTTCTCCACGCCTGAGGAGGTCGAGGCTCGGCACAAGGCCGCCGGCCGCGACCCCAAGCTCGGCTACGACAACTTCGACCGCGACCTGAGCGAGGCGCAGCGCCAGGCGTACCTCGACGAGGGGCGCAAGCCCGTCGTGCGGCTGCGGATGCCGGACCACGACCTGTCCTGGGTGGATCTCGTGCGCGGCGAGACCACCTTCAAGGCGGGCACCGTGCCGGACTTCGCGCTCACCCGCGGAAACGGGATCCCGCTCTACACGCTCGTCAACCCGGTCGACGACGCGCTGATGAAGATCACCCACGTGCTGCGCGGCGAGGACCTGCTGTCCTCCACGCCGCGTCAGCTGGCGCTCTACGAGGCGCTCCAGCGCATCGGCGTGGCCGAGTTCACCCCCGAGTTCGGCCACCTGCCGTTCGTGATGGGTCAGGGCAACAAGAAGCTGTCCAAGCGTGATCCCGAGTCGAACCTGTTCATCCACCGCGACCGCGGATTCATCCCCGAGGGTCTGCTCAACTACCTCGCGCTGCTGGGCTGGAGCATCGCCGACGACCACGACGTGTTCTCCCTCGCGGAGATGGTCGAGGCGTTCGACATCTCGAAGGTGAACTCGAATCCCGCGCGCTTCGACCAGAAGAAGGCCGACGCGATCAACGCCGAGCACATCCGGCTGCTGGAGCCGGACGACTTCGCGGCCCGGCTCCGGGAGTTCCTCACCACACACGACCATCCCGTGGACGCCCTCGGTGCGCAGGACTTCGCGGTGGCGGCCGAGCTCGTGCAGACCCGCATCGTCGTGCTCTCCGACGCCTGGGACCTGTTGAAGTTCCTGTTCGTCGACGAGGCGGACTTCGCGATCGATCCGGCCGCCGCGGCGAAGAACCTGGGAGCCGACGCGGGGCCGGTGCTCGACGCGTCAGTCGCCGCACTCGAGGGTGTGGCGACCTGGGCAACCGCCGATCTGGAGGAGGCCCTCAAGGCCGCCCTCATCGACGGCCTGGAACTCAAGCCGCGCAAGGCCTTTGCGCCGGTGCGTGTGGGGGTCACCGGCTCGCACATCAGCCCGCCGCTGTACGAGTCGATGGAGCTGCTCGGTCGGGAGAAAACGATGGCCCGGCTGCGCGCCGCCCGCGCGCAGGTCGCCCAGTAATACCTGCGGTCGTCGGTCAGGGGGTCGATTTCGGCCCTCTGACCAGCCGATTTGGAGAATGACCCTAGGGCTTTGCTATTGTTCTCCTCGTCCGAAACGGAGAGCGAAGCCGCAAGGTTGAGCGAGCCGCCGAGGTCATTGGGGTATGGTGTAATTGGCAACACAGCGGTTTCTGGTACCGCCATTCTAGGTTCGAGTCCTGGTACCCCAGCGGTGAGTTCAGTGATTTTTCGCCGGACTGTCCAAGCAGTACACGGCACGTTCCCTGGCCCCGTCGTCTAGCGGCCTAGGACGCCGCCCTCTCAAGGCGGTAGCGCGGGTTCGAATCCCGTCGGGGCTACCACGGAGAGCGTGCCGAACCAGTGATCGTCACTTTGTGACTGTCATGTTCCTGGCCCCGTCGTCTAGCGGCCTAGGACGCCGCCCTCTCAAGGCGGTAGCGCGGGTTCGAATCCCGTCGGGGCTACAACGAGAAGACCCTCCGGTTCTCCGGAGGGTCTTCGTCGTTCTCGGTGTGAGCTCAGCCGCTCTTGCGGCGGAACTCGCGTTTGTGGTCTGCCGGTCCGTGGGTGTGATGGATCTTCGAGTCGCCGGCCGTACTGGACGCCGGCGCCGCGTTCTTCTGATTCTTGCGGTCGAGCGCCTCACGGAACTGCTGCTTGATCTGTTCGTTCTCGGAGTCGGTCACGATGCGTTCCTCCCATTGTCGGTCGCATCGTGACCGTACCGCTGTCGAGGCGTCGAGTCGCGCTGATTTCCCGGCGCGGTCAGAGATACTGCGCGGTGCTGCCGCCGATCGGCATCTGCGGCAGGCCGAGCTTGCGGTGATCCCAGGAGCGCACCCGGTCGGGTCGCACACGCACCGCGACGCGCTTGTTCAGCATCATCTCGATGGCAGGGTCGACGTCGGCGGAGTACGGGCCGGTGTAGCGCTCCCAGATGCTCACGCCGACCTGCCAGAGGGCGTCGGCGTCGTCGACGATCTCCGCCGTGCCCTCGAACGAGACCCCGCGGAGCGTGTCGTAGGTCTGCCCGTCCTCGATCATGACGGTGATCCGGTCGTCTCGACGGAGGTTGACGGCCTTCTGCGACTTGGCCTTCGTCTCGAACCAGAGTTCGCCGTCGATGAGCGCGTACCACATCGCGATGAGGTGCGGCGCTCCGTTGTGGCCGACGGTCGCCATGGTGGCCACCCTGCTGCGTTGAACGAACTCCGTGATCTCGGTCTCGGTCATCGTGATCTGAGACCGTTGGTTGGTGCCCACTGCGACGTCCTCCCATTGGGATCGGAACCTGTTGTCGCAAGCACTGTGCCACGTTCGGGCGGGTGGGCGGGAGGAGATGTCAGAGGCGCTTGTGCAGAGCCTCGGCGGCCGCGAGGAGGTCCGCGGCCCACCGAGCGCCCGGGCGTCGGCCCATGCGGTCGATCGGGCCCGAGACGGAGATGGCCGCGACCACGGCTCCGGTGCGATCGCGTACCGGGGCTGCGACGCTGGCGACGCCGGGTTCGCGTTCGGCGGCGCTCTGCGCCCAACCGCGCTTGCGGACCTCCACCAGCACCCGTTCGCTGAACAAGGCGTCCGGCAGGACGAGTCGTTGCACCTGGGGATCGGCCCAGGCGAGCAGCACCTTGGCTCCGGAGCCGGCGGTCATCGGCATCCGGGCGCCGACGAGCACGGTGTCGCGCAGCCCGGTCGGCGGCTCCATCGACGCGACGCAGACCCGCTGCAGCCCTTCCCGGCGATAGAGCTGGACGCTCTCTCCGGTGATTTCACGCAGTCGCGGCAACACCAGTGCGGCGGCCTCGAGCAGACTGTCGTTCGCTGCGGGCGCCAGCTCGGACAGTCCGGGGCCCGGTCGCCACAGGCCGTCCGAGTCACGCGCGAGAAGTCGGTGCACCTCGAGTCCGACGGCGAGACGATGCGCTGTCGCACGCGGCAATCCGGTGCGGGCGCACAGTTCGCCGAGATTGCACGGTTGCTCGGCGACGGCGTACAGAACCGACATGGCCTTGTCGAGCACCCCGATCCCGCTGGTGGCGGTGGAGCCGCTATGCTGTCTCATAGGTCGATACTATCGTCTCGTATTGTGAGATGGAAATTCGGGACGGTGCGATCGACACGAACCGAGAGATGATGGAAGTCGGGCGCCGACCGGGCCCGTCTGATCCCCGGGACGGGACGAATCACAAAGAGGTGGAGAACATGGCCAGCACAGGGCGCACCCTGGCGGAGAAGGTGTGGGACGAGCACGTCGTCGTCAAGGGAGAGGGGGAGGGATCGGCACGCAAGCCAGACCTCATCTACATCGATCTGCATCTGGTGCACGAGGTCACCAGTCCGCAGGCGTTCGACGGACTCCGGTTGGCCGGCCGTCCGCTTCGGCGTCCCGACCTCACCATCGCGACCGAGGACCACAACGTGCCGACGGTCGACATCGACAAGCCGATCGCTGACCCGGTCTCGCGCACGCAGGTCGACACGCTGCGCCGCAACTGCGAGGAGTTCGGCGTCCGGCTCCACCCGATGGGCGACCTGGACCAGGGCATCGTGCACGTGGTCGGTCCGCAGCTGGGGCTGACCCAGCCCGGTATGACCGTCGTGTGTGGTGACAGCCACACCTCCACCCACGGCGCTTTCGGTGCTCTCGCAATGGGAATCGGAACCAGCGAGGTCGAGCACGTGATGGCGACGCAGACGCTGTCGCTGCGCCCGTTCAAGACCATGGCGATCAACGTCGAGGGCGACCTGGCGCCCGGCGTCACGAGCAAGGACCTGATCCTCGCCGTGATCGCGAAGATCGGGACCGGTGGCGGTCAGGGCTACGTGCTCGAGTACCGCGGCGAGGCCATCAGGAACATGTCGATGGAAGCCCGAATGACGATCTGCAACATGTCGATCGAGGCGGGCGCGCGGGCGGGCATGATCGCCCCCGACGAGACGACATACGAATTCATCAAGGGCCGTCCGCACGCCCCGTCGGGCGCGGATTGGGACGCGGCGGTGGCGTCCTGGGAGCAGTTGAAGACCGACGCCGACGCAGTTTTCGACAACGAAGTGACCATCGACGCGTCGACGTTGACCCCGTTCGTGACCTGGGGCACGAATCCCGGTCAGGGCGCTCCGCTCGGCGCGAACGTGCCCGATCCCGCGGACATCGTCGACGAGAGCGAGCGGGCCGCGGCGGAGAAGGCGCTCGGCTACATGGGACTGGAGGCGGGAACGCCGCTGCGTGAGATCGCCGTGGACACGGTGTTCGTCGGTTCCTGCACCAACGGGCGGATCGAGGATCTGCGGGCCGTGGCGAGTGTGCTGAAGGGTCGCAAGGTGGCGCCGGGCGTGCGCATGCTCGTGGTGCCCGGCTCGATGCGTGTCCGTGCGGAGGCCGAGAAGGAAGGTCTGGGTGACATTTTCGTCGCGGCAGGCGCCGAATGGCGCCAGGCGGGCTGCTCGATGTGCCTCGGCATGAACCCGGATCAGCTGGCGTCGGGAGAGCGTTCGGCCTCGACGTCCAACCGGAACTTCGAGGGTCGACAGGGTAAGGGCGGCCGGACGCACCTCGTCTCGCCGCTGGTGGCAGCTGCGACCGCCGTGCGCGGAACGCTGTCCGCGCCTGCGGACCTGGACTGAGACTCGGAAGCGACAGGAGATAAATCGATGGAAGCCTTCACCACTCACAAGGGCATCGGCGTCCCCCTGCGGCGATCCAATGTCGACACGGACCAGATCATTCCCGCGGTCTACCTAAAGCGAGTGACACGTACCGGTTTCGAGGACGGGCTGTTCGCTGCCTGGCGTAACGATCCGGAGTTCGTTCTCAACATTCCGCCCTACGACAAGGGCTCCGTTCTGGTGGCGGGCCCGGACTTCGGTACCGGCTCGTCCCGCGAGCACGCGGTGTGGGCGCTCTCGGACTTCGGTTTTCGGGTGGTGATCGCCTCTCGATTCGCGGACATCTTCCGCGGCAACGCCGGCAAGGCGGGTCTGCTCGCCGCTCAGGTCGAGCAGACGGACGTCGAGTTGCTGTGGAAGTTGCTCGAGGAACAGCCCGGACTCGAAATTGTCGTGGATCTCACGAATCGGACGATCAGCGCCGGAACTCTAGTGGTGCCCTTCACCATTGACGACTACACGCGATGGCGTCTGCTGGAGGGCCTCGACGATATCGGATTGACGTTGCGCCAGGTAGAGGCGATTTCCGAGTTCGAAAAGTCAAGGCCGTCATGGAAACCTGTGACACTTCCGGAGCGAGTCGCCGAGGGCGACCGGTAGGCGAACGAAGCAGATCGGTAGCCGGACAAGGGGTGCCACGCCGCTGAGAACGGCATGAGAATTGGCGTGGCACATAGACTCTTGCGCTTTTCCGGTTTACCGTATTTGCTAGTCGGTCCGACAATGGGCCATTGGTATGCGGAGGTACATCCAATGAACAAGGCGGAGCTCATTGATCAGCTCACCGAGAGACTGAATTCGGACCGCCGCGGTGCGACCGAAGCCGTGGAGCACATCGTCGACATCATCGTTCGCGCGGTGCATGCGGGCGAGAACGTGACGATCACCGGATTCGGTGTCTTCGAGCAGCGTCGCCGAGCGGCGCGCGTCGCGCGCAACCCGCGCACCGGTGAGACCGTCAAGGTCAAGCCGACGTCGGTGCCGGCGTTCCGTCCCGGTGCTCAGTTCAAGGCCGTGATCGCGGGCAAGCAGAAGCTGCCGGCCAGCGGACCCGCCGTCAAGCGCGGCTCGGCGGCCGCCCCGGCGAAGAAGGCGGCAGCCAAGAAGACCGTCGCGAAGAAGGCGGCAGCCAAGAAGACCGTGGCCAAGGCGGCACCCGCGAAGAAGGCGGCACCCGCGAAGAAGGCGGCGGTCGTGAAGAAGGCGGCTCCCGCGAAGAAGGCGGCGGTCGTGAAGAAGGCGGCACCCGCCAAGAAGACGGTCGCGAAGAAGACGGTCGCGAAGGCCACCCCGGCGAAGAAGACCGTCGCGAAGAAGACGGTCGCGAAGGCCACCCCGGCGAAGAAGACCGTCGCGAAGAAGGCGGCACCCGCCAAGAAGACGGTTGCGAAGAAGGCGGCTCCGGCCAAGAAGGCTCCGGCCAAGAAGGCTCCGGCCCGCAAGCGCTGACACCGACTGCGCGAAAGAGGGGCGGCGACGGGATTTCCCGTCGCCGCCCCTGTTCGTTCGTGTCGGAGGTTCGTTACTTGGTGGCGCCAGCGCCGGCTCAGATGTCCGGCAACGCGCTGTCGATGTGGTTGGCGGCGACCAGTTTGCCGCCCGACAACGACAGCACCCACGTGCTGCCCTTCCGGTTGCGCGCGGCCGGGAGCTCCACCCCGTCGCGTTCGGCCCACCACTGCAACAGCGGCGGTATCACCCTGCCCTGGCTGCAGACGACCTGAACTCCGCCGCGCGCGGCGATCTTTCGGGCCACCGCCTGGGCGGCCGCGGGATCCTTCGCGTAGGCCTCCTCGGAGAGTGCAGGCTCGACCGCGATGTCCACCCCGATCGCCTGTGCGAGCGGCTCGACCGTCTGGATGCATCGGGTGCGATCCGCGGAGTGGATCTCCGTCGCCCCGAATGCCTGCAGCAGTGTGCTCAACGCGGCGGCCTGCGTCCTGCCGTTCTTGTCGAGTGGGCGGAGCGTGTCGTCACCGGAGGACCGATCGCTGCGCCCCGCCTTCGCGTGCCGGACCATCAGCACGGTCGTGGTGTCGGCGGGGACCTTGAGGAAACGGCGCAGGACCTTGTGGTCCACCGAGTAGGACAGCGCGCCGAACACGTCGTCCGGCGCGAGCCAGCGCAGCACGTCGACCTCGTTGTTGGGGACGAACTCCCCACCCCGGGCCTCCGCAGCCCAGTAGTCGACCCGCTTGCGCCTGCGGTGGCCCGGCACCTCGTAACTCACGCGGGTGACGTGCCTGCCGAGTTGCACCTCGAGGCCGGTCTCCTCCTCCACCTCGCGCAGCGCAGCAACCACCGGTGTCTCACCAGGATCGAGCTTGCCCTTCGGAAAGGACCAGTCGTCGTACTTCGGGCGGTGGATCAGTGCGATCTCGATCTCGTACGGATTTGTCGGCGATTTGCGCCACAGGACTGCCCCCGCCGCAAAGATGTTGGCCTTGATCGGGCGATCCGAATTCGAGGTCACAAGTTGCCTTCCTGCGATCGGGAGAAGGGCCTACGCGCCGCCGCGGCGGCCGCGCATCAATTCCTGCTGGTGCTCGCGTACCTGCTCGCCCCGCGCGGGCGAGGCCGCCCAGCTGCCGTCGGACTGCAGCACCCAGCACCGAGTGGTCGGGTCGAGTGCGGAGTCGAAGATGTCGCCGAGTTGACGGGTCAGGCGCGGATCCTTCACCTGAGCCATGACCTCGACCCGCCTGTCGAGATTGCGATGCATCATGTCGGCGCTGCCGATCCAGAACTCGTTCGCACCGACGAAGTGCAGGATGCGCGAGTGCTCGAGAAAGCGGCCGAGAATCGAACGCACCTCGATGTTCTCGCTCAGTCCGGGGACGCCCGGCTTGAGGGCGCAGATGCCCCGGACGACGACCTGCACGGGGACCCCGGCCTGCGAGGCGCGGTAGAGGGCGTCGATCACCTGCTCGTCGACGAGGGCGTTGGCCTTGAGCCGGATTCCGGCGGGCCTGCCGGCGAGCTTGGCCTCGGTCTCCGCCTGGATGCGCGCGACGATGCCGGCACGTACCCCGTGCGGAGCGACCAGAAGGTTGCGGTACTTGGCTTTTCGCGAATACCCGGTCAACGAATTGAACAGGTCGGTGAGGTCCGCGCCGATCTCGGGTGAAGAGGTCAGCAGACCGACGTCCTCGTAGAGTCGGGCGGTCTTCGGGTTGTAGTTGCCGGTCCCGATGTGGCAGTAGCGACGGATCGTCGAACCCTCGCGTCGGACCACGAGGCACGTCTTGCAGTGTGTCTTGAGACCGACCAGTCCGTACACCACGTGCACGCCGGCCTGTTCCAGCTTGCGCGCCCACTTGATGTTCGCCTGCTCGTCGAAGCGTGCCTTGATCTCCACCAGCGCGACCACCTGCTTGCCGGCCTCGGCGGCGTCGACGAGTGCGTTGACGATCGGTGAGTCGCCGGAGGTCCGGTACAACGTCTGCTTGATGGCCAGCACGTGCGGGTCCGCGGCGGCCTGCTCGATGAATCGCTGCACGCTCGTGGAGAAGGAGTCGTACGGGTGGTGCACCAGGACGTCCCCGTCGCGCAATGTCGAGAAGACGCTCTTGGGTGTCTCGCGTTCACCGAAGGCCGGGTGCGTGGCGGGCACGAACGGAGCGTCCTTCAGGTTGGGGCGGTCGACCCCGTAGACCTGCCACAGGCACGACAGGTCCAGCAGCCCGGGCACCTGGATCACGTCGCCCGGGTTCACGTCCAGCTCGCGCAGCAGGAGTTCGAGCATGTGGTCGGTCATGTCGTCGGCGACCTCGAGCCGGACCGGCGAACCGAACCGGCGGCGGGCGAGTTCGCGTTCGAGAGCCTGGAGCAGGTCCTCGTCGCGGTCCTCCTCGACCTCGAAGTCGGCGTTGCGGGTGATCCGGAACGCGTGGTGCTCGACGATCTCCATGCCGGGGAACAGGACGCCGAGGTGCGCCGCGATCAGGGCCTCCATCGGTAGGAACGCCGGGATGGCGGACGGCGAGTCGGCTCGGTCGACCCGGACGAATCGATCGACATTGTCGGGGACCTTGACCCTGGCGAAGTGCTCCCCGCCGTTCGACGAGTCCTTCACGGTCACCGCGAGGTTCAGGCTCAGGCCGCTGATGTAGGGGAACGGGTGCGCAGGATCGACGGCGAGCGGCGTGAGCACGGGGAACACCTGGTCGATGAAGTACTCCGACAGCCGGCGTTCGTCGGTGGCGTCGAGGTCGGACCACTTGATGATCGAGATTCCCTCCGCGGCGAGCTCGGGGAGCACCTTGTCGAGGAAGGTGCGGGCGTGGCGTTCGGCGATCTCCTGGGAGCGCCGATTGATCAGGGTCAGCTGCTCGCGCGGCGTCAGGCCGTCCGCGGAGCGCACGGACAGGCCCGTCTCGTCGCGTCGCTTGAGACCGGCGACGCGCACCATGTAGAACTCGTCGAGGTTCGAGGCGAAGATCGCCAGGAACTTGGCGCGTTCGAGCAGGGGGAGCGAGGGATCCTCGGCGAGCGTGAGCACTCGGGAGTTGAAGTCGAGCCAGCTGAGTTCACGATTGAGGTAACGGTCCTCGGGCAGCGCGGTCACGGAACCGTCGACGGCGAGCGGGGTGGCGGCGGGGGGCGCGGTGGGGATCACCGGCAGGTGGTTGATCGTCGCGCGGCCGGCGTCGCGCACCCCATTCGTCGCCGCCTGTTCTCCGATGTCCTGTCTCACGCTCTCGCCGTTGCTCACCGGTCGATCATCCCTCAGATCGAAGGTCGGCGACAATCGACAACGTCGATGTCAGATGAATTCTGTTCTCCGCGCGGACTCGGCCCGCCAGCCGATTCGGCGCAGGGTCTCGGCGGTTGCGGGACCGGGTCCGAGCGCCGCCGCCGCGTCGAGGTCGGCCGCCGTGTCCACGTCGAGCCGCAACCCGGGCCAGTTCCCGGCCAATGCCGTTGCGCCGGAGTCGAGATGGCGCTGGGCCGAGCTCGAGCCGAAGCGTGGGTCGAGCGCCGCCCGCGCGTCGCTGATGATCAGCGCGGAGGTCCCCGTGCCGTGGTGGTCCACCACGAACGCGCGTGGATGCGGCCGTGCTCGATCGAGTGCCTCCGACAGCTCGGTCCCGGAGAGGCAGGGCAGGTCGCCCTGCAGCGCGACGAGCGGACCCTCGGCGTCGAGGGCCGCCGTCCTCGACGCCGCACGCAGCGCCGCGTTGAGCCGGTCCAGGCCGGGTTCCTCCGGGTCGCGGTGCCAGCGGGCCCCGGTGGCCTCGGCGACCTCGGCGACCGTCGGGTCCGGTGTGATCACGGTGACATCGCCGACCGCGGGTGCCGAGCGGGCGGCGGCCAGGGTGTCGCGCAGCATGGCCAGGACCAGTGCGGTCCGGTCCGTGGGCCCGAGGCGCGGCGCCAGCCTGCTCTTGGCCCGTTCGAGGCCCTTGACGGCGATGAGCACGTGCGCCCGCCCGCTCGGCGGTGTGGGGTGCGCGACGTCCATGGGTCAATCCTGCCAGCACCGGTGAGTCGGTCGGTCGGCCGCAGCCCCCCTTGCCGTCGATTGCTGACAGAATGCGGAGAGTTGTGGACGGAGCGGGCGGAGGAGCTAGATGGGGAGAGCGGCGGTCCTGGGAGCGGGTTCGTGGGGAACTGCGTTCGCGAAGGTGCTGGCGGACGCAGGTACCGACGTCACGATGTGGGCGCGTAGAGCGGAAGTGGCGGAGGCGATCTCGAACGGTCACGTGAATCCGTTCTATCTCGACGGAATCGAGTTACCGGCCGCACTCACGGCCACCAGTGATCCGGAGCGGGCCCTCGACGGCGCGGACATCGTGGTGCTCGCGGTCCCCTCGCAGTCGCTGCGCGAGAACCTGGCCGTGTGGACGCCCTCGATCGGCCCCGACTCGTCGCTGCTGTCGCTGGCCAAGGGCATCGAGAGCGGCACTCTGCTGCGGATGAGTGAGGTGATCAGCGAGGTCACCGGCGCCGACCCGTCCCGGGTCGCGGTGCTGTCCGGGCCCAACCTGGCCCGCGAGATCGCGGCCGGCCAACCTGCCGCGACGGTCGTCGCGTGCACCGACGAGTCTCGTGCGGTGGAGATTCAGAAATCTTGTGCCACAGGCTATTTTCGGCCCTACACCAATACGGACGTGGTGGGTTGCGAGGTCGGGGGGGCGTGCAAGAACGTCATCGCGCTGGCCTGCGGCATGGCGTCGGGCCTCGGCTTGGGGGAGAACACCAACGCCTCGATCATCACCCGGGGGCTGGCGGAGATGATCCGGTTGGGGGTGGCGCTCGGTGCGAACCCGGCCACCCTGGCCGGCCTGGCGGGCGTCGGCGACCTGGTGGCCACCTGCTCCTCGCCGCTGTCGCGCAACCGGACCTTCGGTACGCATCTCGCGCAGGGTGGCACCCTGGCCAGCGCGCAGGCGGCGACCAAGGGACAGGTTGCCGAGGGCGTCAAGTCGTGCACGTCGGTCCGAGCGCTCGCGCAGCGCAGTGGTGTGGAGATGCCGCTGACCGAGGCCGTGCACAAGGTGTGCCACGAGGGGCTGTCGGTGCCGGAGGCGGTCGGGCTGTTGCTCGGCAGGCGCATCAAACCCGAATGAGGTCGCACCGGGTGTTGAACGGTACTGTTTGCAGGTGAGTATTCCGCGTACGAGGGTGGCTGTGGTCTTCGGTGGCCGCAGCAGTGAGCACTCGGTGTCCTGTGTTTCTGCCGGTAGTGTGCTGCGCAACCTCGACCCGGAGCGTTACGAGGTGGTCCCGATCGGGATCACCCCGGACGGCGCCTGGGTGCTCGGTCCGGCAGACCCGGCGACGCTGGCCATCGACGGCCGTTCGATGCCCTCGGTGGACGCGAGCGGGACGGCCCTGACGCTGACCGCCGACCCGACGCGATCCGGCGCACTGGTCGCCCTCGGCAGCGAGGCGGCGGGTGCGGTCCTGGCGTCGGTCGACGTGGTCTTTCCCGTCCTGCACGGCGCCTACGGCGAGGACGGCACCATCCAGGGGCTGCTCGAGCTCGCCGGACTGCCGTATGTGGGTCCGGGCGTGCTCGCCAGCGCGGCGGGAATGGACAAGGAGTTCACCAAGAAGCTTCTCGCGGCCGAGGGCCTGCCCGTCGGCACCCAGGTGGTGCTGCGGCCGGGTACCGACACCCTGTCGGAGGCCGACCGCGCCGAACTCGGGCTGCCGGTGTTCGTGAAGCCGGCGCGCGGTGGGTCTTCGATCGGCATCAGTCGGGTCACCTCCTGGGACCATCTCGACGACGCCATCGCGGAGGCACGCAGTCACGACCCGAAGGTGATCGTGGAGGCCGCGATTCACGGCCGCGAGGTCGAGTGCGGTGTGCTCGAATTCCCCGACGGCGCAGTGCGTTCGAGTGTGGTGGCGGAGATTCGCATGCCCGAGTTCGCTGAGGACGACGGCGCCTTCTACGACTTCGACACCAAGTACCTCGACGACATCTGCGAGTTCGACGTCCCGGCCAAGTTGGAGGACGAGGTGAGCGAGGAGATCCGCGCGATCGCGGTCCGCGCGTTCGCGGCTCTGGACTGCCAGGGACTGGCTCGGGTGGACTTCTTCGTCACCGAGAACGGCCCGGTGATCAACGAGATCAACACCATGCCAGGCTTCACGTCGATCTCGATGTTCCCGCGGATGTGGGATGCGGCCGGGATCGACTACCGGACCCTGGTCTCGACGTTGGTCGACACCGCGCTCGCTCGCGGCACCGGCCTCCGCTGACCTCGGCCGGCGCCGACCCCTGCGGTTGATCAGGGGTTCGGCACCGGCGCTGGGTCGAGTGGCTTCGGCGTGATCGCTTTCGCGACCGCGTCCGAGGCATCCTGCAGGGGGGTCGGGCCGAGGCCGTGCGGGATCGTCACCGCCGCGTACACGCCGCGGTCGACGGCGAACCAGGTACTCGCGTCGACACCCTCGCCACCGGGAACCTCGAACCACTGCACGCCGTTCACCACCTGCAGCGCGCTGGCCGCGTTGAACTCGGTTGGCCGGTCCAGTCCGCAGCGAAGCACGATCTCCTGGGCGTCCGCAGACTGCCAGGCCGCGGCGGCTTCCGGTGCTGGGTCGACCAGTTCGGCGCGGGTGAAGTCGCCGAGCTTGTCGGGCAGTGCGCCGGTCAGTGCCGTGCACTCGGCGGAGCCCGATGCCGGGGCGGGTACCGAGCCGAGGGCGACGGGTTCGAGGGTGGGGTTGCGTCCGGCCATGAAGGCGGCGACCAGGACGCCGACCACCAGGGCGACGGGCAGCGCGACCGCCGCCGCGATCAATCCGGGGTTGCGGCGTGTGGTGGCGTCGTCGGACTCGTGGTCGGGGGTCTTCTCGGGTTCGGGGGTGGGAGTTGTCTCGGTCACGCGTGCGCCGCCACCTGACACGTCAGGGTCCGGGTGATTCCGGCGACCTGCTGGATCCGCCGCACCACCGCGGGCAGCTCGGCAGCGTCGGCCGCCTCGATGCGAGCGACCACGTCGTAGGGTCCGAGTACGTCCTCGGAGCTCAGTACGTCGGGCAGCCCCGCGACTTGCTGCGCGATCAACGTGGCCTTGCCCACCTCGGTCTGTATCAAGATGAAAGCCTGCACCACAGGTGGGCCCCTTCCCAGCGCAGTGCCCCCGCGACCTCGGTAGAGTCGCGGTGACCTGGCTTGCTCCGTGCTCGACCGGGTCGATCCCCGGCCGCTCTCAAGGGTACCGCGGTCACTTTCGACGGAGGTGCGCCATCAGTTCGACCGATCCCGACGCGGGACGCACGGTCGCCGACATCGGGGAGTTCGCGGTGATCGAGCGGGCGGTCGCCGGTCGGCGGCAGCCCGACACCACCCTGCTCGGGCCCGGCGACGACGCGGCAGTGGTGCGGGCGCCCGACGGCCGGGTCGTGGTGTCGTCGGACATGCTGGTGCAGGGCAGGCACTTTCGCTTCGACTGGTCGACCCCGGAGCAGGTGGGCCGTAAGGCGGTGGCGCAGAACGGCGCCGACATCGTGTCGATGGGTGCCTGGCCCACCGCGTTCCTGGTGTCGCTCGGGTGCCCGCCGGAGACGCCGGTCGCACTGACCGATGCACTCACGGACGGCATCTGGGCCGAGGCGCAGTCGCTCGGTGCGGGCGTGGTCGGCGGCGACACCGTGCAGTCGGCGCAGGTGGTGCTGTCGATCACGGTGCTCGGAGACCTGGGCGGCGCGGACGCGGTACTGCGGTCCGGTGCGCGTCCGGGCGATCAGGTGGCGGTGGCGGGCCGACTGGGCTGGTCGGCGGCGGGACTCGCGGCCCTGCTGGCGGAATCTGTCGAGTTTCCCGAACTGGTTGTCGCGCATCAGGTTCCGGCGCCTCCGTACGGCGCGGGGCCGGCCGCTGCCCGAGCCGGCGCCACCGCCATGACGGATGTCTCGGACGGCCTCGTCGCCGATCTCGGTCACATGTGCACGGCCTCGGGGGTGGCCGTCGAGCTCGAATCCGCCCGCCTCGAACCCGCGCCGCAGCTGACGGCCGCCGCCGCGACGCTCGATGCCGACCCGCTGCACTGGGTGCTGACGGGTGGTGAGGATCACGCCCTGGCCGCCACCTTCCCCGCCGGTACCACGCTGCCCGACGGCTGGCGCACGATCGGCACGGTTCGCGAGGGTTCGGGCGTCACCGTCGACGGGCGGTCGTGGACGGGTGCCGGCGGCTGGCAGAGCTTCGACTAGATAGGTTGCAGTCATGACTGTCTATGCACTCGGTGACCGCGAGCCCGACATCCATCCGGACGCCTACGTCCACCCCGATGCGGTGGTCATCGGCGCAGTGACCATCGCGGCGGGCGCCTCGGTGTGGCCGCAGGCCGTTCTGCGCGGCGACTACGGGACCATCAGCATCGGTGCGAACACGAACATCCAGGACGGCACGGTCATCCACTGCACACCGATGGACCCGACGGTGATCGGGTCGGGCTGCGTGGTCGGGCACAGCGCCCACATCGAGGGTGCGACGATCGGGAACGACTGCCTGATCGCCTCCGGTTCGGTCGTGCTGAACGGATCGAGGATCGGTGCGGGCGCGATCGTCGGTGCCGGCGCGGTGATCCCGTTCAAGTTCGAGGTCCCCGAGCGGCGTATGGCGCTCGGCGTCCCGGCGAAGATCCGTGAGGGCTACGAGGTGCCGGTCGGGCATCTCGACACGAACGTCAAGACGTACGCCGCGAACGCCGCGTTCTACCGCGAGTCCCTGCGCAGGGTCGACTGATGCCGCCGCGTCCACTGGCCGAACTCGTCGACCCCGGCTGGGCGGCCGCCCTGGCGCCCGTCGCCGACCGAATCACGGCGATGGGCGAGTTCCTGCGCGCGGAGACGTCGGCGGGTCGTGGCTACCTGCCTGCGGGGGAGAACGTGCTGCGCGCGTTCGGGCAGCCGCTCGACGACGTCCGCGTGCTGATCGTCGGGCAGGACCCCTACCCGACGCCCGGTCACGCAGTGGGACTGAGCTTTTCGGTTGCCCCGGACGTCCGTCCGGTACCGCGCAGCCTCGTCAACATCTTCACCGAGTACAGCGCCGATCTCGGGTACCCGACGCCGGCCAACGGTGATCTCACGCCGTGGGCGCAGCAGGGCGTGCTGCTGCTGAACAGGGTGCTCACCGTGCAGCCCGGCCAGGCGGCGTCACATCGACGCAAGGGGTGGGAACAGGTGACCGAGCAGGCAATTCGGGCGCTCGTCGACCGGACCGATCCCACCGGTTCGCCACGACCGCTCGTCGCGATCCTGTGGGGTCGCGACGCCGCCACCCTCAAGCCGATGCTCGGGGACGTGCCGGTCGTCGAATCCGTGCACCCGTCGCCGCTGTCGGCCTCGCGTGGCTTCTTCGGCTCGCGACCGTTCAGTCGCGCGAATCGGCTGCTCGACGAGTTGGGTGCGAAGCCGGTCGACTGGCGACTGCCCTGATGAAGTCCTCGCGTGCGTCAGGGACTGTCAATCGACGCTGGTCGCACTCGCCGGGTCCGACAACGTGTGTTCGTCGCGAATTCTCAATCTGTACAGAACGTGTGATCTGTACAGATTGAGAGTTCAGCGCGTATTGGTATTTCCGGTTTCTTCGCTCGCTCTGGCTCAGCGGTTGGTCGCGAAGTCCGCGCGGCGCTTCCCGACGAACGCGTCGACGCCCTCACGGCCCGCAACGCTGACGGCGGCGGCGGAGATCGACGCGGTCTCGGCGTCGAGTTGCTCGGAGAGGGTGGCCGCACCGGATCCGGCCAGCAGTCGCTTGATCCCGGCGTACGCGCTGGTCGGGCCTGCGGCGAGGGTTCGGGCGACGCGCAGCGCCTCGTCCTTGACCTCGTCGTCCCCGACGAGCCGGCTCAGCACGCCGAGGCGCACGGCTTCGTCGGCGCCGAGCACCGCGTCGGTGAGCAGGATCTCGCGGGCGCGGGCCACGCCGACGATCCGCGGCAGCGTCCAGGACATGCCGCCATCGGGCGTGTAGCCGATCGACGGGTAGGCAGGCCGGAGCTTGGTCGACGGTCCGCCGATCGCGATGTCCGCCGTGCACACCAGGCTCATACCGGCGCCTGCCGCCCAGCCCTGCACCGCAGCGACGATCGGAACCTCGGTGGCCTCGATCGCGCGCACGAACTCGTGCAAGGTGCCTGCGACGGCGCCGACGAACTCCGCGCGGTTCTCGGCGCCGGCGAACGCTCGGACGTTACCGCCCGCGCAGAAGTTGGCGCCCTCGCCGATCAGCAGGACACTGCGGGCCGCCAGGGTGCCGTCGGACAGGGCGTGCAGGGCCTTGATGCCCTGGTCGACGCCGTCGAAGTCGAGCGAGGTGCCGTTGTCGGCGGTGGCGATAACGATGCGGAGGACGTCGCCTTCGAGGCTGACGCGGCTGAGGCCGTCGAGTGAAGTCACCGTTGAACCATATCGTCGCCGCGCGCCGTGCCGAATCCGGCAAGCGTCAGCAGCACCGCCGTGACGAATCCGGCGGACGTACCGATTGCGGCGAACGTTGCCCACGTCGGGTCGAGATCGAGATGGGGCACGCGAGGTGTCGGGTAGGGATCTCCTGGATCGCGCGGCTGTGCCCGCACGACCGAGTGGATCTTCGGTGGCACGATGCTGCCGATCAGAGCCGTGACCAGCCCGAGGAATCCACCGACCACGGACAATCCGAGGACAACCGGTGCGGTCCGAGCGTGTGGACCGCGAACCAGTACCCAGCCCGCCGTCACGAGGAGCGTCGACCCGATCAGCCCGACGGCCGCGCCGATCAGTGGGAACAGCAGGGCGGCGGGGAACCAGTCCGGCCCGTCCGGACAGGGGTAGCCGTCGATGACATACATGTATCCCGTCTCGCCGTGCGGAGCCAGTGGGGGTGGCGGCGGAGCGATGCCCTCGTGGATCGTCGCCCCGAACGGCGTCGCGTAGCGCCACGCGACCAGTCCGAGGATGCCGGCCAGTGCGCCCAGCAGCGTGCACGTGAGAACGAGCGCCCGCGCCTCGCCGGTGATCCGTCGCATCGACCGAGGATCTCATGTCGGGTGGGTGTCGAATTGCCCGAAAACGACTGTGCCCCCGACACCGTGAGGCGTCGGGGGCACAGTCGAGTGCTGGGGAAGATCAGCCGCGAACGACCTTGCCCGCCTTCAGGCAGGAGGTGCACACGTTGAGCTTCTGACGGTTACCGGGTCCAACCTGGGCCCGGACAGTCTGAATGTTCGGGTTCCAGCGACGGTTGGTACGCCGGTGCGAGTGCGAGACCGACTTACCGAAGCCGGGTCCCTTGGCGCATACGTCGCAGACGGCAGCCATAGTCGCGAACTCCTTGATGTGGTGATGGATACTTATGGGTCGTGCGGTGGAGCGGGTCAATCTGTACTGCTGTGATGCTCGCCTGCAAACAGGGGAGACCGAAGTAACCCTTGCGAGGCAACCCTGCAAGACTAGCTGCAACGGGATCGATTGGCCAAACCGGCCCGGCCCCGCGCATCGAGCCGAGTGCATCGACGTACCTGACCGCTAGTCTTGCGGGACCGAGAATACCCACACGGTCGGAGGGACAGAACAGAGGTGCTCGAGGCCCTGCAGAGCGTTGACGGAGCGGCACTGCGCCGCTGGGCCCGGGTCTGTGTGGACGGCCTCGCGAGTCGCCGCGAGGAGATCAACCGGCTGAACGTCTTCCCGGTGCCCGATTCGGACACCGGTACGAATCTGTTGTTCACCATGCGTGCGGCCGCCGACGAGGCAGGGACCGCGGCCGAGGACGCCCCGGTGGGCGAGGTCGCCGCGGCCCTGGCGCGTGGCGCGGTCGCCGGCGCTCGCGGCAATTCCGGCGTCATCCTGTCCCAGGTGCTGCGCGGCATCGCCGAGGCGGTCGCGGTCGGCAGACTGGACGCAGACAGCGTGCGCGGCGCTCTCAACGAGGCGGCGGTGTTGGCGACGGAGGCGATCAGCATCCCGGTCGAAGGGACGATCGTGACGGTGCTGCGTCACGCCGCGGCCGCGGCCAGCGCCTGCCCGCGCGGCACCGACCTCGGCGGCGTGGTGACGGTGGCGGCCTCCGCCGCGGCAGCTGCGCTGGGCAAGACGCCGTCGCAGCTCGCTGTGCTCGGCAAGGCGGGGGTGGTCGACGCGGGCGGTCTCGGTCTGGTGGTGATCCTCGATGCCTTGGTCGCGGTGGTCACCGGAGTCACCCCGGAGCGGTCCGATCTCACCGTGGTCGCCCCGGCGGCCGAGTCGCCCGGGCAGGTCGAGGTGTCCGTCGAGCCTTCCGCCGAGTGCGGCTACGACGCGGTGGGGCAGGACTTCGAGGTGATGTACCTGCTCGGCGGGTCCGACGACGGTCGGGTCGACGGTCTCCGCGCCCGCCTCGACGACCTGGGCGACTCGGTGGTCATTGTCGGTGACGGGGCCGGTTCCTGGTCGGTACACGTGCACTGCTCGGACCCGGGCGCGGCCGTGGAGGCCGGTCTCGACGCCGGCCTGCCGCGTCAGATCCGGATCTCGTGCTTCGCGCTCGACGCCGCCCGCGAACGTCCGCCGGTCCCGGCGAAGTCGACCTCTCGCGCCATCCTCGCGGTGGTCGCGGGGGACGGCGCGGCGGAACTGTTCGCCGCCGAGGGCGCCGCAGTGCTGCGCTGCGACGAACCGGTCACACCCCAACATCTGCTCGCAGCGATCCGGAACCTCGGCTACGGCGAGGTGCTGGTGCTGCCCAACGGTGCGCTGCCTGCGCAGGAACTGGTGACCGTCGGTGTCGCGGCCCGGGACGAGAACCATTCGGTGCAGCTGTTGCCCAGCTCCTCGATGGTGCAGGGCCTGGCAGCGCTGGCCGTGCACGACCCCGAACGGGTTGCCGTGGACGACGCCTTCGCGATGTCGGAGGCCGCGGCGACCACGCGCTGGGGTTCGCTTCGGGTGGCCGAGGAGCGGGCACTCACCCTGGTCGGGACCTGCGAGCGCGGTGACGGCCTCGGCCTGCTCGGCCGCGAGGTGGTGGTCATCGCTCCCGACGCCGCCGAGGCGGGCCGGCGGCTGCTCGACAACGTCCTCGGGGTGGGTGGCGAGCTGGTCACCCTGCTGCTCGGCGCCGAGGTCCCGGCCGGTCTCGCGGACCTGCTCACCGACCACGTCGCCAAGCATCACCCCGGTGTCGAGGTCCTGGTCTACCCCGGCGGACAGGACGGCGACCTCCTGCAACTCGGCGTCGAATAGGCGGACAGCACTGATGGCGACACTCACGGACCGGCTCGACCACCTGCTCGGGCGCAAGACGGCCGACGCGCTGGCCGAGGCCTTCGACATCCACACCGTGCAGGACCTGCTGCGGCACTACCCGCACCGCTATGCAACCCAGGGTGCGGAGTTGGGTGAGGCGAAGCCGGAGGAGGGCTCGCACATCACCCTCGTCGCGACCGTGACCAGCGCGAAGGTCATCGCGATGAAGTCGCGTTCGGGCAAGTTCCTCAAAGTCGTGCTCTCGAGCGACAGGCAGGACATCGACGCAACCTTCTTCAACCCGCAGAAGGTCGCGCACGCGATCAAACCTGGTGTGCGGGCGATGTTCTCGGGCAACGTCAAGTACTTCCGGGAAAGGCTCGGACTGACCCACCCCAGCTACCTGATCCTGCCGTCCCGTGACGGGTCCGACGCGCCCGCGGTGGTACGCGGGGCCGGGTCACTCGCCGACATGGCCCGCAGTAGTCAGGACTCTGGTGCAGCCGTGGACATGTCGATCTTCGATCGGCCACTCATCCCCGTGTACCCGTCCACGCGCGAGGTGGAGAGCTGGACGCTCGCCCGCTGCGTGCGACAGGTGCTCGACCAGCTCGACGAGGTGGACGATCCACTGCCGCAATCGGTTCGGGACGACCACGGCCTGATCGGGCTGGACGAGGCGCTGAGGCTGGTGCACCTGCCGGAGACCAAGGACGAGGTGTCCCGCGCTCGCGATCGGCTTCGCTTCGACGAGGCGGCGTCGCTGCAGCTGGTCCTGGCTCAGCGCAAGCACGCCATCGAGGCCCGGGTCGGGCCGCAGTGCCCGCCGCGGACCGACGGTCTGGCCGCGGAGTTCGAGAAGCAGTTGCCGTTCACCCTCACCGACGGACAGCACGCCGTGGCGGAGGAGATCTCCGCGGACCTGGCCAGGCCGCACCCGATGAACCGGCTGCTGCAGGGTGAGGTCGGATCGGGCAAGACCGTCGTGGCGTTGCGTGCGATGCTCCAGGTGATCGACGGCAAGTACCAGTGCGCGCTGCTCGCGCCCACCGAGGTGCTGGCTGCCCAGCATGCCCGGTCGTTGCGGCAGATGCTCGGATCCCTCGGTACCGCGGGCGAACTCGGTGCCCACGAGCACGCGACGCGGGTCACCCTGCTGACCGGGTCGATGCCGGTCGCCGCCCGCCGGGCCGCGATGCTCGAGGTCGTCAACGGGAACGCCGGCATCGTGATCGGCACCCACGCCCTCATCCAGGACAAGGTCGAGTTCTTCAACCTCGGCATGGTGGTGGTCGACGAGCAGCACCGCTTCGGCGTCGAACAACGCGACGCGTTGCGGGGCCGAGCCAAGGAGGGGCTGAGCCCGCACCTGCTGGTGATGACCGCGACTCCGATCCCGCGGACCATCGCGATGACCGTGCTCGGCGACCTCGAGACCTCCACCCTGCGGGAGCTTCCGCGAGGCCGATCCCCGATCGTGAGCAACGTGGTGCCTGCCACGGAGAAGCCCGCCTGGGTGGACCGGGCCTGGCAACGGATCCTCGAGGAGGTTGCCGACGGGCGTCAGGCGTACGTCGTGTGCTCGCGGATCGGGGAGGGTGACGACCCCGACGCTGTGCCCGACAAGCCGGACGCGAAGCAGCAGCCGACGGTCGCGGCCCTGGCGCTCTTCGAGGAGTTGCGCCTCGGTCCGCTCGCGACCGTCCGCACCGGACTGTTGCACGGTCGACTGCCGTCCGACGAGAAGGACGCTGTGATGCGCGACTTCACGGCGGGCCGGATCGACGTGCTGGTGTGCACGACCGTGGTCGAGGTCGGCGTCGACGTGCCCAACGCGACGGTCATGGTGATCGTGGACGCGGACCGTTTCGGCGTCAGTCAGCTGCACCAGCTCCGCGGTCGTGTCGGTCGTGGCAAGCATCAGGGCCTGTGCATCCTGGTCACCGGCATGAGGTCCGGCTCGACGCCGTTCCAACGGTTGAGCGCGGTCGCGGGCACCAACGACGGCTTCGAGCTCGCTCAGCTGGACCTCGCGCAACGACGGGAGGGTGACGTGCTGGGGTCGGCGCAGTCCGGCAGCGTGACGACGCTGCGGCTGCTCT
Organism: Rhodococcus sp. NPDC127527; assembly: GCF_042672245.1. Taxonomy (NCBI): domain Bacteria; kingdom Bacillati; phylum Actinomycetota; class Actinomycetes; order Mycobacteriales; family Nocardiaceae; genus Rhodococcus; species Rhodococcus sp. NPDC127527. The sequence continues at coordinate 501,720 of NZ_JBHXVP010000002.1, forward strand.
CCCTGCTCGACCACGAGGACGTGATCGAGTCCGCTCGCGAATTCGCCCAGCACGTGGTCGCCGCCGACCCCGACCTGACCGAACATCCCGGACTCGCGTCGATGGTGACCGCCGCGCTCGACGCCGACCGGATCGAGTACCTGGAGAAGTCCTGACCTGACCGACGATCTGTCCGTTGGGCCCTGGCCGCCGCGCGGCCGGGCCGGATCCGACCGTCTGATCGACCGCCGGAAAGCGCTGAAATCGCAGCTCACAAAGGGTGCCGTGGTGCAGTGAGGTGGCGCCCGGTAGCGTACTGCATCGTTACAGGTGGCCGAATGTGCGGGAATTTCCCGAATGCTGGAACGCCACACCGCGAGCGTCAGGAACGCAGGGGTAATTTTCAGCGATGTTCTCAAAAGTCTTGGTTGCCAATCGCGGGGAAATCGCGATCCGGGCATTCCGCGCCTCCTACGAGCTGGGTGCGGGCACCGTTGCGGTCTTTCCGTACGAGGACCGCAACTCGGTCCACCGTCTGAAGGCAGACGAGAGTTACCAGATCGGCGAGCAGGGTCATCCCGTGCGCGCCTACCTCTCGATCGCCGAGATCGTCGCGGCCGCGAAGAAGGCCGGCGCGGACGCCGTCTACCCCGGCTACGGCTTCCTCTCCGAGAATCCGGACCTCGCCGCGGCGTGCGCGGCGGAGGGCATCACCTTCGTCGGTCCGTCCGCGGAGATCCTGGAGCTCACGGGGAACAAGGCCCGCGCGATCGCCGCGGCCAAGGCCGCGGGACTGCCGGTGCTGGCGTCCTCCGAGCCCTCCGCCGACGTGGACGAGCTGCTGGCGGCGGCCGAGACCATGGAGTTCCCGATCTTCGTCAAGGCCGTCGCGGGCGGTGGCGGGCGCGGCATGCGTCGGGTGGCGGAGCGCTCGCAGCTGCGCGAGGCGATCGAGGCCGCCGCGCGCGAGGCCGAGTCGGCCTTCGGTGACCCCACCGTCTTCCTCGAGCAGGCCGTGATCGACCCACGCCACATCGAGGTGCAGATCCTCGCCGACGGCCAGGGCAACGTCATCCACCTGTTCGAGCGGGACTGCAGCGTGCAGCGCCGCCACCAGAAGGTGATCGAGCTCGCGCCCGCTCCGAACCTTCCCGAGGAGCTGCGGGCCCGGATCTGCGCGGACGCCGTCGCGTTCGCCAAGCAGATCAACTACTCCTGCGCCGGCACGGTCGAGTTCCTGCTCGACACCCGCGGCAACCACGTGTTCATCGAGATGAACCCGCGCATCCAGGTCGAACACACGGTCACCGAGGAGGTCACCGACGTCGACCTCGTGCAGGCGCAGCTCCGAATCGCATCGGGTGAGTCGCTGGAGGAGCTTGGCCTGAGCCAGGATTCGATCAAGCTTCGCGGGGCCGCCCTGCAGTTGCGCATCACCACCGAGGACCCGGCGAACGGCTTCCGCCCGGACACGGGACGGATCACCGCCTACCGCACTCCGGGCGGCGCGGGCGTACGACTCGACGGTGGAGCGAACCTGGGTGCCGAGGTCGGCGCCTACTTCGACTCCATGCTCGTCAAGCTCACCTGTCGCGGCCGGGACCTGCCCGCCGCCGTGGCGCGCGCTCGCCGCGCCGTCACCGAGTTCCGCATTCGCGGTGTCGCGACGAACATCCCGTTCCTGCAGGCCGTGCTCGACGATCCGGACTTCCGCGCGGGGAGGGTGACCACCTCGTTCATCGAGGAGCGTCCGCAGCTGCTCACGTCGCGGGCCTCCGCGGACCGTGGCACGAAGATCCTCAGCTACCTCGCCGACGTCACGGTGAACAAGCCGCACGGCGAGCGACCCACGACCGTCTACGCGCGGGACAAGCTGCCGCGGATCGACCTCACCACCCCGCCGCCCGCCGGGTCCAAGCAGCGCCTGGTGGAACTGGGCCCCGACGGATTCGCGGCCGCGCTGCGCGCGCAGGACGCGCTCGGCGTCACCGACACCACCTTCCGCGATGCGCACCAGTCACTGCTCGCGACCCGGGTGCGCACCGGCGGACTGCTCGACGTCGCGGGCCACGTCGCCCGCATGACCCCCGAGTTGCTCTCCATCGAGGCCTGGGGCGGGGCGACCTACGACGTGGCGCTCCGGTTCCTGCACGAGGATCCGTGGGAGCGCCTCGCCGCGCTGCGGGCCGCGGTGCCGAACATCTGCCTGCAGATGCTGCTGCGGGGCCGCAACACCGTCGGTTACACGCCGTACCCGGAGTCGGTCACGCGCGCGTTCGTGCACGAGGCGACCGCGACCGGTGTGGACATCTTCCGAATCTTCGACGCGCTCAACAACGTCGACCAGATGCGCCCCGCGATCGACGCGGTGCGCGAGACCGGGACCGCAGTTGCAGAGGTTGCCATGAGCTACACCGGCGACCTGTCGAATCCGAACGAGGACCTCTACACCCTCGACTACTACCTGAAGCTGGCGGAGCAGATCGTCGACGCGGGCGCCCACGTGCTCGCGATCAAGGACATGGCGGGACTGCTGCGGGCGCCCGCGGCCGCGACGCTGGTGACCGCGCTGCGCAAGAACTTCGACCTGCCCGTGCACGTGCACACCCACGACACCCCGGGCGGCCAGTTGGCCACCTACCTGGCCGCCTGGCACGCCGGCGCGGACGCCGTGGACGGCGCTAGCGCCGCGATGGCGGGGACCACCAGCCAGCCGTCGTTGTCGGCGATCGTCGCCGCCGCGGCGCACTCGCCGCGGGACACCGGACTGGACCTGCAGGCCGTGTGCGATCTCGAGCCCTACTGGGAGGCGCTGCGAAAGGTGTACGCGCCGTTCGAGTCCGGGCTGCCCGCCCCGACCGGCCGGGTCTACACCCACGAGATCCCCGGTGGCCAGCTGTCGAACCTGCGCCAGCAGGCCATCGCGCTCGGCCTCGGCGACCAGTTCGAGGAGGTCGAGGCCAAGTACGCCGCCGCCGACCGGATGCTCGGGCGCCTGGTGAAGGTCACGCCTTCCTCGAAGGTGGTCGGCGACCTGGCGCTGCACCTGGTCGGTGCCGGAGTCTCGACCGACGAGTTCGCCGCGGACCCGTCCCGCTTCGATCTCCCCGAATCCGTGATCGGCTTCCTGCGTGGTGAACTCGGTACCCCGCCCGGCGGCTGGCCCGAACCCTTCCGGAGCAAGGCGCTGGAAGGTCGCGGCGAGGCGAAGCCGGAGGTGACGTTGACGCCGGCCGACGAAGCCGGTCTCGCCGGCGGTTCGAAGGAGCGGCAGGCCACCCTCAACCGACTGCTGTTCCCTGGTCCCACAAAGGAATTCCTCGAGCATCGAGACACGTACGGCGACACCTCGAGGTTGTCGGCCAACCAGTTCTTCTACGGCCTGCGCCGTGGTGAGGAGCATCGGGTCGAGCTCGCGCCCGGCGTCGAACTGCTGATCGGGCTGGAGGCGATCTCCGAGGCGGACGAGCGCGGCATGCGCACCGTGATGTGCATTCTCAACGGCCAACTGCGGCCGGTGTCGGTGCGGGACCGTTCGATCTCCAGCGAGGTCCCGGTCGCGGAGAAGGCGGACCGAGGCAACCCGGGCCACGTGCCTGCCCCGTTCGCCGGTGTCGTGACGCTCGTCGTCGCGGAGGGCCAGAAGGTCAGCGCAGGGGACACGATCGCGACGATCGAGGCGATGAAGATGGAGGCCGCGATCACCGCGAGCCGCGGTGGCATCGTCACCCGGCTGGCAATCGCGCCGGTCCAGCAGGTCGAGGGTGGTGACCTACTGGGGGTGATCTCCGTCGTCGCAGCCGAGGAGGACGGCCCGCAGTGACCCGGATCGTCGCCGGCGCCGCGGGTGGGCGCCGGCTCCGGGTGCCCACCGCGGGCACCCGGCCCACCTCCGAGCGGGTGCGGGAGGCGTTGTTCAGCGCGTTGGACGCGCGCGTCGAACTCGACGGTGCGGCCGTGCTCGATCTCTACGCGGGATCGGGAGCCCTTGGGCTGGAGGCGCTTTCGCGCGGTGCCGAGCACGTCGTGCTGGTCGAGTCGAATGCCAAGGCGGCGGCGGTGGTGCGCGAGAACGTTGCCGCGGTCGGGCTGCAGGGCGCGCTCGTGCGGACCGCGCCGGTGGCCGCCGTCGTGGCCGGTGCGCCCGACCGCGAGTACGACATCGTCTTCCTCGATCCCCCGTACGCGCTGGGGGAGGACGAGCTCGGATCGGTGCTCGTCTCCCTCGCGGCGGGCGGTTGGATCGGGGAAGGCTCGATGGTGGTCGTCGAGCGGGCTGCACGGTCCGCGGACACTGTCTGGCCCGCCGGACTCGAGGTCGAGCGGGTCCGCAAGTACGGCGACACCCGCGTCGAGATCGCCTGTTACGGTCTGCAGTCATGAGCAGTGCGGTCTGCCCCGGTTCCTTCGATCCCGTCACCAACGGTCATCTCGACGTGATCGGCCGTGTCGCGGCACAATTCGACGAGGTCATCGTCACGGTGATGATCAACAAGAGCAAGCAGGGCATGTTCACCATCGACGAGCGCATCGCGATGATGCGGGAGGCCACCGCCGACCTGTCGAACGTGCGCGTCGACTCCTGGCACGGCCTGCTGGTCGACTACGCGAAGGCCAACGGCGCCACCGCGATCGTGAAGGGTCTGCGCGGCGCCAACGACTTCGACTACGAACTGCAGATGGCTCAGATGAACCACAAGCTGACCGGGGTCGACACGCTGTTCGTCGCGACCAACCCGCGGTACAGCTACCTGTCGAGTTCGTTGGTCAAGGAGGTCGCGACCTTCGGTGGCGACGTGGCCGACATGCTGCCCGCGAAGGTGCACGCGCAGTTGCTCGCCCGCATCGAGGAGCGACGCGCACAGTAGATCCTCGACACACCGGGCGTGGCGAGGCGTCCGCGGGCGCGTCGGCAGGCAGACTGGTGGGGCAAGCCGTCGACGACGAATGGGGTGTGGCGTGTACCGGGTATTCGAGGCGCTCGACGAGCTCGTCGCGATCGTGGAAGAGGCTCGCGGTGTGCCGATGACCGCCGGCTGCGTGGTACCGCGCGGCGACGTGCTCGAGCTGCTCGACGACGTCCGCGACGCAATCCCGGGTGAACTCGACGACGCGCAGGACGTGCTCGACCATCGTGACAAGCTCGTCGGCGACGCCCGTGCCCAGGCCGACCAGACGGTGTCGAGCGCCAATGCGGAGGCAGACGCGACGCTTTCCGGGTCACGCGCCGACGCGGACCGGATCCTCGCCGACGCCAAGGACAAGGCGGACCGCATGGTCGCGGAGGCCCAGGCGCACGCGGAGCAACTCGTCGCCGACGCGCAGGACGAGGCGGAGCGCACCGTGACGGACGCGCGCAATCAGTACGACGACGTCACCGCCCGGGCGGCCGCCGAGGCCGACCGCATGATCGAGTCCGGGCGCGCCGCGCAAGAGCGGTCGATCGCCGAGGGGCAGGCGGAGCAGGATCGCCTGGTCTCGCAGACGGAGGTCGTGCAGGCCGCGCACGCGGAGTCCTCGCGGGTCATCGACGCCGCGCACGCGGAGTCGGATCGGTTGCGCGGCGAGTGCGACCTCTACGTCGACAACAAGCTGGCGGAGTTCGAGGAGTTCCTCACCGGGACCATCCGGTCGGTGGGCCGCGGGCGTCAGCAGTTGCGGACCGGTTCGGGCGTGCCGACCTACGACGAACCGGAGGATCGACGCTCCGAGCGGCGTCGGTGACGGGCGCCACGAACGGCGTCAGAGTACTCGCGCGCGACGGGGCGTCACGACGTCCAGTGTGGCCATCGCAGCGGGCAGGTGCGCGCGACGTCGGCGGCGCACGGCCTTCTCCGCCTCGACGACGACCGGGACGATCAGCGACCACCCCAGGCAGGCGAGCCACTGGCGGCCGGTCAGCGAGGTCGTCATCAGCAGGTCCTGGAGGAAGCCGAGTTCCACCGCGAACACTGTGACGACGACGGGTACGGACAGGATCTTCAGTGCCCCGAGCACCGGTGCCGTCAGGCCCGACTCCGGATCGCGGCGCATGACGAGTCCGGCCAGGATCGACCCGAGCGAGAGCACCACGAATGCCATCGTCATCGGGACGTTCGCCTCGGTCGTGCTCATCTCGCCGGGGGCCAGGAGCATCGCAGCGAGCGTGACGGCGAACTGCAGGATTCCGTAGGCCAGCCATTGCACGAACGCCGGGCGGTTGGCGATGGGCAGTCCCGGGTCACGGGGAGGCTTGTTCATGAGGTTCGGCGGGGCCGGGTCGACCATGATGACCGCGACCGGGAACAGTGTGATGAAGAAGTGCTGGAACAAGACCATCAGCGGGGTCAGCGCGACCCCCTCGTTGATGTTGAAGATGCTCGCGACGAGGAACAGTAGAACCAGCGAGAACAGTTTGGCCATCTGGTATCGGATGTACGACACGATCTTCTCGTAGATGCTGCGGCCCAGCCGGATCGCGGTGATCAGCGTCCCGAAGTTGTCGTCGGTGAGCACCATCTTGCCCGCCTGCTTGGTGACCTCGCTGCCCGAGCCCATCGCCACGCCGATGTCGGCCTTCTTCAGCGCGGCGGCGTCGTTGACGGCGTCGCCGGTCATCGCCACCACCGCGCCGCTGCGCTGCATGATGTCGGCCAGACGCAGCTTGTCCTGTGGCGTGACGCGGCCGAACACGTGCAGATTCGGCAGCGCCGCCGCCAGCTCGTCGTCGGTCATGGCCTGGAGTTCCGCACCCCCGATCGCGCCCGGGCCGAGCCCCAGTTCGGCGCCGATCGCCGAGGCGGTGATCGCGTGGTCGCCGGTGATCATGCGGACGTCGATGCCGGCCGCGTGGGCGGTGCGCACCGAGTCGACGGCCTCCGGCCGGAGCGGGTCGATGATGCCGACCATCCCGATGAACGTCAGGTTCTCGACGAACGACATGGGGTCTGCCCGGACGCCGTCCTCCTGCCCGGCGACGTCGCGGGCCGCGAATGCGAGTACGCGAAGGCCCTTTTCGGACATGGCCCGGTTCGCCGCCGTCAACTCGTCGCGGACCTCGTCCAGCGGCACCGCGACCCGGCCCGGCCGGAACGCGTGGGTGCACCGGTCGAGGACGACGTCCGGACCGCCCTTGACCACCTCCAGGAATCGGGTGGCGCCGTCGAGCTCGAGGTGGTGGAAGGTCGCCATGAACTTGTACGCGGAGTCGAACGGCACCTCGGCGACCCGTGGATACTTCTGCCTGGTGAGCGGGGCATCGACGCCGATCTTCGCCGCCAGCACCACCAGTGCGGCCTCCGTCGGATCGCCGACCACCTCGCCGGTGTCCGATACGGTGGCGTCGCTGTCCAGGCACAGCCCGTAGGCGAGGATCGTGAAGTCGGGAACCTGCTCGCCGGCGGCCTGGCTGATCTTCCCCGATTTGCTGTAGCCCTCGCCGTCGACGGTGTACCAGCGGGTGTGGAAGTACAGCGACCGCACCGTCATCTGGTTCATGGTGAGGGTGCCGGTCTTGTCGGAGTTGATCGCGCTGGTCGCCCCGAGTGTCTCGACGTCGGTGAGGTTCTTCACGACCGCCTTCGCGTCGGCCAGCTGACGCGCCCCGTAGGCGAGCATCGCCTGCACGAAGGTGGGCAGGCCCGTCGGGATCGCCGAGACGCCCATCGAGATGCCCAGCAGCAGGAGGGTCGTGACGTCCTGTCCGCGGATCGCGCCGATGACCACGATGATCGCCACCGCGGCCCAGGCGATGATGCCGAGCACCTTGGTCAGCGAGTCCAGTTCGCGCTGCAACGGTGACTTGCTCGGCGCGACCGCCGAGAGCATCGACGCGATGAGCCCCATCTCGGTGTGCATGCCGGTCTCGGTGACGACCATGGTGGCGGTGCCGCGGGTGACCGAGGTGTTCTGGAAGACCATGTTGCTGCGGTCGCCGAGGGGCACGTCGGTGTCGGGCAGTGGCGCGGGATCCTTCCCGATCGGGGCACTCTCGCCGGTCAGCGCCGCCTCCTGGGTTTCGAGGGTCGCCGACCTGAGCAGTCGCCCGTCCGCGGGGACGATGTCGCCGGCCTCGAGTTCGACGATGTCGCCGGGCACGAGCGCGGTCGCGTCGAGTTCGACCAGTGTCCCGTCGCGGATCACCCGTGCCTGCGGTGTCTGCATCCGCGCCAACGCGTCCACGCTGGCGCGTGCCTTCAGTTCCTGTTGGGCGCCGAGGACCACGTTGAGGAGCACCAGTGCGGCGACGACGATCGCCGTCGGAATCTCAGCGATGACAAGACTGACGACGGCCACCGCCACCAGCATCAGGTTCATCGGGTCCCGGAGCTGCCGCAATGCGGTGGACAGGATCGAGGGCGAGGGTTCGGCGGCGATCTCGTTCACGCCGTAGCGGCGGGTGCGTACCTCAGCTTCCGCGCTCGTCAGGCCCGTCCGTGGGTTGGACGTGAGCGTCGCGACGACCGCCGCGGCGTCCTGTGAGTGCCACGACGCCACCGGGGGAGTGTCGACGACGGCCGGGTCTGCAGAAGGGTGCTCGGTGGCGGGCATGGCCGGGACTCCTTAGTACGGGCTGGGAATCCAGTGCAGTGGCTGGTGGGTGGGCCGGTAGCCGTGTGCGGACTGCCGGGGAGGCAGTTCGACGTCGTGGTGCTCCGGCGGTTCGTAGGGCACCTGGCCGAGCAGGTGGCTGATGACGTTGAGCCGGCCCCGCTTCTTGTCGTCCGTGTTGACGAGGAACCATGGCGCCCAACCTGTGTCGGTGAGTTTGAGCATGTCGTCGCGGGCCCGGGAGTAGTCGTACCAGCGGCTGTACGACTCGAGGTCGAGATCGGAGAGCTTCCAGATCTTGCGGGGGTCGTCGATGCGACTCTGCAGTCGAAGGGTCTGTTCCTCCTCGCTGATCTCGAGCCAGTACTTGAGCAGGATGACGCCGGATTCGACGATGGTGCGCTCGACCGCGGGGATGGCCTCGATGAACTGCAGTGCCTGGTCTTCGGTGCAGAAGCCCATCACGCGCTCCACACCGGCGCGGTTGTACCAGCTGCGATCGAAGATGATCACCTCGCCGGCCGCGGGCAGGTGCGGCACGTACCGCTGGATGTACATCTGCGACTTCTCGCGTTCGGTGGGTGCGGGAAGTGCGACGACTCGAAACACGCGGGGGCTGACGCGCTCGGTGATGGCCTTGATCACCCCACCCTTGCCCGCGGTGTCGCGGCCCTCGAACACGATGCAGATCTTGGCACCGGACGACTTGACCCATTCCTGCATCGCGACGAGTTCGGCCTGGAGCGGCGCGAGCAGGTGGCGATACTCCTTGTACTTCATCCGGCCCGCCGGCTGCTGCTCCGCGCCCGGTGCGAGGAGTTCGTCTCCGGAGGGGACCGGGGTGTGCCCGGACCGCCCGCCACGCGCTTTGTTGCCACTGTGCTTGTTGTTGCCGTGCTTCTTTCCCACGGAACACCCCTCGATCTCATCGGCACGGATGAATCGACCAGTGTCATCATCCTCGCGGTCGCGGGGCCGCGCAGCCGAACCGCACCGTCGCGGGGGGTCGGTTTCGCGTGCGACTGGACATCGCGTACCCTGGGGTGGTTGCCCATTCCGCTTGGTTACCTGACGAAAGAGTATTCGCGTGTCCTCCCACAGTTCCACCTCGCACCGTCCGAAGGTCGGTGGCTTCGTGCTGGACACCCGCAGTCTCGGCCGTCGGCCCGGATCGATGGCAACCGTCTCCCGCACCGTGCAGTCTCCGTCGCGCATCGGTCTCGACCTGATCTGGGTTCCCGAGGGCGCCGACGTCGACCTGGACCTGCGCCTGGAGTCCGTCTCCGAGGGCGTGCTGGTCACCGGCACCGTCCACGCGGCCACCAAGGGCGAGTGTTCGCGATGCCTCGAACCGTTCGAGGGTGAGTTCGATCTGTACCTCACCGAACTGTTCGCCTACCCGGACAGCGTCACCGAGGAGACCACCGAGGAGGACGAGGTCTACCGTGTCGAGGACGACCTGATCGACCTCGAGCCGGTGATCGTCGACGCCGCCGGACTTGAACTTCCGCTGCAGCCGTTGTGCAGCGAAGACTGCCAGGGACTGTGCCCCGAATGTGGGGTTCGCCTGGCGATTGCAGAATCAGGGCATGGACATGAGATACTGGATCCTCGTTGGGCTGCCCTCGCGGGGAAATTGGACGCCGGTCTCGACGTCGATACTGCAGCATCCCAGTCCAGCAAGAGTCGTGTGAACACCGAAGCCGAGGAGAAGTAGAAGTGGCTGTCCCCAAGCGCAGAATGTCGCGGTCCAACACCCGGTCGCGTCGCAGCCAGTGGAAGACCACTGCGCCCACCCTCATCACCTGCCCGAACCGTGGCTGCGGCGAGAAGACGCTGCCCCACATCGCGTGCCCGTCCTGCGGCACCTACAAGGGTCGTCAGGTCACCGCTGCGGTCTAGTCGCGCAGTGACGAGCAGTACGAGCAACACAGCTCCCGCCGGCGGCGAGGAGGGTACTCATGGTTCCCTCCTCGCCGCTCTTGGCGTTGTTCTGGACGAACCGCTCCTGACGTTGGCACTTACTCATCGCTCGTACGCATACGAGAACGGTGGGCTGCCGACCAACGAGCGACTGGAGTTCCTCGGTGACTCCGTCCTGGGCCTGACCATCACCGAGAAGCTTTACGTCACGCACCCGGACAAGTCCGAGGGTGAGCTCGCGAAGATCCGGGCCAGCATCGTCAACATGCACGCCCTCGCCGAGGTGGCGCGCGAGCTCGGCGAAGGCGGCCTCGGTGCCCATCTGCTCCTGGGCAAGGGCGAGGAGATGACCGGCGGGCGCGACAAGCCGAGCATCCTCGCGGACGGCATGGAGTCACTGCTCGGCGCGGTCCACCTGCAGCACGGCATCGACACCGCGCGAACCGTGGTGCTGACCCTGTTCGCCGGGCTGCTCGAGCGGGCCCCCAAACTCGGTGCGGGTCTCGACTGGAAGACCAGCCTGCAGGAGCTGACCGCCGAACGCGGCGACGGTGTGCCCTCGTACGAGATCAGTGCGACCGGCCCCGACCACGACAAGGAGTTCACCGCGACCGTGGTCGTCGCGGGGAACCCCCTGGGCGTCGGCGTCGGAAGGTCGAAGAAGGAAGCCGAGCAGAAGGCCGCCAGCACCGCCTGGAAGGCGCTCTCCGCAGGCGATTCCGCCGCGGCGGACTAGGGGAGCGCTGGTCGTGCCCGAACTACCCGAAGTCGAGGTGGTCCGGCGTGGGCTCGATGCACACGTCGTGGGTGCACGCATCGAGTCCGTCGAGGTGCTGCACCCGCGCGCGGTGCGTCGGCACCTGCCGGGCGGCGCCGATCTGGCCGCACAGCTCGCCGGGCTGTCCGTGACCGGTGCCCGCAGGCGCGGAAAGTACCTGTGGCTCGAACTCGCGCCCGGCGACCTGGCCGTTGTCGTGCACCTCGGGATGAGCGGCCAGATGCTGGTCCAGCCGCCGGAGGCGGTACGGGAGAAGCACCTGCGAATCCTCGCCGATCTCGACACGGGCACCCAGTTGCGCTTCGTGGACCAGCGAACCTTCGGGGGCTGGGCGCTCGCGCCGATCGTCGAGGTCGACGGGACGGCGTTGCCGGAGCCGGTCGCGCACATCGCCCGCGACCCGCTGGATCCCGCGTTCGATGCGGAGGTGGTCACCGGGGCGATCCGCGCGAAGCGCAGCGAGATCAAACGCGTGCTGCTCGACCAGACGGTGCTCTCCGGGGTAGGCAACATCTACGCGGACGAGGCGTTGTGGCGCAGTCGAATTCACGGCAACCGGCCCGCGGATCGGTTGACTCGCGCACAGGTGCGAGAGCTGATCGCGTCGGTGACGGACGTGATGGGGGAGGCGCTCGAGCAGGGCGGCACCTCCTTCGACGCGCTGTACGTCAACGTCAACGGGCAGTCAGGGTACTTCGACCGGTCGCTGGCCGCCTACGGCCGCGAGGACAGGCCCTGCCCACGTTGTGGGGCGCCGATCCGTCGGGAGAAGTTCATGAACCGGTCCTCGTACAGCTGCCCGCGGTGTCAGCCGAGGCCGAGAGTGGCGCAACGGCCTCGTTGACCTGCCGCCCACGGTCGGTCCCGGCGTACCCTAAATCCTGGGGGCGGTGAGATGAGGGTGGCGATCGGATGTCGTCCGCCGTTCGGGGCACTGTCGGGAATCTGCCGCTCGATCTGACCAGTTTCGTCGGCCGCCGCCGCGAGGTGGCCGAAGCGAAGCGGCTGTTGTCCGGCTCGCGGTTGGTGACGCTGAGCGGGATCGGTGGCGTCGGCAAGACCCGGCTCGCATTACGAGTGGCCGAGGATTCCCGCCGTGCGTTCGAGGACGGGGCATGGCTCGTCGAACTCGGTGAATTGCACGACCCGGAACTGTTGGCGGAGACCGTGGTGTCCGCCCTCGGGCTACGCGAGCAGTCCGCCCACCCGCCGCGAGCGCTCCTCGAGGACTATCTCGTCAGCCGGCACCTGCTGCTGGTGCTCGACAACTGCGAGCACCTGATCGGGGCGGTCGCGGCGCTGACGGAAGGGCTGTTGAAGGCCTGCCCGAAGTTGACGATTCTGGCGACCAGCCGGGAGCCGCTGGGCATCGGCGGTGAGGCCACGCTGCGGGTGCCACCACTGGGGGTGCCGGATCCGGACAGGCCGTCTTCGTTGGAGGCGTTACCGCGATACGACGCGGTCAGTCTGTTCGCCGAACGGGCGGGCGCCGTGGTGCCCGGGTTCGGCCTCACCGCGGACAATCAGGTCGCCGTGACCCGGATATGTCAGCGGCTCGACGGCCTGCCATTGCCGATCGAACTTGCGGCGGCACGGTTGCGGGCGATGTCCGTGCAGCAGATTCTGCAGCGGCTCACCGATCGATTGCGGCTGTTGACCAGGGGCAGCCGGGGTGCGCCCGAGCGGCAGCAGACACTGCGGCTGTCCATCGACTGGAGCTACGAACTGTGCACCGAGGAGGAGCGGCAGCTGTGGTCCCGTCTGACGGTGTTCGCCGGCAGCTTCGAGTTGGATGCCGCGGAGGGCATCTGCGCCGGGGACCTGGCGCCGGACGATCTACTGGACGTGGTGATGTCGCTGGTCGACAAGTCGATCCTGATTCGCGAAGAGTCCGGGGCCGTGGTGCGGTACCGACTCCTGGAGACCCTCCGCGACTACGGTCGCGAGAAACTGCGGGAGACCGGCGATTACACCGTTCGGCGGCGGCGGCATCGGGACTGGTACGAGCAACTGGCGCTGCGTGCGGAGGCCGAGTGGATCGGCGCGCGGCAACTGGAGTGGATCGCCCGCCTCGATCGGGAGCAGTCGAACCTGCGCGACGCATTGACGTTCTGCCTCACAGAGCCCGGTGAGGGGGACAGTGGGGTGCGGATCGCCGACGCGCTGTACCCGTTCTGGCTCTCCCGTGGTCAGTTGAGCGAGGGCAGGCACTGGTTGGATCGGGTGCTCGCCTGCTCGGGCGGGCAACCGAATCCGAAGCGAGTCGCGGCATTGTGCGACGACACGGTGCTGGCGGTGATGCAGGGCGACCTCCGGGCGGGAACGGCACAGACATACGAGGCGCGGGCCCTCGCCGAGCAGCTCGGCAGCGACGTGACGAGGGCGCTCGTCGACTCCGCCAGCGGATACCTGGACATCTTCTCGGGTGACCTGCCTCGTGCGGTGTTGTCCCTCGAAGCGGCGCTCGAGGTGTTCCGCGCCGAGAACGACCCGCTGCGGCGGGTGTCGAGTCTGCTCGGCGTCGCCCTTGCCTCCGGGCTGCGCGGGGACACTCGACGGGCGATCGCCTGCCACGAGGAGGTCCTCGAGCTCACCGAGTCTCGCGGTGAGTCGATGTTCCGGGCCTACTCGCTGTGCATGCTCGGCCTGGCGGTGTGGCAGGAAGGCGACCCGGTCCGGGGGACGCGGTTGCTCGAGGAAGGGCTGCGGCTGACGCGGTTGATGGACGATCCGCTCACTGCCGCGACGAGTCTCGAGGCCCTGGCCTGGATCGCGGCCGAGCGGCACGAGTCCGAGCGTGCCGCGGTGCTGATGGGTGCGTCGGAGTCGGTAGGGCAGGCGTCGGGCATCAAGGCGGTCATCATTCCCGGGCTGCTCAGCTACCAGAAGCGGCGACGGAAGCAGGCCCGCGCCGCACTCGGGGCGCCGCGCTACGAGGCTGCGCTTCAGGAAGGCCGCGAACTCTCCGTCGACGATGCTGTGGCCTATGCCCTCGGCGAGCACCGGCTGCCGGCGGCGACCCCCTCGACGATCCGGCCCAGCCGCAATCTGGCCGCGCCCGGCGTCCACCTGACGAAACGAGAACAGCAGGTTTCCGAACTCGTCGCCGAGGGGCTCACCAACAAGGCGATCGCCGCGAGGCTGGTGATCTCGCAGCGCACCGCTCAGGGGCACGTCGAGCACGTCCTGGCCAAGCTCGGGTTCACCTCCCGCGCCCAGATCGCCGCCTGGGTGGTCGAGCGGAACCAGGATCGGGGGACCTGACCGCGCGGGGGGAAGCGGGTGCCGCCGACGTGCGGGTGTAAAGAACGCGTCAACGCGCCAGGTCACCGTGTCAGTGACCCGTAAGGAACGTCGAAAAGGGCGATTTCGGGGAGCACTCTGCACTGTGGCCCGCACACCGGGCCCGGTTCGCCGATGGCCGGCGACCGTGCACAGTCGAAGAGGAAGCGTCATGGCTGATCTGGCCTACGTTCTGCTGATCATCGGGTCTTTCGGTGCCTGCGCGCTGGTGCTGCGCGCACTGCAGAGCAACTCCGGTCGTTCCGCGGTCACCGCTCGCGGGAGGGGCGACCGGTGACGGCGGCAGGCCTGCTGAGCGTCGCCCTCGTCGCGCTCGCGGCCGCGCTCGTGATCTACCTGCTGGTCGCGCTCGTCGATCCCGAAAGGTTCTAGCCAAGTGAATCCCGCTCTTGCCGCGGGACTGCAGACAGCACTGGTCATCGCGGTGCTGGCCATTCTGTACGTTCCCGTCGGCGACTACATGGCGAAGGTGTACACCACCGACTCCGACCTGCGGTCCGGCGACCTGCGCGTCGAGTCGACGCTGTATCGCCTGTGCCGCATCGATCCTCGCGTCGAGCAGACGTGGTACGGCTACGCCGGTTCGCTGCTCGGGTTCTCCGCGGCCGGCGTGCTGTTCCTGTACTTCCTGCAACGGATCCAGGGGGTGCTGCCGCTCAGCGGGGGACTGTCCGGGGTCAGCCCGGCCGTCGCGTTCAACACCGCGGCCTCGTTCGTGGCGAACACGAACTGGCAGTCGTACGCACCCGAGACGACGATGAGCAACCTCACCCAGCCGCTGGGGCTCGCCGTGCAGAACTTCGTCTCCGCCGCCGTCGGCATGGCCGTCGCGGTCGCGTTGATCCGCGGATTCGTCCGGGTCTCGCGCGGAGGTGAGATCGGCAACTTCTGGGTCGACCTGACCCGCGGCAGCCTGCGAATCCTGCTGCCGATCTCGTTCGTCATCGCGCTGATCCTGTTGAGCCAGGGCGTGATCCAGTCGTTCCACACCGGATTCGGATCCACCGGGCTGGACGGGAACGCGGCCACCAATGCCCTGGCGCCGGTCGCCTCACAGGAGGCCATCAAGGAACTGGGAACCAACGGCGGCGGCATCCTCGCGGCGAACTCCGCGCACCCCTTCGAGAATCCGACCCCACTGACCAACGTCGTGGAGATCATCGCGATCCTGCTCATCCCGGTGGCGCTGACCCGCACCTTCGGCACCATGGTCGGGGACCCCCACGACCGAGCGAGCGAGGTGTCTGGGCACCGCCAAGGCCTGACCCTGCTCTCGGTGATGGGTCTGCTGTGGGGCGGGCTGCTCGCCGTCACTCTGGCCGCGGAGTCGGGCCACCGTGGCGTCGCCGCCACCGCGGCCGGCGGCATGATGGAGGGCAAGGAGGTCCGGTTCGGCATTCCCGGCAGCGCCCTGTTCGCCGTCAGCACGACGGGTACCTCCACCGGCGCGGTCAATTCGGCACACGACAGCATGTCGCCGCTCGGCGGCGGCGCGGTGCTGCTGAACATGCTGCTCGGCGAGATCGCTCCCGGCGGGGTGGGAACCGGGCTCTACTCGATCCTGATCTTCGCCCTGATCGCGGTGTTCGTCGGCGGCCTCCTGGTCGGCCGCACCCCCGAGTACCTCGGCAAGAAGCTCGGCAAGCGCGAGATCACCCTGGCCGCACTGTCGGTCCTGGTCATGCCGGCGCTGGTCCTGATCGGCACGGGAATCACCGTGATCCTCTCGTCGACCACCGGCTTCCAGGGCAACAGCGGTGATCCGGGTACACCCGGATCGATTCACGGATTCAGCGAGGTGCTCTACGCGTTCGCGTCGGCCTCGAACAACAACGGCAGCGCGTTCGGCGGCCTCACCGTCACCAGCGACTGGTTCCAGTCCTCACTCGGCGTGTGCATGCTGCTGGGACGGTTCCTGCCGATCATCTTCGTGCTGGCCCTCGCCGGAGCGCTTGCCTCGCAACGCAAGACGGCTCCGACGGCCGGCACCCTGCCCACCGCCGGGCCGATGTTCGCCGGGCTGCTCACCGGCACCGTCGTCCTGGTGGCGGCGCTGACCTTCTTCCCGGCCCTCGCGCTGGGCCCGATTGCGGAGGCTTTGCAATGAGTGTGCAGACAAAAGTCGAGGAGCTGCCCGAGGTTCTCGGGGCGTCCCCGGCGGACCCGCACGGATCGACGCCGGTCCGGGCCGGAATCTTCAGTCCTCGCCAGATGCTCACTGCGCTGCCGGGGGCCGTCCGCAAGCTCGACCCCCGGCATCTCGCCCGCAACCCGGTGATGTTCATCGTGTTCGTCGGATCCGTGGTGACGACGCTGATGGCCTTCGTCGACCCGTCCGTGTTCTCGTGGGTGGTGGCTGCCTGGCTGTGGTTCACGGTGCTGTTCGCCAACCTCGCCGAGTCGGTGGCCGAGGGCCGTGGCAAGGCACAGGCCGCGAGCCTGCGAAAGGTCAAGCAGGACACCACGGCCCATCGACTCCTCGCCGGCGGCGCCACCGAGGCCGTGCCCGGGACCGAATTGAGGGTCGGCGACCGTGTGGTGGTGACGACCGGCGAGGTGATTCCCGGCGACGGGGACGTGGTCGAGGGCATCGCCACCGTGGACGAGTCCGCCATCACCGGAGAGTCCGCGCCGGTGGTCCGCGAGTCCGGCGGCGACCGTTGTGCGGTCACCGGCGGCACCATCGTGCTCTCGGACCGGATCGTCGTGCAGATCACCGCCGCGCCGGGGCATTCGTTCGTCGACCGGATGATCGCGCTGGTCGAGGGCGCGGCACGGCAGAAGACGCCCAACGAGATCGCGCTGAACATCCTGCTCGCCTCGCTCACCGTCGTCTTCGTGCTCGCCGTGGTGGCGATCGGGCCGATGGGGCTGTACGCCGGGCACGAGCAGGATCCGGTGAAGCTGATCGCCCTGTTGGTGTGCCTGATTCCGACGACGATCGGTGCCCTCCTCTCCGCGATCGGTATCGCGGGCATGGACCGGCTGGTGCAGCGCAACGTCCTGGCAATGTCCGGACGCGCGGTCGAGGCGGCCGGCGACATCGACACCCTGCTGATGGACAAGACGGGCACCATCACGTTCGGCAACCGGCGTGCGACCGCACTGCACCCGGCGCCGGGCGTCGGGGCCGCCGAACTCGCGGCGGCCGCGCGGCTGTCCAGCCTGGCCGACGGCACCCCCGAGGGCCGCAGCATCGTCGAGCTGTGTGCCGTCGAGTTCGGACTGTCCCCGGACCCCATGGACGGCGAACTCGAGGCAGAGTTCGTGCCGTTCACCGCGCAGACCCGGATGAGCGGGCTCGATCAGTCGGGCGCGGCGATCCGGAAGGGTGCGGGTGACGCGGTCCTCGGCTGGGTCGCGTCCCTCGGCGGCACCGCCGAGCCGGCGGTGACCGACACCGTCAACGAGATCGCGCTCGGCGGCGGCACACCCCTGGTGGTCGCGCAGTCCCGGGACGGCGAGACCCGAGTCCTCGGCGTGGTCCAACTCTCGGACGTGGTCAAGCCGGGCATCGCCTTGCGATTCGCTGAACTGCGGGCCATGGGTATCAGGACCGTGATGGTCACCGGAGACAACCCGCTCACGGCCAAGGCGATCGCCGCCGAGGCCGGGGTGGACGACTTCATGGCCGAGGCCACCCCGGAGGACAAGCTGGCGTTGATCCGCAAGGAGCAGGCCGGCGGTCGACTGGTCGCGATGACCGGCGACGGCACCAACGACGCCCCCGCGCTCGCCCAGGCGGACGTGGGCGTCGCGATGAACACCGGGACCTCCGCGGCCAAGGAGGCCGGCAACATGGTGGATCTCGACTCGGACCCGACCAAGCTCATCGAGGTGGTCGAGATCGGCAAACAGTTGCTGATCACCCGAGGCGCGCTGACCACCTTCTCCCTGGCCAACGACCTGGCGAAGTACTTCGCGATCCTGCCGGCGCTGTTCAGCGGGATCTACCCGCAGCTCGACGCGCTGAACATCATGCACCTGGCCACGCCGCAGTCGGCGATCGTCTCGGCGGTGGTGTTCAACGCGCTGGTCATCGTTGCGCTGATCCCGTTGGCGCTCAAGGGTGTCCGGTACCGGCCCTCGACCGCGTCGCAGTTGCTGGGCCGAAACCTGTTGATCTACGGCCTCGGAGGAGTGATCACCCCGTTCGTCGGGATCTGGCTGATCGACCTCGTGGTCCGTCTCGTTCCTGGAATTGGGTGAGCTCGAATGCGATTCACTATCGGTTTGATGCGGCAGGTCTGGGCGGGACTGCTCGTCCTGCTGGCGCTCACGGTGATCCTCGGTGTGCTGTATCCGGCCGCGGTGTGGGGTATCGGCCGGATCAGTGCGGGTTCCGCAGAGGGCTCGCCGGTCCGCGACGCGAACGGTTGCGTCGTGGGGAGCCGGTGGGTCGGCGTGGACCCGCAGGTGCCCGCCGGAGCGCCGGACCCGTTCTTCCACAACAGGGTCACCGGCTCGGTGTCCGAGGGGAACGCCTTCGCCCCCGGCGATCCGGCCACGGCCCTGCCGACCAACCTCGGCCCGAGTAGCGAGCTCCTGGCCGGTTTCGTCCAACAGCGCCGCGAGACGATCGCCGCCCGCGAGGGGGTGCCTGCTTCCGAGGTTCCGCTGGATGCGGTCACCGGGTCCGGCTCGGGAATCGACCCGCACATCAGCCCCGCGTACGCACAGTTGCAGGTGCGCCGGGTCGCGGAGGTCACGGGTCTCGGCGAGGGACGGGTGCGTGAGTTGGTCGACGAGCACACGGAGGGGCGTCAGCTGGGGATTCTCGGCGCGGAGCGCGTCAACGTGCAGGAGCTCAACCTCGCACTCGGCCTGACCGCGCCTTCGTGCGGCACCCCGTCGACTGGTGGATGATGGCCAGGTGAGCGGTACCGACATCCCCGACGAGCGCAGGCGCGGAGAACTTCGGATCTACCTGGGCGCGGCGCCGGGTGTCGGCAAGACGTTCGCGATGCTCGGTGAGGCACACCGGCGTCGCGAACGGGGGACCGACGTGGTCGCGGCCGTGGTGGAGACCCACGGCCGCGCCCGCACCGCGGCCCAACTCGGGGACCTCGAGGTGATTCCGCCGAAGCTCGTGGAGTACCGCGGCACCACGATGGGTGAGCTGGACGTTGACGCGGTGCTGCGGCGCAGGCCGTCGCTCGTGCTCGTCGACGAGCTCGCCCACACCAACACCCCGGGCAGTCGCAACCAGAAGCGTTGGCAGGACGTGGAAGAACTCCTCGTTGCCGGCGTCGACGTGCTGACAACTCTGAACGTGCAGCATCTCGAGAGCCTCGGTGACGTGGTCCACCAGATCACCGGTGTCGTCCAGCAGGAGACTGTTCCGGACGCCGTCGTGCGCGCCGCCACTCAGGTCGAACTCGTCGACATCACCCCGGAAGCGCTGCGGCGCAGGCTCTCCCACGGCAACATCTACGCCGCGGAGAAGGTGGACGCCGCGCTGAGCAACTACTTCCGTCGCGGGAACCTCACCGCACTGCGGGAGATCGCGCTGCTGTGGGTGGCAGACCAGGTCGACGCCGCGCTCGCGAAGTACCGGGCCGAGAACGCGATCACCGACACCTGGGAGGCGCGCGAACGGGTCGTCGTGGCCGTGACCGGCGGACCGGAGTCGGAGACGCTGGTGCGCCGCGCCAGCCGGATCGCGTCGAAGGCCAGTGCCGAACTGATGGTCGTGCACGTGGTGCGCGGCGACGGCCTGGCCGGGGTGTCCGCGCCCGAGATGGGCAAGGTCCGTGCGCTGTGCTCGAGCATCGGCGCGAGCCTGCACAGCGTCGTCGGCGACGACGTCCCCGCGACACTGCTCGATTTCGCGCGGTCGGCGAATGCGACCCAGCTGGTGCTGGGCACCTCGCGGCGATCGCGCTGGGCGCGGATCTTCGACGAGGGGATCGGTGCGAGCGTGGTGCAGCGCTCCGGCAGCATCGACGTCCACATGGTGACCCACGGCGAGACGAACACCCGGCGCCGGCTGTCCCCGCCCGGATCGCGATCGCGCAAGGTCCTGGCCTGGGTGGCGGCGGTGCTGGTGCCGGCCGTGGCATCCTCGGTGATGGGTTTGACCGACCACCACTTCGGCGTCGGCGGCGAGAGTGCGCTGTTCTTCATCGTGGTGCTGTTGGTCGCGCTGCTCGGCGGTGTCGGCCCGGCGGCGTTGTCCGCCTTGATGTCCGGACTGCTGCTGAACTACTTCTTCACCCCGCCGCTGCACAGTTTCACGATCGCCGAGCCCGACAACTTCATCACCACGGTGGTGTTGCTGGTGATCGCGGTGGCCGTCGCCGTCCTGGTGGACGCGGCGGCGAAGCGGGCCAGGGAGTCGCGCCTGGCCTCGCAGGAGGCCGAGCTGCTGGCACTGTTCGCCGGCTCGGTGCTGCGCGGCGCCGACCTGCCCGCGCTGCTCGAGAAGGTCCGCGAGACCTACGGTCAGCAGTCCGTCAGCGTGATCCACCGGGGTGTCGGGGTCGTGAGCTCGGTGGGCGACGCGCCGCCCGCGTCGGTCGAGGAGGCCGACACCGCCTGCGAGGTGGGCGAGGGCGAGTACGCGCTGGCGCTGCGGGGCAGCGAACTGCGGGCCAGGGACCGTCGGGTGCTGGCGGCCGTCGCGAACCAGGCGGTGGGGCTGATCCGGCAGGCCCAGCTCGCCGAGGAGGCCAGCGCCGCGCAGGCCCTGGCGGAGGCCGACCGGCTCCGCCGCTCGCTGCTCTCGGCGGTGAGTCACGACCTGCGTACGCCGCTCGCCGCGGTCAAGGCCGCGGTGTCGAGCCTGCGCAGCGACGACGTGGAGTTCTCCCCGGAGGACACCGCGGAACTGCTTGCGACGGTGGAGGAGTCGACGGACCAGCTGACCAACCTGGTCGGCAACCTCCTCGACTCCTCGCGTCTCGCGGCGGGCGTGGTGCGGCCCTCCCTGCGCCCCGTGTACCTCGAGGAGGTGGTGCACCGCGCACTGGTCGGGGTGGGTGTCGGCGCCCCGGTTCTCGGCCGGGCGGGACGTGAGCGCGTGCAGGTCGACGTCGGCGGGCACGCGGTCGCGGCGGACAGCGGGCTGCTCGAGCGGGTGATCGCGAATCTCGTGGACAACGCGTTGAGGTACGCGCCGGACTCCCCGGTCCGCATCGCGGCAGCGGAGGTGGGGGACCGGGTGCTGATCACGGTGGCGGACACCGGCCCCGGGGTGGCGCGGGGCGCGGAGGACCAGATCTTCGACTCCTTCCAGCGTCTGGGCGACCGCGACAACTCGACGGGTGTCGGACTGGGGTTGTCGGTCGTGCGGGGGTTCGTGGAGGCGATGGGTGGAACGGTCAGTGCCACCGACACTCCCGGCGGCGGACTGACGATGGTGGTGGACTTGGCTGGAATCGGGAAGGTGACGGCATGACCGAGGTGACTGTGTGACACGAGTACTGGTGGTCGACGACGAGCCGCAGATCCTCCGGGCGCTCCGGATCAACCTGAGCGTGCGGGGTTACGAGGTGAGCACGGCGGCGAACGGCGCCGCCGCACTGCGGGCGGCGGCCGAGCGTCACCCCGAGGTGATCGTCCTCGATCTGGGTCTGCCGGACATGGACGGCATCGAAGTGCTGGCCGGCCTGCGGGGGTGGTCCACCGCGCCCGTCATCGTGCTGTCGGCGCGCACCGACTCCGCGGACAAGGTCGCGGCCCTCGACGCGGGTGCGGACGACTACGTGACCAAACCGTTCGGGATGGACGAGTTCCTCGCGCGGCTCCGCGCGGCGGTGCGCCGGAACTCCGCGGCTGCAGACGCCGCCGAGCCGGTCGTGGTGACAGACTCGTTCACCGTCGACCTGGCGATGAAGAAGGTGACCAAGGGGGACCGGGAGGTGCACCTGACACCGACCGAGTGGGGGATGCTCGAGATGCTGGTGCGCAACAAGGGGAAGCTGGTCGGGCAGAAGGAACTGCTGCGCGAGGTGTGGGGTCCTGCCTACGCGACCGAGACGCACTACCTGCGCGTCTACCTGGCGCAGCTGCGGCGGAAACTCGAGGACGACCCGTCCCGTCCCCGCCACCTGATCACCGAGGCGGGGATGGGGTACCGCTTCCAGGAGTGAGCCGGGGCCGGGGCTCAGCGGCGGTCGCGCACGACCATCAGCGGGCACTCGATGCTGTGCAGCAGGGCCCGGCTGGTGGATCCGAGCAGCATCCCACGGAATCCGCCGCGTCCACGACTGCCGACCACGACCAGCTGTGCGGTGGCGGCCTGGTCCAGCAGCAATCGGACGGGGCGGTCCTTGGCGACCACTCGCTCCACCTCGACCTCGGGGAACCGCTCCTGCCACCCGGCCATCCCCGCGGCGAGCAGCTCCCGCGCACCGTCGAGAGCAGCGGTAGGTTCGTCCACCACATCGAGGAAGCGGTCCACTGTGAGGTCGCTCGCCGCGTAGGCCGCGACCAGTTTCGTGCCCCGCAGCGACGCCTCGGTGAATGCCGCCGCGATCGCTGGTTCGCTGTTCGCGGAGCCGTCCACGCCGACCACGACCGGACCCTCCACCGGCTCGGTGACCGTGCCACGAGTCACCACCACCGGGCAGGAGGCGTGGGTGGCGAGGGCATCCGCGACCGAGCCGAGGACGGCGCCGGTGAACTCGCCGCGCCCGCTCGATCCCAGAACCACCATCGCGGCTCGTTCGGACCAGTCGAGCAGCACCGGAACCGGTTGTCCAGCATGCAGAGTCGCCTCGATCGCGAGGTCGGGTGCGCGTTCGACCGCCAGGGTCCGCGCTTCTTCGAGGAGTCTGCGGCTCTCCGCGGCGAGGTCGTCGTAGAAGTCCTGCCCGACCGCCGCCATGCCGGCGAACGGTACGGGTGCCAGCGCAGCGGAGACCAGATGCAGGGTGGACTTGCGGGCCGCCGCGGCGTCGGCGGCCCATGCCACCGCGGCCTTCGACGAGTCCGACCCGTCGACACCGACGACGACGGGGTGGTGATCGGTCATGCGAACCTCCTCGGGAGTCGTTGCAGTCCGTGGTCGGTACCGGGCCGGCTCAGCCGGCGTAGCGCAGGATCGCGGCGGCCTGCGCACCCTCGGGGACGTCCTCGGCGCGCACGGCCAGGATGCGGCCGCCCTGCAACAGCGTCCGGCGGGCCATCTCGTCGATGACGCCGTAGCCGAACCCCGTGTCGTCACCGGTGAGTTCGACCACCCCGGATTCGGGATCGATCGTGCCGGGCACGAAGCTGTCGACGTCGACGAAGAGAGTGTCGACCAGTCCGAAGGTGGCGGAGCGGCCGATGTCCGTCAGGTCGGTCTGTGCCCGACCCTGGGATCGCCGGGTTTCGAACAGTTCGCGGGTGCGCGCGAGTTCTGCGGCGTGATGGCGGTCCAGCACGCCCCGGGCGAGGGTTGCCAGTTCCTCGTCGCTGCGCTCCTCGGGATTACCGTCGAGGCCCTCGGCGAGCAAGGCCGGATAGCTGTTGACGGAACGGTAGATCGACGAAACGGGCTCGGTCGCGGCGAGGATCAGTGGGACGTCGCGACCGGTGAGAACGGGGCGTAGCGCCTGGTCTGCGGCCCGGCAGTACTGTCGCACGCGCAGCTTGCGGCCTTCGGTTCCCTGCAGTCGCCCCTTCGGTGCCCGGCCGCTGAGCGAGGCCTTGCCGGCGTGGTCTGCCGCGCTGGTCGGCAGGTCCGGCACCCGTACAGTCTCGGCCGGGTACTCGGCGGAGATCTCCACCAGTCGCACCGACCCCTCGGCGAGAGCGAGCACGAACGCGGTCTGGGGGAAGGTCACCGCCCGCAGCAGCGGCTTGAGGAAGTAACGGTCCCCGACGCGCTCGACTGCCTCGAGACGGTTCGGTATGCGGTGGACGTGTACGTGCTCGCCCTCGGCGAGTACCACCAGGGTGCGGGACTGGTAGCGCCAGAAGTCGTCATCGTCGGCCAGGTCGCCGAGTGCCTCCTCGAACGTTTCGCGCTCGGACTTGTCCTGGACGGCCTCGAGTGCCGACTTCGCCTGGTTGGCGAAGGCGATTCGGTTCGCCTCGGGGTCGTCGAGGGCCGCGTCCATCGGGGTGTAGATCGACAGGCAGGTGCGCCCTTCGACCGCCGCGAGGGTCGCGAGTTCGTTCTGGCTCGGAACGTCGTTGTGCAGCATGCGTCAGGCCTTTCCCCGGATTGACCGCAGCGCTGAGGCGCCCTGTTTCTCGAAACTATCCCCACCGGCCCGATCGTGCTGGCCGAGCGGCGAGCGGATCACACCGGGATGGCAGACTTGCGCCATGGCTGAACAGACTCCCGATACCACTCCCGCCGGAACCGAGCTGTGGGTCGAGCGGACCGGAACTCGCCGGTACACCGGACGCAGCTCGCGAGGCGCCGAGGTGCTCATCGGGTCGGAGACCGTGGACGGGGTGTTCACGCCGGGCGAGCTCCTCAAGATTGCGCTCGCCGCGTGCACCGGGATGAGCTCCGATCTGCCGCTCTCGCGTCGGCTCGGCGACAACTACGACGCCACCGTGCGGGTCTCGGGAGCGGCCGACCGCGAGAACGAGATCTACCCGCGACTCGACGAGGTGCTCGAGGTCGATCTGAGCGAGCTGGACGCCGAAGCGCAGGAACGGCTGCTGACAGTGGTGGTCAAGTCTGTGGACAAGGTCTGCACCGTGGGCAGGACGCTGAAAAATGGCACCGTGGTGAACCTTTCAGTCGAGACTGATTCGTGATCGAATAGGCGCCATGACTCTGTCCCGCGTTGCGATGGTCGGCGCGGTGGTCGCCGGCGTGTTCGCCGGTGCGCCACTGGCCGGCGCCCAGCCCCTTCCGACCCCCGGCCCCGAGCTCCCGCAGATTCCGTCTCTGCCGCTGCCGGTTCCGGCCGTTCCGGCGACATCGTCCCCGGCCACGTCGACCCCGGTCGTGTCGGCCACGCCGGCCGCTCAGGCCACGACCACGCCGGCCGCTCAGGCCACGACCACGCCGGCCGCTCAGGCCACGACCACGCCGGCCGTTCCGCCGACGTCGACCCCTGCCACGACCACGCCGGCCGCGACTTCGGTGGCGGCCGCGCCGGCAGCATGCAAGCCGTGGACCGTGAGCACGGTCGCGAGCGGATTCGGAACCCTCGAGAACCTCGGCTTCGACGGTCGCGGCAAGATGCTGTTGTCGGAGAGCACGGTGCTCGGCGACGGTGCCATCCGGACCCTCACCCCTGGCGGGGACAAGGGAACCCTCGTCTCCTCGGTGAACTCGCCCGGCGGAATCGTCGTCGACGGCGGCAGGGTGCTGTTCAACACCGGTGACAACGTGATGGCGGGGCTGTACGGCAGCACCAACGGCACCGTCGAGTCGGTCGACCTCGACGGCGGCAAGCGGTCGACCCTGGCGCACGGGCTGACCATGCCCAACGGGCTGGCCAAGCTCGAGAACGGTGACCTGTTGGTCACCAATGTGCTCGGCGGCAAGCCCGGCATCGTCCGAATCCCCGCGACCGATCCGCACGAGCCGGTCACGGTCCGCACCGACATCGGCTCCGCGAACGGCATTTTCGCGTCCCCGGACGGAAAGACCGTCTACGTGGGCAACACCCTCGAAGAGACGACCCAGATCCGCGTGCTCGACGCGAAGGACCTCACCGGCCCGGTCCGGGTCCTCTCGCTGCCCGGTGCCGGCCCCGCGAACGCGGGTGACGACCTCACGGTGGGTGCCGACGGCAACCTCTACGAGGCACTCAACGGGGCGGGCAAGGTCGTTCGTGTCGATCCCGCGAGCGGCGACACGTGCGAGATCGCAACGGGTCTTCCGCTGACCTCGTCGGTCCGGTTCGGTGCGGGTCCCGGCTGGGACGCGACCGCGTTGTACGCCACCAGCTTCGAGGGAACCGTCCACAAGCTCGTCCCGCCGGCGAACTGACGGGTGCCCGATGACCGAGCATCGGGTTCGGCTCACCGCCTGGGTGCACGGCGCGGTCCAGGGAGTGGGCTTCCGCTGGTGGACCCGTTCGAGGGCGCTCGAACTGGGTCTGGTCGGGCACGCGACGAATCGGCCCGACGGCCGAGTCCTGGTGATCGCCGAGGGCCCGAGGTCGTCCTGCGAGCGGCTGCTCGATCTGCTGCGCTCGGGATCGACCCCGGGGTCCGTCGATCTCGTCGTCGAGAGCTGGTCGGACGCGGCGGGCGGACTCGTCGGATTCGTCGAACGCTAGGCTCGGGGCGATGACGTCACACGGTGGGGAGGACGCGGTGGGACCCGAGGGGGACAACCCGGGCGCGCAGGAGTCGGACAGTCGGGATGCCGAGGCTCGGGACGCCGAGTTGCCGGCCGAGCCCGATGCCGCGGAGCCGGCGACGCCTGCGGGACGGATCCGTCGCCAGGAACCCGGCACCACCAAGCCCCGCCCGCCGACTGTCGGCGAGGCGAGGGCACGCGACAAGGCGCGCAAGCAGCGCGCCGAGGAGGAGCGGCTGGCCGCGGAGGCCGCCGCGAACGAGGCCGCCAAGAAGCGGAAACGTCGCAAGGCCATGATCGGTGGCGTCGCGGTCGTAGGAGTGGTCGGCCTGGTTGCACTCGGCTATTCGGTGCTGTCCTCGGACACCGTCGAGGCCACCTGCATCGACCCGAACACCGAGGTCGTGGTCGACGACTCCTACTGTGCGCAGGGCACTCCCGGCTCCGGCGCCACCGCAGGCATGTTCATCTTCGCGGGCTCGCAGTACCGCTACTACTACGGCGGCCACGGCGGCGGCGTCGGAACCAAGATGACCGGCGGCACCGTCGTCACACCCAAGGGAGCGACCATCAAGACCAAGTCCGGCACCACGATTCAACGGGGCGGCTTCGGCAGCAAGATCTCCGGCAGCAGCGGGACCTGACGTGCGCAGACTTCGGGGCACCCCTCGGCCGGGGTGGCAAGAGACCGTGGCCGCACAGGGCATGGTGTACGGCAGTCCAGCGCGCATGGCGGACGGTTCGGAGCGCCCGTACTGGGACGAGTCGGTCCACTACGCCTTCGAGATGGACGAGATCCTCGCCCTCGAGGCGGATGTCGAACTGCTGCACTCGATGTGCCTCAACGCGGTCGAGCAGGTCATCCTCACCGAGCGGTACCGGGACTTCGGCCTGCCCGAGTGGACCTGGGAGCCGATCGCCGAGTCCTGGCGTCGCGGCGATCCGCACGTCTACGGGCGGTTCGACCTGCGCTACGACGGGCGGCGGCCCGCGAAACTGCTCGAGTACAACGCCGACACTCCGACGACCTTGCTGGAAGCGTCGATCCTGCAATGGCACTGGCTGACCGATGCGCATCCCGGCGACGACCAGTGGAACTCGCTGCACGAGCGGCTCGTCGAGCGGTGGACGGAGATCCGTCAGCAGTTGCCCAGTGCGGACCTGCATTTCGCGTGGTCGAGTGCCGACGCCAGCGGCGAGGACAACGTCACGGTGGCATACATGCAGGAGTGTGCGGCGGAGGCAGGTCTCGACACGGTGGCACTGCCCATCGAGGAGATCGGGTTCGACAGCGAACTGCATCGCTTCGTCGATCTCGAGGAGGCGCCGATCTCATCGCTGTTCAAGCTCTACCCGTGGGAATGGGTCCTCGACGACGAATTCGGCAAGCGGGCACTCGAACTGCTGCCCGAGACGATGTGGATCGAGCCGCTGTGGAAGACGCTGCTGAGCAACAAGGCGATCCTCGCGGTGTTGTGGGGCATGTACCCCGGCCACCCGAACCTGTTGCCGGCCTACCTGGACGACCCGAATGAGCTCACCGAGTACGTGCGCAAACCCAAGCTCGGGCGTGAGGGTGCGAACGTCTCGATCGTCGGCGCCGGGATGGACACCAGCACCGGCGGGATCTACGGCGAGGAGGGCTTCGTGTACCAACTGCTCGACCCCCTGCCCGAGTTCGACGGCATGCGACCGGCACTCGGTGCGTGGATCGTCGGCGACGAGGCCGCGGGCCTGGGGATCCGGGAGACCGCCGGCCTGGTGACCGACGACGGCGCAGCCTTCGTGCCACATCGAATTCCCAAGCAGTGACAGCACTGTCACGCCGAACGCGGACGAAACGGAGCCCGACATGACCACAACAGTGGTGGCACTGGGTAGCGACTACTGGTCGACTCTCGGACGGGGCGTGTCGGCGATCGTGTTGTACGCGATCCTCGGGCTGGCGCTGATGGTGCTCGGATTCTTCGCCATCGACTGGACCACCCCCGGCAAGCTCCGGGACCTGGTCCGTGCCGGCCGGCCGAACGCC
Organism: Rhodococcus sp. NPDC127527; assembly: GCF_042672245.1. Classification (NCBI taxonomy): domain Bacteria; kingdom Bacillati; phylum Actinomycetota; class Actinomycetes; order Mycobacteriales; family Nocardiaceae; genus Rhodococcus; species Rhodococcus sp. NPDC127527. Next base: position 530,469 of record NZ_JBHXVP010000002.1, read on the forward strand.
GCGATCGTCACCGCATCGGGGATGGTGAGCATGGCGCTGATCATCGTGCTCGCGATCTACGCCTCGTCCGGCAGGTTGGTCGAGGGCCTGATCTACAGCTTCGTGTTCGGCCTGGTCGGTATTGCCGCACAGGTGTTCTCGGTCCGCTTCGTCGAGTTGGTGACCGGCATCGACATCGGTGAGGTTCTTGCCCGGGAGAGGTTCACCCCGGAGGTGTTGGTGGTCGCCGCCGCCCATCTCGCGCTCGGACTCGTGGTGGCGGTCGCGATCCTGTAGGTCCTGCACCTCGTGTCGAGGCAGGCGTAACGTCCTGCACGGCAACACCGATACCTCCTGGAGGTATCGGTATTCGTGCATATGAGCGACTGTGTCGCGTGGTGTCTTGCCCGGGGGGCGAGGCGTGGAACCTGCGAACCTGGCGTTCCCGATGGGGGAGGCGTGACGTACATGCGTCATCTGAGATCTGGACTGTCCGAGCGGGTCACGCGTCGTCTGCGCGGCTTGTCCGCCGCTGCACTCGTGGCGGTGTCGGTGCTGGTTGGAGGCGCCGGCACCGCGACGGCGTCGATCGGTGACGTGGAGGAGCGCCAGTCGCGGCTCGAGCAGCTCGCACGGGAGTTGCTCTCTCCCGCCGCCGACCGCTCGGTCGACGTCGCGTATGTGGACGCGTCGGGCAGTACGCGTGCGCACCTGGGGTCGCGCGATGCGGGCGAGTACGAGATCGGGTCGATCACCAAGACGTTCACCGGGGAGCTCCTCGCGGTCGCGCTGGATCGTGGGGAGGTCCGTGCCGACACGCGACTCGGCGCGTTGCTGCCGGTCCAAGGCTCGGCCGTGGCCGACGTCACGCTCGAGGAGTTGGCCGGACACCGGTCGGGATTGCTCGAGTTCGCGACCACTCCCGACATGATCGCGGGCGGAATCGACTGGAAGCTCAACGGCGGCAATCCGTTCCCGTTCGACCGCGAGCAGCTGCTTGCGCAGGCCAGGCTGGCGCCGCTGATCTTCAGGGGCACATTTCGGTACTCGTCCTTCGGGTATGCGCTGCTCGGCCAAGCGCTGGCATCGGCCGCGAACACCGACTTCGTGACACTGCTGAAGGCGCGGGTCCTCGAACCGCTCGGGTTGGAGCGGACGTGGGTGCCGCTGACTCGTGGCGACCTGCCGGCCGGTGCGAGCACCGGGGTCGACGAGAACGGTCGTGCCCAGGCGCCGTGGACGATCGGGGCATACGCGCCGTGCGGCGGTGCGCGGTCGACGGTCGGCGACATGGTCTCGTACGCGCGGGCACTGCTGCGCGAGGAGGCGCCGGGGATGGCCGCGTTGCGACCGCGGTGGTCGGATACGCCGACTCTGCGACGAGGCTACGCGTGGGCGATCGCGACGATCGACGGTGTGGACTACACCATGCATTCCGGTGGTACCGGCGGATTCTCGGGCATTGTCATGCTCGACCGCGCGCACGGCGCGGCGATCGTCGTCCTGCAGGACTCGGCAGGGTTGAAAGAACGGCCGGCGGCGGACCTGTTGCGTCGGATGCGAGAGAACTGACGCGTCGGTCACCCCCTGCTCAGAACGGTGCGGGCTGGGGTATTCGACAGGTGGAGCCGGTGTAGTGGACGGCGCGGGGTTGTCGCTCGTCGCGTGTGGTGCGCCAGTTCGGTACGTGGGCGTCGAGGAGGTATTCGAGGTCGTCCTCGGCGCCACGGCCGCGGTGTGGTCCGAAGAGGCGATCGAGGGTTGCCTCGTCGGTGAGCGGTCCGAACGGGGTGTCGGTGGGGTTCGCCTCGGCTGTGCTGAAGGCGCCGTCGGGTGTGGTGATGGTGGTGGTGCCGTGGGGGTCGGTCCACTCGAGTAGTCCGGCGCCGAGTTGTCTTACCTTCCAGCGTCCTTCGGTCTTGAGCCGGTGGTGGGTGCGGCAGAGACAGGCGAGGTTGTGTTCGACGGTGGGGCCACCGTGTCGTGGGTTGTGGTGGTCGAAGGGGACGGTGTGGTCGATGTCGCAGTTGCTTGCGCGGGCTGTGCATCCGGGAAACCGGCAGGTCCCGTCCCTGGTGCGGATGATCTCGGCGAGACGTGCGGACGGTCGGTAGGTGAGGGCCTCGCGTCGTGACTTGGTGCGTTCTCGGATGGCGGTGGGGGTGATGCCTGCCGCCGTGAGGGCGCGGCTGATGCCGAGGATGTGGCCGGGGGAGGGGGTGCCTGTGCGCATGCCCATGAGCGACGCGGTGTCGGGGTCGTGATCGGTGGCGGCGAGGGCGTCGAGGAGTAGTTCGCGGTCGCTTTCGGTGAGGGTGAGGACCTTTCGCCAGGTTCCGTCAGTAGCGATATCGCGGGCGAGCTCGGCATCGATCGGGCCGTGCCCTGCGAGATAGCCGGGGAGGTCGTCGAGGCCGAGCAGGGTCATGGCGTTGACGCCGACGGTGATGGTGGCCTTTGGCAGTGATGGCGGAGTTGGTCCCTTCTTCGCGTCCGCGCCGTGCTCAGCAGCCATCTCGGTCGAACAGGGTTCTGCGTTTTCGGTGGAGTCGACACGTCCGGTGCAGTCGTCGTGCCCGCAGCGACACGCGAGGGTGGTCGCTCCGGCGCCGAGGGCGACGAGTGCGTCGGCGCGGCGTTGGGCGAAGGTTCGCGGGTCGTGGCAACAGACGTCGAAGGTCATTCGGCGTAGTCGCATAGCGAGGATTTGGGCTCCGGCGGCGGGCAGAAGTCCGTCGACCCGGGTCATGCCGTCGTCGGTGGCGTGCATACGGATGTCGCGGTCGGCTTCGGCGAGTTCGCGGCGTCGGCGGGCGCCGTCGGGATCGTGCCGGGCGATCAGGCGCCGCGCCTTGGTGCGCAGATTCGGACCCGTCATCCGTTCGGCACCTTCGACCAGGAGCCGTTCGATCTCGTCGAGTTTGTCGTCGGGGACGTTGGCGAGGGCGTCGGCGATGGCGGTGGTCTGGGCGAGGTCGATTCGCCCGGCGGCGAACAGTGCGCGAACGCGGTGTAGGCGCCAACGCAGGGTGCAGCCGAGGTCGATCATCGCCAGAGCGGTGCCTTCGGTGACGTGGAGCATACCTGCGACCTCGATGTTCGCGAATTCGCCTTGGACGGCTTCGTTCTTGCCGCGTCGGGCGTCCTCTTCGCAGCGGGCGAGGTACAGGGTGGTGACGGCTTCGATTTGGAGAAACTGATGTCGGGCGATCGTCGCGTGTTGCTCGATCAGTACGTCTGCCCACTCGGTGCCCGGGACGGCGTCGAGCAGTCCCAGAGGTGATGTCGGCGCGTCCGTCGAGTCGAACATGTGTTCTATGTTACGCCGTATGGGCCGTCTGCACCAGGGTCTTCGGGGGCAACCCGCGCTCGATGGTCGCGCCGTCGAAGAACGCCCGCTCCCGGCTGCGCCACCACCACATCAAGGGCAGGCCGAGCACCATCGAACCGACTCCGAGGATGAACACGCCGCCCACGTGCCAATGCGGCGCGAACGGCATCGCCAGGCTGGTTTCGCCCGACGTCCCCGAGAACGAGGTCACTGCTGTCCAGCCGGCGGCGAACAGCAGCATCGCGCCACCGAGTAGCGGAAAGATCCCGCGCATCAACAGGTCCCGTGTGCTGCGTCGCAGAGTGTCGCGGTACAGCCACGCACAGGCGAGCCCGGTCATGCCGTAGTAGAACCCCACCGAGATGCCGACCGCCGACACCGCGTCGAAGACCAGGCCGCCCTCCGAGACGAAGTTGAAGGCGACGTACAGCACGGCGGAGACCGCACCCATCGCCAGCGTGGACACGGTCGGGGTGAGGAAACGGGGATGCACCCGGGCGAAACTGTCGGGCAGCGCCTTGAACACGCCCATCGACAACGTCGTGCGCGCGGTCGGCAGGATCGTGGTCTGGGTGGACGCGATCGCGGACGTCAGGATCATCAGCAGCAGGACATGCATCAGCACCTGCCCGAGCAGACCCTCACCGAACACCGCGGTGCCCAGAGCGGCGAAGAAGTCGTCGAAGTGCTCCGGGTTCGCCAGCCCGGTGCCCTCCTCTCCGACGCCCGCGAAGGACTGGGCGGCGACGGTGACCAGAACGTAGAGCGCGACGAGAATCACGGTCGAGATCACCGCGGACCGGCCGGGGGTGCGCCGGGCGTCGACCGTCTCCTCGTTGACCGAGACCACCGAGTCCCAACCCCAGTAGATGAACACCATCAGCAGAATCGCGTTGACGAACGTGGAGAACGAACCGATCTCCAGGGGGTTGAACCAACTCCACTGCGGTGACAGCGCGCCCGCCCCCGCGTTGCCCAGCCACACCCGGACCAGCGCCACCGCCGCGAACAGGACCAGCGCGACGAACTCGACCGTGAGCAGGACGGACTGGAATCGCGCGGAAATGTCGATGCCGCGAAAGCACAGGAGCGTCATGGCCACCATGAACACGACGCCCAGCGTCAGGACCCAGACGTTGGTCGGGTCGTGCCCGATGCCCTCGGCGCCGAACATGAGGAAGGTGTACTGGCCCGCGACCTGCGCCAGGCTCGCCATCACCAGCACGTCCGCCACCACGATCGCCCAACCCGACATCCAGCCCCAGGCCGGACCGAAGGCGCGGGTCGCCCAGACGAAGGTGGTCCCGCAGTCCGGATCGGCGGCGTTGAGTTCCTTGTAGCCGAGGGCGGCGAACAGGATCGGCACGAACGCGAGCAGGGCCACGATCGGCGCCTGCAGGCCCACGGCCGCGACGACGAGACCCAGTGTCGCCGCGATGCTGTAGGCGGGACCGGCGGAGGCGACGCCGATCACCACGCTCGAAGTCAGGCTCAGTGCGCCGGTCCGCAGTCCTTTGGCGGTTCCCGCCGAGTCGTCGATCACTCGGGGCAGATTAGTGCACCCGCGAGGTGCGCTTCACCTCGTCCTTGTCGGTGCGGGCGGCTAGCGTCGAGAGCGCAGTCGACAGTTCACGAGCGAGTCCCGACATTTCAGGAGTAGCGATGAGCGCCGTCACGACGAACCAACCTCTGGGCACCCCCACCTGGATTGACCTGGGCATCCCCGACCTCGACCGAGCGATGTCGTTCTACGGCTCGGTGTTCGGGTGGGAGTTCGACGTCGGCCCCGAGGAGGTCGGGCGGTACACGATGTGTCTGCTGCGGGGCAAGAAGGTCGCCGCCCTGATGCCGAATCCCGACCCCAGCGCGACGGACTTCTGGTGGAGCGTCTACCTCGCCACCGCCGACGTGGACGAGACGGTTGCGCGGGCCACCGACGCGGGTGGCATCGTGCTGGCGGAGCCGATGGACGTGATGGGCGAGGGACGGATGGCGATCGTGCGGGACCCGTCCGGCGCACAGTTCGGACTGTGGCAGGGGTTCGCGCACGTCGGCTGTGAACTGGTGAACGAGCCGAACACGCTGCTCCGCAACGACCTGGTGACGCCGAACCCGGGCCCGGCACGCGAGTTCTACGCCAAGGTGTTCGACTTCACGTTGGACGGAAACGATGACCTGCCCGGCATGGACTTCACGTTCCTGCGCAGACCCGACGGGCACGAGATCGGCGGCATCCTGGGAGACCCGACGGCGCCCGCGTCGGCCTGGGGCACGCTGTTCCAGGTCGCCGACGCCGATGCGGCCGTCGCCGCCGCCCGTGCGAACGGGGGCACGGCGCTGAACCCGACGGACATGCCGTACGGGCGGACCGCGGAGGTCACCGATCCGTTCGGGGCGAAGTTCACGGTGGGTGCTCCGCTTCCGGGGGGCCAGGGGTAATCCGGGGGGGGCGGTCCCGGGGGTTCAATGGCCGATTCGGTCGGTGCGGTGCAGTAACGTCTTTCGCCATGCATCTCAAGAGTCTGACGCTGAAGGGCTTCAAGTCCTTCGCATCCGCGACGACTCTGCGATTCGAGCCCGGCATCACCTGTGTCGTCGGGCCGAACGGGTCCGGGAAGTCGAACATCCTCGACGCCCTCACCTGGGTGATGGGTGAGCAGGGCGCCAAGGCGCTGCGCGGCGGCAAGATGGAGGACGTCATCTTCGCCGGTACCACCGGCCGGGCCGCGCTCGGCCGAGCCGAGGTGACGTTGACGATCGACAACAGCGACGGTGCGCTGCCGATCGAGTACTCCGAGGTCTCCATCACTCGCCGGATGTTCCGCGACGGTGCCGGCGAGTACGAGATCAACGGCTCGTCGTGCCGGTTGATGGACGTGCAGGAACTGCTGTCCGACTCCGGCATCGGACGTGAGATGCACGTGATCGTCGGGCAGGGCCGGCTCGCCGCGATCCTCGAGTCCCGCCCCGAGGACCGGCGGGCGTTCATCGAAGAGGCCGCAGGCGTCCTCAAGCACCGCAAGCGCAAGGAAAAAGCGGTCCGCAAGCTCGACGCCATGCAGGCCAACCTGGCCCGCCTCACCGACCTGACCACCGAGCTGCGCAGACAGCTCAAACCACTTGCCAGGCAGGCGGAGGTGGCGCGTCGAGCACAGACCGTGCAGGCCGACCTGCGCGACGCCCGGCTGCGACTCGTCGCCGACGACCTCGTCACCCGTCGTACCGAGATGGCCTCACAAGCCCAGGACGAGGCGATGGCGCGCGCCCAGCAGGAGCACGTGCAGGCCGAACTCGAGGCCGCATCCACCGAACTCGGCCAGCACGAGCAGGCTCTCGCCCGACTGACCCCGGGAGCGGAGGCCGCGGGCCAGACCTGGTTCCAGCTCTCCGCTCTCGCCGAACGGGTCAACGCGACCATCCGGATCGCCGCCGAACGTGCCCGGCACCTCGACTCCGCGCCCACCGTCGGTCGCGGGCAGGATCCCGACCAGCTCGAGGCGCAGGCCGAGCGGGTGGCGGCCGAGGAGGCCGAACTGCTCGAGGCGCTCGAGATCGCCAGGGCGACCCTCGACGCGGCGAAGGAGCAGCTGACCCACTACGAGGAGGCGTCCGCCGCCGCCGAGCGTGCCCACCTGGCCGCGGTGCGCGCGATCGCGGACCGCCGCGAGGGCCTCGCCCGCCTCTCGGGTCAGGTCGACACCCTCCGCAGCCGGGCCGATTCCGTGGACTCCGAGGTCGCGCGACTCTCGGTGGCCATCGACGAGGCTCGCGCCCGTGGTGACGCCGCGCAGTCCGAGTTCGAGACCGTCCAGGAGAAGATCGGCGACCTCGACGCGGGCGAACTCGGGTTGGACTCGCACCACGAACGTGCCACCGCCGCGCTCGAGTCGGCGACCGCCCGGGTGAGCGAGCTGCAGGACGCGGAGAGAGCCGCCGGGCAGGAGGTTGCCTCGCTGCGCGCCCGCATCGACGCCCTCTCGATCGGCCTGCAGCAGAAGGACGGTGCCGCCTGGCTCGTCGAGCACCACACCGGCGACGGCCTCGTGGGCCCGCTGGCCGGTTTGCTGCGTATCCGTTCGGGTTTCGAGGTGGCGATCGCTGCGGCCCTCGGACCCGCCGCCGACGCCGTCGCGGCGCACTCCGTGGACGCGGCGCGCGCGGCGGTGAGCGCGCTCAAGGCCGGTGACGGTGGGCGTGCGGCGCTCGTCATCGGCGGCACCGCGACGGTGCCCGCAACCACCGACCCCGACCGGCTGCCCGAGGGGGCGTATCGGGCGCTGGAGCTGATCGACCACCCTGCCGACATGGCCGGTGCGTTGACCGCCCTGCTCGGCGCCGTCGCGGTGGTCGATGATCTCGATGCCGCCGCGGAACTCGTTGCCGCGCAGCCGCATCTGCGTGCGGTCACCCGTGACGGCGACCTGGCCGGCGCCGGCTGGATGACCGGCGGTTCGGACCGCAGGCCCTCCACCCTCGAGGTGCAGTCCGCCATCGACACCTCCACCGCCGGACTCGCCGATGCCGAGCGTCGCGCCGAAGAACTGGCCGCCGCGTTGGCGGGCGCCGAGGCCGAGCGCGCGGACCGAGCCGAGACGGCGGAGCAGGCGTTGGCCGCCCTCAACGAGTCCGACGCCGCGATGTCCGCCATCTACGAGCAGTTGGGACGGCTCGGCCAGGTGGCCCGGGCCGCGCACGCCGAGTCGGATCGGCTCGCCGCCCAGCGCGCCACCGCCGAGGCAGGCCGCGAGGAATCGGTCGCGGCGCTGCGTGAACTCGAGGAACGCCTCGCGCTGGCCCAGCAGGAGCAGTCCGCGGACGGCGACCCGGCCGACAGCGACCCGAGCAGCGGCGAGCGGGAGGCCGCGGCCGCCGCGGTCGCCGAGGTCCGCGCGGTCGAGGTCGAGGCGCGGCTGACCTTGCGCACCGCGGAGGAACGTGCCGAATCCGTTCGCGGAAAGGCGGATTCGCTTCGGCGTGCGGCGCAGGCCGAACGCGACGCCCGCGCTCGCGCCGAACGCGCGATGGCGGCCCGGCAGAACGCGGCCGCGGTGGCCGCGGCCGTGGCCGAGTCCGGACAGCGCGTCGCGGCGCACCTCGAGACCGTGGTCGCCTCGGCCGTCGCTCACCGCGACGAGCTGACCCGCCAGCGGACCGAACGGTCCCAGCAGCTCGAGGCCGTCAAGGAGCGGGTGCGTCAGTACACCGCCGCCCTCGCCGCACTGACCGACGCCGTGCACCGCGACGAGGTGGCCCGAGCCCAGGCCGCGACCCGCATCGAGCAGCTCGAGGCGACCATCTCCGAGCAGCACGGCATCGGCCTCGAGGACCTGGTCGCCGAGTACGGGCCGGAGGTGCCGCTGCCGCCCTCCGCGCTGGAGATGGCCGAGTACGAAGAAGCCCGCGAGCGCGGCGAGCAGGTGGTCGCGCCCGCCCCGATGCCCTACGACCGCGCCACCCAGGAACGCCGGGCCAAACGCGCCGAGAAGGACCTCGCGACGCTCGGCAAGGTCAATCCGCTCGCGCTCGAGGAGTTCGCCGCGCTCGAGGAGCGATACAACTTCCTGTCCACCCAACTCGAAGACGTCAAGAACGCCCGCAAGGACCTGCTCGGTGTCGTCGCGGACGTCGACGCCCGAATCCTGCAGGTGTTCACCGAGGCCTGGACGGACGTCGAGCGCGAGTTCGTCGGGGTGTTCGCCAAACTGTTCCCCGGGGGCGAGGGCCGCCTGGTGCTCACCGACCCCGGCGACATGTTGACCACCGGAATCGAGGTCGAGGCCCGCCCGCCCGGCAAGAAGGTCAAGCGCCTCTCGCTGCTGTCCGGTGGCGAGAAGTCGCTCACCGCCGTGGCGATGCTGGTGGCGATCTTCCGCGCGCGACCGTCCCCGTTCTACGTGATGGACGAGGTCGAGGCGGCACTCGACGACACCAACCTGCGTCGCCTGATCGGTCTGTTCGAGCAGTTGCGCGAGAAGTCGCAGCTGATCGTCATCACGCACCAGAAGCCGACGATGGAGGTCGCCGACGCCCTCTACGGCGTGAGCATGCGCGGCGACGGCATCACCCAGGTGATCTCACAGCGGCTGCGCGGGCAGAATCTGGCCACCGCGGAGCCGGCCGCGCAGCCGCTGTGACCCCTCACCCCCCGAGCTTGCGCAGGTCGGGGTAGTTGGTCAGCTCCCATCCGCCGTCCACGACCAGGCTCGCGCCGGTGATGTAGCTCGCGTCGTCGCTGGCCAGGTACAGGCACGGTCCGGCGATCTCCTCGGGTGTGGCCGGGCGTGCCGCCGGGATGCGTTCGAGGAACATCTCGCGCGCCGGCTCGTAGGCCATGACCGGGGCGACCAGCGGAGTGTCGACCAGGCCGGGCAGCACCGCGTTGACGCGGATGCGGTCGGGCGCCAACTCGACTGCGGCCGTCTTGCTGAACATCACCACACCGGCCTTGCCCGTCGAATAGGGGCTGCCGGCCGGCATGGGCACGAGGGCGTTGAGCGACGACACGTTCACGATGGCGCCGCCCCGCCCGGACGCGCGAATGTGTCGGGCCGCGTGCTTGGTGCACAGGAACACGCCCTTCTGCACGAGGTCGATCGTGAAGTTCCAGTCGGCCTCGTCGAGGTCGACGATCGCCCCGACCCGGGAGGCGCCCGCGACGTTGAATGCGAGGTCCACCCGGCCGAACCTTGCGGCGGCCGTGTCGATTGCGGCCGCGACCTGCGCCTCAACGGTGACATCCGCGGGGGCGGGCAGGAAGGACCGGCCGAACTCGTCCGCCATCCCGTCGAGAGTGTCGCGCGCGAGGTCGATGCCGACGACGTTCGCGCCCTCGGCCAGCAGTCGCGCGGTGATGGCCTCGCCGATGCCCGATGCCGCGCCGGTGACCACCGCGGTGAGGCCGGAAAACCTGTCATCGCTCACAGAATCGTCTCCACTTCGTTTGTCCCACACTGTGGTTGTCCCACTCCGTCGATGGTTGTGGTCATCGGGTCGTGTGTCCTCCGGCGCGCAGGAACCGTCCTGTTCGCCGGGTGCCGAGTACGGGCGTCGGCTCCCCTTCTCGGACAACGCATTCGCCACCGACGAACACCGCGGACACCGCGTCGTCGTTCCGGTTCACCATCCTGGAGAGGCCGTCGTACTCGGGCACCGGGCACTCGGCGTAGGCGTCGAGTGAGGCGTCGAGGTGCGCCGGGTCGATCACCACGACGTCTGCGCGGTCACCCTCGCGCAGGTGCCCGGCGTCGAGGTCGTACCAGTCGGCGAGCTCGCCGGTGAGCCGGTGCACGGCCTGCTCCACCGACATGAACGGATTCCCCGCTCGCTCGGCGTCGTGCACGCGACGCAGCAGGCGGAGCCCGAAGTTGTAGAAGGCCATGTTGCGCAGGTGCGCACCCGCATCGGAGAAGCCCAGCTGGATACCGGGATCGGAGGCGAACTTGTTGAGCACCTCGGGCCGGTGGTTCGAGATCGTGGTGCGCCACCTGACCTTGGTTCCGTACTCGACGACGAGGTCGAGGAACGCATCCACCGGGTGCACCCCACCCCGGTCGACCCCGACCTGACCGAAGGTCTTGCCGATCACCGATTCGTCCGGGCACTCGACGATCTCGGCGTCGAAGAAGTCGCGGTGCCAGACCCGCGGTCCGTACTTCTTGTCGTAGTCCTTGCGGAATCGCCGGCGGTAGGACTCGTCGGCCAGCAGCGCGCTCCGCGCCTCGAGCTGGTTGGACAGGTCCAGTGCCGCGGCCCCGGACCCGAACTCCTCGAAGACCGGCAGGTCGATGCCGTCGGAGTACACCTCGAAGGGCACGGGCAGGTGCTGCCACCGGAAGTCGCCGCGCATCCCGTTGACGGCCTTTGCCATCGCCGGGAAGACCTGCGCCACCGCCGGTATCGCCTTGACGTCGGCGGCCGAGAGCAGGCTCACCTTCAACGGGCGGCGGAAGAGTCCCACGCTGCTCAGCGCCAACGCGACCATGGACTGCGGGCGGCCCACGTCCGGGCCGGCCTGCAACGCCCGCCCCCGGCGTCGCAGGATCGAACTGAGCCGTCGACGTTCGCGCCGCGTCGAGTACGTCGACGGCAGGGTCCGGGACCGGCAGACCTCGCCGTCGAGCTTGTCGAACAGCAGTTCCTGCGAGGACATGCCGATGAAGCCCGCGTCGAGCGCCTCCTCGAGTTTGGCCGCCATCGCGTCGAGTTCGGCAGGGGTGGGCTTGACGTCCTTGCGGGTCGCCCGGTCCAGCCCCATCTGCGCAGCACGGATGTCCGAATGGCCGATGAAGGAGGCCACGTTCGGGCCCAACGGCAGCGCCTCGATCGCCTCCACGTACTCGTGCGCCGAGGTCCAGGTCTGGGACTCGGCGAGCGTGTCGACCACGTGCTTGCGCGGGATGGCCTCGACCCGGCCGAACAGGTCGCCCGCATCGGAGGGACCGGCATGGACCGCCGACAGCGAGCACGACCCCAGGAAGATCGAGGTGACGCCGTGCCGCACCGACTCTTTCAGGCCCGGGCTCAGGATGACCTCGACGTCGTAGTGGGTGTGGATGTCGACCATGCCCGGGATGACCCACTTCCCGGCGGCATCGACCACCTGCGGACAGTCCGCCTCGTCGAGCGCCTCGACCGACACCGCGGCCACCCGCCCGTCACGGATGCCGAGGTTCCGGGTCTCGGACCTCGCGCCGGTGCCGTCGAACCACCGGCCGTTCTTGATGATCACGTCGTAGCTCATCGCAGTCCACCCCATTCTCGAACGTTGTCGGCTTTCAAGCAGAGGTTCATCAGAGCACGACCTCGGTGCGCATCGTCTTGCCGGTCGCGTTGCGCGGCAACGGAACCGTGGTGATCCGCCATCGAGCCGGGACCTTGAAGTAGGCGAGGCGTTCGCCGGCGAAGGCCCGCAGCTCCTCCTCCGTCAGGGCGCCCTCCGACCGCGTTACGACGACCGCGGCCACCTCCTGGCCGAGGTCGGGGTGGTCCACGCCGATCACCGCGCACTCGAGGATCTCGGGGTGCTCGTCCAGGCACTGCTCGATCTCCATCGGGTACACGTTCTCGCCACCGCGCAGGATCAGGTCCGACCGTCGCCCGGTGAGCCGGACCATGCCGTTCTCGATCACACCGAAGTCGCCGGTGCGCAGCCAGCGGTCCTCGGTGATCGCCGCGGCGGTGGCCTCGGGGTTGTCCCAGTAGCCGAGCATCACGTAGGGGCTGCGCGCGCAGATCTCGCCCTCCACCCCGTCGGGGACCTTCTCCCCGAACGGGTCCCGGACCTCCACCGCGACCCCGATGATGGGCCGGCCGAGCGTGCCGGGGAACGCCGCCAGATCGAGGGGGGTGGCGACGGAGATCGCGGTGGCGCTCTCGGTCTGGCCGTAGCTGTCGACGAGGGAGTTGCGCGCGAACGGCACCTTCTCGCGCAGGCGGTCCTGGAACGCCGCCGACGACGGCGCCGCCGACAGCGCGAACGCGGTGACGGAGGAGAGGTCGTAACGCGACAGGTCCTCGTGCTCGAGCAGACGATTCGCCATGGTGGGGACGGCGGCCCAGTTGGTCACGCGCTCGCGTTCGACCAGTCGGAGCATCCGGTCCACGTCGAACGAGCCCTGGTAGATCACCACCGCGCCGCCCGTGGCCAGCCGGGGCACGGCCAGGTTGTGCAGGCTGGCGATGTGGAACAGCGGCGAGGTGAGCAGGTAACGCCGGTCGCTCGGGGCGTCCGAGTTCGGGTCGCCGCCGGTGAACGCGGCGGCGAGCGCATCGCTGAACCGGTGGTAGTCGATGGTGGCGAGCACGTTTCGGTGCGAGTGCACGGCGCCCTTGGGTCGGCCGCTGGTCCCGCTGGTGTAGAGGATCAGCGCCGGATCGTCCTCGTCCACGTCGGTGCGCGGCAGGTCGGAACCGGCGAACTCGGCGACCAGACGCGGGACGTCCTCCTCCATCGTCAGCACGGGGACGTCGGCGCCGAGCTCGCCCAGCAGCGCGGCGCGCTTGGCGTCGGCGACCACGACGGTGGGCTTGGTGTGGTCGATGCCGTACTCGACCTCACGCGGCGCCCACCAGGCATTGAAGCCGACGGCGATCGCGCCGAGTGACTGTGCCGCCCAGAAGGCGACGAGCCATTCGGGGGTGTTGGCGGCCAGGATGCCGATGCGGTCGCCCTTGCCGACGCCGTACCGCTCGCGCAGCGCGGTCGCGAACGCGGCGGCGGCGGACCCGTGTTCCGCGTAGCTCATCCGGCGATCCTCGGTGACCAGGTAGTCCCGGTCACCGTAGGAGAGCGAGGCCCTCAGGACGTCGCCGAGCGCCCGGTCGCGGTTCTTCATCACCGGGATCTCGGCCCCGAGCACGCTCTCGACGCCGAGCTCGAAGCGTCCGCCCGGGCCCGTCAGTCCGGCCATCACGGATGCGATGTAGGCCTGGGGGTCAACAGACTTCGTCACTGCATGTCCTTTCGGATCGTGTCGTACCCGGTCACGGAACCAGCACCGCTCGTCCGCGGATCTTGCCCGCCTCGAGGCGGTCGAACGCCGCTCGGGCGTCGTCGAGGTCGAACCGGTCGACCTCGACGGTGAGTCGCCCGGACTGGGCCAGGGCGATGGAGTCGACGAGGTCACTTCTGGTGCCGCCGTAGGACTTCCGGACCGAGGCGCCCCACGGCCAGCCGGGCCCGCCCGCCGGGTCGGCCGTCACGCCGGGGACGCCGCCGCCGAGCCCGACCATCCGGTACGCGCCGTTGGGTGCCACGGACTCGACCGCCGTCCGGGCGGTGGGGTCGACGCCGACGAAGTCGAACACCGCCTCCGCGCCGCGGCCGCCGGTCAACTCGAGGATCTGGCGTGCGGTGTCGGGACCGGATTCGAGGGTGACGTCGGCGCCGCAGCGCTCGGCCAGGTCCAGCTGGTCCTGGCCGAGGTCCACCGCGACGATCCGGGCCGCGCTGAGCGCGCGCAGGATCTGCACGGCGACGTGCCCGAGCCCGCCGACGCCGATCACCACGGCCGTCGACCCGGGACGCAGATGTTCCTTGGCACCTCGAATGGCGTGGTAGCTGGTGAGCGCGGCGTCGGCCATCGGGGCCGCCTGCAGGAAGTCCAGGTCGCCGATGGGGACGAACGAGCGGGCGGGGATCCGGACGTACTCGGCCATGCCGCCGTCCGGGCCGAGGCCGGGGCACGGCGGCATGGCGGTCCGGCCCGCGGCCAGGCAGACGTTCTCGTTGCCGCTCACGCACTCCCGGCAGACGCCGCACGACCAGCACAGGTAGACGATCCCGCGCTCGCCGACCTGCCGCCCGTCGACCGCGCTGCCGACGGCCTCGACGGTGCCGGCGATCTCGTGCCCGATGGTGAGCGGTTCCTCCCGCATCTTCACCGGGAAGTGCAGCAGGTGCAGGTCTGAGTGGCAGATGCCGGCCGCGCCGACGCGGATCAACAGGTCGGACGGGCCGATCTCCGGTACGGGGACGTCCCGGATCTCGATGACGCCCGGATCGGTGAGCTGTAGTGCTCTCACAGGGAGACCTCGTTTCGCGCCGATCGAACGGCCTCGTTGGTGGCGTGCAGGTAGGCGTAGGCGCGGTCGGATCCGATGATCCCGGGCGCCATCTTGTTCATCGCGTACGCGAAGGTGACTCCTCGGTCGAGGTCGTTGACGACGAACGACCCGCCGAGACCGGCCCACCAGCACACCCTGCCGTCGGGGACGGTGGGCACCGTCTGGGCGTGCGGCAGCCCGTATCCGATCCCGAACCGCAGCGGCGTCATGATCCCCAGGTCGAGGCCGTCCGCCTGCTCACGGAAGATCGCCTCGACGGTGTCCGGTGACAGCCAGGTCTTGCCGTCCAGCACGCCGCCGCCGGAGACGATCGACTGCAGCCGGGCGATGGAACGCGCGTTGCCGTGCCCGTTGGCGGCCCCGATCTCGGCCTGCCGCCACGCCGGGTCCGAGGTGCGCTCGTAGTCCAGCAAGGGGCAGGTGAGGGTCTTGACCAGGATGCTGTCCTGGTCCAGCGTGGCCATGTCGAACTCGAGGGCCGGCGGCGGAACGAGCGGGGCGATCCGGCCGAAATGCTCGGGGCCGGTACCGATGTGGAAATCGGCGTCCAGCGGCCCGGCCAGCTCCTCGGCGAAGAACCGACCGAGGGTCCGGCCGTCGACCCGCCGGATCACCTCGCCGACGAGGTGGCCGTAGTTGAGCGCGTGGTATCCCGACGCGGTGCCGGGCTCCCACCACGGGGCCTGCGTCGCGAGCCGCGCGCTGGCGGCCTCGTGGTCGTAGATGTCCTCGAGTTCGATCGGTCGCTCCCAGCCGGAGACCCCCGAGGTGTGCGAGAGCAGGTGCCGGATCTCGATGTCCGCCTTGCCGTTCGCGCCGAACTCGGGCCAGTAGTGCGCGACCTTCTCGTCAAGGTCCAGCAGTCCGCGGTCGACGAGCAGCAGCGCGCTCAGCGCGGTCATGGTCTTGGTGATCGAGAAGACGTTGACGATCGTGTCCTCGGCCCAGGCCGCGGTGCGGTCCTGATCGGTGTGCCCGCCCCAGATGTCGACGACCGGTTGCCCGTCCACGGTCACGCAGACGGATGCGCCGAGCTCCTCACCAGAAGCGAGCTGCTGGTCGAGTGCCTCGCGGACAGGCTCGAAACCCTCCGCGCAGAAGCCGTGTGTCAGTGTCATCGGATCTCCTCCCTCAGGCGTTCTGCAGGGCGCGAGCGGGCACGGGCAGGGTGTTGCCGGCGGCCTGGGCGCGCTTGCCGCCGCTGACGATTTCCTTCTTCAGGTTGCGCACGTACGGGTCGAACTCGCACTGGATGGTGTGCCGAGGGGACTTGTAGTACGGCTTGAGGTAGTACTCCTCGTCGGCGGCGAGGACGGCGCCCATCTCGCTGGGCGCCGGGGGCAGGTACTGGCCCGCAAGGTAGGCGGCGACGAGCTTGCTCTGCTGCTCGGCGAAGTTCACCAGGGTCGGCATCGGCTGCGCGAGGCCCATGAAGAACAGATTGTCGATGTCGGGCTTCATCATCCGCTTGAACAACGGGAAGCGGTTCTCGCTGTCGGGCAACAGGTTCGGATCGGTGAAGAAGGGGAAGCTGATGTGGTAGCCGGTGGCGCAGACGATCACGTCGACGTCAAGGGTGCTGCCGTCGGCGAAGCGCACCTGCTTGCCCTCCAGTGCGGTGATCGCGGGCTTGAACGCGATGTCGCCCGAGCCCGCTTTGCCGAGGAACTCGCCGCTCGCGGACGGGTGCGCCTGGAAGGGCAGGTGATCGGGCTTGGGGAGGCCGTAGCCCTCCATCGTGCCGATGTTCTTGTTCAGGAAGCGCCGTTGTAGCGCCATGGACAGCGGGCGGGGCATCCACGCCGGCATCGACATCTTGTCTCCGGCCACGCCCTTCAGGTACTTCGGCAGGACCCAGACACCGCGGCGGGCGGAGACGGTCAGCGTCTTGGCCAGGAAGCGTTGCGAGAGCTCGGAGGCGATGTCCAGGCCGGAGTTGCCCATCCCGACCACCACGACGTTCTTGCCGCGCATGTCGATCGGGTCGAACGGGTCGTTGTACTCGTGACTGTGGATCAGCGTGCCGTCGAACTGTCCGGGGTAGTCCGGGGTCCGCGGGTCCCAGTGGTGCCCGTTGCACACGATCAGCGCGTCGTAGGCGCGCGTCTCGCCGGTGGACAACGTGACGGTCCACAGCCCGTCGTCTCCCCGCTCGGCGTGCTCGACGGAGGTGTTGAAGGTGATCCTGTCCCGCAGGCCGAAGTGGGCGACGTAGTCCTTGAAGTACTGGAACAGCTGCGAGTGGTGTGGGAAGTCGGGCCACTCGGCGGGAACCGGGAAGTCCTCGAACGCCAGGCGCCACTTGGAGGTGTCGATGTGCAGGCTCTGGTAGCAGGCCGACATCCCGTTGGGGTTCTTGTAGTACCAGTTGCCGCCGACCTCGTCGGAGGCCTCGAAGCAGTCGAACGGGATGCCGTAGTCCTTCAGCCGCTTCGCGGTCGTGATGCCGGACGGTCCGGCGCCGATGACGCAGACGGTCGGCAGGTTCCTCGAGCTCATTCGCGATCGCTTTCTGTGCGGTGTGCCGGTCCGTTCAGAGCGCGGACGGCGACATGACTGCCGCCATCACGACCCCTGAAACGTGATGTGCGCCATAGTTCACGTTGACTGACGCACTGTCAAGTGAATGACGTAAAGTTGGTTCAGTAACGAGTCGATTTGCCCGATCGGTGGACGTGGGACAGGGTGGGGACGTGAGTATGGCAACAGGTGAGGTCAAAGGCCGGCGCGGCACGTTGCGCGACGAACAGAAGCGGGCTACCCGTGCCAAGCTCATGGAATCGGCGCGGGGGCTCTTCGCTGCCCGGGGCTACGCGGCGGTGACGGTCGACGGCATCGTCGCCGAGGTCGGGTGCAGTCGGGCGACGTTCTACCTGCATTTCCCGGGCAAGGTGGACGTCCTGTTGGCGCTGGCGCAGGACGGGATGGCGCCGACCGCGCTGGCCTTCTACCAAGACCTCGACCGTGTGCTCGACACCGGATCGCGTGCCGAGTTCACGGACTGGATCACCCGCGCCATCGAGTGGTTCCAGACGTACAAGGACATGCTTCAGGCCTGGGACGAGGCGACCGCTCTCGAACCCGAATTCCGAGCTATCGCACGCGAAGGAATCATCGCCCTCCCGAACTCGATGACCGGCTACCTCGCGCGCTGGCCGGAGAGCGAGCGTGACGAGGCCCGCCTGCGCGTCGAGCTTCTGGTGACGCAGCTCGAACGGTTCTTCACCAGGTGGGCGATGCTCGGAACGATCGACGTCTCGGGTGAGCGCGCCGCGGAGGTCCTCACGGACATCTGGTTCCCGGCCCTGTCGGCGCCGGCGATGCGTGACGGCTCCTCCGACTGACCGGTTCCGCAGACGCACCTCACCGCGGTGCACCCTCGTCGCCCGGGCCTGAGAGTATGGGTCGGTGACTACCGGAGCCTGGATCGCAATCGCGGCCGTCGTGGCCGTTCTTCTCGTTGCCCTCGTCGTCGGGGCGCTGCTGTACCGCCGACGGCAGATCAGCCTCGCGCCGACCGACAAGTCGACGCCGGAAGCGTTGGGCGAGGCCAAGGACCGCTCCGGTGGGTACAAGGCCGAGAGCGGTTTCAGCTTCAGTCAGGGTGCGACGGCCACCGCGCCGCCCAAGCCGACGCCGGAGCCGGTGGCGCCGAAGATTGTCGTGCCGCCGATCGTGGAACCGAAGGTGGCCGAGCCGGAGGTTGTCGAGCCGGAGGTGGCCGAGCCGGAGGTCGTCGAGCCGGAGGTGGCCGAGCCGGAGGTCGTCGAGCCGGAGGTGGCCGAGCCGGAGGTCGTCGAGCCGGAGGTGGCCGAGCCGGAGGCTCCCGTAGCCCCCGCAATCGAGGAAATCGCACCGACTGCAGGCCGGCTGGAGCGGCTCCGCGGCCGACTTTCACGTTCGCAGTCGGCGGTCGGCAAGTCCCTGCTCGGACTTCTCGGCGGCGGCGACCTCGACGAGGACTCCTGGGAGGAGATCGAGGACACGCTGCTGATCGCGGACCTGGGCAGCGCGGTCACCCAGGAGATCGTCACCAAGCTTCGTGCCGAGATCGCGGGCGGCAACGTCAAGACCGAGGCGCAGGCCCGAGCGCTGCTGCGTGCCGTACTCATCGACGCGCTGCATCCCGAGATGGATCGATCGATCAGGGCGCTGCCGCACGACGCCACCCCCGGTGTGCTGCTGGTCGTCGGCGTCAACGGCACCGGCAAGACCACCAGCACGGGCAAGCTGGCCCGAGTGCTCGTCGCCGACGGGCGCCGCGTGCTGCTCGGCGCCGCCGACACCTTCCGTGCGGCCGCGGCGGATCAGTTGCAGACGTGGGCCGAACGCGTCGGGGCCGAGGTGGTGAGGGGCAAGGAGGGCGCCGACCCGGCCGCGATCGCCTTCGACTCGGTCAGCAAGGGCATCGAGACCGGCGTCGACGTGGTCATCGTGGACACCGCCGGCCGCCTGCACACCAAGACCGGGCTGATGGACGAACTGGGCAAGGTCAAGCGGGTAGTCGAGAAGCAGGCCCCGGTGGACGAGGTGCTGCTGGTGCTCGACTCGACGATCGGCCAGAACGGCCTGGTTCAGGCCCGGGTGTTCGCCGAGGTCGTCGACATCACCGGTGTCGTGCTCACCAAGCTCGACGGCACCGCCAAGGGCGGAATCGTCTTCCAGGTCCAGCACGAACTCGGCGTGCCCGTGAAGCTGGTGGGCCTGGGGGAGGGTGCCGACGACCTCGCCCCGTTCGAGCCGGAAGCGTTCGTGGACGCGCTGCTCGGCTGATACCGGACCACACGGTTCCCCATTAAGTAACAAAGCGATAACGATACGCAGGCACTGAGTCACGGTGGAGTGACTGTCGGTGTCTACTTGCCGCGTTCGAGCGTGACGTATGACACATCGAACGTTGTAGTCGGGCCAGGTCACACGAGAGGACGCCCGTGCGTATCAGCGCTACCGCCGCGAGAGTCACCCGAAGGATCGTCACCGCCACCGCAGCGACAGCGCTCTGTGCGGGCGTGCTGGCGCCGGTCTTCGCGGCTCCCGCGCAGGCCGACGACTTCGCCGGCGCGCAGGGCCGGCTGAACGCCGCCGTCGCGGCCGCCGGCGGCGCTCCGCTGGCCTACCAGTTCGGCCGCGACTTCCCGGTCCCCATGATCACCGCCGCGGGCCAGGCCTACGACATGCCGACCGATGCTCGGCTGATCGTGATCGCCCGCGCCTCCCACTCGGGGCTCGTCTCGCAACTGCTGTCCGACTCGTCGGGCCGCTGCGAGGGCAACCCGAATGCCGTCACCGCAGACGGCATGCGTCAGAACGCCGAGGTGTACGGGCCGGTCGATGCGTGGCACCGAATGGGCTCGCCGGCGATTGCGATCAACGCCAACTTCTTCGACGTGCGCGCGCAGGGAGCAGGCACCAACTGGTCGCAGAGCGGCTGCAGCTCCCCGCTCGGTGCGTACTACGACGCCCACCCCGACACCCACAGCGCCGCGTCCATCTTCGACCTCGGCAGCCGCTTCTACGTCGGCAAGGAGGGCCTGAGCGACGGCGCAGGGAAGGTCTGGTCGCCGCTCTCGACGTTCGTCATCGGTGACGGTTTCCTGGGCATGCCGACGGATGCGAACTTCGACATCCGGGACGCGGAGTCGGCGTCGCGCAACAGCGCCGCGGAGGACCTGGTCAATCAGCTCGAGTACAGCGGAAGGTCCTTCGTCGCGTTCGGCGGACTCAAGATCCGCGGCCCGGGACCGGACTTCCAGTTCGTCGACAACCCGATCCGCCGAGCCGCCCGCACGGCGGTGGGCTTCAACACCGCCCGCGACGAGCTGTACGTCTTCCAGGGCGGGAGCAACGAGGCGGACGGATTCACCATCGGCAACGTGCAGGACGCGTTCCGCGCGCTCGGCTCGGATCGGGCCGTCGTACTCGACGGTGGTGGATCCTCGGCCCTGATCGTGAACAAGAACGCCGGAATCACCTGGGCCGGCCAGGGAATCAACGCGGGGATCGCGCCCGTCGGGTCGTGTGCGCAGGTTCCGGATGCGTACTGCTCGCCGGGTGCCGCGCGGCCGGTGCCGGGCTGGCTCGGACTCCGTACGCGGCGATAGATCTCGCGTGACGCGACGCGCGGTCCGGCACGGCGGTCGGGCTCCGCCGGGTCGCCGCACGTCGGGCGGCGGTCCGATCGGCGCGGCACGAAACCTAGAAGCAACACGGACCCCGGATGCGTTCACTCGAGTGAAACATCGCAGCGCCACGGCTGAAACACCAGCTGAGCACCCTTCTCATCAGGTCGACAGCCGCACCGGCGGGACGACAGAAGGAGGAGCTCAACGTGGACTTTCCCACTATCGGAGTGCCGGACACCGGCGACACTGCGTGGATGCTGATCAGCGCCGCGCTGGTGTTGCTGATGACCCCGGGACTGGCGTTCTTCTACGGCGGCATGGTTCGTGCGAAGAGCGTGCTGAACATGATCATGATGAGCATCGGCGCGATGGGCGTCGTCGGGGTGCTCTGGGTGCTGTACGGCTACTCGATGGCGTTCGGCGAGGACAAGGGCAACCTGGTCGGCGATCCGTTCCAGTACTTCGGGCTCAAGGGTCTGTTCGGCGGGTCCTACCTCGCCAATGCGAGCACCGGGGCCGCCGTGGCGATTCCGCTCGTCGGCACGATTCCCGCCACGGTGTTCGTGGCCTTCCAGGCGATGTTCGCGATCATCACGGTCGCGCTGATCTCCGGTGCGGTGGCCGACCGCCTGCGCTTCGGGCCCTGGCTGCTCTTCGCCGGCCTGTGGGCGACGATCGTGTACTTCCCGGTCGCGCACTGGGTGTTCGCTTTCGACGGCGTCACCGCCGCCGACGGTGGCTGGATCGCCAACAAGCTCAAGGCAATCGACTTCGCCGGTGGTACGGCAGTCCACATCAATGCGGGTATCGCCGGCCTGGTGCTGGCCATCGTGCTCGGCAAGCGTCGCGGTTGGCCGACCACTCCCTTCAGGCCGCACAACCTGCCCTTCGTGATGCTCGGCGCCGCCCTGCTGTGGTTCGGCTGGTTCGGATTCAACGCGGGTTCGGCAGTGGGTTCCAACGGCGTCGCCGGCGCCACCTTCGTCACCACCGTGGTCGCGACCTGCGCCGCGATGTTGGCCTGGCTGCTGGTCGAGCGCATCCGCGACGGTCACGCCACCACCCTCGGCGCCGCGTCCGGCATCGTCGCGGGCCTGGTCGCCATCACCCCGTCCTGCTCGTCGGTGAACGTGGTCGGCGCCCTGGTCATCGGTGTCGTCGCAGGCGTGCTGTGCGCCCTCGCCGTCGGCCTCAAGTACCGCTTCGGCTTCGACGATTCGCTCGACGTGGTCGGCGTCCACCTGGTCGGCGGTCTCGTGGGCACCTTGCTGGTCGGACTGGTGGCCACCACGGAGGCCCCCGCCGGCGTCAAGGGGCTCTTCTACGGGGGCGGCTTCGACCAGCTCTGGCGTCAGGCGGTCGGTGCGGGAGCGGTTCTGCTGTACTCGCTCGTCGCCACGACGATCATTGCCCTTATCGTGAAGTACACGATCGGACTTCGGGCCAGTGCAGAGAGCGAGGCCAGGGGACTGGACGACACGGAGCACGCTGAGAACGCATACGACTTCGTCGCAATCGGAGCGAGCACGGTGCCGAGCCGCGCGACCGTCACCGTCAGGGAGGCATGAGAAACATGAAGCTGATCACGGCAATCGTCAAGCCGTTCACCCTCGAGGATGTCAAGACCGGCCTCGAGCAGGCAGGGGTGCTCGGCATGACCGTCAGCGAGGTTCAGGGGTACGGCCGGCAGAAGGGCCACACCGAGGTCTACCGCGGTGCCGAGTACTCCGTGGACTTCGTGCCCAAGGTGCGCGTCGAGGTGGTCGTGGACGACTCGGCCGTGGACAAGGTCGTCGAGGTGATCGTCGAGGCCGCGCGCACGGGGAAGATCGGCGACGGCAAGGTCTGGGTCTCCCCGGTGGAGTCGGTCATCCGGGTCCGCACGGGCGAACGGGGCGCGGATGCGCTCTGACCCCAACGGGTCCGGATCTGGTGGCCCCGATCCCGCCGCATCGTCGGCGGGGTCGGGGCCGCCCTCGTCCCGGGGCGCGGTCGCCGCGGACGACCTCGTCCGGGCCCGGAAACAGTTGTTGGACGGCGGTTCCCGCACGCGCAGGCTCGACGCGCCCGCACTGCGTCAGGCGCTGGTCGACCTCCACGAGTTCTGGCTGACCACCAAGGGGGCCGAACTCGGGATCAAGCCCGACAGTGGATTCGCGATCGTCGCGGTGGGCGGGCTCGGTCGGCGCGAACTGCTGCCGTACTCCGACCTCGACCTGGTCCTGCTGCACGACGACCTCGAACCCGAGATCGTCGCGGAGGTCGCGGACCGGCTCTGGTACCCGTTGTGGGACGCGCACATCAAGCTCGATCACAGCGTTCGGACGGTCCCGCAGGCGATTCAGGTGGCATCGAGCGACCTGACCGCCGCACTGGGGTTGCTCGAGGCCCGGCACATCGCGGGCGACGAGGAGCTGAGCAACCTGCTCATCGGTGGCGTGCGCAGGCAGTGGCGGACCGGAATCCGTTCGCGTTTCGACGAACTGATCGAGATGACCCGTGCACGGTGGTCGCGCAGCGGCGAGATCGCGCATCGCGCCGAGCCGGACATCAAGAACGGCCGCGGCGGGCTGCGGGACGTGCAGCTGCTCGACGCGCTCGCGATCGCGCAGCTGACCGACGCCCTGCCCGGGCTCGGACCCGACACCCCCGGTGGCGGACTGGTCTTCGCGCACGACCGCCTGCTCGACGTGCGTACCGAGCTGCATCGGGTCGCCGGCCGTGCCCGGGACCAGCTGCGCGCCCAGGACGCAGACGAGATCGGGGCGGCCCTGCGCATCGGGGACCGCTTCGACCTGGCCCGGATGCTCAGCGACTCGGCGCGGACGGTCAGCTACTCGGTGGATGTGGGACTGCGCACCGCCGCGAACTCGCTTCCGCGACGCGGACTCTCGCGGCTGCGCCGGATGCCCGTCCGCCGGCCGCTCGACGAGGGGGTGGTCGAGCACGCCGGCGAGGTCGTGCTGGCCCGCGACGCCAGGCCGACCAAGGATCCCGGCCTGATCATGCGAGTCGCCGCGGCCGCCGCGCAGACCGGCATGCCGATCTCGGCGTCGACGCTGAGCCGGCTCTCGGACAGTGCGCCGGAACTTCGCGAACCGTGGCCGAGTGAGGCGCTCGGCGACCTGCTGGTGCTGCTCGGTTCCGGTAGTCGCACCACCGCGGTGGTCGAGGCCTTGGACCGGACCGGATTGTGGGGACGGCTGCTACCGGAATGGGGTGCGGTGCGCGACCTTCCGCCGCGCGATGCCGTACACACCTGGACCGTGGACCGTCACCTGGTGGAGACGGCCGTGCAGGCGAGCGCGTTCACCACTCGGGTCTCGCGACCGGACCTGTTGGTCCTCGGTGCGCTGCTGCACGACATCGGCAAGGGGCGCGGCGGCGACCACAGCGCGGTGGGCGCGGAACTCGCCACCCAGATCGGCAATCGGCTCGGCATGTGGCCGTCCGACGTCGCCCTGCTCACGGCGATCGTCCGGCACCACCTGCTGCTGCCGTCGACCGCGACCCGCCGCGACCTCGACGACCCGGCCACGGTGCAGATGGTGGTCGATGCGCTCGGCGGCGACCTGGTGCTGCTCGACCTGCTGGCGGCGCTGGCCGAGGCCGACTCGCTGGCGACCGGGCCCGGGGTGTGGGGCGACTGGAAGTCCTCGCTGCTCGGTGAACTGGTCCGACGCTGTCGCCTGGTGATGGCTGGTGAGCGGCTGCCCGAGCCGGACCGGATCGATGCCGAGGCGGCCGCGCTGGCCGCGGACGGGGGCGTGCACGTGCGGCTGCAACCGGCGGAGGGGGCGCACACCTACACCGTCACGGTGGTCGCGCCGGACACCCCGGGACTGCTTTCGGACTCGGCGGGCGTGCTCGCGCTGCACTCGCTGCGGGTGCTGTCCGCCTCGGTCGGCAGTCACGAGGGTGCGGCGGTGAACTCGTTCACGGTGTCACCGCGGTTCGGTGCTCCGCCGCAGGCGGGACTCCTCCGGCAAGAGCTGATCCGGGCGATCGCCGGTGAACTCGACCTGGTCGCCATGCTCGAGCAGAAGGAGGAGCAGTCCAGGGCCGAGCAGGCGCTCGAACTGGGCGTCGCGGGCGTGCCGGTGCAGTACGCGCAGGCCCCACCCCGGATCATCTGGTTCGACGCGGCCGCCGAGGGGCAGTCGGTGGTCGAACTGCGGGCCGAGGACCGCCTCGGACTGCTGTGCCGGCTGGCGGCCGCGTTCGAGGAACAGGGCGTGGACGTGCAGTGGGCGCGAGTGTCGACGCTCGGTGCGTCGGTGGTCGACGCCTTCGGACTGAATCTGGGCGGTACGGATTCGCGGGCGACGCGGCGGGACGTCGAGGCGGCGATCCTGGCCGTGGTGCCGCAATCGCCGCCGAAGAAGGACAGTGAGAACGGAGACGCCACCGGCAGCGGCTAGGCTGGGGCCCGAGTCTGCACGTCCCCAGGCGGCAACTAGACCAGCCAACTCGACCAGCCAGGAGCCCGATCGGTGTTCGAATCCCTTTCCGACAGGTTGACAGGTGCCCTCAAGGACCTGCGTGGCAAGGGCCGGTTGTCCGGTGCCGACATCGACGCGACGTGCCGGGAGATCCGGCTCGCGCTGCTCGAGGCCGACGTCGCGCTGCCCGTCGTCCGCTCCTTCATCGCCAAGATCAAGGAGCGGGCGAAGGGCGCCGAGGTGTCCGGCGCGCTGAATCCGGCCCAGCAGGTCGTCAAGATCGTCAACGAGGAACTCGTCGGCATCCTCGGCGGCGAGACCCGGCGGCTGCAGTTCGCGAAGAACCCGCCGACCGTCATCATGCTGGCCGGTCTGCAGGGTTCCGGTAAGACGACCCTCGCGGGCAAGCTCGCCAAGTGGCTGGCCGGACAGGGTCACACCCCGCTGCTGGTGGCCTGCGACCTGCAGCGTCCCGGAGCGGTCAGCCAGCTGCAGATCGTCGGCGAGCGGGCCGGTGCGGCGGTCTTCGCCCCGCACCCGGGCACCTCGATCGGCGGCGGCGACAACGCGCTCGGCGTGTCGGCGGCCGACCCGGTCGACGTCGCGCGCCGCGGTGTCGAGGAGGCCCGCGCCAAGCACCACGACGTCGTGATCGTCGACACCGCCGGCCGACTCGGCATCGACGAGGAACTGATGGGCCAGGCCTCGGGCATCCGCGACGCGGTGCAGCCCGACGAGGTGCTGTTCGTCCTCGACGCGATGACCGGCCAGGACGCGGTCCACACCGCCGAGGCGTTCCAGTCCGGCGTCGGCTTCAACGGTGTCGTGCTGACCAAGCTCGACGGCGACGCCCGGGGCGGCGCGGCGCTGAGCGTCCGCGAGATCACCGGGCAGCCGATCATGTTCGCGTCGACCGGCGAGAAGCTCGAGGACTTCGACGTCTTCCACCCGGACCGGATGGCCAGCCGGATCCTCGGCATGGGCGACGTGCTCAGCCTCATCGAGCAGGCCGAGCAGGTCTTCGACGCGAAGCAGGCCGAGGCCGCCGCGCACAAGATCGGCTCCGGCCAGCTCACCCTCGAGGACTTCCTCGAGCAGATGATGGCCGTGCGCAAGATGGGTCCGATCGGCAACCTGCTGGGAATGCTCCCCGGCGCGGGCCAGATGAAGGACGCGTTGGCCAACGTCGACGAGAAGCAGCTCGACCGGGTGCAGGCGATCATCCGCGGCATGACCCCCGCCGAACGCGAGGACCCCAAGATCATCAACGCCTCCCGGCGGCTGCGCATCGCGAACGGCTCGGGCGTGAAGGTCTCCGACGTCAACCAGCTGGTGGACCGATTCTTCGAGGCCCGCAAGATGATGGCCGCGATGGCCGGCCGAATGGGCATGCCCGGCGCGCGGTCGAGTCAGCGCAGCAAGAAGGGCAAGAAGGGCAAGAAGGGCGGCAAGGGCCCGACCCAGCCGAAGATCCGCGGCGGATTCCCCGGCATGCCCGCCGGAATGCCGGGCGGATTCCCGGGTCTGCCCGCCGGCATGGACCTGTCGAAGATGCCCAAGGGCCTCGACGAGCTGCCGCCGGGCCTCGAGGGCATCGACCTGTCCCAGCTCAAGCTCCCGAAGAAGTAGTCGTGGCGGTGCGGCTGGCCGGTGTCGGGCTGCCCGACGAGCAGCCCGTCGAGCTCTGGATCGACGACGGCGTGATCTCGTCCCAGCCCGTCGCCGGTGCGGAGACGGTCAGCGACTCGGGCTGGATCCTGCCCGGACTCGTCGACGCGCACTGCCATGTCGGCATCCGGTACGGCGGCGGCCACGAGGACGAGGCGGGCGTGCTCGCCCAGGCGCAGACCGAACGCGACGCCGGGGTGCTGCTGCTGCGCGACGCGGGCTCGCCCGTGGACACCCGGGCCCTCGACCAGCGCGCGGACCTGCCTCGGATCATCCGGGCCGGGCGACACATCGCGATGGCGAAGCGGTACATCCGGGGCCTGCCGATCGACCTCGAGGACGAGTCGCAGCTGCCCGCGGCCGTCACCGAGCAGGCCCTGCGCGGCGACGGCTGGGTCAAGCTCGTCGGCGACTGGATCGACCGGTCGGTGGGCGACCTGCGTCCGCTGTGGGGCGACGCGGTGCTCAAGGAGGCGATCGACGCCGCGCACCGGGTCGGCGCCCGGGTCACCGCGCACGTGTTCGGCGAGGACGCGCTGCCCGGACTGATCGAGGCCGGTATCGACTGCATCGAACACGGCACCGGACTGACCGCCGACACCATCGAGATGATGGTCGAACGCGGTACCGCGCTGGTGCCGACGCTGATCAACATCGCGACCTTCCCGGAGATCGCCGACTCCGCCGACCGGTTCCCCGTCTACGCCGCGCACATGCGCGATCTGCACGCGCGGGTCGGCGCGACGATCGGCGCGGCGCACGAGGCCGGGATCCCGATCTACGCGGGCACCGACGCGGGCGGGTCGATCCGGCACGGGCGGATCGCGGACGAGGTCGCGGCGCTGGCCGCGGTCGGGCTCGGGCCGACAGCGGCGCTCGGCGCCGCCTGCTGGGACGCTCGCGCCTGGCTGGGCCACCCCGGACTCGACGCCGGGGCGCCCGCGGATCTGCTTGTCTACGAACGGGATCCACGCACCGGGCCGGAGGTGCTCGCCGAACCGGACCTCGTCGTACTGCGCGGTCGGGTGGTCGCGGCGCGGGGCCGGTTCGCCTGACGGCGGTCCCCGCCTACGCGGCCGCTCACTTCGCGCAGCCGTCGCCCCCGTCGCCGCCCCGCGCGGTGAACCGGACCTCGCTGACCGAGGTGACGTCGTTGAACGGCGCGAACTGCTCACCCGTCCGATTCGTGATCGGCTGACCGTCGACCGTCGAGACGACCGTCAGCTTTGCCGTGCGGCTGGTCTTGTCGACCTCGAGGGTCTGGATGCCCCGCTCGGGCCTCAGCTGCTGCTCGACGGTGCTGCCGTCGTCGAAGGTCCAGATGACCTTGGTGATCTTGCGGTTCTGCGCGAACCGGTCGGACCCGTCCGCGTCGGTCTTGTCGTGGCCGGGGTCGATGCCGACGGTCGCGAGCTGCTGGGCGCACACGAAACTGATCGACAGTGACTGACCCTGGGTGCCCTGGCAACGCCACGCGGTGGTGAGGTCGCCGTCGGTGGCATTGGGTGCCTCGTAGGTGTGCGGTCGCCCGGCCGAGTCGACCGCAGGCGGGTAGGTCGCGCACGTGCCGGTCACCCCGGTGGGGGTGACCGGCACCGTCGCGCCGTGGCCGAAGGCGCCTGGGTCGTTCGGATCCGCGAAGTCCGCGCCGCCGCCGAAATCCGTGCCGCCGGAGTCCGGTGCGGCGCTACCCGCGACGGTCGAACTGTTCTGGGAGAGCGTCCGGTTCAGCAGGTATCCGCCCCCCGCCAGCAGCGCGACCACCGCCGCGACCGAGGTCAGGACCACCAGCCAGCCGCGCACCGACAGCGGCGGCCGGTACGGCGGTGGCGTGAGGGGAGGGGGAGTGGCGGGAGGCGGGGGCGCGCTGTCGGTCATGCGGACTCCACGCGGACGGGGGCGCGACGGGTCTGCGCCAGCCCCAGGTCGTAGGCCAGCGCCGCGAACGCGACAAGCGCCTGCACGACGGCGAGCGCGAGGATCGCGATGCCCGCCCAACCGAGCCCGACGACCAGCGTCAGGTCGTCCCGTGAATCGCCGATCAGGTCCTCGCCGAGTCGCGGCACGTTGCTCACCACGATCAGCAGGAACAGGGCGAGCAGGGCACCGACCGTCGCGGCGGCAGTGGAGATCGCGTGCAGGACCGGGCCCGCCGCGCGAATCTGGCCGAGGCGCGGCAGCGTCGACAACCCGGCGGTCATCGCCGAGAACAGCAGGCACACCACCACCAGCAGGCCCTGCGGCAGCACGAACCCGCTGACGTTCACCTCGCCCGCGGAGGTGTGCACGCTCAGGTACGGACCGAATCCGACCAACAGTCCGGTCAGGCCCAGCACCAGCACCACCGCGGCCAGCGCCGTGGCGCGGCCCCGCTCCGGTGCCGGCGGACCGTCGGTGAACACCGGATACGACACCGGAACGGCAGCAGGCGCCGGCGTCGGCACCGGCGTGAGCACGACGGTCTGGTCGGAGTCCACGCCTTTCTCGGGTACCGCGCTTTTCTCGGATACCGCCTTGTTCTCGGACGCCGTTGGCGGGCCGGCTACTGGTTTCGGATCGGACACTGGCTTCGACAACGACGTGGACCCCCGGGTGCGACGGCTGCGGCTGACCGGAGTTTAGGCGGACGACGTCCGGGGAGCCGGGCAATCCGCTCCGAGTCGGGCGATTCGTCGGCCGGGCGGCTCGTCTGGCAGAATGGACCGCTGTTCGCCCGTCTCCGGTTACGCACCGCGCGGCGGTCACGACAACCCCTCAACGCAAAACCGGGTACGCACTCCGTGCGTATCGCTGAATTGCGCCGTGACCATCTGAAAGGCTCGACCATGGCTGTCAAGATCAAGCTCATGCGGCTCGGCAAGATCCGCACCCCGCACTACCGCATCGTCATCGCCGACTCTCGCACCCGCCGCAACGGCCGTGCGATCGAGACCATCGGCAAGTACCACCCCAAGGAAGAGCCCTCCCTGATCGAGATCGACTCGGAGCGCGCGCAGTACTGGCTCGGCGTCGGCGCCCAGCCCACCGAGCCGGTCGAGAACCTGCTCAAGATCACCGGTGACTGGCAGAAGTTCAAGGGCCTGCCGGGCACCGAGGGCACCCTGAAGACCAAGGAAGCCAAGCCGTCCAAGCTGGAGCTCTTCCAGGCCGCGCTGGCGCAGGCCGACAGCGAGCCGGTCGCCGAGGCGATCACCCCGAAGAAGAAGGCCGCCAAGAAGGCCGACGCCGAGGAGGCCGCCGAGGCCCCCGCCGAGGCCGCCGCGGATTCCGAGGCTGCTGACAAGTGAGTGCCGTTGTCGCCGATGCCGTCGAACACCTCGTTCGCGGTATCGTCGCCAATCCCGACGACGTCCGGGTGGAGCTGATCACCGGACGCCGCGGGCGCACCGTCGAGGTGCACGTGCACCCCGACGACCTGGGCAAGGTCATCGGGCGTGGCGGGCGCACCGCGACCGCGCTGCGGACCCTGGTCACCGGCATCGGTGGCCGCGGTATCCGCGTCGACGTGATCGACACGGACCAGTAGCGGTCGACGTGGAGCTCGTCATCGGGCGTGTGGCCAAGTCGCACGGCATCAGGGGTGAACTCGCCGTAGAGATACGGACCGACGATCCCGACCAACGCTTCGCCGTTGGTTCCGTGCTGCACGGTCGCAAGCCTCGCGAGCGCACTCTCACCAGTTTCACGGTGGAAGCCGCCCGGGAGCATTCCGGGCGGCTTCTGCTGCGTCTGCGGGGTGTCGACGACCGCACCGCCGCCGACGCCATGCGCGGCACGCTCTTCGTGATCGACAGCGCGGACGTGCCGCCGTCGGACGACCCGGACGCGTTCTACGACCACGAACTCGAGGGTCTGGCGGTCCGGCTTGCCGACGGAACGCCGATCGGCACCGTCAACGAGGTGCTGCACTCGGCCGCCGGGGAGCTGCTCTCCGTGCGCCCGGAAGGTCAGGAGTCGGGCGAGATCCTGATCCCGTTCGTCACCGCAATCGTCCCCGTCGTCTCCGTGGCCGAGGGCTACGTCGAGATCGATCCGCCCGAAGGTCTACTGGATCCGGAGTAGTCGTGCGCCTGGACGTCATCACGATCTTCCCCGAATATCTCGAACCGCTGCGAACTGCGTTGCTGGGCAAGGCCATCGACAAGGGCCTGATCTCCGTCGGTGTGCGCGACCTGCGCGACTGGACCCACGACGTGCACAAGGCCGTCGACGACTCGCCGTACGGTGGCGGTCCCGGCATGGTCATGAAGCCGACGGTGTGGGGTCCGGCCCTCGACGAGGTGTGCCCGGACGACGCGCTACTCGTGGTACCCACTCCCGCCGGCACCCCGTTCACCCAGCAGACCGCACACCGGTGGGCGGAAGAGAAGCATCTCGTCTTCGCGTGCGGCCGCTACGAGGGCATCGACCAGCGCGTGTTCGACGACGCCGCGCGGCGGGTGCGGGTCGAGGAGGTCAGCATCGGCGACTACGTGCTGATCGGCGGCGAGGCCGCGGTGCTGGTGATGGCCGAGGCCGTGGTGCGGCTACTTCCCGGCGTGCTCGGCAATCAGCAGTCGCACCAAGAGGATTCGTTCTCCGACGGTCTGCTAGAGGGACCGAGTTACACCCGTCCGGTCAGTTGGCGTGACCTCGACGTTCCGCCGGTGCTGCTCTCGGGCGACCACGCCAAGGTGGCCGCCTGGCGACGCGAGCAGTCCCTGCAGCGGACCGCCCAGCGCCGACCGGACCTGCTGCCCGAGGCGGAGCGCCCGGCGGAGTAGTCCGCCCGTCCGGGGTCTCGCTCAGTCGATTCGCCCCTCGGGGAACAGGATTCGCACCACCTCGGTCATCGTCTCGCGGGCGTGGGCGGCGCTGGCATCGTCGGCGGCGGTGGTCAGCGTCGTGTCCGGGTACTGGCGGACCTGCACGTAGTGGTGTGGTCGGGGAACGGTGGTCGGTGTCGTGGTCGGAACCGGAGTGTTCTCCTGGGTGGGGGTGCTCGCGACGGTGGGTTCGTCCGTAGCGGCAGGCTCGTCGCGTGGCTCGTCGGACGGGTCGTCGTCGACTTCCACCTCGACGGTGGGCCAGCCGTCGGGATAGTCGACGTCCTCGCGGGACGCGACCACCAGAACGTAGCGGTTCCCTGCCCCGACCACCCCGGTCGACAGGTGCAGCCACTGGTTGGCGATGCAACACATCCAGCCCTGCTTGACTGCGACGGTGGACTCGCCGGGCAATCCGTCGGGGATGCCGAATCGCTGGTGGTAGCCGTCTGCGGCGGTCGCCTTCGCAGCACCGAGGTACCCGAGCATTTCCTCTCGGCGCGCGGGGGCCAGGCCGCCTCGACCGTCGAGGAGTCCGGAGTAGTAGCCGACCAAGTCCGCGGGCGTGGTCGCGGTGTTCCACCAGTTGTCGTCGTACGGCGCGGACGTCGCGGCGAGTCGGTAGCGCCCGATCACGTCGGTCACCAGGCCGCTGGCGCCGTGCTCGTTCCACAACTCGTTCGCGGCGTCGTCGTCGGAACTCTCCAGCATTCGCTCGATCAGGTCCCGGTCATCCTGGGACAGTGGGGTTCTCGTGCTGGATTCGCCGTACAGCAGGGAGTCTGCGATGAACAGCTTCGCCACCGAGGCGGTCGTGACCGGCACGGTGTCCGCGCTGCCCGCATACTGGCCGGTGCGGCGATCGAGTAGTGCGATGGAGATCTCGGAACTGCGCTCGGCGGCGGCCGAGACCGCCTGCGCCAGGCGATCGTCGAGCGTGTGCTGGTCCATGGGCACGGGCGGATCGGTGGTGGCGGGCGGGGTGTCCGTCGGCACCGCCACGGAAGGTCGTCCGGTCGCGGTGTCGGCGGTCACGGCCGCGCACCCACCGAGCGCGCCGACCGCTGCTACTGCGACAGCCACTGCCAGGCACAGCGCGGTCAGTTCCGCGCGGCGACCCTTCACCACTTCGATTCCTTCCCCCGGCGTCGACATGATCGTCGACGCCGACTGTCACAGGCTAGCGGTAGGGTCGATCGCCGTGACCTCAGCTGTGAACGCACCCGTTCTGAAATCAGTCAACGCACGTATCGCCACCGAACTCGACGTCCGGGAGGAGCAGGTCCGCGCCGCGGTGGAACTGCTCGACGGCGGCGCGACGGTCCCGTTCATCGCCCGCTACCGCAAGGAAGTCACCGGCACCCTCGACGACGCCCAGCTGCGTACGCTCGAAGAGCGCCTGCGCTACCTGCGTGAGCTCGACGAGCGTCGCGTCGCGGTGCTCGACTCGATCCGTTCCCAGGACAAGCTAACCGACGAGCTCGCGGGCCAGATCATGTTGGCCGACACCAAGGCTCGGCTCGAGGACATCTACCTGCCGTTCAAGCCGAAGCGTCGGACCAAGGCGCAGATCGCGCGTGAGGCCGGGCACCAGCCGGTGGCGGACACCCTGCTGGCCGACCCGACGACCGATCCCGCGCAGTACACCGCCGAGCAGCTCGCCGGCGCCCGCGACATCCTCGTCGAGGAGTTCGCCGAGGACGCGGACCTGGTCGGCGAGCTGCGCGAGCTGATGTGGACCCGCGGCCAGGTCAAGTCGGCGGTCCGCAAGGGCAAGGAGACCGACGGCGCCAAGTTCTCCGACTACTTCGAGTTCTCCGAGCCGTTCGCCAAGCTGCCCAGCCACCGCATCCTCGCCATGTTCCGCGGCGAGAAGGAGGAGGTGCTCTCGCTCTCCCTCGACCCCGAGACCGAGGAGCAGCCGGTCGGCGAGGTCAGCGTGTACGAGGGCCGGATCGCCTCGCGTTTCGGCGTCGCAGATCGGGGCAGGCCGGCCGACCGCTGGCTGCTCGACACCGTGCGCTGGGCGTGGAAGACGAAGATGCTGATCAGCCTCGGCATCGACACCCGGATGCGGCTGCGTCAGGCCGCCGAGCGCGACGCCGTCGACGTGTTCGCGATGAACCTCAAGGACCTGCTGCTCGCCGCGCCCGCGGGCACCCGCACCACGATGGGCCTGGACCCGGGCTTCCGCACCGGCACCAAGGTCGCCGTGGTCGACTCCACGGGCAAGGTGCTCGCCCACGACACGATCTACCCGCACCAGCCCGCGAACAAGTGGGACCAGTCGCTGGCCACGCTCGCCGCGCTGGCCGCCAGGCACAAGGTCGACCTGATCGCGATCGGCAACGGCACCGCGTCCCGGGAGACCGATGCGCTGGCGGCGGACCTGATCAAGAAGTTCCCCGAGGCCGGCCTGACCAAGGTGATGGTCTCGGAGGCGGGCGCCTCGGTCTACTCGGCGTCCGCGTACGCCTCGGCGGAACTGCCCGACCTGGACGTGTCGATCCGCGGCGCCGTGTCCATCGCCCGGCGTCTGCAGGATCCGCTCGCCGAGCTGGTGAAGATCGACCCGAAGTCGATCGGCGTCGGTCAGTACCAGCACGACGTGTCGGAGACGCTGCTCGCGCGGTCGCTGTCGGCCGTCGTCGAGGACGCGGTGAACGCGGTCGGCGTCGACGTCAACACGGCCTCGGTGCCGCTGCTCTCGCGGGTCTCGGGCATCACCGGCTCGCTCGCCGAGTCGATCGTCGCGCACCGGGACAGCAACGGACCCTTCCGCAACCGCAGGGGGATCCTCGACGTGGCGCGGCTCGGGCCGAAGGCGTTCGAGCAGTGCGCCGGCTTCCTCAAGATCACCGACGGCGACGACCCGCTCGACGCCTCCGCCGTGCACCCCGAGGCCTACCCGGTGGTCCGGCGGATCGTGGAGGCCAGCGGGTCGGGTGTCAAGGAGATCATCGGCAACACCTCGGTGCTGCGGTCGCTGCGGGCGCAGGACTTCGCCGACGAGCAGTTCGGCCTGCCGACCGTGACCGACATCATCGCGGAGCTCGAGAAGCCGGGCCGGGACCCGCGCCCGGAGTTCAAGACCGCGACGTTCGCCTCGGGCGTGGAGAAGGTCGCCGACCTGAAGCCGGGCATGACGCTCGAGGGCGTCGTCACCAACGTCGCGGCGTTCGGCGCGTTCGTCGACGTGGGCGTGCACCAGGACGGGCTCGTGCACGTCTCGGCGATGTCGCACAACTTCGTCCGCGACCCGCGCGAGGTGGTCAAGTCCGGTGACGTGGTCAAGGTGAAGGTGATGGAGGTCGACCTGCAGCGGCAGCGCATCGGCCTGAGTCTGCGCCTCGACGACGAGCCCGGCGCCCCCAAGCAGTCGGGACCGCGGCAGTCCGGCCAGCAGTCGGGCGGCCCGCGGCAGGGCGGGGGCGGCCAGCGCGGCGGCGGGCAGCGTCAGGGACAGGGCGGTCAGGGACAGGGCGGTCAGCGACAGGGCGGCGGCCGCTCCGAGCGGCAGCCCGCGGGCGGCTCGATGGCCGACGCGCTCCGCAAGGCCGGCTTCGGCCAGTAGGCGGCTCCGCCGCCCGTGCGCGGTTCACGGGTCCCTGGACTCGTCAACCCCGCACGGGCGCGCAGCGCCTAGTACCCGCCGAGGCCCTTGCCGATCATCACCACACCGATCACCAGAAGTAGTGTCGCCATCACCGCCGCGTTGTTGGCGGTCAGCCACGTCTTCAGATTGTTCAGCCAGCCGGTGACCCGGTCGCGGGCTGCGAAGTAGGCGATCACCGGGATCGCGACCGTGCTGGCCGCGAGGACGGTGAACACGACACCGGCGACGGTCAGGGTGGCGCCGCTGACGCCCAGCTGCGCGACGGCCACCGCCGCGCCGACGATCATCAGCAGGTTCTTCGGGTTCACGACGGACAGCAGCACGCCGAGGCCGAACGCCTTGGCGGGAGTGACCTTGTCGATCGCCACGAGCCAGGCCGGCATCTGTGGCCGTTCGCCCGGAGCCGGACGGCTCCTCCACTGCTTCGCCGCGAGAAGGAGGAGCAGCACGCCCAGCACGATCTTGATCGTCGCGGAGGTGGCACTTCCCCCGGAACTCGTGCCGAGCCCGACGACGCTCGCGACCACGACGAGCACCGCGTAGCCGCCCGCGATTCCCAGTACCCAGCCTGCCGTGAAGCTGGTCGCGGTGCTGCCGGCCTTCGGTGTCAGCAGCATGAGGATCGCGGCGATGATCGGGATCGGACTGATCGCGACGCCGAGCGCGAGCGGAAGGATGTCACCGATGGCTGTTCCCATCCGCCGATGCTGTCAGCTCGTGCGCCTCGTAGACCCACCCGAAACGGGTGATTCGTCGGCGTGCGGAGTCCTCGGTCGGGATGACATGCTCGTGACATGGTGCCGCAGACCGTCGCGATCACGACAAAGCCGAGCAACCCTTCGACGAAGGGGATGGCGTGGATCCCCGGCGGAACCTTCTGGATGGGCTCCGAGGACTTCTACCCGGAGGAACGCCCGGTCCATCAGGTGCAGGTCGACGGATTCTGGATGGACACCCACCAGGTGACCGTCGCCGAGTTTCGGCGGTTCGTGAAGGACACCGGCCACATCACCGTCGCCGAGACGGCCCCGGATGCCGCCGACTACCCGGACGCGGACCCGGAGCTGCTGGTCCCCGGATCGCTGGTGTTCACCCCACCCCCCGGACCGGTGTCCCTCGACGACTACCACCGGTGGTGGTCCTGGGTGCCGGGCGCGGACTGGCGTCACCCGGAGGGGCCCGGCAGCAATGTCGGTGGGCGCGAACGACATCCGGTCACCCACGTGGCGTACGCCGACGCGCAGGCCTACGCGGCCTGGGCGGGCAAGGAGTTGGCGACAGAGGCCGAGTGGGAGTTCGCCGCGCGCGGGGGGCTCGACCGCAAGACGTACACGTGGGGAGACGACTTCACACCCGGCGGCAGGCATCAGGCCAACACCTGGCAGGGGCAGTTCCCGTGGCAGAACCTCGCCGAGGACGGCTTCGTCGGCACCTCGCCGATCGGATCGTTCCGGCCCAACGGGTACGGACTCGTCGACATGGCCGGCAACGTGTGGGAGTGGACGACCGACTTCCACACATCCGACCACGGCCGGTCCGGCAAGAACGTCGCCCCCGCCGACTCGTGCTGCATCCCGCGCAATCCGCGGGTGGACGCCGCGACCAGGGTGGACGGGGAACCGTACGCGCGTCGGGTGATCAAGGGCGGCTCCCACCTGTGCGCGCCGAACTACTGCCTGCGGTACCGCCCGGCGGCGCGTCAGGGTGAGTCGGAGGAGACCTCCACCTGCCACATCGGCTTCCGCTGCGTCGTCAGGGGACCGGGCCCGAACTGATGAAGAACTGGCTGCAGGACGAGATCGTCGCGCACGGCAAACTGCCGCTGCTGTGCTTCCTGCTGGGGTTCATCGGCGGCTTCGTCTTCATCCGGTTCAGCGTCCGGATGATCCGCGCGAAGGTGCGGTGGTGGCCGGGCAATGTCACGCCGGGCGGCCAGCACGTGCACCACGTCGTGTTCGGGGTGGTCGCCATGCTGTTGTCGGGGGTGGCGCTGATCGCCACCTACGAGGACGGCTCGCCGATCACCGGTGCGGTGCTCGCGGCCTGCTTCGGCGTCGGGACGGCGCTGGTCCTCGACGAGTTCGCGCTGATCTTCTACCTCAAGGACGTCTACTGGGAGGAGCAGGGCCGCGCATCGGTCGACGCGGTGTTCGTCGCGCTCGCCGTGACCGGACTGCTGCTGCTCGGCGCCCGACCGGACGCCATCGTCAACGTGTCCGACTTCCGGGAGAACCCCGAGCCGTGGGTGCGGGTGGTGCTCGTCGTGGGATCCCTGCTGAGCCTGCTGGTCGCGGCCGTGGTGATCGCGAAGGGCAAGATCTGGACCGGTCTCGTCGGTATGTTCTTCTTCCCGTTGTTGCTGGTCGGGGCCATCCGGCTGAGCCGGCCGGGTGCACCGTGGGCGCGGTGGCGCTACGGGAACAAGCCGAAGCGGATGCGCCGCGCCATCGAACGGGAGAAACGGTTCCGTCGGCCGATCGTGCGGGCCAAGATCTACGTGCAGGACCTGATCGCGGGGAAGCCCAGCGTCGAGCACGCGGTGGCGGCCACGGAGGACGAGCTCGAGCGGACCGTGCGCGCCGCCCCACCCGTCCCGGAGCACGAGCACGCCCTCCCGTAGACCCGGATTTCACCGTGGACCTGCCCGTCTGGCACAATTGACGGGTTGCCCGTCACGGGCGCACCTACCTAATCGGAGTACGAACCAGCCGAGTGCCGCTGACGCGGTGCCGCTCGGGTCCTCTGCTCATGCGAAAACGCAAGGATGGATCAACCGATGAACACACTGGACTTCCTGGACGCCCAGTCGCT
Organism: Rhodococcus sp. NPDC127527; assembly: GCF_042672245.1. NCBI lineage: Bacteria > Bacillati > Actinomycetota > Actinomycetes > Mycobacteriales > Nocardiaceae > Rhodococcus > Rhodococcus sp. NPDC127527. The sequence continues at coordinate 568,808 of NZ_JBHXVP010000002.1, forward strand.
CCGCACCGACATTCCGGAGTTCCGTCCCGGTGACACCCTGAACGTGCACGTCAAGGTTATCGAGGGCTCGAAGGAGCGCGTGCAGGTCTTCAAGGGCGTCGTCATCCGTCGCCAGGGCGGCGGCATCCGCGAGACCTTCACGGTCCGCAAGGTCTCCTTCAGCGTCGGCGTCGAGCGCACCTTCCCGGTGCACAGCCCGAACATCGCCGAGATCGAGGTCCTTACCCGCGGTGACGTGCGTCGCGCCAAGCTGTACTACCTCCGCGATCTGCGTGGCAAGAAGGCCAAGATCAAGGAAAAGCGCTGAGCTTTCGCGTCGGCCCGGCCCCGGAACAGTCAATCTGTTCCGGGGCCGGGCTAACCTGATCCGGTGGTAGATACCCCGCAGGAATCGACGACGCCGGCCGACGGCGCGGATGGCCCCGACTCGAAGTCGGAGAGGCCCCAGAAGAAACCCCGCTCGTTCTGGCGGGAACTCCCCATACTCATAGTCGTCGCGCTGCTGATGAGCTTTCTGCTCCAGACCTTCATCGCGCGGGTGTACCTGATTCCGTCCGAGTCGATGGAACCGACCCTGCACGGCTGCGCCGGTTGCACCGGCGACCGGATCCTGGTCGAGAAGATCGGCTATCACTTCGGGGATCCCGAGCCCGGCGACGTCGTGGTCTTCAAGGGGCCCGACTCCTGGAACACCGAGTTTCACTCCACCCGCTCCTCCAACGTCGTCGTCCGCGGAATGCAGGAGTTCGGTTCGCTGGTCGGCCTGGTGCCCCCGGACGAGAACGACCTGGTCAAACGCGTCATCGCGACCGGCGGTCAGAAGGTCGAGTGCTGCGACAGCCAGGGCCGGATCCTGGTCGACGGCAAGCCGCTCACGGAGCCCTACGTCGTCAACGACTTCCCCTTCATCCCCGGCGTGCAGACCTGCGAGACGATGCCCAAGTCCGGACGGTGCTTCGGTCCGTTCACCGTTCCCGAGGGGAACCTGTGGGTGATGGGCGACAACCGGAGCAACTCGGCGGACTCGCGCTATCACGTCGGGGACGAGTACAACGGAAGCGTGCCGATCGACAACGTGATCGGTAAGGCCGTCGCGATCGTCCTGCCGCCGTCGCGGTGGGGCACGATCTCGTCCCCCAATCCACAGAGCAACTGAGCGTCACCACGAACGTGAGCACCTGGCCACCACGGACGATCATTCGCAGAGCCGCCGGACTGCGGACGATGGAGTCTGCACTGATCCGGACCGGACTCGGTCCGGTCGCCGGGGTGGACGAGGCGGGCCGGGGCGCGTGCGCCGGCCCGCTGGTGGTGGCCGCGTGCGTGCTCGGGCCGAAACCGCACCGGGCGCTGGAAGGACTCGACGATTCCAAGCGGCTCACCGAGCGGGCGCGTGAGGAACTGTTCCCCGCCATCCAGCGGTTGGCCCGGGCCTGGTGCATCGTGGAGATCCCGGCGTGGGAGGTCGACACGCTCGGCGTGCACGTCGCGAACATCGAGGGCATGCGGCGGGCGGTGGCCGGCCTCTCCTCGGCGCCGGGATACGTTCTCACGGACGGGTTCCGGGTGCCGGGACTGCCCGCGCCGTCGCTCCCGGTGATCGGCGGTGACGCGGCCGCCGCGTGCATCGCGGCGGCGAGCGTGCTGGCGAAGGTATCGCGGGACCGGACGATGGTCGAGCTCGACCGGCAGCTGCCCGGCTACGGGTTCGCCGGGCACAAGGGGTACAGCACGGCCGTGCACACCGCGGCGATGGCGGCGCTCGGCCCGAGCCGTGAGCACCGGATGTCGTACGCGAACGTGCGGGCCGCGGCTGCGCAACGCGACGCCGGCCGCGCAGATCCGCTCGTCGACGGGCCTGAGGTGGGCGAGATGTACAGCGCGGCGGTCGGTGCGCGATGATGTGTGTTCACAGATGACGCTGGTGCAGCGATGGTGTTGATTCAGCGAAGAGCAGGAGGACGGCGAAACCGATGAGTGCCGAAGATCTCGAGAAGTACGAAACGGAGATGGAGCTCTCGCTCTACCGTGAGTACAAGGACATCGTCGGCCAGTTCGCCTACGTCGTCGAGACCGAACGCCGCTTCTACCTTGCGAATTCGGTGGAACTTGTCCCGCACAACGCGGACGGCGAGATCTACTTCGAGGTGCGGATGGCCGACGCCTGGGTGTGGGACATGTACCGCCCGGCCCGCTTCGTCAAGCACGTGCGGGTGATCACGTTCAAGGACGTGAACATCGAGGAGCTCGAGAAGTCCGACCTGCGCCTGCCCGACAACGGCCCGTTCGGCGACTGACGCTCAGGCGCACCGGACGCCGTTCTCGGCCATGGTGGTGCGCAGCACGAACGCGGCCTCGCCGCCGAGGATCTCCTCGACCAGGGTGAGGTAGCGCCCGACGAACTCCGGACCGTGCGGTGCCAGCTCGGCGCCGGCGGGTTCGAGGTGGTGTGCAAGCTCGTGCAGGACCACCAGTTCGCGCAGCGCCCATGCGGCGTCTCGTCGGTGCACGGGGATGGCGAGGGTCGCGGTGTCGGGCTCGTAGTGCACGGCGGTGGTGCCGGCGCGGACCCGGACCGTGATCGGGTTGGCCGCCTCGGGCCAGCGGGCCCGCACCCAGTTCAGCGCGAGCACCCGGTCTGCGTAGTCCCGCACCGACTCGGCGGAGGCGAACTTGCGCTCGGTCGGGAGGGTGATCCGGGAACCGAACAGCTCGACCTGGCGGCCGACGCCCGCGTCCGCGCGGTCGAAGATCCGACGCACGACCGACTCCGCCTCGTAGACGCGCGAGCGCTGGCCGTCCCGGGTGCTCACGCGAGTTGTCTGCGGCCGGCGGGTAGTTCGGGGGAGGTCCCCAGGCGCGCGTCGCGGCCGGCCCGGTCGCCTGCGCGCCGCGCCGTGGCCGACGGCGCAACCGTGGCCTTCGCGCCACGCCAGGTGCCGCGGGCCTGTGAGGTCTGCCGGTAGAAGTCGGACAGTTCGATCTGCTTGTCGCGCAACACGAGTGCGGTGCCGGTGGGCTCCGCCGCGGTGCCGGGCCGGTCCGCGTCGATCGCGTCCGCCTCCGCTTCGCGCTTTGCGGTGGCCAGCCGCTCGCCGATCCGTGCGGCGAACGCCAGCTGAAAGTTGAGCCGGGCGGTGACGCCCGCCACGGGCCGGTGCGCGCCCGAGCGGATGAACGAGTCGGAGGCCCGGACCATCTGCATCAGCAGGCTCGAGTACAGCGCCTCGCTGGCGTCGATGTCGGTGTCGAATCCGTAGGCGAAGACCTGGGTGGAATTGTGCGCGACGTCGCACTGCACGTCGTTGGCGGCGGCGATCGAGACGAACAGGTGCACGTACGTGCGCAGGCCCTTCTTGCCGGTCTCGCCGATCCGGATCGAGCGCTGGACCGGCGTCGCGCGGCGCTCGCGCTGCGAGGTGTGCGAGCGGGCCACGGCGAGGTCGATGGACGTCGCGGTCGCGATGCGCTGCGCGGCCTCCATGAACGCCTGCGCCTCGTGCGGGTTGGTGGTGGACTCGGCCTGTCGGAGCAGGCCACCGATCCGCGCCAGCATCTTCTCGGAACTCACCCGGTCGAGGGTAGACGGCGGGTCGGACAGGGGGAGTCGGTGCGGGTCGGGTGTCTGGTGCTCGGTCCGCGGACCCGGTGCACACCGGTGGGCGTCATCACACCCCTTCTCGCTTGTCGGAGCCCGTGTGATCTCGACAGCGGGTGTGTGCGGCTCCCGCCGCGTCGGTGAACGGCGGTCGTGAGGTTGTCCACAGCCCCGATTTTGGTCCACAGGCTGCCGCGAACGCCCAGCTGAGGCCTCGGGTGGGACGGTTCGCAGGTGCAGTCTCGATCCATGGCGCGAAACCTGGAGTTGGGGGCACGGGGCGAGGACCTGGCCGTCGAGCATCTCGTCGGGCGGGGAATGACCGTGCTGGAACGCAATTGGCGGTGCCGCTACGGCGAACTGGACGTGATCGCGCGGGACGGGGAGGCGGTGGTGTTCGTGGAGGTCAAGACCCGCTCGGGTCGCGGCTACGGGACGCCGGCCGAGGCGGTCACCTTCGCCAAGCAGTCCCGGATACGCCGGCTGGCCGGGCTGTGGCTTCGCGAGCAGTCGCGGGGCTGGACCCGGGTGCGGTTCGACGTGGTGTCCATCGTCGTCGAACCGGGCCGACGGCCGGAGATCGTGCATCTCGAGGCGGTGTTCTGATGACGCTGGGCCGGGCGCACTCGGTGGCGGTACGCGGGGTCGAGGGGCAACTGGTCGAGATCGAGGCGGACCTCGGTCGGGGGCTGCCCGGCGTGCACCTGGTCGGGCTGCCGGACACCGCGCTGCAGGAGTCACGCGACCGGGTGCGCGCCGCGGTGACCAATTCGGGTGAGAAGTGGCCGGATTCGCGGGTGATCCTGGCGCTCTCGCCCGCGACGCTGCCCAAGGGCGGCAGTGCCTACGACCTGGCGCTGGCGTGCGCGGTACTGGCGGCGGACGCCAAGGTGCCGATCGGGGACCTCGACAAGTCGGTGCTGCTGGGGGAACTCGCCCTCGACGGTCGCCTGCGGACGGTCCGCGGAGTACTGCCCGCGGTGCTCGCGGCCAAGAACGCGGGCTGGTCGTGCGTCGTGGTGCCCTACGCCGCGTTGCCCGAGGCGGGTCTGGTCGACGGCATCGACGTCCTCGGCGCCCGCGACCTGCGGGAGGTGATCGAGTGGCTCCGCGGGGAACTGATGCTGACCGCGCCCGGCCCGATGGACCAGGTCCCGTTGCCCGTGGTGGCGGACCTGAGCGAGGTCGCCGGCCAGGCCGAGGCCAGGCTGGCGCTGGAGGTCGCCGCCGCCGGAGCGCACCACCTGATGCTCACCGGCCCGCCCGGGATCGGCAAGACCATGCTCGCCCAACGACTTCCGGGAGTGCTGCCACAGCTGAGCGAGCGGGAGGCGCTGGAGGTGACGGCGATCCACTCGGTCGCCGGCCTGCTGACCAGTGAACGCCCGCTGATCACCGAGCCACCGTTCGTCGCTCCGCACCACTCCTGCTCGATCAGTGCGCTGGTCGGTGGCGGCTCCGGAATGGCTCGGCCCGGCGCGGTCAGCAGGGCGCACCGCGGCGTTCTCTTCCTCGACGAGTGCGCGGAACTGGGGGTCAAGGCGCTCGAGGCGCTGCGCACACCGCTCGAGGACGGGGAGGTCCGGATCGCCCGTCGCGACGGGGTCGCGTGTTACCCGGCCCGCTTCCAACTCGTGCTGGCCGCGAACCCGTGCCCGTGCGCGCCGCCGCGAGAGGTGGACTGTATCTGTGCGCCGTCCGCCCGGCGCCGATATCTCGGCAAGCTGTCGGGACCGCTGATGGACCGGGTGGACCTGCGGGTGCGGATGCACGCGCTGTCCGTCGGCGCACTCAACGGCGAGGTGGCGGAGTCGACCGCGACCGTCCGGGACCGGGTGGCGCAGGCGCGGGCGACCGCGGTCGAGCGATGGAGCGACTACGGCTGGCGCACCAACGCCGAGGTGCCGGGACCGGTACTGCGGCAACGCTTCCGGCTCGCGCGCGCAGCACTCGCCCCGCTGGAGCGGGCGCTGCGGGAGGGCCAGATCACCGCCCGCGGGGCCGACCGAGCGCTCCGCGTGGCATGGACACTCGCCGACCTGGCCGGACTGACCGGGCCCGGCGAGGACCAGGTCGGCACCGCGCTCGAGTATCGCGACCGGAGAGGGGAATGAACCCCCGGCTGGCCGCCTGGGCCTACCTGTCGCAGGCGGCGCTCGGACCGTGCGCGCCACTGGTCGAGCTGGTCGGGGCGGTCGGTCCGGAGGAGGCCGCCCGGGCCGTCCGGGAGGCGGACCTGCCGGAGGTGCTGCGCTCGCGCACCGCCGCCCGCCGCGACCTGGACACCGCCGAACGCGACCTCGCCGCGATCGAACGCCTCGGTGGCCGCCTGCTCACCCCCGACGACGAGGACTGGCCCGCCTGGAAGCTGCTGGCGTTCGACGCGATGGATCAACGCCGGGACCGCGAGTGCGCGCCGCCGCTGGCGCTGTGGGTGCTCGGGAGTCGATCTCTGTCGGAGTTGACCGAGCGCGCGATCGCGGTGGTCGGGACCCGCGCGGCGACCGGCTACGGCGAGCACGTGACCACACAGTTCGTCGACGACCTCGCCGGAGAGGGCTGGACCGTGGTGTCCGGCGCCGCGTACGGGGTGGACGGGGCCGCGCATCGGGCGGCGCTGGCCGCGGGTGTGCCGACCGTCGCGGTGCTCGCCTGCGGGGTGGATCGCGCGTACCCGGCGGGGCACACGCGCCTGCTGCGCGAGATCGCTCGGGAGGGTGCGGTCCTCAGCGAGTACCCGCCCGGCACCGCCCCGGCGCGGCATCGGTTCCTGGCGAGGAACCGGCTGGTCGCGGGGTTGTCGGACGCGGTGCTCGTGGTCGAGGCCGGTGTCCGCAGCGGTGCCCGCAACACGGCGGTGTGGGCCGCCGGGCTCGGCAGGCCGGTGCTCGCGGTTCCCGGGCCGGTGACCTCGGCCTCGTCGGTCGGCTGTCACCGGATGATCCGGGACGGCGAGGCGGTACTGGCCTCGCGGGCTGCCGACGTGTCGGTCGCGGCGGGGCCGATTCGTGCGGGGGAGCAGGAGGACGGTCCCACGCGGCCGCTCGACGGACTCACCCGTAAGGCGGCGCTGGTCTACGAGGCGCTTCCCACGTCGGGATCGGTTGGTGTACGCCAGCTTTCGGAGGCGTCCGGCGTGCCGGTGGAGGCGGTACGCGGCGCGTTGCCGGTGCTCGAGCTGGAGGGGCTGGTCGGGTCGGACGAGACGGGCTGGTTCCGCCGTGCCTGAACCAGCCCGCCCGGCCGCCTCGACTAGGTGCCGAACTGCGGGCAGATGTTCGCGAGCGCGGCGTCGTACACCTGCCTGCCTGCCTCGGCCGCCTCGGGATCGCCCTTGGTCATCATCGCCACGTAGCCGGACCAGTCCGACCACGCGCCGGAAGACGCGGCCGACGTGTGCAGCTGCTCGTAGGTGTCGCAGTAATTGTGACCGGCCGCGACGATTGCGCCACGCTGCGAGCGTGCGGAGGCCAGGACGGTGCCGTCGGGGGAGACCACGTCGTCCCAGCGGGCCTGCGCGCACACCGCCTTCGTGAACGCGGCGTCGCCGTCCGCCGGTACCGCCTTGAAGACGGCACTCTCGCGCACGCGGGCGACCTGGGCGTCCCGGCCCTGATCGAACTGCGCGGCCAGCTCACGGTAGGTGTCGTCGGCGCCACCCTGTCCGGACGGTTGAGGCTTGAGCACGTCGACGAGCTCCTCGGCGGACGCGTTGGGGAGTGAGGCGTCGACGCAGTTCCGCGCACCTGCGGCGGAGTCGTCGGCCTGGGCGGACGAGGAGCACCCCACGACCGCGGTGGCCGCGGCGGCGACCAGCAGGGAAACGGAACAGGCGCGGCGAACGGGGTGCATTTTCCTCCGATGACGATGAATGGCGGTCGACGACCACAGCGTCAGGAGTATTCCAGTCAGGGTCCGATCGGGGAGCGGATCGGGGTCAGCTCTCCCGTCCAGTGGACGTCCATCGGCTCGATGTAGTGTGAGGCAAGGCTGACAACGGAGGTTCCGTGATGTCTCGTCCGATCGTCACCCTGACCGTCCTGCGTACCGAGCTGTTGACTCCGCACCTGGTTCGGGTCTACCTCGGCGATCCCGGATTCGACGATTTCGTCCCCAACGAGTACGCCGACGCCTACGTCAAGCTGCTCTTCGGTACCGACGACGCGCCGGTGCTGCGCACATACACAATCCGCAGTGTCGACGACGCGACGCGCGAGATCGCCATCGATTTCGTGGTGCACGGTGACGAGGGCGTCGCAGCTCGGTGGGCAGCTACCGCCCGGCCGGGCGAGACCCTGCGGCTGCGCGGTCCCGGCGGGGCCTACTCGCCACGATCCGATGCGGACTGGCACCTGCTCGCCGGCGACGAGTCCGCCTTACCCGCAATCTCTTCCGCAGTCGAGGCACTGCCGGCGGGCGCGGTCGCCCTCGTGTTTCTCGAGGTCGCCGGTCCGGACGACGAGGTGCAGTTGCGCAGCGCGGCGAATCCCGAGGTCACCTGGATCCATCGCGGCGGCGGCGCCAACGAGGTCGCCGACGACCGGGCGGGCGACAACGCGCCGATCGTCGCCGCGGTGCGGGCAGCCCGGTGGCTGCCCGGCCAGCCGCAGGTGTTCATCCACGGCGAGTCGAACGCCGTCATGCACGGACTGCGCGGCTACGTTCGCAAGGAGCGCGGGGTCACGGCGGAGTGGGCGTCGATCTCCGGGTACTGGAGGCGCGGGCGTACCGAGGAGGGCTTCCGGGTGTGGAAGTCCGACCTCGCCGCATCGGAGAGTGGGGGCTAGGCGGTCTCGGCTCCCGGCGCGGACCCCGGGCTGGTGAGTACGTACACGCTGATCACCACCGCCCACACCGGAAAGACGAGGGTTACCCAGAAGCTGAAGCTGACCACGACCAGCAGGGTCAGCGCGAACAGGTAGGTGGCGATAGCCAGCCATCGAGGCATCAGTCCGGTGCGTAACCAGATCGTTCCGAGCGAGATCATGAACACGCCCGCCATCCGCACCCCGTAGACGTTGTTGAGGTGCAGCATCATGATCCGGCCCAAGGTTACGGTCTCGTCGGGGCCGGGGTTCACGTCACGGGAGACGGCGAGAATTCCGCCGGCGAGTGCCATCGAGGTGAAGGTCGTCGCCAGGAACAGCAGGCCGCTGCCGAGAGCGACTGTCGCAAAGAAGCGATCCTCGAAGGTGCCGAGCCGGTCGCGGAGGACACCGAGGAACCACAGGAACGCGATCCCGGCGAGCGGTGCAAGCGTCAGGGCGGCGGCGATTCGGGAGTCGTCGTGAACCCACGGGGCGGCCGTGTCGGCGGGTAGCGAGGTACCCAGCAGGACGATGCTGGTCGCGAAGAGCGCCCCGAAGGCGATCCCGGCGACCGCCGCGGCTCGCGGCGTCCGTAGTCGACGGAATTCGGTCCCACCGCGCCGGTCGTCCCTGCCACTCACTCCGGGCCGCTGGCTCCGCCCCCTCCGTCGCGGAGGCGGATCCGACGTGGCCATGCCGTCACTCGCGGGAGAGCATCGCGGCGGCTTCCCGTTCGAGGTCGACGAAGGGTTCGCCGCTCACGTCGACCGCCACCCGGTCCAGCGTGCCGCCGGTGAACTCGTACGGGGCGCTGCCGGCGTAGTCGTCGGTGATCGCCTCGGCGCCGCTTCTGCCAACGGTGAGGCCTGCGCCTGCAAGCCCGAACATGCCGGCCTGGGTTCGGATTCGGCCCTCGCCGACCTTCCGGTCCCCGTAGTACAGGCTGAGCAGGCCGCGGGCCGTTCCGGGCGGATCCTCACCCTCCTTGTCGAAGGAAGCGGCCAGGATCACGTTCTCGCCCTCGGGAAGGTCCGCGGTCGCGCTGATCCGTTGTTCCTCGCTGCCGACGAAGTTGTAGACGTAGTGCAGACGGTTGTCCTTGACGTAGAGCGCATGGCCGCCGAACCGGCTGCCCTGCGCGAAGAGCACACCGACCGAACCGGGGCCGGGCAGGTCGACGAGCGCTCCGATCGAGTACGACCGGTTGCGGAAGCTGACCGCGACGGTCTCGGGAACCTCGGCTCGGCCGGGGCGATAGACGTAGCGGTTGCGCGGCGGCGCGAGTTGCGGGCGCGGGGTCGTCAGGATCTCGACCGGGGAGCGGTCGTCGAGAGGGTAGGCCTGGTTCGCGCCCGCCTCGTGGAACCACAGTCCGACCAGTTCGGCGAGCCGTCCGGGTTCGGCGGTGGCGAGGTCGCGCAGCTCCGTGCGATCGGTGTCGGTGTGGTAGAGCTCCCAGGTGTCGTCGGGGAAGTGGCTCCAACCGCTGATCGCCGGATGGGTGGTGACCGCCTTCCAGCCGTCGTGCCAGATGCCCCGGGTGCCGAGCATCGAGTAGAACTGGGTGTGCTTGGCGGTCGGGATGGCGCCGTGGTCGAAGCTGTAGCGCATGCTCACGCCCTGGATCGGGTGCTGCGTGTAGCCCTTGACCGTGTCCGGGAGTTCGACGCCCAGGCAGTCCAGCAACGTCGGCACGATGTCGACGGCGTGGTGGTACTGGTCCCGGGTCTCGCCGCGCGCGGCGATTCCGGCCGGCCAGGACAGGATGCACGGATCGCAGGTTCCGCCGTTGAACGAGTAGCGCTTCCACATCTTGAACGGGGTGTTGAACGCCATCGCCCACCCGTTCGGATAGTGGTTGTAGGTCCGCGTGCCGCCCAGCTCGTCGATCATGGCCATGTTCTCCGCCAGATCGTCGGCGACCCCGTTGAAGAGTTTGTTCTCGTTCACCGAGCCGTTGGGACCGCCCTCGCCGCTGGCACCGTTGTCGGAGACCAGGACGACGATGGTGTTGTCGAGCTGGTCGATGTCCTCGAGGTAGGCCAGGAGGCGGCCGATCTGGTCGTCGCAGTGCGACAGGAATCCCGCGTACACCTCGGCCATCCGGGCGAAGAGCCGTTTCTCGTTGTCGGACAGGGTGTCCCAGGGTCGGGTGAAGTCCAGCGGCGGGAACGGCTGCCCCTCGGGTCCGGTGCGGTTCTCGGGGGTGCCGATCGGGTTGAGCGGCGGCAGTTCGGCGCCCTGCGGGACGAGGCCCATCTCCTTCTGTCGGGCCAGGGTCCGCTCGCGCATCGCCTCGTAGCCCTCGTCGAACCTGCCCCGGTAGCGATCGGCCCACTCGCGCGGCACGTGATGGGGCGCATGCGCGCAGCCCGGCGCGTAGTACAGGAACACCGGCCGATCCGGTGCAATCGCCTTGACGTCGTCGATGTACTCGATGGCCCGGTCGGTGATGTCGACGCCGAAGTGGTAACCCTGATCCGGCGTGGCCGGCTGCTCGACCGGGTGGTTGTCGTGCACCAAGTCCGGGTACCACTGGTTCGTCTCGGCCCCGAGGAAGCCGTAGAAACGCTCGAAACCTCGGCCGACAGGCCAGTTCGCCTTGGTGGACGCCAGATTCATCTCGTCGGCGGCGCACAGGTGCCACTTGCCGACCATCGCGGTGCTGAACCCTCGCTCGACCAGGATCTCGGCGAGAGTGGCGCACTCCGGCGGTATGTGTCCGTTCGCGCCGGGGAACCCTATTGCCGCCTCGCTGATACAGGCCATGCCGTTGGAGGTGTGATTGCGGCCCGTCAGCAGACAGGACCGGGTCGGGGAACACAGCGCGGTGGTGTGCCACTGGCCGTAACGCAGACCGTTCGCCGCGATCCTGTCGATGTTCGGGGTGTCGATGGGGCCGCCGTAACAGCCGAGTGCCCCGAATCCCACGTCGTCGAGCACGATGTACAGCACGTTCGGCGATCCCGGCGGTGCCTTCGGCTGCTCGTACGGACCCCAATCGGGGATCGAGTCACGAATATCCAGGTTGACGACACCTCTGAACGGCTTGGCCATGACAAGGCTCCTCACACGGGATCCGCCCCTGTCATCCACTCAAGCACCCAGACCCGGTGCTGGCTAGACGGTCGCGGGCTCCGGGGTGGCTTCTCGTGGGCTCGTCGCCGGGCGCGTCAGTGTCAACAGGGCCGTCGTCGCGACCGCCGCGCACACCAGGATGCTCGTCGCCATTCCCGTCGCCGAACCGCCGACCAACGGCGAGACCAGGGCGGCCAGGCCGAACTGGCCCGCGCCCATCAGCGCCGACCCGGTGCCGGCCGCCTGCGGAACCTCCGACTGTCCGAGCCCGGTGGCGTTGCCCATGACGAAGCCGATCGCGGTGGTGACCAGGAACAGCAGCGGCAGCACCACCCAGCGGTGCGCACCGCCGACCGTCACCTCGAGCGTCAGGAGCGTTCCGGCGGTCAGCAACATCAGCACGCCGAAAGTCAGTAGCTGCCGGGCGTGGAAGCGGCCGATCAGTCTGGTGTTGACGATGCTGCCGCCGACGATCCCCATCGAGTTCACCCCGAACACGATCGAGAACTGGCCCGGCGTGAAGCCGAGCACGTCCTGCACGACGAAGGGCGAGGCGGAGATGTACGAGAACAGCGCGCCGAAGCCGAACATGAAGGTCAGCGCGTACCCCAGGTAGCTCCGGTTGCCGACCACATAGCGCATGTTGCGGGCCAGAGCGGTCAGCCCGCCGCCGTGCCGTCGTTCGGTCGGCAGGGTCTCCGGGATCAGCGTCGCCACGCCGACGACCATCAGCACCCCGGCGCCGGTGAGCACCCAGAAGATGCCGCGCCAGCCGATCGGGCCGAGCAACGCGCCGCCGAGCAGCGGGGCAACCACCGGGGCGACGCCGCCGATGATCATCATGATCGAGAACAGCTTCGCGGCGACGTCACCCTTGGCGCGGTCGGCGATCACCGCGCGCGCCAGCACGATCGCGGCCCCGCCGCTCAGTCCCTGCAGCAGCCGCGCGGCGATCAGCACCTCCGCCGACGGGGCGAGCGCGCACAGGACGCCGCTGACCGCGAACGCGACCGTGCCGCCCAGCAGCAGCCTGCGCCGGCCCCAGCCGTCGGAGAGGGGGCCGATCGTCAGCTGGCCGATCCCGAGCCCGGCCATGAAGGTTGTCAGCGTCAGCTGGACCGTCGAGGTGGTGGTCCCCAGGTCGTCGCCGAGTGCCGGTAGCCCGGGCAGATACATGTCGGTGGCGAGTGGGGCGATCGCGGAGAGCAGCGCGAGGGCCAACAGCATGGGAATCGAAACAGCTCGGGTCACATGGGGACCCAGCGGCGCGGATGCTTGATTTATTCCAGTTCCGGGGACAATCTTCGTCCCATGGCATCGGACCCGGCGGCAGCGGCGCACGACGAGTTGCCCCGTCGGCTCGCGGAGCAACTGGACGCGTACGCCGAGCACCTGCGGCTCGAACGCGGCCGTTCCGAACACACCGTGCGCGCCTACATCGCCGACGCCCGGTCACTGCTCGGGCACCTGGCGGCCGGCACCCCCGACGCCGGGCTCGACGACCTGGACCTGCGCGCGATGCGGGCCTGGCTGGCCGCCCAGGCCGCGGCGGGGGTGGCGCGCAGCACCTTGGCCCGGCGGACCGCGGCCGCGCGGACCTTCACCGCCTGGCTGGCCCGTACCCGCAGGATCGGCCGGGACCCCGGCATCCGGCTCGCCTCGCCGAAGTCGCACCGCGCGCTGCCCGCGGTGCTGCGCCAGGGACAGGCCGCCGAGGCGATGGCCGCCGCCGAATCCGGTGCCGCCCAGCTCGAACCGGTCGCCGTGCGGGACCGGTTGATCGTGGAGTTGTTGTACGCGACCGGGATTCGCGTCGGCGAGCTGTGCGGTCTCGACCTCGCCGACGTCGACCACGACCGCCGGGTGCTGCGGGTGCTGGGCAAGGGCAACAAGGAGCGCAGCGTCCCGTTCGGCGGTCCGGCCGCCGAGGCGCTCGACGCGTGGCTGCGCTCCGGCCGCCCCACCCTGGTGACCGCGGAGTCGGGGGCGGCGCTACTGCTGGGCAAGCGGGGCAGGCGGCTCGACCAGCGGCAGGCCCGGTCGGTGGTGCACGAGGTGCTCGATGCGGTGCCGGGTGCGCCGAGCCTGGCGCCGCACGGGCTGCGGCACTCCGCCGCCACCCACCTGCTCGAGGGCGGCGCCGACCTGCGGGTGGTGCAGGAACTGCTCGGCCACACCAGCCTCGCGACCACCCAGCTCTACACGCATGTCTCGGTCGCTCGGCTGCGGGCGGTGCACGACCAGGCCCACCCGCGCGCCTGATCACCGCGACCCGTGCGGTGCCCCCGGGTGCAGGGGTTTGAGTCGCACCGGCGTCGGCCGGACCAGGCCGAGCGGGTCGAGGTACTCGCGACCGCGGCGCACGCCCCAGTGCAGGCACGCGGCGGGGCAGTCCGGGTGCCCCGGTTCGAGGGTGCCGAGGACGCTGCCGCGCCGGACTCGCTGCCCGGGGCGGACCGACGCCAGCACCGGCTCGTAGGTGGTGCGCAGGCCGCCGGCATGGTCGACCGAGACGACCGGTTTGCCCGCGACCGTTCCCGCGAAGACGACGAGACCGTCGCCCGCGGCGTGTACCGGCTGACCGTCGCCGCCGAGGAGGTCCACGCCGCGGTGGCCGGGCAGCCAGTCGTGTTCGGGTCGGTCGAACGGCCGCCCGATCGCCGGGCGCGGACGCAGCGGCCAGTCGAACCCGGTGGCGGGCGCGGCGACGCCGGGTGCCGCCAAGGCCAGCACCAGGGCGGTCAACCCGAGGACGGCCGGTAGTCGCATTCCTCCACGCTCCGGCAGGCGCGCTGGCCAGGGAACCCCGGTGCCGCGATCTGTGGACGGACCGGAGCGCCATCCACAGGCGCCCGACCACCGGTTATGACCTGCCAGTCCCAACCCGTACACTCGACACGCGGTCTGTGTTCGCGCAGTCCGACTTCGCGCGTCCGCGCAAGAACACTCGGCCTTCGGCTGGTCCTGCATCCGTGCAGGTCCGAGGGCTGGCGGGCGCCAGGGCAGGGGTCACCCGACCGCCTGCGTCAACCGGCAATGAAAGAGGTACACAGCCATGGCTGTCGTCACCATGAAGCAGATGCTCGACAGTGGTACCCACTTCGGGCATCAGACCCGTCGCTGGAACCCGAAGATGAAGCGTTTCATCCTCACGGACCGCAACGGCATCTACATCATCGACCTGCAGCAGACCCTGACGTACATCGACAAGGCGTACGAGTTCGTCAAGGAGACCGTCGCCCACGGCGGCACCGTGCTCTTCGTCGGCACCAAGAAGCAGGCGCAGGAGTCCATCGCCGAAGAGGCCACCCGCGTCGGCATGCCGTACGTGAACCAGCGCTGGCTCGGCGGCATGCTCACCAACTTCTCCACCGTCCACAAGCGTCTGCTGCGCCTCAAGGATCTCGAGGCCATGGAGCAGACCGGTGGCTTCGAGGGTCGCACCAAGAAGGAAATCCTCATGCTCACGCGTGAGATGACCAAGCTGGACCGCACCCTCGGTGGTATCCGGGACATGGGCAAGGTTCCGTCGGCCATCTGGGTCGTCGACACCAACAAGGAGCACCTCGCGGTCTCCGAGGCTCGCAAGCTGAACATCCCGGTCATCGCGATCCTGGACACCAACTGCGATCCCGACCTCGTCGACTACCCGATCCCGGGCAACGACGACGCGATCCGTTCGGCCGCGCTGCTGACCAAGGTTGTCGCCTCCGCCGTCGCCGAGGGCCTGCAGGCCCGCGCGGGCCGCGGCTCCGAGGGTGACGCGAAGCCCGAGGCCGGCGCCGAGCCGCTCGCCGAGTGGGAGCAGGAACTGCTCTCGCAGGCCGCCCCCGCCGCCGACGCCGAGGCCGCCGAGGCTGCCCCGGCCGCCGACGCCGCGCCCGAGGCCCCGCAGGCCTAGTCGACTCGGCCCTGACCGTCACGGTCAGGGCCGTTTCGCTCAGACAGACATACCCGGCTCCACAATTACGAGGAGGCTCGCCCCCGATGGCGAACTACACCGCCGCTGACGTGAAGCGGCTCCGTGAGCTCACCGGCTCCGGAATGATGGACTGCAAGAACGCGCTCGCCGAGACCGATGGCGACTTCGACAAGGCTGTCGAGCTGCTGCGCATCAAGGGTGCCAAGGACGTGGGCAAGCGCGCCGAGCGCACCACGGCCGAGGGCCTGGTCGTGGCCAAGGACGGCGTCATGGTCGAGCTCAACTGCGAGACCGACTTCGTCGCGAAGAACGCCGAGTTCCAGGAGCTCGCCGACAAGGTCGTCACCGCGGCCGCCGCGGCCAAGGCCACCGACCTCGAGTCGCTCAAGGCCGCCTCGGCGGGCGATCAGACCGTGGAGGAGCTCGTCGCAGCCCTCTCCGCGAAGATCGGCGAGAAGCTCGAGCTGCGTCGCGTCGTCGCCTTCGAGGGCCCGGTCGCGACCTACCTGCACAAGCGCAGTGCCGACCTGCCGCCGGCCGTCGGCGTGCTGGTCGAGTACACGGGCGAGGGTGACGCTGCTGCGGAGGCCGCCCGCGGCGCCGCCATGCAGGTCGCCGCGCTCAAGGCGAAGTACGTCACCCGCGACGAGGTCCCCGCGGACATCGTCGACGGCGAGCGTCGCGTCGCCGAGGAGACGGCCAAGGAGGAGGGCAAGCCCGAGGCCGCGCTCCCCAAGATCGTCGAGGGTCGCGTCAACGGCTTCTTCAAGGACGTCGTGCTGACCGAGCAGTCCTCCGTCACCGACTCGAAGAAGTCCGTCAAGGCTCTTCTCGACGAGGCCGGCGTGACCATCACCCGCTTCGCGCGGTTCGAGGTCGGCGCCAGCTAGTCGCAGGCAGTCGTAACGTGAGCGGCCCCGTCACCTTCGTGGTGGCGGGGCCGCTCGCAGTTTCACAGGTCGGGCAGGCCGAAGTCGAGGTTCGGGGTCTGCAGGCCGCCGTCCACCTCGAGCACCTTGCCGGTCAGGTACGACCCGGCGGGCGAGCACAGGTACAGCACCGCCGCGGACGCGTCCTCCGGGTCCCCGATCCGGTGCAGCGGAGTCGCGTTCTCCATCGTGGTCTTGATCGTCTCGTTCTGGGCGACCACCTCGAGCGCCGAGGTCAGCACCGACCCGAGGGAGACGCAGTTGACCCGGATCCGCGGAGACAGGTCGGCCGCGGCCAGGCGTGTGTAGTGCGCGACCGCCGCCTTGGCGGTGCCGTAGGCGGCGTAGCCGCGGCCGCCGACCCGGCCGACCACCGAGGACACGTTGACGATCGCCCCGGCGCCCGCGGTCTCGAGGATGTGCGGCACCGCGGCCCGCACCAATACGTGTGCGGTGGAGACGTTGAAGTGGAAGGCGTCCTCGAGCTGCCTCGGCTTCGTCTGCAGCAGGGGAGTGGGCATCGCGCCGCCGACGTTGTTGACCACGATGTCGAGCCGGCCGAAGACCTGGCGGGCGGTGTCGGCGAGGCCCGCGACGGCGTCGAGATCGGACAGGTCCGCGACCACCACGTGTGCCCGCCTGCCGGTCGCCCGTACCCGCTCCGCGACCTGTTCGAGCTGGTCCTGGCTGCGCGCGGCGATCAGCACATCCGCCCCGGCCTCGGCCAGCGCGACCGCGGACGCCGCGCCCACCCCTCGGCCTGCGCCGGTCACCACGGCCACCTGATCGGTCACGAGGAACCTGTCGAGGATCATGTCTCTCCCGTCGTCGCGACGCGGCAGTGTGGCGCGCCGCGCGCAGCCTACGGCCCCGACCACCATTCCCGGGGCCGGATAAGGCAGGATGGAGACGTCATCTGTGACCGAACGGGTCCACGGTGGCCGATTCATGCTGGCCGCAGGCGCCCACCGCGGCCCGCCGGAGAACAGGAGAGCCATGACCGAACCCGCCCCAACTGATTCCGCACCGCGACGAGACGGCTTCAAGCGCGTCCTGCTCAAGCTCGGTGGCGAGATGTTCGGTGGCGGCGAGGTCGGTCTGGACCCCGACGTGGTGCAGACCGTAGCGCGCCAGATCGCGAAGGTCGTCGAGACCGGTGTGCAGGTCGCCGTGGTGATCGGTGGCGGCAACTTCTTCCGCGGGGCCGAGTTGCAGCAGCGCGGCATGGACCGGGCCCGCTCCGACTACATGGGCATGCTCGGCACCGTCATGAACTGCCTTGCGTTGCAAGACTTCCTGGAGAAGGAAGGCATCGACACCCGCGTGCAGACCGCGATCACCATGGGCCAGGTCGCGGAGCCGTACCTGCCGCTGCGCGCCGTCCGTCACCTCGAGAAGGGGCGCGTGGTCATCTTCGGTGCCGGCATGGGTATGCCGTACTTCTCGACCGACACGACCGCCGCGCAGCGCGCCCTCGAGATCGGCGCCGAGGTGGTCCTGATGGCCAAGGCCGTCGACGGTGTCTACAGCGCCGATCCCCGCGTGGATCCCGCCGCGACGATGTACACCGAGATCAGCCACCGCGAGGTCATCGAGCAGGGCCTGCAGGTTGCCGACGCGACGGCGTTCAGCCTGTGCATGGACAACCAGATGCCGATGATGGTGTTCAACCTGCTCACCGAGGGGAACATCGCGCGCGCGGTGGCCGGTGAGAAAATTGGAACACTCGTCAAGTCATGAACCACACACCGCACCCGCCGAGCCTGGAGGAACACCGTGATCGATGAAGCTCTCTTCGACGCCGAGGAGAAGATGGAGAAGGCCGTCGCGGTGGCCAAGGAGGACCTCGGCGGCATCCGCACGGGCCGGGCGAACCCGGGCATGTTCAACCGGATCCACATCGAGTACTACGGCTCGGTCACCCCGATCACCCAGCTCGCGAGCATCAACGTGCCCGAGGCGCGCATGGTGATCATCAAGCCGTACGAGGCCGCTCAGCTCGGGCCGATCGAGACCGCGATCCGCAACTCGGACCTCGGGCTCAACCCCAGCAACGACGGCAGCATCATCCGCATCTCGGTGCCGCAGCTCACCGAGGAGCGTCGCCGCGAGTTCGTCAAGCAGGCGAAGGGCAAGGGCGAGGACGCGAAGGTCTCGATCCGCAACGTGCGACGCAAGGCGATGGACGAGCTGTCCCGGATCCAGAAGGACGGCGAGGCGGGTGAGGACGAGGTCGGCCGGGCTGAGAAGGAGCTCGACAAGACCACGGCCAAGTACGTCGCGCACATCGACGAGTTGGTCAAGCACAAGGAAGCCGAATTGCTGGAGGTATAGGCGGTGCCTACCGAAGGCTCAGCGCCCGACGGTTCGCCGCCGGCGGCAACGGCCACCGCAGCGACCTCGAAGGCCGGGCGCAACCTGCCCGCCGCGATCGGGGTCGGCGGCGGCCTCGGCGTCCTCCTCATCGTCACGCTGATCTTCGCGTCGCGATTCTGGTTCGTGATCGTCGCGGCCGCGATGGCGGTGGCGACCTGGGAGGTCGCCAAGCGCCTGCGCGAGTCCGGCATCCTGGTACCGCGGATCCCGCTGATCCTCGGCGGCCAGGCAATCATCTGGCTCGGCTGGCCGTACGGCACGACCGGTGTGCTCGCCGGGTTCGCGGGCACAGTACTGGTGTGTCTGGTGTGGCGGCTGGTCGAGCAGGGGCTCGACGCGACGCCGCAGAACTACCTGCGCGACGTGGCGATCACCGTGTTCGTCGCCGCCTGGATTCCGCTGCTGGCGTCGTTCGCGACCCTGATGGTGCTGCAGGACAAGGGCGCCGACCGGGTGTTCGTGCTGATGATCGGCGTGGTCTGTTCCGACGTCGGCGGGTACGCGGCCGGGGTGCTGTTCGGCAAGCATCCGATGGCGCCCGCCATCAGTCCGAAGAAGTCGTGGGAGGGCCTGGCCGGCTCGCTGCTGTTCTGCGTGATCGGCTCGGTGCTCACCGTCACCCTGCTGCTCGACGCGGCGTGGTGGAAGGGTGTGCCGCTCGGCATCCTGCTGGTGGTGGTCGCCACGCTCGGGGACCTGGTCGAGTCGCAGGTCAAACGCGACCTCGAGATCAAGGACATGGGCACCCTGCTGCCCGGTCACGGCGGCATCATGGACCGGCTCGACTCGCTGCTGCCGTCGGCGTTCGTGACCTGGCTGGTGCTGACCGCGCTGCTGTAGGTCATGACCCGTCAACGCCGCGGCACCGGGCCGATCCCGAGCCCGAACATCTGGCACTGGCCGGAGATCTACGAGGCCGAGAACCGCGCGCAGGACGTCGACGGAGCGATCTTCGACACCCTGCGCGCGGTCGCCGACTGGTCCGGGCGCGATGTGCTGGACGTGGGCTGCGGTACCGGGTTCCACCTGCCGCTGTTCGCGCGCGACGCCCGCAGCGTGATCGGGGTCGAACCGCACCCGCCGCTCGTCGCGCGGGCCCGCGACCGGATGCGCGCGACAGGGTCGGCGGTCGAGGTGCTCGCCGGGTCGGCCGAGCGGATCCCGCTGCCCGACGACAGCGTCGACCTCGTGCACGCGCGCACCGCGTACTTCTTCGGGGCCGGGTGCGGGCCGGGAATCCTCGAGTCGATGCGGGTGCTGCGTCCCGGCGGGGTGCTGGCGGTCGTCGACCTCGACGCGACGGTCGGCGGGTATGGCGCGTGGATGCGCGCCGACCTGCCGCACTACGACCCGGCGGCCGTGGAGGCGTTCTTCGACGCCCAGGGTTTCGAGCTCTCGCGGGTGCGGACCCGGTGGGAGTTCGACAGCCGAGAGGACCTGCGCGCCGTGCTCGGGATCGAGTTCAGCGGCAAGATCGCCCAGCGTGCCTACGAGCAGACCCCCGGCCTCGCGCTCGAGGTCGGGTACCGGATCCACACCAGGCGTGCGCCCGCCGGGCTGCTGTACTGAGACGATCCGGCGTCAGTCCAGGCCGAACGACCGGGCGAGCTCCGTAACCTTCTTCGCCTTGG
This sequence comes from Rhodococcus sp. NPDC127527, assembly GCF_042672245.1. NCBI lineage: Bacteria > Bacillati > Actinomycetota > Actinomycetes > Mycobacteriales > Nocardiaceae > Rhodococcus > Rhodococcus sp. NPDC127527. The sequence continues at coordinate 589,150 of NZ_JBHXVP010000002.1, forward strand.
CCAGGCGCGGCAGGTCGCTCCCGTCGCGGACCCGTTCGCCGTTCTCGCCGAGCTCGGCGATCACGGTCCGGGCCCCGGCGACGTCGTCCGGGGTGGGGCTCAGTGCCCGATTGACCGCGACGGCCTGGTCGGGGTGCATGCAGAGCTTGCCGGTCAGCCCCATCGACGCGGTCAGATCCGAATCGCGCTGCAGGACGGTCTCGTTCGTGCTGAGGGTCGGTCCGTCGATCGGGCCGGGGAGCCCGGCGGCGCGGCTGGCGACGACGAGGCGGGCCCGCGGGTACGCCATGGCCATCGGATCGTCGCTCATCCCGGTGTCGCGGCGGAAGTCGCCGCTGCCGAACGCGAGCCGGAAGGCTCCGTCCGCCCTGGCGATCTCGGGGGCGGACTCCAGGCCGATCGCCGACTCGATGAGCGCGAGGATCGGGGTGCCCTCGGGCAGCCGGGCCGCGGTCGCGTCCAGCTGGCTGCGGCTCTCGGTCTTGGCGAGCATCACCCCGGTCAGACCCGGCGCCGCCGCGAGCGCGGCGAGGTCGTCGGCCCAGTACGGCGTGGTGGCGTCGTTGACGCGGACCCAGGCCCTGGCGCCGCTGCCGAGCCAGTCGGCCACTCGGGCACGCGCTGCGGGCTTGGCGGCCGGGGACACCGCGTCCTCGAGGTCGAGGATGACGGCGTCCACCCCGGATTCGGCGGGCGGGGTGAAGCTCTCCGGCTTGGTTGCGGGCACCAGCAGCCAGGACCGGGCGAGATCGGGTGGGGTGGCAACCCCGCGACGCTCCGCGTGAATGGTCACAGCAACTCCTCCGGTGATCGGGACGACGGTTTCCATCGTCCTCGGGCCGGACACACCGAGCTAGTTTGCGTAAGTAATGTGCGCGGACGCACGACCGCGGGGTGCCCGTGGCGCGATCGGCACGCGCAGAGGGTGTGATTGCGCGCTCACATTCGCCCGTCACGGCCCTTCGATGGGACACTGGGGGACACTATGGCCGTTTCAGTCCCGCTCGTGTTCAACGCCCCGCGTCGCGGCATGCCGCCGACGCACCTCGCCGACCTCGACTCCGAGGGCAGGCGCGCGGCCGTCCAGGAGCTCGGCCTGCCCGGGTTCCGGGCCGATCAGCTGGCCAGGCAGTACTACGGCCGGCTGGAGGCGGACGCGGCCAAGATGACGGACCTGCCCGCGTCGGTGCGTGAGAAGGTCGGCGACGCGCTGTTCCCGACGCTGCTCACCCCGGTCAAGCACGTCGCCTGCGACGACGGCACCACCCGCAAGACGCTGTGGAAGGCGAACGACGGCACGCTGCTCGAGAGCGTGCTGATGCGCTACCCGGACCGCGCGACGCTGTGCATCTCCAGCCAGGCCGGCTGCGGCATGGCGTGCCCGTTCTGCGCCACCGGCCAAGCGGGCCTGACCCGGAACCTGTCGACCGCCGAGATCGTGGACCAGGTCCGCTCCGCGGCCGCCGCGATGCGGGACGGCGAGGTCGCGGGTGGCGAGGGCCGACTCTCCAACGTGGTCTTCATGGGCATGGGTGAGCCGCTGGCGAACTACAAGCGGGTGGTCGCGGCGGTACGTCGGATCACCTCCCCGGCGCCCGAGGGTCTGGGCCTGTCGCAGCGTTCGGTCACCGTCTCGACGGTCGGCCTCGCGCCGGCGATCCGCAAGCTCGCCGACGAGGGGCTGTCCGTCACGCTCGCGGTGTCGCTGCACACCCCCGACGACGAACTGCGCGACACCCTGGTGCCGGTCAACAACCGGTGGTCGGTCGCCGAGGTGCTCGACGCCGCCCGCTACTACGCCGACAAGACCGGTCGCCGGGTGTCGATCGAGTACGCGCTGATCAAGGACGTCAACGACCAGCCGTGGCGGGCAGACATGCTCGGCAAGAAGCTGCACAAGGCGCTGGGCTCGCTGGTGCACGTGAACCTGATCCCGCTGAACCCGACGCCGGGTAGCGAGTGGGACGCCGCGCCGAAGGACGTCGAGCGCGAGTTCGTGCGCCGCGTCATCGCGCAGGGCGTCTCGTGCACGGTCCGCGACACCCGCGGCCAGGAGATCGCCGCGGCCTGTGGTCAGCTGGCCGCCGAGAACTGATCGCCGAACGCTAAAACGACTGCGGCCGCGCGGCTCCCGAGGGGAGC